>NZ_JBXENW010000005.1:0-469385 GCF_059383835.1 Paenibacillus sp. J22R98
GCAGGTTAACGTGGTTGGGCATATCGTCACTATTGGTATGTTATGTCACAGTTAGAGGAAATCGGAGCATTAAGTAACCGTGTATGAAGCAATAATTAAGAGTTTAATAAAAGGGTGAAAGTATTGCTTAAATGGATAAAATCACTTTGGATATTGTCCGCTTTAATAAATTTATCTGGAATTATTTGGTTTATTCTTGGATCAACAGCCAATTTTCAGCGCGGGATTGATCTAATTGCTACAGTAATTATGATTGGTCTTGGGACACCTTCCTTGTTACTAATTGTTTTGTCAGTCATTTTACTTGTTAGAAGGTGGTCTCCACAAAGAGGTGGAATTGTAGGGATTTTTGCTTTAATTGTCAGCATGCTTTTGTTCACTCCTCTATTTTATAAGAGTGTAGATACGAGTGGTTGGTTAACAGAGAGAGTTATGACAGATTCAATTCAAATAACAACAGACGGTCATTACGAATACAACATAGAAGTTATCAATATATTTCAAAGAAACAGCTATGCCCGTCTATATCTAAAAAACGTTTCTACATCAGAAGAAAAACTCATGCGTTTAGCACTGCCAATATATGAGATCCATGGGATAGGGGTTGAGAAAGTTAACTATTGGGTTAAGCTGGAGCCGACTTCGGAAGCAGACACATACATATTACACACGACGAAGGATTTCCCTTTATCAGGTGAACAGTTTGAAGTAGATGTAATTAATGGTCAGGCAATAAGAATTGAGTAATACATATTTATGGTCTGTTTTAATACATGATGCGGAGTTGTATAAACACAGAGAAGCTCCCATCAGCGACTTCAGGACGATTACCGTCGGTAGCCCTTCATTGTGTTAACGGGCAGATACGTCTTGTTCAGCGTAAAGTAACGTCCAGCATCGAACTTACCTGTATTTGAAAATGGGTATACATGATAAATTGAAAGGATTGAACGAGTATGGAGGAGTGTAGAATTGAAACGCTTTTATTTATCCAGTCATCGTATTTTTACTACTGGCGCTGTATGTTGGACAATTATTCTTACAGCACATCGAGATGAAAAGCCAAGAGTCGAAGATATACGCATCGGTTAAACGCACTGTGGAAGGAGCCCATGATGTGCTGCTTAATGCACCTCGCGAATGCCCTTATAGTTTTGCCAACGAAACCATCGGAAATCGACTCAAGAGCGGTTGAACAACAGGTAGCTCAACTTCATTCTGACTTTAGGAAAGTACATGAGCAAAAAATATAATTATTATAAGTAAGTCGATTTTGGATGATAGCGAAACGAAAGCCCCTGCGTAAATTGCAGTTTTTTTTGTTGTTAGTGCGGCAACTGCGGCGACGTTCGCTATAATGGCAGCATAATTCAATCACTTCGCGAATAAATCAAACATGGACAATCTGCGAAGTTCGCAGATCAGATGTTATACGACAATTCTGAAAAGTAGGTGAGGAGCTGACATAGATCTTCGATAATAATCGATGTTGAGGGAGGTACTACTCTATTGAAACAGCTGCTCAAGAGTCTTGCCGGCGGTTCGCACCACTTGTTTAAAGAAATCAAAAGTGCGTTAAGCCGCTTCATTACACTGCTTTATCCGCTTCGACAGGGCGGGAAGCGTATTCTCTATGCCGGGATTATTCTAGCTGTCGTATGGTACGGATTCATATATTTGACAGAATCGCCTACGAATGCCTCTTCAGCGCTCATCATGGTGTGGGCTTCCGCGGTAATATTGGTATTCGCATTCTTTCCGAATATTATTGATAAAATCAAGAGATTCAAATTCAAAGACGTCGAGATCGAGTTAAACGTTTCGGTAAGCAGGTCCTATTATGAATATTTGATTAAATTCGATATGGCGAGTCAAATCACTGGATATAAAGAGGGTTTCGAAACACTGATGAACCTCGTTGCTCAATCTCGTAGGGGCACTCACAAATCCGTGCTGCTCATCGTGAATGTGATTGATGATGAGCATATTTCGATACCTTTTATGTTCGTTTACTTGCATTATTTGATGAAGAATGGACCAGTTACCCTGGTATTCGTAAAAAGCATGGGGAGAATACCTGCGGATGCCATCCTTGGCATAGTTTCCGGCGCGAAATTCTATTCCAGGATCAAAGACAAATGGGACCATCTCAAAATCAAAGAAAGCATGGATCCGGATGTCAACGATACACATATCTATGCGGATAAATATTATTCGCTTCTTCAAGGGGTAGGAGATATTTTCCTTAAGAGAAAGATGCTAGAAGGCGATTTTGCCAACATCAACTCTTACTCCTTGGTCAACGAAACGGAAGGCAATCTGGATTTAATCCAACTGCACCGTTCCTTTCTCGATAATGAAGATTTTATTGGCGTGATGAAGCAGGGAGCCCTTGCCGGCGTCGTAGCTGCTAGCGAGTTTGCGATCAACATTACCAACAACATGCTTGCAGAATGGAAAAAAAACCAGACCTAGACGTCATCAACATGCTTGCAGAATGGAAAAAAAACCAGACCTAGACGTCATCAACATGCTTGCAGAATGGAAAAAATACCAGATCTAGACGTCATCAACATGCACTTACTTAAAAATTATTATAGTAGGAATTACTCCTTATTCTGACAAAATATCAAGCGATAACAAACCTAAAAATAGGCATTTAAGCATATTGGTAAAAATATACATTTAGTTGAATAATAGAGATGAGTTGAGCACTTTTCTCGTATAGATGCCCTGTGCCGTTTAGGTCTCTAACAGGATATTACCTCGTACAATTTGATACGAATTGTATCATGCGATGGGAGAGATCACGCATCGACAATGTTTTTCTAAACGTGCATGCTGGTTGACAAAATAGTGGCTAAGAAACTGTAACCTAACGTTTCTGAATGCATGATTGAGAATGCACGTATCGGAGGTTGAACACATTGTCTAAGTCGGAAAGTACAACAACTCCCAGCAAGGAAGACCAAATATTGAAAGCTCCAACCATCTCACTACCTAAGGGAGGGGGAGCGATCCGCGGAATGGGCGAAAAATTCGCCGCAAATCCCGTAACAGGAACAGGATCTATGAGTGTCCCAATTGCTACGAGCCCTGGGAGATCCGGATTTGGTCCGCAGCTTTCTTTATCGTATGACTCGGGCGCAGGCAATGGGCCTTTCGGTTTGGGATGGAATCTTTCTCTGCCCGCGATTACGCGAAAAACGGATAAAGGTCTGCCGCGCTATCTGGATGCTCAAGATTCAGATGTCTTTATCCTCTCAGGCGCCGAAGATCTGGTACCCATGCTCACGCAGGATGCGTCGGAAAACTGGATTCCCGAGGAACTACCGCCACGGACTGTAAGTGGTACGGAATATGATATTCGCCGGTATCGTCCTCGCGTTGAAGGTTTGTTTGCTCGCATCGAGCGATGGACGAACGTCTCTGATCCTAAAGAAATCTTTTGGCGTTCCATCTCGAAAGACAACATCACTACCTGGTACGGGAAAAGCGAAGATTCGAGAATCGCCTATCCTGAGCATCCCGAGCGTCCTGAGCGCATCTTCAGCTGGCTAATCTGCCAGAGCCACGACGACAAGGGCAATGTAATCAATTATCAATACAAAGCTGAGAATGCGATTAAGGTTGACTTCTCGAAAGCTCACGAAATGAACCGCGGGGATGGAGATGACAAACGGCGTACCGTCAACAAGTACCTCAAGCGTATTTTGTACGGTAATCATAAGCCTTACCTACCTGAAATAATGGAAAATGAGCCATGGCCGGAACCGCCTGGGGATTGGTATTTCGAAGCCGTACTCGATTATGGTGAACATGATGAAGCTATTCCTACTCCTGAGGAGACTGGCGAATGGAATCTTCGGAACGACCCGTTTTCTTCGTACCGTTCCACATTTGAAATTCGTACATATCGATTGTGCCAGCGTGTGTTGATGTTCCATCATATCCCAGACGATGACCCGCATAAACCGGACGCACAGAAAGGATATGACGGCCTTGTTCGCTCAACCGACTTCACCTACGAGTATGAGAAAGACGCTGCAAATTCACGTGCTCCCATCTATTCCAAACTAGTTGAGGTAGCGCAGCGCAGCTACAATCTAAGAGAAGACGGAAGCTATCTCACCGCACAGATGCCTCCATTGGCGTTCTTGTACAAAGATGCTGAAATTCAGTCCGAACTGAAGGAGCTGCAGGGTGAGAGCTTGGACAATATGCCAATCGGCATTGACTGCATCACCTATCAGTGGATCGATCTCGACGGTGACGGGTTGTCTGGCTTATTGACCGAGCATGCGAATGCATGGTATTACAAACGAAACCTGAGTCCGATGACCTTGGCGGCTGGACCGATTGAGGCGAAGTTCGGTCGGGCAGAACTTGTATCATTCAAGCCTGCGGTAGCATTGGCTGATCGATTCCAATTTCTCGATTTGGCAGGGGACGGTCGTCCGGATGTCGTACAATTTGACGGTCCGACCCCGGGATTTTATGAACGAACCCTGGACGGTCACTGGGATCCGTTCGTACCGTTCGCCTCTTTGCCTCATGTGAATTGGAACGATCCCAATCTCAAGTTCATCGACATCAACGGTGACGGTCACGCCGATATCCTGATCAGCGAACATGACGCATTTGTGTGGTATCCTTCACTGGGCGAAGATGGCTTTGATGCCGCGCAGCGGGTTAGCAAATCATGGGACGAGGAGAAGGGGCCGCATATCGTTTTTGCCGATGGGGAACAGTCGATCTATCTCTCGGATATGTCCGGCGATGGACTCAGCGATATCGTCCGTATTCGCAACAGCGAGATCTGCTATTGGCCGAATCTCGGTTATGGCCGATTCGGCGCGAAAGTCACGATGGATTACGATTCGGAAGATCTCGAATTCGTGTTCGACCACGTCGATCAATTCGATCCCCGCCGCATTCGACTGGCCGACATAGACGGTACGGGCACGACGGATTTGATCTATCTTCATCGCGATGGCGTACGCGTGTATTTTAACCAATCAGGCAATAGCTGGAGCGTTCCGACCATAATCCAAAGCTTCCCTGTGCTCGATAACGTCGCCTCCGTGCAAACCTTGGATCTTCTCGGCAACGGCACCGCCTGCTTGGTTTGGTCATCTCCGTTGCCCGGGGAAGCTCACCGTCCGCTTCGATATGTGGACCTGATGGGTGGGCGCAAGCCGCACCTGTTGGAGACGACGATCAACAACCTGGGCGCAGAGACTACGGTTAAGTATGCGCCTTCAACCAAGTTTTATCTGCAGGATCAACTAGACGGCAAACCGTGGATTACGAAGCTGCCGTTCCCGGTGCATTGCGTGGAGCGTGTCGAAACCTTCGATCACATCAGCCGCAACCGTTTCGTCACCCGTTATGCCTATCACCATGGCTACTTCGACGGCGAGGAGCGCGAGTTCCGTGGATTCGGCATGGTGGAGCAGTGGGACACGGAACAGTTCGCAACCCTTGCAGACGGGGAGACGCCGGCGGCCAACATCGACGGTGTCTCGCATGTGCCGCCGGTGCTGACCAGAACCTGGTTCCACACCGGGATCTACTGCAAGGCTGATCGTGTATCCAACTACTTTGCCGGCATGTTGGATCACTCGGACCGAGGTGAGTATTACCGCGAGCCAGCCTGGCTTGACAACGACGACGAGGCGAACAAGCATCTACTGCCCGATACGATGTTTCCGATGGAGCTTAGTTCGGAAGAGGAGCGTGAAGCGGTGCGCTCCCTCAAAGGCATGATGCTGCGTCAGGAGGTTTATGCGCTCGACGGCCACGGTGCGGACGACGCCTACCCCCATGGCCACCCCTACACCGTCGCCCAGCAGAACTTCACCATCCGCCAAGTGCAGCCGCGTGGCTTGAACCGCCATGCCGTCTTTTTTACCCATGCACGAGAGGCGATCAACTGCCACTACGAGCGCAATCTGGCCGATCCGCGCGTACAGCACGCACTGACGCTGGAGGTGGACGCTTTTGGCAATGTGCTCCGGTCACTGGCCGTAGGTTATGGGCGGCGCCAATCGACGCTGAACGACGTGTGGGACCGCGCAAGGCAGACCAGCACCCTGCTCAGTTACACCGAAAACGCTGTCACCTATCCGATCGGCGCGACGGGTGACCTTGAACTCGAGAAACATAACGATGTCTATCGTGCTCCCTTACCGGCTGAGTCGCTCACCTATGAGCTCCACGGCTTCAAACCGCCCGACGATCCCGGCCGCTTCACCTTCAAATATTGGGAGGAAGACGGCTTCCAAAAGCTGACTGACTTGCAGGAGATTCAATATGAAGACGCAGCACCGGACGGCGATAAGTACAAACGCCTGATCGAGCGCTTGCGCACGTTGTATCGGCCCGATGACTGCGGGGCTAGCAAGGGCGATGCCGGTGCGCTGCTTGCACTAAATAAGCTTGAGCCGCTTGCCCTATCCGGCGAAAGCTACAAGCTCGCCTTCACCCCTGGGCTGCTGGATCAGGTGTTCAAGCGCCCGCGCCAAGCGCAACCCGACGAATCCCTGCTGCCGCTGGCGGCCCAGGCAACGATTCTCGGCGGTAAGGCTGGCAATCAGGGCGGTTATGTCGACCTGGACGGCGACGGCCGCTGGTGGATCCCTTCGGGCCGTTCGTTCTGTAGCCCGGACGATGTGGCAGCCTCTGTTGAACTGGCCGAAGCACGCGGCCATTTCTTCCTACCGCGCCGCTACCGCGATCCTTTCGGCCAGAGTGCCGTGGTTGCCTTTGACGCCCACGACCTGCTGATGGCCGCAACCCGCGACGCGCTCGGCAACTGCGTCACGGTGGAAGCCAACGACTACCGCGTGCTCCAGCCGCGCTTGGTTAGCGACCCGAATCACAACCAGACCGAAGTGGCCTTCGACACGCTGGGCATGGTGGTAGGCACCGCTGTGATGGGCAAGCCCACGGACAATCCGCGCCAGGGCGACCTGCTCGATGGCCGGTTCTTGCCCGAGCCGCCGCAGGCATTGCTAGATGCCTTTATCGACAAGCCGGTTGAGGCATCGCCCGACCCGAAGGTCAGCGTTGCAACCCAGGCTGCGCACGAGTTGCTTGCCAACGCGACGACGCGCATCGTCTATGACTTGACTCGCTACATGCGGATGGGCGAGCCGCCATTCGCGGCCACCATCGGGCGCGAAACCCACGTTAGCGATCTTGGCCAGGGGGCCAAGAGCAAGCTGCAGATCAGCTTTAGCTACTCCGACGGCTTCGGTCGCGAAATCCAGAAGAAGATCCAGGCCGAACCCGGCTCGTTCGATGACAACGCCCCAGCTTCGCCCATCGTCAACCCGCGCTGGGTCGGCAGCGGCTGGACCATCTTCAACAACAAGGGCAAGCCGGTCCGCCAGTACGAGCCCTTCTTCAGCAAGCGGCAACGGCCGGATGGCAGTTTCTACAGCGATCACCGCTTCGAGTTCGGCGTGCAGGTCGGCGTCAGTCCGGTGCTGTTCTACGACCCGGCCGAGCGGGTCGTCGCCACGTTGCATCCCAACCACACCTGGGAGAAGGTGGTCTTCGATCCGTGGCAGCAAACGACCTATGACGTCAACGACACGTTGCTCTTGCCTGTGCGTGCCGACAACCCACTGCGCGATGCTGACATCGCCGGCTACTTCGGCCGCCTGCCGGATGCCGACTACCTACCCACTTGGCACGAGCTGAGAACTCTGCCTGCACACGCCGCAGCCTTTACGGAACGCTACCCGTCTGCCGAGGATCGCCGAAACGAAACCAAGGCCGCTGAGCGCGCCGCTGGCCACGCCGACACACCGACCATCGTCCATCTTGACGTCCTGGGTCGTCCTTTCCTGACCGTGGCGCGCAACCGGGTGATCTGCGAAGGCCATCTGCTTCATGATGAACAAGGCGAAGACTTCTGCACTCGTGTCGAACTGGACATCGAAGGCAACCAGCGCAAGGTGTTCGACGAGCGCAAGCTGCCCGACGCAGACAACTTACCCCTGGGGGCGCTGGAGCAGCGCATCGTCATGGAGTACGCCTACGACATGCTTGGCAATCGCGTCCACCAGTTCAGCATGGAAGCCGGAGAGCGCTGGATGCTCAACGACGTGGCCGGAAAGCCCATCCGCGCCTGGGACAGCCGGGGCCACAACTTCAAGACAAACTACGACTCGCTGCGCCGCCCGATCGAGCAGTACGTGCACGGCACCTTCAGCGATCCCGATCCGCTGAAGCCAAGCTCCGACCCGCACACACTGAATCCACCGAACGAGGCTGGTTTGCTGGTGGACCGGATCGAATACGGCGAACCGGCACCGGGTGCCACGCCGGCACAGGAAGAGGAGGCGCAGCGCCTCAACCTGCGAACCCGAATCTATCGGCATTCCGATTCCGCCGGCGTCGCCAGTAACGCAAGGCTCGACGCCGCGGGCAGGCCGATCGGGGCCTACGACTTCAAAGGCAACCTGCTGCACAGCACGCGGCAATTAGTCAGCGACTACAAAACCATCCCGGACTGGTCACGGAATCCCCAGCCGAATCTTGACGCCGAGAACTTCGAAGGCAGCACCCGCTACGATGCGCTTAATCGGCCCATCCAGTCCGTCGCGCCGCACAGCAGCCTTGGGCGCGGCAAATTCAACATCATCCAACCGGTGTTCAACGAAGCCAATTTGCTAGAACGGGTGAATGTGTGGCTGGAACGCCAGACGGAACCTGACATGCTGCTTGACCCTGGTATCGAGGCCTCGTCGCGGGTCGGCATCGCCAACATCGACTACGACGCCAAGGGTCAGCGCCAGCGCATCGACTACAAGAACGGAACCAGCACCTTCTACAGCTATGACCCTCATACATACCGCCTCACTCAACTGCTGACCAAACGCAAACCAGCGGACTTCCCCGGCGACGAGCCGCAGGCCGCTGACCCCAACTGGCCAGGCAAGCAGGTGCAGAACCTGTACTACACCTACGACCCTGCAGGCAACATTACGCACATCCGCGACGACGCGCAGCAGACCGTCTATTTCGCGAACCAGCGCGTCGAGCCAAGCAACGATTATACGTACGATGCACTCTATCGTCTGATTCAAGCCGCCGGCCGCGAGCACCTCGGCCAGGTCGGTGCGCCAATCTCGCACGCCTATAACGATGCCGGGCGCGTCGGTATCCTCAGCGCCAATCCAGCCGGCCGCTTCGCGCCCAACGACCGGAATGCGATGGGGCGTTACACCGAGCGCTACGTCTACGACGCGGTCGGCAACTTCCTGCAGATGCAGCATGCGCGAGACGACGCTGCCGTGCCGGGCTGGACGCGGGCCTACGCCTATGGCGAAGCCAGCCTGATCGAGCCTGCCAAGCAAAGCAACCGGCTGAGCAGCACCGCCGTCGGCAACGATGCGCAGCAACGGTACAGCCACGATGTCCACGGCAATATGCTTGGCATGCCGCAACTGCAGACGATGAGATGGGACTACCTAGACCAACTGCAGATGACACAGCGGCAGAAGGTAAATGACGAGGACGCGGATGGCGTCGAGCGGCACGGCGAGCGCACCTGGTACGTCTATGACGCCTCAGGGCAGCGCGTACGCAAAGTGACGGAGCTTGCCAACAACGGCGGCATCAAGGAAGAGCGCATCTACCTCGGTGGATTCGAAGTGTTCCGAAGTTACGAAGGCGCGGCCCAAGCACGAAGCTTGAAACTGGAGCGCGAGACTCTGCATGTGATGGACGACAAGCAACGCATCGCGCTGGTGGAGATGCGCACACTCGGCAACGAGCAGGACGTACTGCAGCGACTGATTCGCTACCAATTCGGCAACCACCTCGGATCAGCGAGTCTGGAGTTGGATGAGCAAGCGCAGATTATTTCCTACGAGGAGTACGCGCCTTACGGCAGTTCGACCTATCAGGCGGTGCGCAGCCAGACGGAGACGGCGAAGCGGTATCGGTATACGGGGAAGGAGCGGGATGAGGAGAGTGGGTTGAACTACCACGGGGCTAGGTACTTCACACAGTGGCTCGGTAGGTGGGTTAGCTGCGACCCGCTGTTCATCGTCGAGGGGAACAATCTGTATTGTTACTGCCGCTGTACTCCGACCCAGCGTGTAGATCCCCACGGCACCAATTCGAGCGGCTCGGCGTCGGAGGGCTCAGTGCTCACGGGCACGATAGATCCGATGCTCGATAAGAAGGGCTTCGGCTACAACACCGAGGCCAAGCTCGAGATCACGCTCACGGACGGAAGCAAGGTTATCCGGCGCGTCGATCGCTTTTTTCAAGACTCCAGAGGCGACTGGATAGCCATCGAAGCCAAAGGAGAAAAGCCGGACAACCTCACCGTCAACGAGCGGCTCGCCGACAAAAGGATCCAGGAAGAGGGGGCGCGCTTTCGAGTGCTCATCAGCGCTGGCACGCCACCACCTGGCCATGGTCAGTTCCGGATGGACATTCCATTCACCGAGGATTTCAACGGCGAGATCAAGAGAGGCAATTTCCAATACGTCCATGGGAACGCGAGCCACCAGGCCACAGATACCGACCCGGCGATGGCCTCGGCCGGTCTGTGGAAGAGCTTCATGGAGTCGACTTACAAGGACGCGCCTGGTCATGAAGGCATGATCCGCAAGATCAATCCGAACGCGGCACCGACCTGGATTACCTTCGAGCAGTTCCGGACGGAGTACAAGAAAAACACCGGTCGCGAATTTCCCACCAGCGCTTCGAACGCGACCGGGTACATGACGGTTGCTCCGAAGGCTGGCTTCCTTTCACAGAGCCAATTTCATCCGTCGTTGTGGAAGCAGATTGCAGTTGGAACCACCCTCGCAGGTGTGGTGATTACGTCACCGCTTTGGGGTCCGCCGCTGGCTCGTGTTGCGCCGGCAGCAGTACGCGCAAATTCGGTGCGCATCGCCATCGAAGAAGTCGGCGGCGAAAGTGTTCGTATCATCGAGGAACAAGCGCTCGAGTACGTCAACGAGATCGGTACAGAAGGCGCTGAGCAGGTTAGGCGAGCGGTTCTTGACCCCTACTAGCACGTGTAGATTGTGGTGACGAAGGACCCCAGCACACAAGGGCACGGGAACGGCGGAAACCGTTGGGGTTCGCAGGCTCACCCCAGCTTGCATCGGCTTGGACGAGGCTTGATGCGATGAACGACGGAAACGACGAACGATGCGGTATCGGCGGGCTGGACGTATCTCTTCGCCATCAACCTCGCCGTCCTGCTGGATCGCGGCGCGATCCTTCAGAACGACGAGGGCACCAAGCGGGAACTGTCCGCCGTTTTGGAGAGCGAACAATCCACCTAGACCTATGCCGAGCGACTCGTAAGCATATTCACCTCATTCAACCGAAGTCGGGCAACCCACATGCGGTGTTTCATGTCATCGAGAGCGAAGCAATTACCTTTTTCCTTAGGAAGTCATTAAAAAACGCCCCGCCACTAGAAGAATTTATTCGAGATATGAATTGACTGGCGCAAAACAAGCAAATTTGCCTTTAAATCATTCAGAAAATGAACGGAGGAATCTCCATGATTCCAATTATCTCCCCCCTAAATCGAGGGATGACAGGTTCAGAAGTAACCAATCTACAAGATGCGTTGTTATTCCTTTTTGAACGAGGAGACTTCTTGCTAGTTGGCTTTGAAGAACGGCTCAATGATATAATTATGAATTTCAAAGATGAACGCGAGAGGAAAAAATTTAGTGACTTTACTGCCATATTTGTTTCGCAGTTTCAAAAAAAGCATGAGCTTCCCCAGGATGAAGGCGTCGTAGATGAGAAAACCGCCGATGTATTAAATAAAATGCTTCGCCAGTGGGGTGTACTTTCTACGGAGAGTAACTCTGTTAGGCCTATGGATTCTCCTTATTTCATAATCTGCCAGGTTGTAGATACACGTGGTGTACCAATTGATGGATTGAAGCTCCACGCGTTCCACCGCAATGGGATATCGCCTCCTATTCCAATAAGTGTTGCAACGACGACCGATTCACTGGGAAAATCGACTTTCCAGTTTCGACGATCCGACTTCAGCGCGAACGGGGATGAATTACAGCCAAACTTGTGTTTCAATGTGTTCAGAGGTGATACACTGCTGGATTACGTGTTGCCGAGCAGCACTAGCGATCAAGATGTTATAGAAGGATTTAAGCCTCAGCAAGATCCAGTCGTAATCCGTGTGGAAAAGCACTATGTGATTAATGGCATTGTTGTTCAAGAGAACGGATTGCGTGCCCAAAACCTAACGATGTTCTTATATCAATTAGGGTTCGGCGGCAATAGCGTACTTTTAGACACTTCTTTGACGGATAACAGCGGAGGATACAAATTTCGCTATGATCCTGGCGCTAGCAAAGTCACGTTGGAAATTCGGATCACGGACCCTCAGAACCAGGAGAAAGAGCTTCCGTTATGTAAACCTAAATTCGATGCTGGTGCCATTGAAGAATGGAATCTAGCTGCGCCGTCAGTTTCTCTCTCCTCGGAATACGAGCGATTGACGGCAGATCTCGTTCCTCATGTCGGTGAAATGGCTAGACTTGCTAATGCGATCGAAAGCGATGATCGCCAAGACTTGACCATTCTAAATCGTACAACAGGTTGGGACCCACGCTTGATCGCCCGGGCGGTCATTACCGAACGGTTAAATGCTGATCAGGATGTTACTTTGCCCCAGGAGGTCATCTATGGCTTACTTCGTGCCGGACTTCCTTCAGAAAAATTATTGTTGGCGCAAGTGCCACCTGATGTAGCGGAGCAAGCGCTCAAGATAGTGCGTGAAGCAGGTATTATTAGCATTCAAGATGACCTGATGGGTCAGTTCAAGGAGCAATTCAGTAAATTTGCTAACAAAATCCGTCTGTCTATTCCAGCCCCAGGCTCAATAGTGACCTATAGTGAACTACTTCAATCTACAGGACTGGACGATGAGGCGATTGACAAATTTACACCTGTCTTCCTCAATCATGAGGGAGATGCGGATCAATTATGGCGCAATGTGCGGGCTGCCGGTTTGGACAGTATTCAAGTTAATAAGCTCCAGCTTCATGGTAAATTGGCTTTCCTAACTGGTAACAGCAGCTCCATGATATCCATGCTAATGAGACAGCAGGTCAGCGGTAGTCCTATTTACGATCCTGTAGACCTCGTTGACCTCGATTTTCATATTTCAGAAACATGGAAGGTTGAGGTCAACAAGTTGGCAGGGGAGACTGGACAGAACCTATCTAATTTGATCCCAGCCGCTTACCTTAATGAGAACATGGAAGACCGTTTGAACGATTATGCCGAAGATCTAGCGCGCAAAATTCGTTTTAGTTATCCAACGCATGTCATCGCTAGAATGCTTGAGAAGGACGATGAGGATTTATTCAAACTCGGCGATGCCCGAACGAATACAGCGAAACTTCTGAAGAATTCTGCTCGTCAGGGCTTCCGGTTAGGTAAAACACCGATAACTTCATTTCTCACTACTCATACCGGTGTCACCAAAGGGTTGCTAGATCATGAAATCCAAGTGGCGGGACAACACCTGAAAACAGTGCAGCGCTTATATCAGATTACCACTGGTAATGAAGGGATTCCTGTGCTTCGCAAGATGGGCATTAATTCTGCATCGGATGTAACCGCATATTCTGAAGCGGACTTTCTCTTCTCCTATAATGCTGAATATAAAGCTTTATTTAAGAGGGAGCCTGCGAAATTGGAGGGTCAGGCAGTCCATCGCAAAGCGAAGCAAGTTGACAGTGTGTTGTACAACATATTCACTGTAGCTCGAAAGTTCGATAGCGAGGTGCAACTTGCAGGCATGTCAACGACGGTTGATGTTCGCGAGAATGTCCGTAATGAGCTGATTAAGCAATTTCCAACGATGAATTCTCTCTTCGGTTCAATGGACTACTGTGATTGCGAGCATTGCCGATCAGTGCTTAGCCCAGCTGCTTATCTAGTAGATCTACTACAATTTATAGACGCTGAGCCTCCTGTATGGCAGTCATTCCTGAATAAATGGGGTGAAAGGCACGACAAGCCTTACTTGGATACGTTTATGAAACCATATGACGCACTCATCGAGCGCCGGCCCGATTTACCCTATTTGCCACTTTCATGCGAGAACACACTTACTGTACTTCCCTATATTGACATCGTGAACGAAATTTTAGAGTTCTACGTTGCAAATGGAGTCTTATCGGAAAATGCAGCACACGATACAGGTGATACGACATCAGCTGAACTACTTGCCGAGCCACAGAACGTGATTCACGATGCATACGACATTCTGCGCGAAAGCCATTACCCGCTAGACTTACCTTTCGATCTGTGGACGAATACCGTTCGCCAATTCTGTAATTATTTCGACACACCGCTGCATCAATTGCTGCAAGTTTTCCGTCCGACCAATGACCTTATAGCGAAAACACAATCCTATGACTATTCCGCGATCTTTATGGAATCACTGGGGTTATCGCCTTCGGAAACTTCTATTTTCATCGACCCGGTTCCTCTAGTCGACAATAAGTGGCACCAACTCTATGGATATCTTTCGGTCGAACCTGCCTCTGCAATGCTGAAATCCGCTAAGCTTCTATCGGACCGCCTAGGCGTATCCTATAAAGAGATGGTGGACATTTTAAAAGCCAAGTTTATCAATCCGAATTTGACGAGTTTAGGTATGTTGTTCCGACTTGGGGTCAGTATTCACGATGCTAGAGATTACTTACTTTACAAAGGACTGCTGCTAGAGGAGCTGAATACACTTGAGCCTGATAAGCAGCAGCGTCGCTTAGAAGTGGAAGCATTCGATAACCGCATGAAGGAGCTTGCCACCTCACTCCAAGTACCGATAGAGCATCTACAAAACGAACTGGATGCGATAGATTTCTCTAGCGTGCTCGTACTGGCAGATCCCTTTGCTGGGTGCAGCTTCGACTATACAACTTTGCAATATGCTAATGGAGATGAAGCGAACGACATAGACTTTTTGCGAATCAACCTGTTCGTACGATTGTGGCGCAAACTGGGCTGGTCAATCGAGGAGACCGACCGCGCCTTGAGTACGTTCATCCCTAGCCAAACCCCATTTGATTCGGATCATTTAGATCAGCAACCACTTTTCTCTGCACTCATTTACTTGTCACATTTCAAAGTGATGGATGGAATGCTTCACCTTGGTAAGGGGAGTCGATTAAAGTTGATTACATTGTGGTCAGATATTGCCACAATGGGCAGCAAATCTTTGTATTCAGAGCTATTCCTTGCATCCAGCATGTTGAAAAGTGAACCGGTATTTGATGATCCGCTCGGACACTACTTATCTGAACAGCGGATCGCAAACATGGCCATGTTGAGTACTTTTCAAGTTCGTTTGCCGCAAGTAACGCCTGCCAAACAGATCGATTCGGCTTTGTTTGCCGCTGAACCAAGGATTACAATGACATATGATCATTTGGAGGAAGTTCAGTATCTTACTTTCCAAGGTGTAATGAGTGATATGGAGAAGGCAGTCCTAGCGGACCTGTCCCCTTCACCCGAACTAGATGCGCTGTTGGAGAAGGTACAGACCAAGGCGAATGAGTTCTCGCTCATCAAAGGGCATTTGATTTCATTGCAAGGTATACTCGGTCTGACCAGCGACGACATCGAACGAATTCTGGTGGATGCCGACACATCGCTGAGTAAGGCAAGCCTGTCAATGCCTAATGTATCACTGCTCTATCGTTACGGTTTATTGGCTAAAGCATTGCACCTTTCCATTGCTGATTTCATCACCATCAAGCAACTGGCAGGACTTGATCCGTTTAAACCATTAGAATCTGATGGTTTACGCTTAATGGAAAATGATCATCCGTTCGAACAAACGCTCGGGTTTATAGAGGTTGTCAATGAAATTAAAGAGTGCGGCATATCGATTGCAGAACTGGATTATTTGCTGCGCCATAGAGACAATGTAGGAAATTATGCTCCAAACCGTGCGGAGGTTACGACCTTGATACGGGGATTAGTTGAGGGAATTCGCGGCATTCGTGCCGAGCATGCCATACCTAAAGATCCCGGTGTACTGACAGACGAGATGCTACGGCAAAAGTTAGGTCTTGTGCTGCCCAATGATGTAGCCCAGCAGTTCCTGTCGATGATGAACGGGACTGTCGAGTACACTGCTTTAATTAATGAGGTTGAAATTGAAAAGCGATTTGATAAAAAATATTTTGTCAAAGAAGCTACAATCCGCGAAGTTCGTTATAACGAGACACGTAAGGAGCAACGGCTTTCCTATCGCGGAGTGTTATTTGATGCTGATCAGCAAGCTATATTAGCTAGAATGCCTCAAAAGTATTCGATACTTTTGACAAGTTTATTAAATAACGTTCGCGAGCAAGCCCAAACTTTTTTTGCCATCAATCTTTTGAAGCAAGCACCAGATTACCATCCAGCGACTGGCTTTCTCGATGCAGCGGATTTCGAACTCTTGTTTGACCGCTATCGTCCGCTTGATGATGCAGAAGAAGAAGAGGTCCAACTCCGCAATAAGGAGGCGAGGGACTTAAACAGACGTAAGCGTCTTGCCGTTAGCTTCCTGCCATTCTTGCAAGAAAGACTTATCCAACAATTTATCAGCCAGACAATGAAAGCGTACATTAGTGGTGACTCGCTGCTTATAGAAAGCTTGCTTTCGGATGAGAAGCTGCTGGCAGCGCCTCACTCTCTTCTAGCAGCGTTAACTACTGTTTATGAGAACGGGATGACGGCTTCTTTCTACATGTCTGACAATTGTTCAGGTGATCGATTGCAGCCAGCAGCGTCTATATCGATAAACCCTATCCATATTCCGACAGGGGTGAATAGTGCTTTATTGGAAGGATACTTGGAGGTCCCACAATCAGGGGCATATCGCTTCACAGTTGAGCTGGATAAGAAAGACGCAGAGGCAGAACTTCGATTCAAACATCTCCCGGAGCCGCAGCTCTGGAACGAAGTCGCCAAGCAGGATCTCAGCATTCTTGGTGAAGGCTCTAAGCAATATTTGGAACTGAAGGCAGGACAGTTGTATCCGTTCACCTTGGTGCTGCGCAAGTTGAATGGTGGAGGGGCTCGATTGTTCGTCCAAGGAGAAACTTTACCTAAGGGCAGTCTAGATCAGCTTGTGCATTATCCACTGGGCAAGATCGATGAATCAGAACGGTCAATTATTCTGTTAACGAAGTCCAATATGCTCCTTCAACGGCTTGGACTAGGCGAGAGGGAAGCACGATACTTGCTTACGCATGACAAAGATTTCGATGGGCTGAACCTTGGATTGATGCCGACTGAAAGTGAGGGCAATTCATTAAAAGAAGCTCAAGCAATTTTCCGTTCATTCAGGCGACTAATGAGTTACACGCGGTTGAAACGAGACCTATCCATGACCAACGATCAAATTATCGATGTTTTTGAAGCGAATGATGCGGTCAAATCTAAAGGTGCTGTTGTCAACCTCTATCAAAATATTGCAAAGTTATTCCGCCGCAATCAGGATGTGATTATAGCTTGTGCGAATTCAATTTTCACTAAGCCTGAATTCTCCAACGAAAAGCCCTTGCAGCGGCTATGGGAAGCGATGAAAGTGTTGGAGCGGTTCGGAGTGACAACGTCGTCGCTTGTTGAATGGACACATATCGTCAGTCCGGCTACCTCACCCGAGCAACGTTACACGATCGCTCGCAATTTGAAAGAAACGATCAAAGCCCGGTTTGATATTGAGACATGGCAGCGGGTAGCTCAGCCTATATTCGACAAGCTACGCCAACTCCAGCGTGATGCCTTGGTCTCCTATATCAAGCATCGGCATGGCTTTGACAGTATGGAACAACTGTATGAATACTTCCTTATCGATCCCGGCATGGAACCGGTGGTTCAGACATCTCGAATACGTTTGGCCATTAGCTCTCTGCAGCTTTTCATTCAGCGTAGTCTGCTTAATTTGGAGCGCAAGGTGCATCCGTCCGTCATTAATTCCATGCAATGGGAATGGATGAAGCATTACCGAGTATGGGAGGCTAATCGAAAAATTTTCCTCTTCCCGGAAAACTGGTTGGAGCCTGAATTCCGTGATGATAAAACGCACTTGTTCAACGAATTGGAAGGCGCATTGTTGCAGGGTGATGTATCTGCCGATTTAGTCGAGGACGCCTTCTTTCAGTATCTTACGAAGTTGGACGAATTGGCTCGACTAGAGATCGTGGCGATGCATTTGGAAGAAAGCGATAACGATCCTTCTATACGTATCCTTCATGTCATCGGTCGATCATTTAATCAACCGAAGTACTTTTATCGTCGTCTCGATCAATCATGGACACCATGGGAGCCAATAAGTGCTGAAGTTGATAGCGATCACCTAGCTCCCGTCATATGGCGAGGACGATTATATTTGTTCTGGATCACGCTCGAGAATATGTCTACCAAGGAACCGAACGTTACTGGTAATGGAGTAGGTGGTTCGACAGATGTTTTTGGCCTGACCATGGATAAGCTACAAGCTATTTTAGGGGATAAGCAGGTGGTTATCCAATTGCATTGGAGTGAATATTTACGAGGCGAATGGAGCAGTAGGCAGACCAGTTCAACGAAGTTAACGGCGACATTCTCCTATTCCGCCGACCCGAAGAACATGGGCATCCATGTTTCCAAGGCTTATGAGAATGGTGTAGAGCAAGGGGTCTTTATTCATTTGTCAGGTTCGTTCACTAACACGGAATTTACCTCCTTTTACTTAGCAGGGAGGAATAGTACGCCTCAAATTGTAATTAAAAGTGAACGTCCACGTAATCCATACAGTGCAACCAACCTATCCGCCACTCGTTTTTTTGGAAAAGACAAGTTCTCCGTCAAGTTTAAGCACCGAATCACCAAGAACTTTCTCGTAGCCTCAGGGACAGAGGCAGAGACGTCTGAGGACATTCTACATCAAGGTACCACATTCACCGTACTACCTTGCAATAATGACATGGATACAGTATCGCCCGAAATTTCGTCACTCATGAAGCCGATCTTTTATCAGGACGACAATCGGATGAACACGTTCTTCATTACACCATATGTCGTTGAACAGACTATTGCAGAGTGGGGACCATGGGTCACACCTCCATCAAAGACGGTGCCGAGCGCTAAACTTCCCGATTGGTGGAAACATCAAGTTATCATTCCACAGAAACCTTACATTGGCCCTATCGATATATCGAGGATTGAGCTCGATCCGGAATCGCGCTTGAGTTTGAAGTCTGAAACCGATTGGCTTATTAACCAACACACGGGCCTGTTGTTTGATGATAGAATCATAGGTCCGCAGGATTCGAATGTCGTCGGAGAAGCGGGTCTTCATGCAGTGCTATCTCGGAATATTGCAGATCGAATCCTTTCCGCTCAAGAAACAGGCCGTATCGCCATTAGAGAAGGAGGGATCAACGCATGAATCCCAAGTATCAGACTATGAACTTCCACGGACATTTGGATATTGAACGCTTAATCAAACCGGAAGATCTGAAGTTGGTGGTGAAGTCGACCACTATTCAAGAGCGAGATGTTAGTTATCGATTCTATCTACACCAGCATCCCTATGTGCAGTCGCTCACTGAGCGGTTGCTCCGCAATGGCATATCTGGATTACAAGACGCAGACACGCAATACGACGAGAGTGGTACTACGCTTCCGGGTAGTATGCTAATTACTCTGGATGCGAACACAGTAGTGCAAGTACAAGCCGGTTCCCAAATTGCCGTCATTCAAACGGTACAGGCTGTGACTGAGAATGGTTCAATCGATCTTGAGCCAAACCTGACTTATAGGCTTGACGATGATGGTGGCCTTCTTCTAGTTGAGCTATCTAGCGAAACAAGAGCTACATTAATTGATGGCATGTCCGCGGCACCGTCCATCGGATCAGTTTTTACACTGTCAGATGAACGCAAGGCAATGACTATCAACGGGGTCAGAATCAAGTTCATAGTAGAAATGGCAATTCAACTTCACGATGGTAAGGTAGCAAAGATTCCCGCTAATACCGTTGTGTTACTTACAAGCGATACGCGGATCCTGCTGCCTCAAGGGACAGTTGCGACTCTGCTGAAGAGCAGTCCGACTCCCAAGTTGTACGAGGATTTTTTTGATAATTTGTATAAGCCGAACTCGGAACTGGTTCAATGGCCTTACCCAGTTAAAGATTTAGATTTTACCGCCAGCGGAGCATATTCGGTCTATAACTGGGAATTATTTTTTCATATACCAATGACAATAGCTAATCATCTTAGCAAAAATCAACATTATGCCGAGGCGCAGCGATGGCTTCATTATATATTTAACCCGACGGATGATAGCGAAGGCCATACACCTGACCGCTACTGGAAAGTGAAACCTTTCCAGTACTCTGACGTCAAGAAAATCGAGGAAATTCTTGGGTCAGATGAGGGATTGAGTGAAGAAACCATTCAAAGCATAAAGAAATGGGAAGAGAATCCCTTTAGGCCACATGTGATCGCACGGTATCGACAGCAGGCTTATATGTATAAAACAGTAATGACCTATCTGGATAATCTTATTGCCTGGGGTGACTCTTTGTTTATACAAGATACGGGCGAATCGATTAATGAAGCTGTGCTGTACTATATACTTGCAGCAGATATTCTAGGTCCTCGACCTCAAGCTGTGCCGAAGAAAGGGACGGTTCGTACCCAGACTTATGCAAGCCTAAGACAGGAGATCAAGAAGTTTGGCGTTGTAATGAGTGATTTAGCGGCAGATATGCCATTCGACTTAATGCCAATTCCATCAACAAGCAAGGGCAAAGATGATCGGATGGTAACCATTCGCAGCATGGGAAAGGCACTTTATTTCGCCGTTCCTCGCAACGAGAAACTGCTCAGCTACTGGGATACAATCGCTGACCGATTGTTTAAGATCCGAAATAGCCTCAACTTTCAAGGTACTTTCCGTCAGCTTGCATTATTTGAGCCTCCCATCGATCCGGCTCTGCTGGCGAAGGCCACCGCAGAGGGCCTAGACATCGCTACCATCGTAAACGGGTTAAATCAACCTCTGCCGATCGTGCGTTTTCAATATCTTTTACAGAAGGCGTTTGAAGTTATCCAGGAGGTGAAATCTCTGGGTAGTAACTTGCTTTCGGCTATTGAGAAGGAGGATGGTGAGGCACTGGCCATCAAGCGTAGCCAGCATGAAAAGACCATCTTGCAAATGATTGAACTTGTACGTCAGGGGCAGCTCCAAGAAGCGATCAAATCGAAGGAAGCCATCGGCATGTCTCTTGCATTGGCCGTGCAGCGGTACACTTTCTACGAGAAGCAATTGGGAAGGAAGCCAGAAGAAATCGAAAATGCGACCGCTACAGCAATGAGCAATTTCGGAGAGCTTCCTGGTAACTTTTGGAGTGCGACAACAAAGGAGGAGCTACTTGAGATGCGATCGATTGAGGTTGATATCGCATCAGATGTCTTTGCCCAAGCGGCGCAGTTCCTGAATGGAGGCAAGCTGCTCAGTTCACATGAGGTACGCGAGACGCTTCTGCTCGAAGGCGCCCAATTAGCGAGCGACGTAGCAGGTATTTTAAACCTCACCAGTTCAGCAGCTACAATAATGCCGGACTTCCATTTAATTGCTGCCCCATGGGGAGTTGGCACCGGCTATACTTATGGAGGTCAGCACATTTCCTCAGGAATCGAAAAGCTAGCAAATGCTTCGCGATCGCTGGCCGATCGACTGAATTTTGAAGCTAGACGTGCAAATCGTATTGATACGTTTGCCCGCCGCGAGAGAGAATGGGCATTCCAGAGTAATCTGGCTGCTGGTGAGATGAACCAGATTTTCAAGCAATTGCGGGCTGCACAAATTCGGACTGCTATTGCCGAGCAAGAATTGAATTCACATCGTAAGCAGATCGACCAAGCGAAAGATATTGAACTATTTTTGAATGAGGAAGGTACTTCAAAGGAAGGCAAAAAGTCTAATAAAGCACTCTATATCTGGTTGAAACGCGAGGTCAAGGGGTTATATTCGCAGTGTTTTCAATTTGCCTTTGATCTCGCTAAGAAAGCGGAGCGCGCCTTGCAGCACGAATTAGGAAATCAGAATTTGAACTATTTACAGTCAGGCTACCTGTCCGGCAAGGAAGGCCTGATGGCGGGGGAGAAACTCTACCTCGACGTTAAAAGGATGGAACTGGCCTATCACGAGCTTAATCAGCGAGAGTATGAACTTACGAAGCACGTTAGCTTACTCCAGATAGATCCACTGGCGCTAATTCAACTTCGAATGAACGGCCGTTGCACTGTACAACTGCCTGAAGCATTATTCGACATGGACGGTCCAGGACATTACTTCAGGCGAATCAAGACGGTGGCAGTAAGCATCCCATGTGTGGTTGGTCCTTATGTAAGTGTGAACTGCACTTTAACACTGCTGAAGAGTAGTATTCGCAAAACACAAATTATGAATGATCGCACCTATCCACGTGAAGGTGCGGAAGATGATCGATTCAGCGATTATTATGGAAGTTTGCAATCGATTGTCACCAGCTCCTCCCAGAATGACAGCGGATTGTTCGAAACCAATCTCCGAGACGAGCGCTATTTGCCTTTCGAGAATGCCGGTGCAATCAGCGAGTGGCAGTTGGAACTTCCAGGCGACCCGAGTAATAACGATCCGTGTACGTTCGACTACAACACGATCAGCGATGTGCTGCTGCATATGCGTTATACGGCACGTGAGGGTGGAGGCTTACTTCGCAAGGGAGCTATGAGTCATATGAAATCCTTGTTCAAAGAAGCGCAGGCACCGGGCACTGTACGTCTGTTCTCGGTACGCCATGAGTTCCCGACGGCATGGGCTAATTTTTTGAAAAGCGAATTAGTAGAAGACCGCCGGTTCGAATTGACACTCGATTTCCGTCCCGAGCATTATCCTATATGGAGCAAGGATCGTCTGAATGCCATTGATGGAGTAGAGGTACTGGCTAGATACTCGAAAAGGGAGATAGTTCCTAGCCTAGTTATTTTCGAAAATGTGAATACAGCTGATGTCGAGAACAAAATGGGGACATTAATAAAGCAAAATATGCTTTTACGTGGCGTACTAACGAAAGGGTTGCCCGCAAAGCCGGATGAAAAACTTACTCTCTATTTTGAGGATAGGAACTTATCCGATGTATGGATTGCATTGAAGTGGCGCGAGTAGGAATACTTTTACGTTATAATGAAGTCATTGAGCATTTCTTAAGGCATTAATCGAATCATAGGAAAAAAGCTCAGCCAAAAGGAGGCTGAGCTTTTTTATGAGCGACATACATGGTTGCTCACTCAAGAGTGCACATCCCGAATGGAGAAGGCAGTAGCACCCGGCAGCCTTCACACTAGTCGGCAGTTTTTTATTTTGTGTAGTATGCTTAGGATACAATATGATACAATATGTATCATATTGTATCGGAGGTCGTGAATTGTATAAATATTTTATAAGTTTAAATCCTTCTGTGCAGACTGCAATTGTGTCAGCTATCGTAGCCCTGATTACCACCATTTTAGGAAATTTTTTTAGTATTTCTTTGAAATCTTTCTTCGACAACAGATCCCTTACCTACAAACTAAAAAAAGAGTATAGCTATGAGCAAAAGAAGAAATTACGTGAATTAATCGGTAGTTATCATGGAAGGATTTTAGAAGCAGCTACTGATCTGCATAATCGTTTACTAAATTTATATATTAATGATGAAAAAGGTTGGTTGGTTAATGAAGGTTACTATCATAAGTCAACAATGTACCGCTTTCTTCGTGTTTTGACAATTGTTCGAATGTTTGAAAACGATGCGATATACATCGATTCACAGATCGGAAACAGAAAAGACATTGAGTTCTTAATGTTTCTAAAAGCCTTGCATTGGATTTGCACGGATGTCAGTTTATTTGACGGAGTACCCTACAATAGTGAGTATTATCAGTATGATCATTTTTTTAGTGATCATTTACGTAGTATGTGTGATAGATTCGTAGAAGATGGGAAAGTTATTACGATGAAAGATTTTGATGCCAGGTT
The DNA here is from genome assembly GCF_059383835.1 of Paenibacillus sp. J22R98. Lineage (NCBI taxonomy): Bacteria > Bacillati > Bacillota > Bacilli > Caryophanales > Paenibacillaceae > Paenibacillus > Paenibacillus sp. J22R98. Next base: position 24,088 of record NZ_JBXENW010000005.1, read on the forward strand.
GAAAGACTTCCAGTACCTTTCCGAATTTTTCAACGGCATGAATCGACTTGAAGACAGATTGCGGTGGGATCGTATTGTAGTACTTCATTTGATTTTAATGGCATTCATTAACACAATAGGGTATGATTTTCAGAAATGTGGATCGAGAAAGATATTGGAAGTGATTCAAAATATGCGTCATATTCGAATTTTAGAAAACTTACCTGAAGTGATCAAAACATTAGTGAAACAGAAGGAGACCAAGAAAATTATTCGATTAACTGTAAAAGTTTTAAAGAAAAATTCTATACCTCTAAACTCTAATGCTCCTCTTTCACGCTAGGTATAATAGAATTCCCGCTTAATCATCAGGAGCAAAGTAGCAACCTCTTGCCATGCAGAATTGATGTAAACTAATTAAAATAAAGCTGCCGACACATTTGCCGGCAGCTTTATTTTAATTGAAGAGAAGAAAACCAATCATGTTCTTGTCTTTTATCGATATTTATTCTTGTCCTCCGACAATAGAGAAGGCAAATGTAAGAGGACAAGAACATATATCCATTAGATGCCGCGTAAACAGCGGTTTTTTTATTTTATGGATACAACTTCTTGTCCTTTTCAAAAGACAAGAAGTTGTATTGTTTTCCAATCTTGGTCAGTAAGATGATACCTTCTCCGCAGTTACTAAACGATACAGATTGTTGGTCTATTTAACATTATTCAATGCATTTTCATGTCCCCAAATTCGGCTTTCGTTACATGTTAATATTCAATGAAAGAGAAGCAAAAAAAAGGCTCAAAATGACACCAAATTAAATATCCATAGATCGGCTGATTTTGTTCAACTAACGGGCGGCCAGGATAGTTAAAACACTTTGAGAATTGAGACTGGAAGGAGAAAGTTCAAAATAAACATAAAGCTAATGTGTGGATAGCAGCCTGTTGAGCTAACGAGGCAGTTGAGTTGAGTGATTAAATGTATAAATTAATACGCGTGATGAGTTATTATGTAAGTATTCTTAGCTATATAGATTGGTTAGCAACCGGTCGTGATGATAATGTTAATCATAATTGATGGCTATTTTCAACGAGTTCTCATTTCTGGCGCTAAGTGCAATAAACGGGAATTAAAGCAAAAGTATCTGCAAGCAAAGAGGTTGACTTCTGATATTAGAGATTTACCTGATGTCTTTCAAAGACTCCATAATTTTGATCATATACCTCTTGATAATAAAGTGGAAGTTGATTTCGTAATTGATACTGATACGGATAAAATATACAAACCGATTTTTTGAATTACCAGCGAACGTTATATTATACAAACCAAGGAGCAGTTTGCCGATCAAGCAGATGCTCCATTTTTCATTAAAGTAACGGGCAGGATAGTTCAATAACTTCGCGAATACCTTAGGCAAGGCGAATTTACGAAGTTCGCGAATAAGATGTTATCCGAAAGATCCGAAGACTTTTTGAAATACGAAAGTCGAAATGAGGAACATTATGGCGAACTTAGATTTCTATTCGACAAGAACTGATCAACTTAAACTATTAGATTTTATTTTTTCAGAACTCAACTTTCGAGTGTTTCAGTCATATTCAGATTTTGATTCTGAACTTGAAGAATATAAATCAACCATAGAAATTGATGATAAATATTGTGTTGGAATTGATAAACATGGCAACGGAACTCATTGCCTTTTTCAATTGTGGTCACCCACAATTATGGACAAACTTGAGATTAAAAAAATTAACTTAGATGAAAAAACTGGGCACACATATAGATACAATATTGAAGGGTTTGCTTTGGTGCAATTATATTTAGGTGGTATACATAATAACTATATTTCAAAATCTCATATAGGTTCTAATTCAGAAGCAAGAGCTAAAAGCTGGGGTTATATTAGTGGAGTCAATTGGGAAAATCATAAGAAAGAAATTAATAAATTGTTCAATTACATTAGAAGAGATTCAAAAGTGAAAATTAAAGGCAGAGTTGTAATGCAAGAAGCGCTTGACTTTACAAGAAATAACTATTTATTAAAGGATTATAAATCAGCACCTTGGCATTATAGGTTGAATAATGACCAAAACTTTGAATATGAAAGTGAAAGAGTCCAGAAATAATCGCGTATTCACAAGTGATAATTCATAGCATATTCGAGGATGTCGGATCCTTCGAATAACACCATATTCACGCATCGGGCTATTCGGCAAGATTCATTAAGCTAACGGTACCAAAGCTCATTAAACATCAAGAAACGGCAGCCGGCATAGGGCTGCCGTTTTCTACTAACAGGTACGATAGCACAATAAAAGAACATGCTGCCACTCAATCGGCGGTTGCACCAACGATTCAACTATGGAGGTCAAAAAATTGACGGAATCCTGGCCATTTGATGATACCGAAAATGTAGCTGTGATTACAACTCTTAAAATTAGTGAGAGAGTAAGCCCTATTTTATATGTATCCCATGACGAGGATGATGGGATGTGGCAGTTTCTTGATGGTGGAGAAGTCAGTAAAGAATATGCGTGTCTACTTGGGTTAAAGGAGATAATTGATTTTGACCCAAGTTTGGTTCAATTAGCTGACCTGCCTATTGGTTGGGTTGAATGGAGGGAAACAAAAGACAACCAATGGAATAGAGCTAAAAGGTATTCAAACACATCTTTAAGCTAAACGGGACACGATAGCGCGGTGCAACTTTACTTATTACTTGGTCGACGGAGGATTTAATGAAATTATTGCAATGGAGATTTGATGATGACCCAAAAGGTCCCTCAGAAGAGTGGAATTGGGTTGAGGTTACTATGACTTTTGAAGATGGAAGCAAACGATGGAGTATTTTATATACACCAGAACGGCTTAATAACAATCTCTCTCGAAATGATGTAAATCCACCGGGCTTGTTTATCCAACACATGATAATTGTGAGAAGCTACGATGAAGAAGATGTTGAGAGAACATTACGATATTTGGAAAGCGAAAATGAGTTGTTATCGGCATCAAAGCCATTGGACTAACGGCACCATAGCTCATTAAACATCAAGAAACGGCAACCGGCATAACGTTGCCGTTTTCGCAGATTACACTAACCGTTTTAAAGAATGAGCAATTCCTAAGAAACATCATTCTGTAACATGCTGTTTACTTTTTTTAATACATAAAGGAAGGGAGCAATTGCTCACTATGACTGTAAATAAGAAGACACCAGAAATAGCCGGCAAAAAATCAATTACGCTGACCGGTCATCAACAAGTGCTTGAATTTCTAAATCATCTAAAGCATCCCTTAAAAGAGGAAATCGAAGAAGTCCGGAACATCATATTGAGCGCCAATGATTCCATTACCGAACATATTAAGTGGAATGCACCGAGTTTTTGTTTCAACAATGAAGATCGAGTGACATTTAATTTACAAGGAAAAGGTTTTTTTCGTCTTATTTTTCATCATGGAGTCAAGGTAAAGAATCATTCAGGAAATACACCTCTGTTTGAAGACACTACAGGTTTATTGAATTGGGTAAGTACCGATCGGGCCATCATAAAGTTCACAGGAAAGAGCGACGTCGAGGCAAAAAAAGAAAAAGTCACTGAAATAGTTATTAAATGGATTGAAGCGACGAGCTCAAAGTAAGGCAGTTGTGTTTGAGCTAACGGAGAACAAACGTACGTACTCCTAGTGTGAAATTATTTTTTAGATTAAGGGGGGCGATAAAATGACTCAGATTATATTTATTAGACATGGTATCACCGATTGGAATTATCAGAGAAGAGCCCAAGGTCAAAGTGACATTCCCTTAAACGAAGAAGGGAGAAACCAAGCTCGCCAACTGGAATCCCGTCTGAGGGAAGATATGTGGGATCTAATCTTTTCTAGTGATCTTTCAAGAGCAAGCGAAACTGCGAGTATTGTTGCGAAATCAATAGGTTTAGTTGTCCAGACTGACAAGCGCTTAAGAGAGATGCAAAAAGGTGTAACGGAAGGTACTTCACTTGAGGAGCGCATTAGTAAATGGGGAGAACAATGGGAGAGCCTTTCTCTAGGGATAGAAGAAGACGAATCAATAATTCAAAGAGGGTCATCATTTGTTTTGGAATTACTAAGATATTATAGTGATAAAAGAATTTTAGTTGTAAGTCATGGGGCTCTGATTGGACTAACTATAAAGTATTTCATTCCTGATATTAATATTGATATTCATTTTGGAAATACCTCAATTACAGAACTAAATTACATAAACGATGAATGGGAGTGCAATCTTATAAATTGCACAAGTCACTTAGAAGATTAAGCTAACGGGGCACTATAGCTCAATACACACCTATGACGAAGCTGCCGGTACGAACGGCGGCTTCATTAAGTTAACGGGCAGGAGAACGGAGAAGTTTTTATGAATAAATAATCAGTAAGTATACAAGTATTCATCAACAGTATTCGGAGGTGATTATTATGGCAATTTGGGATTATCAATTTTATCTATTTCCAATTGGGAATACACCAATCTTGAGTGAAGATGGTATGGAGTTTGTAGGGCAAAACAATTTTGATTTTATCCGAGCAGTAGAAATACTCGAAAACTCAACTTATATAAAGAATGATCCCTCATTAAAATCATGACCTTCATTCAGTGATGAGTGTTACTTTCTCTATAATGATGGAGAGTACAAAATTGAAATTGAACTAAATACAGGTAGTAAGGCTGATAAGGCTGAAGAAATTTCTGTTCGAACTAATATTAATAAAGAAGAGGGTAGTGTAATTGAAGCATTACGTATATGTAAGCTGTTATGCGATTCCTTAAGTTTATGTTGTTGGAGCATGAAACGTCGAAAAATAATTGATCTGAATAATGTTCTAGATGTGCAATCTACAATAAATCATTTCAATGAATTGCGAAATGGGAATTAAATTTTGTTCAATTTGATTCTCTGAGAGATTGATAATGAATTCTAACTTTCGCATGTATTCAATAATCTATCTTTGCGTTGCTTTCGTTAGAAGGCCTGGTTAATGGGAAGTACATTTAAATACGGTCTAATAATTCTTCCCACTCCCATACCTGAAACAGTGTACAATAAGCAAGCTCAAGACGCTTTTTATTAAAGCGCTTGTTTCAACATGATTTCGACTCTTCAAACGAATCATTCCATGCTACAATAGTCTTATTAGGGATATTTTGGATGAATTGCCACTGGGGGATGATGGCATTTGAGTCAATATGAGATGATAACGTGCGTAAATTGCGGTAAAGAAAATCGCGTATTTAGTGCAAAACGATTCATATCCAGATGTGGAATATGCAAGGATTTGCTTGTGTCTGGTACGTTATATGACACTCTTGAACTCAGTCAAGATGCGACCCAGGAGCAAATTAAACAGGCGTATAGAAGATTAGCCATGAAATGGCATCCGGATAAAAATCAGGACCAGGTTCAAATGGCAACCGCACGGTTTAAACGAATCAGTTATGCGTATGAAGTATTATCGAATCCTTCTGCAAGAAGAGATTATAATTATACTTTACGGAAAAACGAAACAAATCAAGAGGAGAAACAAACGAAAACGGAGCATCAGGAGAGACATGACTATCAAGAAACGCGTTCGGAGGGTACCAGAAAACCAGAACCCGAAATGAATGAGGCTGAGGCGGCTAATTTATTTATCGATGAAATGCTTGTTTATGCTTACGAGCTGGCCTTCCAAAACAACAATTGGAACAAGATTTCGCCAATGCTCATTGAAAAAGGCTGTCCAAGGCACATTGCAGAAGCCATCGCCCGTGCTAGCGTCAACCGCCGGAAACAGCTCATCCGCTCGTCCGCGATGAAGCCTTTCTTGATTGGTTTAGCCGCCTGTGCTATTGGCGGCATCGTTACGGCCGTGACCTATAATGAAGCGTCGTCAGGAGGGACGTACATCGTTGCTTATGGTCCAATCTTGTACGGTGGGTATAAAATGCTTGTTGCACTAAGTTATTTGATATCTGGAAAAGTACCACAGTAACCATACCTATTTCCGGAGGCGTCCATGACAGCAGCCAATTATTATACCTTATTAGGCATTACTGAAAAAGCGACGACCGAAGAAATCCATGCTGCCTACAACAACAAAGCTAATGAATTGCGCAGCACATTTGGTGCGAAGTCCTTTGAAATGATAAAACTGGATTTGGCTTACGACATCTTATCGAATTCAAAGTCCCGCAAAGAGTACGATAAAATGATTGGCTTTAAGGAGTCGGCAGAAGCAAATAAAACGAAAACGTCAAACAAGACCGACAACGCTTCATCAGGAACAGTTCCCCAAAAGAGTGCTTCGGCCTCTGCTAATGAAGATAAAGAGCCAGGGGAATCTAATAAGCTTTTTCGAAATCCGTTTTTAAATGTTTTGTATGGTATTCTTGCAGGTGTCGTCTTGGTACTTCTCATAAGTGCGATAAAAGAACAGTACAATGCATCTTCGACAACTGGTGTGGTGGCAACTGCTTCTACGGGCTCTACGGAAACTGTAGTTACGTCTCAGGCCCAAAATAATGTTGAGACGAACGCAGGTGAAACTGAGAAAGATACTTCTTCAACCATAGGAAATGGGGCCGATGAGGAAAGTGGTTCAAAAACTGCTGCCAAACAGGAGCAGCTTAATAATACAACTCCCACAACCACAGACAGTACATCCGTAGCTCCTCCAGATGAGTCCGCGCTTGCAAATAGTATTAATCAAACGTTTGTAAATCAGTTTCCAGCGCTTGAGTTAGATTATAAACGTGTTTTTCCGAGTTTTTTTACTTACATATCGAAGGAAAACGGAGAAGACAATCTTATAGTAATTTGCATGGTAGGGAAGGATGATTTTGAATATCTCGTAAAGTCTGGACAACGTGAGTACGAGACCCGTATGGTCATGAATCAATTGAAGGAGACACTGGATGGAGTGGTGTATAGTGGTCATAAATATGTGATGCTCGCACTTTATGCCATTTTCGATACAACGCCCCATGAAGATTGGTTCGCAGACACGGAACTTGTGGTTGAAAATAATCAAAACGTTGGAAAACGTCTTTTAGCCGTTTGGGATAGCGAAGCAGCAGAGCCGGATTACTATTGGGTTGGATTGCCAAAGCCAACTTGGCCCTCTGTCGACCCAAAATTGATGGAGCCCCTAGCATTGCGAGATAAATCCACAAAAGAAATCGAAGCTGCTCTTAATAAAATAGCTGCCTCTCATGATGCTAAACCGCCACAAGTTTCGAAAACGAAAACAACTTCCGAACCGCCTAGTTCTTCATCCGAAGTATCAAAACCTATTTCTGATGATTCAAATGTAACAACGACTCCTACGTCAACAAAAGCTTCTTCTAAAGCAGTGCCTACTACCTCGACGACATTTACTCTTGGTTCATCTAAGGATGAAGTTAGAGCAGCGGCCGGTAAACCGAATGCTATTCATGAATATTCCGCGCTAGGTGACGAGTGGGATTATGGGTTTTCAAGTGTTCATTTCGCCACTAACGACACTGTTGATGGATGGACCAACAACCCTAATGGGAAAGCGTTTCTGGGTAATGCTAAACCGCACACGTCCTTTTCATTAGGTTCCTCTAAACAACAGGTTGTGAACGCTCTAGGAACACCAGAAAGTGTTCACGCATATTCCGCATTGGGTGATGAGTGGGAGTATGAGGGCTTATCAAGTGTTCATTTTTCAACCAATGACACCGTTGATGGATGGACGAACAATCCAAAAGGAAAAGCGAACTTAGGTTCGAAAAAAAATGGTGCGAAAGCGATTGACATAGGAGTCACCAAGCAAGACGTTATTAATTATCTAGGCACCCCTACTTCCGTTCATGCTTATTCTGCTTTAGGCGATGAATGGGAGTACGGTTTCTCTACGATCAGATTCGATTTAAGCGGGAAAGTATCCGATTTCTCTGGTTTTTAAATTTGACTTTGGAACTATTTTGAAAAGGATTGGCCAGGACCAGCTGGTTAATCGCAGATCATTCTTTCTTGATAACTCTAAATCACATATTGTCGGGAGATTTATGCCATCAGAATATAAGTTTCGTGGTGTAACAAATATGGAGGAGATGGGGCACGTATTACAGAGTTATGACGAAGCGGAATATCCGTTAGATAGTGGCTGGTACTATACCCGGTTCTACTTTCCGAAAACATTTGATACTGGCGGTAGGCTTGCCCATTTTGCCAGCAACTTGTTTCAATTGTTTCTAAAAAATAAAGTATTAGACTGCGGGTGGTAGAAGTGAGTCATAACAAAATTTGAAGGTAGGGAAACCTTTGCATTTGATCTTGACGATCTGGCATATACCCATTGACGCAAGTGGGCCACTCATTCGAGTGGTCTTTTTTGTTGTCCCTAGTAAACGCAATGCCCCAAAAGTCCTATTGTCTGGTATACTAGAATTATCCAATTTTTATTAAGGTGGTCCTCGATATGTCCGAAGATGAGTCGAAACTAGTCAAAATCGAAAACCAAAAGGCTCGAATGTTGAGTCAACTGGAGGAAAACGACTTTAGAACGCTCATCGCAAGGGTTGCGTTCATTTTAAATCATTATCCAGAAACAAGAGACTCCGACAGGAAACTGTCTCTTAAATACTGGGAGACATTCCAAAACGGTCTGTACAACAGCGGAAATATCACGGGCTTAGCATTCATGAAGCTGGAGCAACAAAGCGACATCACTCGTGCGAGAGCAAAGATTCAGAACGATTTCGGTTCCTTTCAGGCCAGCGATAAGATTCAGCATCGTCGCAGAGAAAGAGAAGAGGTCTATAGGGGGTCCCATGTCGAACTAAGCGAAGACGCATCTTCAACCACATACGTATACTGCGATGAATCCGGTAAAAGCGAAACATATGCTCTGATGGGTGGGCTTTGGATCAGCAAAATCGGGTCGGAGGTAAGGAGCGCTGTTACGAATTTTAAGGAGAGCAATGGATTGGATAAAAAGTACGAATTCCATTTCTCTGCAATAAATAAGGATAAAGTGCAAGCCTACCTTGATCTGATAGATCTGATAGCCGATTTTTCAGCAAATATCGGCTTTAAAGCACTTTGCACAAAGCGTGTCGGTTCGACGTTAAAGATAGACGATCTTTTCACCAAACTCTATACAGTGGGCATTTGCGACGGCTTAGATCATGAGATCGGCACAGGCCGAGCCGGACTGCCAGTGACCGTCAACGTGATCAAGGATCAGGAGGACGGGAAGGACAAGCTCGTCATGGCCTCTCAAACCCTGGAACTCGAAACGCATATCAAGGCCAGATTCGACGACAAGGTTCGTTTAGGAACATTTCAATCGGTCCCGTCAATCATTAGTCCCATGGTCCAGATTGCGGACGTTTTTACTGGATGTTTGAGTCGACTACTTAATTTTCCGGGTCAGAATGGAGTCAAGGACCAAGTCGCTCACTATTTCTTTGACAAATTCAATATCAACAAAGAAACTTTTAAGACGCCTGATTACGACTTTATCAATATTCAAATCTTAGAATAATGCCAAGTCCGATTTCATTAGCGAACAAAATCGGGTCGGATTTGTCGGGTGACAAGAACTTGATCTCATTCCCACGTTAAGCTTGGAGATCGCATAAATGAAGCTCCAAGCCAGAAATGTAAGACTGCACTTCGTTGAACGGGCACGATAGTTCAACTGACCAGGGAGCTTGAAAAGGAGTTGCGAAATGTCAGCAGAGAAGCCCATCGCTATAAACTCGGAAATGTATATGCAATTCCATTGCCGAATGGAAAGTTTGGTTTCGGGCTCCATATGAACGCAGAACCAAAAGAGCCATGCAACATGTGCTAAATTATTTTGAGGAAGCCGAAAAAGTGGATAGAAACCAAGCTGCTCCTGACTATTGGGTACATATGGAAACCAAGTCTGGGAATACATTTGACAAAGTTGTGTGGCTTAACGAAGGTACGACGGCTACCTTCGTTAACAGTCCCCTCGGAAAACCATTGACTATGCCGCAAGCCTACTCAATGCCTGACTACGAAAGAGATAATTTGCGTGAACTACTTGGTCGTTAAGCTAACCGGGAACTTTCGCTCAATATAACACGACGGCAGCTGGTTAATCCTCAGCTGCCGTTTTTCATTAAAAAACGGTTAGGATTGTTTAATTTATCGACGAAATACTTTCAAGTAAAAGATGGAGGGTATATTAATTGCAATACAACTTAATTCTTGCTGCCATTATTAGCCTAAACAAACGAAGTTTAAGAAGAGCCTCACCTTGTTTAAAGTGGAAGCGGCTCCGGGATGCGAGGACGCATGCTGCAAAAACGACTCCCAGCACGCTATTATCTCTTAATAAGAGCGTGGTTTTTAATACTCTTCAATAGGCTTAGTCTTATAGAAAAAATCTAAACCTAACCTAAAGAAATTACTTCTATGTAGTACTTCAGATCTACATTGAAAAGGAAAATCTAGGAATGTATAATTAGTAAAATGTAATGATTATCTAATATAGTAGTAAGAGAGGGGAAAGCAATGTCTGTTTCGTATATCCCATTGCCCGTAAAACAAAGATTATGGGGGAAGGCTGCCGGCCGTTGCCAATATGACGGTTGTAACCAACCTCTTTGGTACGACGCACTAACCAAGGCAGAATTCAATTCTTCTTATATCGCCCACATCGTAGCAGATAGACCAGATGGTCCTCGTGGAGATGCTATGAGATCAGAAGAATTAAAGCAGGACATAAGAAACTTGATGCTCATGTGCGATGTGCATCATAGAAGAATTGATATAGCGGATGTGGATGGTCATCCCGAAGCGTTGTTGCTCGAAATGAAAAAAAAGCATGAGGATAAAATGGAGTTACTTACCTCCTTAACCGATGACAAACAATCTCACGTCATTTTATACGGAGCGAACATCGGACAGCATCATGCGATGGTTAGTATTCAACAAGCAGTCCATGCAATGCTTCCCGACAATTACCCAGCAGAAAGAGATGGCATCCAGCTAAGTTTAGGCAATAGCGTTTTTAAAGATCATGAGCCACTTTATTGGGTGATGGAACGAGAGAATTTAAGACGATTGTTTAGTGATAGAGTTCAACCACGTTTGCAAACAGCGGTCAATCATTTTTCAATCTTCGCCGTTGCTCCTATGCCACTCCTGATTGAGCTAGGTAGATTAATATCCGACATCAGAGCTATAGAGGTTTATCAACTACATAGAGAGCCTGCCGATTGGGTATGGCAGGCCAACCCTGAAGGTTTTACATATAAAATTTCCCCACCCGATCATTTCACAGAGACCATCGCACTAAACCTTTCGCTGAGCGCCACGATTGACAATAGTAGAATTCGTGACGTTCTTGGCAACGATGTCTCTATCTGGACGATCACAATTGATACGCCATATAACGACTTCCTAAAAAGTAAGGAACAACTTAGTCAGTTTAGACAAGAGTTTAGAATGTTACTAGATATGATTAAAGCTACTCACGGTGAAAATAATACTATTCATCTTTTCCAAGCGGTACCCGTATCTATTGCTGTAGAAATCGGCAGATGCTGGATGCACAAAGCAGATTTGCCTCTCAAAATATACGATCAAAATAAAAATACAAATGGCTTCGCGTATATCTACGACATTGAATAACGCCGCCTGAAAGGGGAAAACAACATGGATACTAACCAACAAAAAGAACTCATTTTGTCCACACTTGCAGAAAATCTTGATTTGCCATCATCCGCTTACGAGAGAGCAAAGAAAAGATATGAGGATCTTGGAGAGTGGTTTAATCGTGACGAATGTTCACTCAAGGATAACGATGTGCATATATTTCCGCAAGGTTCTTTCATGCTTGGAACGTCGATTAGACCATTAGCTGAGGAAGAGGAGTACGATTTAGATTTAGCATGTAAATTGCGTGTTGGAATCAACAAATACTCGCATACGCAACAAGACGTTAAGGATCTTATTGGCCAAGAACTTGAATTGTATAGAAGAGCAAGGGGCATAAAAGAAGAACTCATGAGTAAACATCGTTGCTGGCGATTGGAATATCAAGATGATATCAGTTTTCATTTGGATATAGTCCCTGCAATTCCAGTCGATGATGTAAAGAAAGCGATGTTATTTGAATCGATGTATAAGACAGGAGCTGAAGAATTTGTAGCGAAAGGTGCATCCGATACTGCGATGTCTATTACCGACGACCGGGATCCTAATTTCAACCGACTGTCTGATAATTGGAATATCAGTAATCCTGAAGGATACAAGTTATGGTTCTTTAATAGGATGAAGACAACAGAAAGTCGTATCTTACTAGAGAAAGCCCAGGTAGATAGCGTTCCGGTGTTTAAAGAAAAAAAGCCCCTACAGAAAGTTGTTCAGTTGCTGAAGCGTCACAGAGATATGATGTTCGGTGATGATGAATCGAAACCGATTTCCATAATCATCACAACACTAGCGGCTCGAGCTTATAGCGGGGAGGGGGATGTTGTTAAAGCACTAAGCAACATTTTAGAAAGAATGTCCAATGAGCTAAAACCATCAACTCCACGTGTTCCGAATCCGGTTAACCCAGAGGAAGATTTTGCTGATCGTTGGGCAATGCTGGAATATGCCGACTTGCAGCTCGAGGAGAATTTCTTGATTTGGTTACAACAAGCAAAAATAGACTTTGAACACGTTACAACTTCAAACGATCCTGTTCTCCTTAGCGAAAGTTTTAATACTATGTTTTCCGTTAAAATGAACGCTGATGTTCTTGAGAAGAAATTAAACATAAGCCGGTTAGACACGAAACTATCACATCCTACGAAAGAACATCAGATAAATGATCCAATCAAACCTTGGGGAAGCTTATAATAGATGCCGAGTATGAAATTCTATGGTGCAGAGGACTTTTTACGGGATTATCCAGGAATGTCATTTGCTCCAATGAGAGCGTCGGGATTCACGCTTAGAGGAACCTTCTCCTTCACAGCGATTTACAACGGAGCCCCTAGCATCACCGACAGCTATTTATTGAAGATATTTATTCCTGAAAAATTCCCGTACGATCTGCCTCAAGTTACAGAGTTGAACAACAAAATCCCGAGGGACTATAAGCATCACATCAATCCCGATGACACGCTCTGTGTGGGGTCGCCATTCAGGGTACTGACGAAGATACACAAACAACCAACCTTAAATACGTACGCTGAGGAATGCCTGGTTCCGTACTTATATGCGATATCCCACAAGTTGCGGTACGGCGGAAAATTCATTTTCGGTGAATTAAGGCATGGAGACGAAGGAATTCTAGATGACTACTTAGACTTACTTGGCTTAGTTGAACCTAAGCAAGTCTTGTACGCACTAGAACTATTAGCGAAGAAGAAACGTGTGGCTAACAAAAAGTTGTGTCCCTGTAATTGTGGGAGAAGATTAGGAGTTTGTTCGCTTCATAACAAAATTAACGAACTGCGACGAGTATCACACAGATCATTCTTCAAGAATCAATTCGTTAGCTTGAAAAAACTAAAAATGTAGCCTTACAATTACCCGACCGCCAGCGAAGAAGACTTCGAGTAGGAGCGTGTGTTATTTTGTTGGTTCTTCTCTTTCAATCGAGATATATACCTGTCGGGTGACAAGAACATAATCTCATGAAATGTCGCGTATATCGCGGCATTCTTTTGTTATGGGACAGGCATTATTGGAACCTAATGTAATATTAGATGAACTTCCAAAATCATTAACTCAAGAAGAGATTGCACTTGCAGTTAATCAAGAAAGTTTGAAGGAACTGACGAAGACAGCTGTCGGTTGACAAGAACATTATCCGAATGAAATCCGCGTAAATCGCGGTTTTTTTAGTTATCGGATCAAGTTCTTGTCATTTGGCGATGACAAGAACATTGTCCGATTCCCGATAAGCAGCCGGATGGCCGGTAACTTGTTGAACAAAAGAGCAGGATTGCTGAATATAGGAAATCAAGAATTGGAATAGAAAACTCTAATAATCAGAAAAATGGAGTGCAATAATGAAACAATACGAAGTCGTTAGGATAACTAAAGATGACCTCATAATACAAACGGGCAGTATAGCGCAACTTAATGTTAGTTAGTTGCGTCAAAGACATGGGGATATTTGTAAAGTGTGGAGGTGACAAACTTGAAAAGGTACATCTCATTCGTGTTTCTTTGCATCGTATTGCTAATTCAATCTTCATGTACTTCCAATGATCGAGAGAAGATTTCTATGAATGATGTAGAACATATTAACTGGAACGATGTATTGCAGAAGATATCTCAGAAGTTTGATACTAATGCAGATAATCTCGTTTTACTCCAATTTCTAATTAGTTGGAATAGTTCTCTAGTAGAGAACATGAATATGTATTTAATTGATATGTCGAGTCATATTGGTTACACAATTAATTATCAAGTAAGATCAGACGAATACACTCATTTCATGGACCAAGGCAAGATTGATAATATAAACAACATCGATGCAGTTCTTTTTAAGGACATTGTCAATATTTTTGAAGTGAACAATATCAGCTCATTCAAAAAATACAGTAATGCAGATAAAGGTTTTATGATGTTTAGCATCGTACATGGAAACATTTCTTACAGTAGTAAATATAGTGCCAAACTATTCAAAGTGAATAAAGATTCAATTGTGCCTTTCCAGAAAAATGAAACACTTGAGCTACCTAATAAGACAGTATCATTTACAATTGGGAACAATGTATTTTTATTAACTGATCTATCAAACTGAGGATCATTAACATATCGAGGTATGAAAGCTCAATAAACCGCCTTTAATATTTTTATTAACGGGGGTAGGGTATGGGAATTATGATACGGGAAATTGCAGTACATGATTATAGCAAATTTGTTTATTTATGGAACGACGTACTTGGAGTACGTACGGTTACGCATGAGAACTTTCGCGTTATTTACTCATATATTTTTGTCCTATGTGTTGGTTTATTTATGTTCGGTCTTACAATTGCTGGATTTGATCAGGGTTACTTATTTAAGAGAGGAAAAAAATCACTAACTGCGGGGATAATCTTTATAGGTGATTCATGGACTCACGATGTCGCGGACATATGTATAAAATACGGGTTTTGTGAAGTAGTAGTACAGTCGAATACTGAACCATTCTGGCCTTGACCAATCAATTCGGCAATGATGTTTCCTTCTTTACTTTCCATAAATGAAGCTAAATTAGTCGCGTGGATCATAATATCTTCCATAACCGATCCGGTATCCGGTATAGGCATCTGACTTGCTGCAGCTTCGAAGAAACCGTCCGCAACGACAGCTGCTTTGTTCGGCCACCATTTATAGATGGTCGCTTTGCTTACGCCCGCCTTCTCAGCGATTTTCTCTATAGTCACGGCTTCATACCCGTTTTCGAACAATAGCTCATAGGAAACGGATAAGATTAAATGCTGCAGCTTTACATCTCGGGGGCGTCCTTTTTGAGCCATTTCAATCCCTCTTTCAGTCCTTTGACTTCAGTATATCGGAATTCAACGCATTTACAAAACGCTCCGTTCATTATATATTGATAACCACACATTAAGTAGACGATACGTTCACTTAATATAAATGATCATCTTGTAGAAGGGAACTTCAATTATCATGAGTAATAGCAAGGCTGCTTCAAAGCAACAAAACAATATCTCCACGGCCATGATGATCATTCTGGCTGTCGCATGTGGTCTAGTCGTAGCTAATCTATACTATTCCCAAACACTAGTTGGCCCCATTAGCAAGGCACTTGGACTACCTCCAGGTGTAGCCGGCTTAATCGTAACTTTAACGCAAATCGGCTATGTGGCAGGCCTGCTCTTCGTTGTACCGCTAAGCGATAAGCTCGAGAATCGACGGCTCATCGTGAGTACGCTTCTCGTTGTCGTCTTGGCATTGATTCTGGCTGCTGTTTCGCCCGGAGCTGTCCTATTCCTCACTGCAGCCTTATTAATCGGATCAGGTTCAGTTGTTGCGCAAATCCTAGTCCCGTTAGCCGCATCGATGTCAAGCGAACAACAGCGCGGCCGAGTGGTTGGAAATGTCATGAGCGGACTTCTACTTGGTATCATGCTGGCTAGGCCGATTTCCAGTCTTGTCGCCGGCCTTTGGGGATGGCGGACAATATTCGTCCTATCCGCGATTTTCATGGCATTATTGGCACTTATGCTGACACGCGTTTTACCAACGAGATACCCGGAAAGCAAATTAAGCTATAAACAACTCGTTGCTTCCTTAATTGGCTTATTGAAAATGTATCCCATCTTAAGGCGACGCGCTTTATATCAAGCCTGCCTGTTCGGATCTTTCAGTCTCTTCTGGACGACGGTTCCACTTCGGCTCGCCGATGAATATGGAATGTCTCAGAGCGGGATCGCCATATTCGCCTTGGTTGGGGTGGCTGGCGCGATCGCCGCACCTATTGGTGGAAGATGGGCTGACAAAGGCTTCACCAGAAGCATTACCATTACAGCCATCTTAACTGCAATCGCATCCTACGTACTCATTGCCATATTTCACGATAAGTCGCACTTATCGCTCGCGCTGCTTTTCCTCGTGGCAATCACGCTGGATATGGCGGTATCGGCTAATTTGGTCACCAGTCAGAGGATCATTTATTCACTTGGAAATGAAATTCGTGGAAGACTAAACGGTTTATTCATGGCAATCTTCTTCATTGGCGGAGCCGTTGGTTCATTCTTTGGCGGATTAACCTATGCGCATGGCGGCTGGATATGGAGCACCTGTGTAGGTGGAGCGCTGCCATCCTTAGCGTTCCTATATTTCTTAACCGAATCCAAGTCCAAATCATAGTGGGAAAAGACGCGAGGTTGCCAATCGGCACCCTCTTTTTCATGCATATTACCCTATAATAAGGAGAAGATGGAGTAAGACACTTCTACAAAGGTAGACGCTGCTCCACCTGAATAAAACCAAAAAACTCTCGCTCAAAAGCGCGGCAGCCGCTGCTTCGAACGAGAGTTTTTCATTTCCTCCAGCCGTTTAGTTTACTTAACAATAGTTATGTAAACTAAATCGATTCCGCTTATACCGAATTCAACAAATACCCGTAACCCTCTTGCTCCATGTCTTCTTTCGGAATGAATCGCAGCGCCGCAGAATTAATGCAATACCGCAGCTTAGTTGGCCCTGGACCATCATTAAAGACATGCCCTAAATGCGAATCCGCATTCGCGCTTCGCACTTCCGTACGAATCATACGGTGGCTCAAGTCCTGCTTTTCTTTCACATTGCCGCCTACGAGCGGTTTCGTGAAGCTGGGCCATCCGCAGTGCGCATCGAATTTATCCGCTGAACTGAACAGCGGTTCTCCGGACACGATATCTACGTAGATGCCTTCTCCGTTAAAATCCCAAAACTCATTCTCGAATGGCGCTTCCGTGCCGTTATTCTGAGTGACTTCAAATTGAAGCGGAGTCAGCTTCTCGCGTCTTGCTTCACGATCAGCCTTCGTATTCCAGTGAGTCTTAATGAACGAATCACGACCGGAACCTTCACGATACATCCGGTAACGAAGCGGATTCTTGTGATGATACCCTTGATGATAGTCCTCTGCCGGATAAAATGGCGTAGCTGCAACGATTTGGGTTGCAATCGGCTTATCGAAACGACCGCTTTGGCCCAATTCAACCTTGGAACGCTCGGCAATCACGCGCTGCTCTTCACTATGGTAGAAGATCGCAGTCCGGTACGAGTTTCCGCGATCATGGAATTGTCCGCCGGCATCTGTCGGGTCAATTTGTCTCCAGTAAACATCGAGCAGCTTCTCATAGGGATAAATCGAAGAATCGAATGTAATCTGAACCACTTCAGCATGTCCCGTCGTTTCCGAACACACTTCTTGGTAAGTGGGGTTCTCTGTATGACCGCCCATATAACCGGAAATCACACTGATAATACCGGGCTGCTCCTCGAAAGGAGTCACCATACACCAGAAACAACCCCCAGCGAAAGTTGCTTGTTCCACATGGCTTGAAGACTCGTTATTCGTATTATTCACTTGATCTGTCATGGACAAGAATCCCCTTTCATTTTGTCGATATCGCACTGTTTCTATCATATCAAAGCTGGGCCATCATTCCAAACGACGCCATTCTCATTTATCCGCCCCCGAACATGAGAAATTTCTCACTTAATTCTCATAAAGGCCGATATCGCTATAGAACACTCGCGATTGACTCCTAATGGTGCAAAAAGGGTGTTTTGGAAGTGTGTTATAGTGTGTAAAGACAAATGGCACCTTGAAGAGCTGGAGGGAATAAACAGATGGTAGCAACTAACAAACGTTTACTCAAGAGCGTCCTAAGTGTGAGCCTTTGCGCCACGGTTGGATTTACTGCACTTTCACTAAGCACGGCAACGCAAGCGAGCGCTGCAACGGAGAAATCGAAAGAGTTGATCACTTACGGTGAGAAATACATAGGCACTCCCTATCTATACGGTGCGGTCCCCTATATGACGAATGCTTTCGACTGCTCATCCTTCACACAATATGTATATGATAATTTTAACATTACACTTCCACGTTCGTCTTCCGATCAATCCGCTAAAGGCAAGAAAATCGCCAAAGGTTACCTAAGTGTAGGAGACCTTGTCTTCTTCAACACCAATGGTATCGGTATTAGCCATGTTGCGATCTATGCCGGCGACAATAAGATCTTGCATAGTGCAGGTAAAAGTGTGAAGATCTCCGATATGTCGACAGGCTATTGGAAGAATTCATTCGTAACGGCAAGACGCGTCCTTAGTTAATCAAGCAAGAGCCCGTTAAGATGGCATACGGATAGAGTCCGCATCTCCTCTTATCAGGCTCTTTTTTTCATACGCTGAATCAGCTTATACTCGGAACAACCCGTACCCGTCGAATTGCACGATCGGTTCTTTGTCTTCCTTCAAACCTTCGCCTTGACCATGCAGCGCAACATCGACCAACCACTTCGTAAATCCGGCCACATTCATCGATTCCATCTCTTGCAAGCTATAGAAGCCTGCTGCATCGACTTCAACACCGTCCGGCACCGGCTCGCCGGAAACATAATCCATCGCGAATGCAATATAGACGTTATGAATGTTTCTCGGATGATCGCGGACGGCAACAATGTTCCGAACCTCCGCTTCCACGCCGGCTTCTTCCATTACCTCGCGACGGATCGTGTCATGGATGAGCTCGTGCTGCTCAATATAGCCGCCCGGATTCGTCCAATATCCTTTACCCGGTTCTTGAGCCCGGCGAACGAGAAGTACCTTCTCGCTCCGCACAACTAATGCGCCAACACCGACACTGTAATTGCCCCAATGCACGAAATTGCAGCCATCAGCTGTGCAGGCTTTCCGAGGCGTACCATCTACATCTCTTACTTCCAGCGGAGCTCCACATGATAAACAATAATTAATTCCCATAAATGAACTCTCCCGAATTGTCCGATATAGAATTGCCATAATCAGAGCTGCCGGGGAACGACCATCTCCCCATTCAGCTTCGTTAATCATAGCTCCGGAAGGACTATAGTTCAATAGGTTCTATAAGTCCAATTCGAAAGCATCAAACCTTTATTGCTGCTTCACATTTACCGTAAACACTTTAACATCGCCAATGCCGTTATTGCTGATAAAAGCGGTCAAATTAACAGATACATCACCTTGACCATGAGCAGGACGATGCAGCACCGTTCCGTTGTCTGACAACACCGAGGTATTGCTTGAGTACCAGACAATCGTACTGCCATAGAAGCCCTTAGATGGCAGCCCAAGCGGTTGAGTTACATATCCGGCATTGTCATTATCTTTGTAACTAATCGCAAGATCGGCTTTATCAGCGGCGACCTTCTCTGAATTCGTATATTCTGCTTTCACGGTCAATGTAAACTGCTTCACATCGACTGCTGATCCGCCGGTGATAACAGCTGTCAAGACTACGAATGTATCTCCCGTACCGGCTGCCGGACGGTGAAGTGATTTGCCATCATCGGACAGCACGGCAGGTGAACTGGACATCCATTTAATCGAGGAGCCATTCACGCCATATGCAGGCAATACATCAAACGGACGAGTGACGCGACCTGCGGAGTCAGATCCGCCAAAATCGATCTGAAGCGCAGCCTTATCTGCTGCGACTCGTTGAGCATCCGGCAGCTGTTCTTTCACTTTCACGATAAATACCTTCGTCTCTCTATAACTGCCAGATCGGATCTCTGCTGTGAAAATAACAGTCGTGCTGCCATTACCGCTCGAAGGTCTGACTACCTTCTTACCGTCGTTGGAAATAACGGAAGGCAGCGTCGATGCCCAAGTCACTGTAGAGCCGTTCACGCCTCTACTCGGAAGCTCTTTAAACGGTTGTGTAACACTATCGATTGTGTCAGTACCGCCGAATACGATGTTTAATGCCTCATAATCTTTCTTCACCCGATCCATATCGGACATTGCCGGAGCAGTAGACTTCACAATGATACGGAACGTTTTTGTTGTTGCGGCGTTTCCGGAACGAATCGTGGCCGTCAAATCGATCGCAGCGTCATTGTTCTGCGGGCGATTAATAAGTAATCCGTTACCTGCGAGGACCGAAGTGTTGCTGGAAGTCCAAGTAATGGTGGAGCCGTTCTTACCTTTGGAGCTGAGAATGACAGGCAGCGTTACGGATTTAGCATTGTCATTGCCAAGGAATTGAATAGATAGCGCGTTCTTGTCGGCATTTACTTTCGCTAGGTCTTTCTGATACGTGCTGTCGCCATTAGCGCCTGACTCGCATTCCGCTTTGAAGCTGGCAATCATTCGCTTCAGGATCGCACGCGTACGTTCATTCTTCACTTTAATCAGTACCGCGTTCAGGCGATTCGTGGCGTCTCTACAAGACTGCAATTGCTGCTGGCGACTATCATCGTTGCCACCATTGTGGCTATTCCCATGTGCGAGTGCGGTGCTGCTGCCAAGTAGACACATGGAAAGGACAAGCATTAGTACTGTCCACTTCTTCATGAACCTCTCTCCCTACACCATAAATTAGTGAAAACGCTCACTACAGATACACTTCGTCGCCATGGGTGCGTATACGGGGGCCATTTAGGAATAAATTTCATTTACTGTCGTTAACTGTATGGAATTGGCGCATTAGCGACACCGCGTTTTTCATCTACACTTCAAACGATTGATTGGGTAAATTAGTTGCAGTTTATGAAGGATAATAAGGATAAAAAAAACCGCCCTCAAAGGAGCGGTTTTACATAAGCTAGATCGCGAAGACATGGCTTCCTATCTTCGTTGTTACTTTACGAGTGAGAATCCACTTCGATTTGGCAGTGATCGGATTATAATAATACAGCGCTTCTTTTGTCGGATCCCATCCGCGAACAGCGTCCTTTGCTGCTAGGAATGCGGTATTGTTCGGCAGCAGCCAATACTGACCATCGGCTACGGCGGTGAAGGCATAAGGCTGCATAATGACATCCGTTAAATTCTTCGGAAATAATGGCGATTTCAATCGGTTCATCACGACAGCTCCCACAGCGACCTGCCCTTTATACACTTCACCTCTCGATTCCGAGTAGATGATACGGGCGAGCTTTGACAGCTCAGGTTTGTTAACCGAAAGCTTCTTCAGCTTTGCCCATGTCTTAGGACCGGCGATACCGTCACTGGTAATCCCATTTGCACGTTGAAAGTTTGCAACTGCATTACGAGTCGACATGCCATATGTGGTCGTGATTTTGTCTTTGTAGAAGCCGAGTGTCTGCAATCGGAACTGTAGATCCGATACGTCTCCGCCCTGACTGCCTGCTTTAAGCGTTGGCGCTGCTGCAGCATGTGCTTCGGAGCTGTATAACGCGCCTCCTGATAGAAGTACGAAGAATACAAGCGCTGCTGCGATTCTTTTGTGACTTACCATGGTGTAGAAACCCCTCCATATCCTTTGGTATGAGGCTGATTGTAACACGAATCAACATCTGCCATGCCAATTAAGGGGATATTCTAATGAACTTAAAATTCTCTCATACTGTACGAAAAACAACCTTCGGCGTATTCACACAGTAGCTCTACGCAGCAGCAAGTAGGCTGCAAGAGATAGACAAATCGTAATCGGGAATAGCAATAGGGAAAGTTGAAAAGCTGTATGGTCACCGAAGAAGTCGAAGATAGCGGTCCACCAACCCAAATATTTAACCATGTAAAGAATTACGGTCAAGACAAGAACCGCAACAATCGAAAACACATACATCCCATTGCGGCCGTATCGACGATGAACGCTTGCACACAGGAACCCGATCATATAGAGATTCAGCATGACGGAGAAGAAGATCACGATTTGCAAGAAGGCATTCCCGTCTGAAATGTAGGGCAGATGGAAGAAATACAACCTGACTCCCCAGCCATCAATCACACTTCCTTCAATATAGGAAAGCACGCATAAGATGATGGAGATCCCTGCGCTAAGCAACGTAATCATAAGCATGGAGCCAAAGAAGAAATCGCGTCTCCTAACGCTTAACCCCAGTGCAAATGGGAATGTTTGCGACAATGAAACAATTCCGATTACCATCATATAGATGAAGATCGACATCAGACCGCCGGTAACAATTTTGTCGTCCACCGGAATGAAAGCGGCAATAAACAGGTTGACTATAAAGCTGGAAAACAGAATGACCCAAGGGAGAAAAAACCAGCCCCATTTGTCTCTTGCGTACATTTTAACTACATTTTGTACCATATTCATCGTAACGTCACCTCTTTACGTACTTGATCACTTGTCAGGTAAACAATCAACTGTTGAATGGTAACCGTCGTAATGTCCAATCCCAATGCTTCTGCCGTCTTCTGATCACTGGCAACCAAGCTGCCATAAATCGTTGCTGAGCGATAACCGCCCATTCCCTCACTGTGAATGACCTTCTTGTTTGCGATGTAGGATTCGATTTTGGCCACTGGCCCGGTTACCGTATAGGCGCGGCCACGCAGCGAATCTGCCTCTTCATTGAGCAGTAGTTTACCATCATTAATGACGATGATATGCTCCAGCAATCGGCTGACTTCATCTATGAGATGTGTCGATAGAATGATTGTACGAGGGTGAAGCGCGTAGTCCTCCATTAACCGATCATAGAAAATCGTCCGTGCCACCGCATCCAATCCCAAGTAAGGCTCATCAAAAATCGTAATCGGCGCGCGGCTGGCAAGGCCTACAATAATACCAACAGCAGACAGCATTCCTCGGGATAATTTCTTCACTCTGCGCTTCAAGGGAAGCTTGAATTCTGCTACTAGCTCACGCGCATATGCACCATCCCATTGGGGGAAAAATAAAGCAGCCGTCTCAAATACATCTACTAC
Organism: Paenibacillus sp. J22R98; assembly: GCF_059383835.1. Lineage (NCBI taxonomy): Bacteria > Bacillati > Bacillota > Bacilli > Caryophanales > Paenibacillaceae > Paenibacillus > Paenibacillus sp. J22R98. The sequence continues at coordinate 47,443 of NZ_JBXENW010000005.1, forward strand.
TTTGAAATTGTCCGGGTATTTCTGACTCTCTTTAATAAAACAAATTTGACGCAGCACGCGGTTATTCTCGTAAGGCTCTTCGCCGAACACGCTGAGCTCTCCGCTTGTTTTAAACAATTGCGCCGTTATCATATGCATAATCGTTGTTTTACCCGCACCATTCCGTCCAAGCAGCCCATAGATCTTATTCTCTTCGATTTGGAAGCTGATATCGTCGATGGCTTTGTAGTTCCCGAACACCTTCGTTAACCGCTTCGCTTCAATTACTGTTTTCATATGTCAGACTCATCCTTTCCTGCGGATCATATCCGTTAATTGTTCGATCGTAATGCCAAGCTTCTCTGCTTCTTGAATCATCGTTACCACATATTGTTCAAAAAATTGCTCTTTCCGCTTCTCCATCAGCTTCGCTTTAGCGCCGGTTGCGACAAACATGCCAATTCCCCGTTTCTTATATAGAATCTCTTCATCGACTAGCAGATTCACGCCTTTAGCTGCTGTGGCCGGATTAATACCGTAGAAAGCCGCAAACTGATTCGTCGAAGGAACCTGCGTTTCTTCCGGCATTCCGCCTCCAATAATGTCATCCTCAATTCGCTCGGCAATTTGGACGAATATGGGACGGCTGTCATCGATCTTGATACTCATCGCTACACCACCACATCGGTTAGTTACTCATGCAACTAACTATATAAGCAATGAACTGATTCGTCAAGAGCTCTTCTTTTATTTCCGCCAAAGCCCAGTGCGAACATTCGTTCCAATGTGCGGTTTACTTTGCCCTCCCACTGCTTTAAAATGAGAAATAATGGAGGTGGCTGCGCATGAATATTATCAAAATCAAAGATCGGCAGGAGCTTGACCGCAGAACGCCATCAATGCCCTGGTATATCGAGAAATTCATCAACTATAAGCTTCCTGATCTCTCGCCTTCTTCGCTGCTCGAATATGTGCGGGATTATGATACGTTTTTATCTTGGCTGCTCGCAGAAGGATTGGCCGTTGGACCGACACTTCGCGATGTAGAGTTGATTGAACTGGAACGACTGCATATGGACAGTATCGATCATTTCAAAATGTTTCTATCCACACGCCAGCTGCAAGCCAACAGCAGAACAACGATTTCCCGCAAACTATCCTCTCTTCGCTCGCTCTTTCATTATTTGAGCCAAATTGCCGAAGACGAGCAATTCTATCCGCTATTGAAACGTAATGTGATGGCGAAGGTGTCCATCAAACGAACGTCGAAGCCGAAGGATACGGCTGCTAAGCTCGAAGGCAAGCTGCTGCAGGAGCAAGAGATCGATGAGTTTATCCGCTACATAAACGAGGACTACGGTATGGAGATTGCTACTAACAAGCAAGCACTCTATTCGTATACGAACAACCGCACACGTGATACTTCTATTGTGAGTCTTATCCTCAACTCCGGACTGCGTGTATCCGAGGTGTTCAACATGAACGTTGACGACATCGACCTGAAGAAGCGCCTGCTCTACGTGTACCGCAAAGGTAAGAACGACGATACGTTTAAGACGCCGGTTTATTTCCGCCAGGAAGCCATGCGTGATCTTCAGCTGTATATCTCTCAGCGTGATTCGCAGTACAAAGCACCTAAACGGGAAAAAGCGCTCTTCCTCGCCATTCCAAACGGCAAGAAGGAAGGCTCGCGAATGACGAAACGAGCCATTCAAGAAATGGTCCTCAAGTATGCCAAACGATTCGGCAAGCCGTACCTCTCGGTTCATAAGCTGCGCCATTCCTTCGCGACCGACTACTATCTGCGTAATGACCTGTACAAGACGCAGGAGCAGCTTGGCCACGCCTCGCCGGAAACGACGCAAATCTACGCCCACCTAACGGACAAAACGATGGCCGAAGCCATCGATCGGCCGAAAGAGGCATAGGGAAAGCCCCATACCGGGTTTGGTATGGGGCTTTTGTTTTAGCGCATGCGATTCTTTGTTGTCTGGGGGCATCCACCGCGGCGCAGTCTGGCTGGTTTGTTTACAGAGAGTCGGATTGCCTCTAATGAATGGCGCAGTAAATTTCGGTCTCAAGCTTCGCTGGATCGTCCGACCAATGTCCATACACTTCGATAAGCGGTTTAGTCTGCGATTTCCCTTGTGCTGCAAGACCTTCGTGAATGGCATCATACGCCTCGCCCAAGCGATCATACGATCCGACATGCTTGTAATAGGCGTGCTCCTGCAGCGTTACGATTAATGACTCCAAACCGTGCTCGATCTCGGAAGCGGCTTCCTCAAGCTCCACTCCAGCAAATACGCGACCATCTTGCTCGTATACCATATGATTGATACCGCGATGTGGCAGTTTGAACTTCTGAATGACACCCCATAGTTTGTCCATCAGCTCCCGAACATCAGTGCTGTACGGTGTGCCTTCCACATGTACCTTCGAGAATCCGTGCAATACGAAGCTTTTCGGTTCATTCACGCTTACAACTTGTCCCGCCATCCACCAAAACCTCCATTCATCACGCTCATCCTAACCCGCCAACTCTACCGTTCGTTCAAGAAGTCCTAAGAATCGCAATTTAAACGCCAATCGTACTTTGAACAGTCGCAAGTACATCCGCAATTGCCAATCGATCCGCAGCGCCAGTCGCATTGCGCACCTTCCATTCAACCTGGCCTTCCGCGACGCCTTTACCAACGACGATCCGAATTGGAAGCCCGATCAGATCGCTGTCCTTGAGCTTTACACCAAGCCGCTCATCGCGGTCATCCAGCAGTACGTCAATTCCTGCCGCCTGTAGTTGCGCATACAGCTTTTCTGCCACTTCCATCTGAAGGCTATCCTGCGTTGAAACCGGGATAAGGTGAACATCATACGGAGCAACCGCGGCCGGCCACATCATGCCGTTCTCGTCATGATGCTGCTCAATGATGGCCGAGAGCAGCCGGGAAATGCCAATTCCGTAACAGCCCATAATGATCGGCTTTGTATCACCTGTGGAATCTACGAACTGCGCGCCTAGCTTCTCGCTATACTTCGTTCCGAGCTTGAACACATGACCGATTTCGATGCCGTGAATTGTCCGCAGCTCTCCTTGCTCGCAGCTTGGACAATGATCGCCTACCTCCACATTGCGGAAATCCCCGATCCGCTCTATAGAGAAGTCTCGCCCCGGCACGACATGACGAACATGATAGTCCGTTACATTAGCACCAGCGATGCCCGCCTTCATGAAACCTACTTCCAGATCAACCAGCAGCGGGATCGCAAGTCCGATTGGTCCAGCGAATCCGGTACCGGCTCCAGTTACGGTTCTGACCGTTTCGGTATCAGCAAGCGTAAGCGTGACAGCTTGAAGCGAATTGAGCACTTTCGTTTCGTTAATGCTGTGATCCCCTCGCACAAGTACGGCAACCGGTTCTCCATCAGCAAGATAGATCAGTGTCTTAATCAGTTCATCATGACCGATGCCAAGTCCTGCAGCCAACTCGTCAATCGTTCTCATACCAGGCGTGTGGAATTGTTCTGCCGCCGCTTGCAAACCATCTGCCGACTGATCTCTTGCTATACTTCTATTGCCAGCTTCGACCCTCGCCGCTTCAAGACTTATCGCTTTCTCCATATTCGCCGCATAATCGCAGGAGCTGCAGGTCACGACATCATCTTCACCGGACTCGGCAATCGCCATAAACTCATGGGTTCCGCCTTCTCCTCCGATGGCACCCGCATCTGCTTGAACAGCGCGGAACTCCAGCCCACAGCGCTCGAATATACGATGATAAGCCTCGTACATCGCCTGATATGTCCGATCCAGACCCTCCCATTCACTGTCAAAAGAATACGCATCCTTCATGACGAACTCTCTGCAACGGAGCAAACCAAAGCGCGGTCGACGTTCATCACGAAACTTAGTTTGCAGCTGGAACAACGTGACAGGGAGCTTGCGATAAGTGGAGATCTCCTGTCCGACAAGCTGCGTAATAACTTCTTCATGCGTCGGGCCTAGCACGAACTCACGTCCGTTTCGGTCCTGCAGCCGTACCAGCTCCGGACCATAGACATCGTATCGCCCTGATTGCTGCCATAGATCAGCAGGCTGGAATGCAGGAAGCAGTACCTCCTGCGCGCCGGTTTGCTCCATTTCATAACGAACAATAGCTTCTACCTTGCGCAGCACGCGGCGCCCCAAAGGCAGGAAGGAATAAACACCGGCGGAGAGCTGACGAATAAATCCGCCTTTAACAAGCCACTTATGACTTACGGCTTCTGCATCTGCAGGTACTTCCCTCATGGTTGGTAAGAATACAGATTTCTGTCTCATCGAAATACCACCTTTTCCATAGGCATCAAAATGCAAAAAACGCGCACCCATCCCTGGTTAAGGGACGAGTGCGCGCTCGTGGTACCACCCAAAATTCAGCCGCATAGAAGCAGCGGCTCTTTTGTACGGATAACGGGGTGATCCCGGCTGCAAATACGGAAAGCTGGGTTCCTTGCAGCGACTACAAGGCAGGGCGATTCATGGATCTGCGGGAAGCCTCTCAGCCGGGTGGGCTCCCTCTCTGGGCACAGAATGACAAGAACGCATATCCTTGATCATGGTCGTTCAATTTAATGTGATTCTAAAGGTACAACAAGTTTAGCGGCAAGTCAACCGGAAACCGCGAATAAGCTAGTACCAGAACGATTATGAAAGCAGGTGGTTCATTTTGCTGGATCTAGACCCCATCAAACGACATTTTCGCAACTTGGAACGGATGCCTGTTCAGCTCTCTATCGGTGCCTTACAGGTGGATGTGATCAAAATCAATTACGTCCCACCCGGTCCGGGCTGGCAAGTACCCGAGCATAAGCATTCCTCCTATGAATTCCATTTCATCACCTCCGGCAAAGGTTTTGTCCGTATGGAACAAACTCCTTTCCACGTCGAGTCGAATATGTTTTATTTGACCGGTCCTGAGATTGTCCATACGCAAGTATCGGATCAGCAAGACCCGATGGCTGAGCTTTGTCTGCAATGCCAATTCACTATTCCAGAGAACGCTGAACCTCATAACACCCAAGAAGCCAAGCAGCTGCTCCATATTTTCGATACTCCCGTTTGCAGCGGCCTCCCGGACTCCCTTGGCGCCATTCCGCTCTTCACCTCATGTGCCGAAGAAGCCAACCGCCAATTCGTCGGCTACTACTCGGCGGTTCAAAGTCGTCTTGCCGGCGTCATTCTGGCAACCGCCAGAATGTTGGCAGGAGAAAACAAACAGGCGACCTATTCCATACCCGTCAAAAGACAAGGTTATGAGGTCATCCTAGAAACGATTCTGTTTCTTGAGGATAACTATCAGCACCCGATAACGCTTGAGCAGGTAGCTGATCATGTACATTTCAGCCCGCGGCATCTAGGACGGATGTTCAAGCTCGTCACGGGCAAAACGATGAATCGCTACCTCACCGAAATCCGTTTAAACCGCGCCATTCATCTGCTCAGGCAGTCTGATTATTCCTTAGACCGCATTGCGCAAGAAATTGGATTTGCGAATGGCAGCTACCTAAGTCAACTCTTTCGCCGTGTCTATGGCTATCCGCCAAGTGATCAACGCTCGAATACCAACGCGCACTCCTAAGGCTGAATATTGTCCCGAAATTATAAGTAATCCTTAGCCAAGATCACGACATGTAAGCACTTAAAGCAACATCATCGCGTCTTACACATCACATTTAACCCATGAATATTCACTCGAATGAGGTCCGGATTGTAAAGGAGGGTTCCGATTTCAGCCCGCATACAATTAGAAGTGTAAACGATTTCAACTCCTAAGGAGGTATCGTGATGAAACGAGTTTCAACCTGGGCGGCCGCTATGATGATCGCCGCCTTTGTATTAACAGCATTCAGCTTCGTAGGCGTACGCGAAGCAGCAGCAGCCGGTCCACAAGGCATCCAATTCGGGCGTCCCATCGATGACTCCGGCAACATTCTCATTACTAATGCGGTTGCGCAGGCGCTAGCCGATAGTGGAGCAGGATTTGTACGGCTTAACTTTCGCCTCGGGCCGTACACTTCGGATACGGCGGCATTTTACAGCACCTACGATACGATTGTGAACAGACTGCGCAGTAAAGGTCTTCAAGTCATCGGACTGATATCGAATGAATCCTGGCCTGGCACACAATCGGATTGGACAGCTAACAATGCGGAAAATACGCCCGGTGGGGACGGCTACAACAACTTCATCGACCAATTCGGGTACTTAGCCGGACGGATGGCTGGCCATTACGATGGTGTCATCAAGTATTGGGAAGTATGGAATGAGCCGAATTGCTGGGGCTCGAATCCGTCACCGGGTGTTTACACCGGATGCTCGTTTATTTATCCTTCTAATTTCGCCGCTATGCTGGGCCACGTCTATACGCAGATGAAATACTATAACAACTACGATGTGGAGGTCATCAGCGGCGGCGTATTCGGTCACGATATTGCAGGCTACTCTTCCGGCGGTTCAGGTGCCGATTATATTAGCGATACGTACTATGAAGGCACAACGGTAGGGAGCTGGAATTGGATCCAGTCCAATGCAGGATCCTACCCTCTCGATCATGTTGGTCAGCATATCTATATTGATCAAGGCGGTTCCGTCTCCACTACACAGCTGAACAATTACATCAATTACGTACACAGCGCATATGCAGCCTATGAAGGTTCGGGTACGCCTAAGAAAATATTCATGACGGAGATTGGCTGGACAACAGATGCCGTCAGCGAGGCCGTGCAAGCCTCTAATATTACGGCTGCGTACAATGTCATGAAAGCCTCTCCTTATATCCAAAGCGGCGTATGGTTTTACCTCCAAGATGAGCCATCGCTCCGTTATGGAATCTTCAAATCCACTGGTTTGGGCACGTCAGATAAGAAAACCGGTTGGACGAATTTCCGCAATGCAACAGCGTACGAAGGTAAGCTATCAGGCGGAACTACGAATACGAACATCCTTAACTACTTCAACAGCCACGGTGGCATGGCAACGAACGGGTCTCCATATGACAATGGGGGCAGCGCATACGTGCACTATTGGGATTATGGTTATGTGCAGGATTTTGACGGGGGCAGCATCGGGGCCAGCGCTATCATGACATCGGGCAGCGGAACGTTTCAAGTTCGCAATGGCTTCTGGCAAACCTACCTGCAGAGTACAAACCATACCTACCTCCAATTCCCGACGAGTGATGAGTTTTCATATGGTGCCGGAACGAGGCAAAACTTCCAAGGCGGATACATGACGTGGGATCCAACGAATGGTGTTCAGGTGTTCTAGAAGATGACGAAAAGGAGAGACAGCAGCCTCTCCTTTCTCTTTTTGCTTTGCAGTGTTTCAGTTCGTTAAACATCTCAGGAATACATTTAGTTTACATAACTATATTTATGTCACTAAATTAAACACTAACAAACAAAGCAGTCACATACATAATGAGAATCCCCAGAAAGAGACTGCCCAGATTGCTCCAAGACACGACCGCCCTTCCGCTCTTCCCGGCCTCTCTGACAACCATCTTACTAATCACGTAAATGACCTGCATAATTGCACCAGCTCCAATACCAAAGAACAAGGCTGCAAAGGCTTCGTTGAAAATGAATCCGCCAGTCCACGTACCGATGATCGCCGGGCCTCCGCCAAGAAGCGCTAATCCTACAAAAGTCCGCCAAGTCGGGCGATCTTGCAGAAGCGGAGCAGCAATTCCGACACCTTCCGTAATGTTGTGAAGCGTAAACCCAATGATAAGGAAGGTTCCGAGAGCAGCTTCACCGGCTGCGAATGCTGCGCCGATGGCCAATCCTTCGCCTAGATTATGCAGACCGATGCCTCCGGCGATTTTGAAAGCCACCTGTTTGCCGCTAACCGTACCTTTTCGCTCATTTGCTTGATCTATGGCAACCAGGAACAAGAAACTGAGAAGTGCGCCGAACCAAACCAGACCATTGCCTTGGAAGATACCGGGTGCTTCAGCCCCTAATTCAAATCCTTCCTCAAACGTGTCAATAACGAGGAAGAACAGTAAACCCACTGTCAGAGCCAGAACAGCTTGCATCCCGCGCTGCGAGAATCGGTGTAAGAAGGGGAACCACAGTAATCCTAATCCTACGGGAACTACCCCTACATAGAAACCGATCAATGCATACTGGGCTACACGAGAAGCATCCGGCACCGGTGTCAACGCTGCAACAGGCACCTCTCCTGCGAAAATCAATCCGTTCGTCGTAATCAGCTTAATTTCGTAGGGATCTCCTTCGACCCAGCCATACGGAATCTTAATTTCGGTTTGCGCAAGTCGTCCAATAGAAGCACTGGGATGGAAATCCGCATTCCAGAAGGCATCGTTTACCAGTACCTGCGCGATCGTAACTTTCTCCGGCCCCGTGTTCAGTACATGCAGCGTAAAACCTTCATGGGTAAGCACAATTTTCTGGACATTAAGCGCTTCGATCGGCGCGACCGGCTCATCTTTAATACCAGTCCCTAGATTCGAAATGAAGTAAATGACCAGAATTAGTAGTATGAGAGGCGCGCCTCCCCATATCCAAAGCAGCTTACTTCCAGGTGGTTTCTGTTTCGCAGTATTCACGACTTTTATCTCCATGCAAACCCCTCCCTCCTACGCTTTGACCTCGAAGAATCCCATCCAGCCCAGCTCGGCAAATTCACTTTGATGAGCGTGGAACATATACTGGCCAGGTTCAGGAAATATCATCTCCAGAATGCCGCGCTGCCCTTGGCACTGCATAATGGTGTCGGTCAATACCGGTCTGGCATCCGGATCGGCGCCTACCTCGTAATACTTGAAGAAGTTCGCATGAAGATGGAAGGAATTGATGAGATCAAATTCCGTTAAATTGCTTAGATAAACCCGGACCAGCTCCCCGGCTTTCACAGGAATTGGCCAAGCCTGGAACGCGAACGCGTAGCCGTTCACGGTGTAGATTTCATTCTCTCCGTCTAAATCCAGATCGAAGCCATTCATGACCATATTGAACTCACGAGCTTTCTTCCTCGGCACCTTCGGATCAACGATAAAATTTCCGTAGAGTCCTTTGTGAATGTGCTTGGATAAAGGCGGAATATGGCAATGGTATACATGCATGCCGGCAGGTTTTGCTTCAAACTCATAGATAAATTCCGTTCCGGTCGGTACCGGTTCAATGCCGTCCATTCCAGTTGGATGAACGCCGTGAAAATGAATCGAGTGAGGATGCGAGGAGCCATTCCAGAACTTGACTCGCACAATATCGCCTTCCGTACAGCGGATCGTTGGCCCCGGAATGGTCCCATTATACGTCCAGCCCGGAAACGTGATGCCTTTCGCAATTTCGACATTCGAATCCGAAGCGACCATCGTGTATTCGCGTACTGTCCGTCCGTCAGCACGGGTACTCACCTTACCGTAATCAAACTCTGTTAACGATTTGATCGCGGCTTGCAGGCCATAAGTCTGATCTTTCCCCGGATCATAGCCATGTGCCATCGTCTGATGTTTATGCTGCTTTAATGCCGAATGCACCTCGTGTTTGGTCATCGCCTTGACCGGTTTCCCTAATAAGGAGCCTGGGCTGAATAAGCCTCCGCTGAATGCGCCTAAGACACCTGCAGCTCCCCATTTCAGAACATCCCGCCTGGAGACAGGGCGTTTCAGATTAAATGCCATGATGCCACCCCCTATTTTGCATGAAGTAAATTAAGTTTTCCGTGTGCAAAAAAATAATCAAAAAAATATTAATGTGGACAAGGGACAAAATGTTTCCCTAGAGCAAAACTTGAATGACTTAAATATATGCCGAACGCCTGCGTTTGTAAACCATAAATTTCTTCACCAAAAATAAAAAAAGTCCGCAAAGACGCGGACTTCTCATCTACAGCATGGATAAACCTGAAACATTCATGCCGTTAACTATTTATTTAATCACATAAACTATGTGATTAATTCTCCTTCATCACTCTCGCCACTGAAACATTCCAGGCCGGCCAACCACCACGTTGATTGGCATCGTCAAGCATGCTTTTCTTCACGCCTTCGATTGCATCCGCAAGTGCCGGCTCTTCTTTCTGCAGCTTTAACAGGGTAGGAAATGCATCCGTGGATAGTGAGCCAAGATACTGCATATCGATCTTCCCTGTATCTTGATAACGAATCATATTCTGCTTGGCGATGATCGCATCTACGTTCACATAATTGATGATCATGTAAGCTGTTACGGCAAGCCCTATGTACGCTTTCGCCAATGAGAAATGCTCACTCCAAATCCGTATGAAGGATGCGATTAAGATGACACCCAGAAACAGCATAAACCCTTGAACCAGTATTCGTGTTTGTGTGTAGCCGTAAGCCGATTCGTAGAGCGACAGCCTGCTGTAAGCCGATACCAGCATCACAACCGTACAACCGACAAGCATGCTCAGAGAGAGCTTTCGTACCCACTCCGCCGCTGCGCCCTCTCTAAGGATGAAATGAAGGCCACTCAATAGCAAGACGAGATTGATGAGAGCAACAACGACTAGTTGTGCGAAACCCTGTCTTGCATACTCGGCATAAGCAACACCATCCGGCAGCAAACCATTCGCAGCCCCGAACAAATACGAGAATTGGATGGCGGCGAAAATAATATAAACGATGTTAAAGCTGATCAGCAGCGTTCCGGCTGTAAGGGCGTCGAGCGAAAGCGGCGCTTGCTGCCTTACAGCAACCGCGGATGCTGCAGCGGAGAAAGCTTGAGCAGCTCCCGCATCACTGCCATCTCGCCATTGATCATCCGTTCTCCGGAATAGCAATGTCCATAAGTAGCTGAATGTAAAGACAGAGATGGCTACCGCAAGTACTGTTCTGGTAAACAAGGTACGAATCGAGTAGTCGCCGAACATCTCAGGCAATCGATTCAACAAGTCCATAAATATGCGATCTGCAGATGCCAGCAGCAGGATGACTACAATCAGAAGCGGCGACGCGAGCAGAAGCCCCAGCAAGATTCGGCGAACCTTGCCGCCGCCCGCAGTTCCCCCACTATTTTGCTGCGGAGAGATTCGATTAGCGAGCAGACCGAATGGGACTGTGAAGTAGGAAAACGGTTTAATCAAACTTAAGTAAAGCACATCCTGATAGTAAGCGGTTCGAAACCAAGGCTTCGTACTGCTTCGCGAGAGCAATACCGTTTGGGCCGCGACAAGTGCAGGTAGTACAGCAATATTAAGCAAACGGAACAACTCATTGTTAAAGAGCATGTAGCTGAACGACAGCAGTGCGACCGGCAGACACAGCAGCCAACCCGACTTCGATTGTCCGCGCCACTGATCGAATCCGCCAATTCTCCCTTTTATTGCATAGAAGAACAAACCATAAAAGGCGCAGGTAAACAGCGCTACGGATATACCTAAGCTATTACCGACAAATAAATATTGACTGAATACGCCAAACCCTAATGACCAAAGCGCCATTTTCTCATATCGTCTTTGCCATGGTGCTGGATCTCTCAAAAGACTCACTCCCGACATATATACTGCATTAGCAACGTTTGTGCTTTTCTCCTATTTATTGTAGCCTATAAAATAAGAAGAAAAAGTGTAAGATTTGAATAATAAATTTCATATTTTAAGTCGGGAGACGTGTTCGCGATGAAAATGAGGCAGCATTACATCGCTCTGCGGAGCGCTCTGCCACAGCTGCAGGAGCATGAACCGTACGAAGTGACAACGCAGGAACTGGCAGAAGCGCTGGATTGCACGCATCGCAATATGGTTCTCCTGCTGCAGCGGATGCAGCGTGAAGGCTGGCTAAGCTGGGAACCGCGTCGCGGACGCGGCAATCGCTCCGTCTTGCACTTTCTAGCTAGGAAAGAAGAGATCGTGCTGCTTGAAGCGCAGGAAATCGCACAGAAGCAAGACTTACAAATGGCCATTTCCTACTTGCAAACGATGGACAGTGAGGGCTCGCGGGGACTTCGCGCGCAGTTTCAGGATTGGCTCTCGAAACGGTTCGGCTTTCATTCCGAGGTGTTGGGCGAGCGTCGATTGGACATTTTACGATTTCCGTTGCCACAAACCATTCATTCCTTAGACCCTGCCTCCATCCACTATTCCGGTGAAGCGCATCTGGTCAATCAGCTCTTTGACGGACTTGTTCGCATGAGTCCATCAGGCGATACGATTCTTCCGCATCTTGCACATGCCTGGGATGTGGATGCTACACGCACTCGTTGGACCTTTTACCTTCGTAAAGGAGTCCACTTCCATCATGGCCGGGAGATGGTAGCCGCCGATGTCGTATTCACGTTCGAGCGGTTAAAGGCACTTGCTCCGCGGGGATTGTATAACTGGGTGTATGGGGACATGGTCTCCATCGCATTGTTGGACGATCGCACCGTTCAATTTGTTCTTGAGCAGCGAAATGAGGCTTTACTCCCCTTCTTAGCTACGAACCGGGCCTCGATCGTTCCGGCTCCGGAGGTCTCTTCCTCTTCCAAGGCGTTGAACCCTGCCTCCGACCGATTCTCCTACCCGGAGCTCGGACTTCAGCCGATCGGTACCGGACCTTTCCGCCTGATCGATCGGGAGCATGGCGTCTTAGTGCTGGAAGCATTCCCCGCTTATTTTCAAGGGCGCGGCTTTCTGGATCGCGTTGAGGTGTGGACACAGCCGCTGCAGCAAGAGCTGGACGGACAAGCGGAGCAGCCGGCCTTCCAGGTCATGCATAACGTGCGATTATCCGAGTCGGCTACGGAGCAATGGCAGCAGATTCGCCAATCCGGTACAACCTGCAAGTTTCTGACCGTTAATGAGCTCCGTGAAGGCCCTCTTGCAAATGCCACTGTGCGAGAGGCGTTCGATCAGGCACTGAATCGCGAAGAAATCATAGAGCGGCTCTCCGGCGACGTTATCGAACCTGCCGACAGCTTTTGGCCCCAACATACGGAGAATAGGCAACCATATGTTGCAGTAGGTCCGGATAAGGCGAAACAAAGACTTTCGGAAGCCGGCTACAATGGAGAGCCGATCGTTCTTGCGACCATCCCGCAATATGAATCCGATGCGCGGATCGTACAGCAGGTGTGCGCGCTTGGAGGCATTACACTAGAGATCAAGTTCATTCCCGCTGAACAATTCAAGGGCGAAGACCGCTTGCATGCGGATTTGCTACTGTTTGCCGTCATGCTGGACGAGCATCGTGAGCTGCGCCTCATCGATTTGTTCAAGAGCATGCAGCTGCACATGCGGCCAGCCATGCAAGTGACGCTGGAGCAGCAGCTGGCCGACTTGTTGTCTGAGTCCGATACCAAGCGCAGAGCGGATCGCTTCCGTCAGATCGAGCAACAGCTGACAGCAGTCCACAGCCTCATGTTCCTCTACCGCAAGCATCTCAAAACCGCCTTCCACCCTTCGATCCGCGGGATATCTTTGGAATCGCTCGGCTGGGTCCATTTCCGGGATCTCTGGTTCACCAAGCTGTCCGAATAGTTAGTCATTAAAGGTAACTGAACTCGAATATAAAAATCCGCGATTTCCGCGGATTTTTAAGCATTGCCTTTAGTTATCACTACTTGAATGACTTCTTGTAGATCGGATCGGACTATAAATCATGATTTCATTACGTTCATCATCCGTTTCACGCTTCGTATTCTCGTCATATCGCTCCATATAATACGATACATCATCATACTCATAGCCGTTGTCGGCAAGCCATCTGGATGTATAATCATAAGCAGTTACGAGCTTGCTAGCAGCCCCGCGATAAGAGGTAACTGCATACAATCTTGGTAAGAGATGAAGATGGACCATGCCGTGCGGTACATTAGCTAGCGGATCTACTTCATAGCAGCAATAAAAATCGAGCAGACCATCGTTCCCTTTGTAATTCGGAGGTGTAATTCCGTAGGTCACTTCACGGTTTCTGATGTTCTCAATTTCATGGCTTCTCTCTACCACTTCTTGAAGCGCCCGGCTTACAGCATTCCCCATATTAGACATGAGACTAACTGCCCGTACGCCAACGTAAGCCGTAATTGCAGTTGTTTGAACGATTTCAATTTTCATTCGAGCACCCCATTTCTACGATATTCGTCAACTATTCGGGATATGGATCACGTTTCCTGCACCTATGTTATCAATATTTTTCCAAATTCTCTGTCACGATTCCAAGCCTTTGCGGATATTCTATATAGTCAAATGACTATCCCAACATCATGGAGGTTACCGAAATGAATCGTGGCTTTTTCCCTGGAGGTGGATTTGGTGGAGGTTTTGGCCGTCGCCCGTTCTTCCGCCCTTTTCCCCATCCGTTCTTCCCAGGACGTTTCTTGTTTCCGTTCTTCTCCTTTTCACCGTTTTTCTTCCCATTCTTTCGAGACGGTCAATCCGATGACATGGTTTTCGCACAGCACCAAGTTCAAGCCGGGGATACATTCGCCTCTATCGGTCACAAATATAACATGCCCATGCCGATCTTAGAGGAAGCGAACCCCCAGCATAAGAATCCGAACCAATTGAAAGTAGGCGAAACGATCGTCATCCCACGTATATCCAATATGGTTTGTCATAAAACCTATTCGGAGATGGCGCATCAGCCGTCTGAAGTTCAGAAATAAAAGCATCTCCTATCCATAATCTAAGGAAAATGCAATAAGCCTTCCGAGACGCAGCGCACTGCGAATCAGAAGGCTTTTCTATTTTGACCCGAGTTAGTCCAGATTCATTTCGACTGCTTTCCTCGCATAGGCGGCAAAGTATCCGATCTGATCCGGACTCTTATCGATCGCCCACCTGAGTTTATCGAAAACTCGAAGCAACATTACTCGCTTCAAATCAGCGAGGTCTTCCACCTTCCGACCATACCCGTCGAGAAAAGCATGAAACTCCTCTTCGCTCGGCCCATCGCCAAGAATGATGCCTTGCATAACTTGAATAATGTCTCCATCCGGCACGATATGAACCTCTGCACTGCCCCAATCCAGCACTCGAACTTCTCCTGTCGGACTAACCATCATATTCTTCAAGGAGAGATCTCCATGATTTAAGCCGAATCGAAATGCTGTTCCCTTCACAAGCTCGAATATCTCTCTCACTCTCGCCGATTCTGCCTGCGAGATGACGCCAAGCTCAATTAACCGATCATTCTCTGTCAGACTGTTGATGTTATATTGCACATACCCTTGCCAGCTGCCATCAGACCCTGGATGAGGAGGTGAACGGAACTCACCTGTCCGAGGGTCGATCAGATCCTCTCCGAACCCTCTCGCATCGATCGCATGTATACGCTTGACATACGCGCCAAGCTGCCGCCAAATATCCACTTTGCTGGCTAAGCTGTCTAATCCGTTGTCGCCATCTACGAAAGTTTGAATCATATAGGCGACTTCTCCGGCAATCCCAGTGGACAATACTTCTGGACCAGGTACGCCAGCAGCAGCTGCTTGCTCCATGCACCATGCTTCTTTGAGATAGATGGGATACTCAGATGAATCGTTCATACGGACTACGACTTTATGAGTTGCTGTCTCGACTACGCAAACTTGATTTATGAAGCCCTTGCCTAGAATCTGGTATGAAGATTTCACTTGCTCTTGCAAATAATCGCCTGCTAATTGTTCCGCTTGTATTAAGGTTGGGTTCTCCATGGCAGCCTTCTGTAAATCCTCCTTCAGTCTTGTTAGGTCTCCTTCTTGGTGAATGTCTATTAAACGCATAGAAGTGGGAAAAGTTGCAAATGACTTCGTGCTTCGATGGCTAGATAAAAAAAACTGCCGGACGATCGTCCGGCAGCCGCTGTGATTCGAAAGTTATTTCGCAGTAGGATCAACAGAATGAGCTTTCAAGTAAGCCACAGCATTATGGATCGCTTCGGTTGCTTCACCATATGTAATCTCACTCTTTGGATTGAAGCTGCCGTCGCTGCTGAGTTTGACAATCCCATAGTTGATTGAGCGCTGGATAGCACCGGAATTGACGACATCGATTTGATCCGCATCCTTAATATCGGTAACGACAACATTGATCATCGGCAGCTTGCCGGCTTCTTCGACCGCTTTAACGAGCTGCGTGATAAAGGCTTCACGTGTAAATGCAGCGTTAGGGTCGGCACCCTCGCTCAGGGATGGCGTTACGCCGATAGCGTCTCCGATTAGCTCGTTACCTTGTGCAACAGATACTTTGCTGTTAGCATCGATTGGTGCCGCATGAGCTTTCATATAGGCAAGTGCATTATAGATTTCAACCGCCGCTTCCGAACGAGTAATGATCACCTTCGGATTCACTTTCCCGTCTTCGCCAAGTTTAATGACGCCGTAATTAAGTGCGCGTGTAATCGACCCGGAGTATTCGATGGTGATTTGGTCTTGATCCGCAATGTCCACGGCAACCGGTTTAATCATTGGCAATTTGCCAGTTACTTCGATCGCGTGGATAAGCTCATGCGTAAATTCTTCACGGTTCAATTGTTTGTTTGGATTCAGGTCTTTCGGCAGGTCAAGGCCGTTAACTGCCGCAATGATCAGCGCATCTGCGTACCAAGCTTTATCATTAGCGTTCACGAAATAATCGGTCGCTTTCGGTTCTTTAAAGAAGCGAACCAGATCCAAGTTCAAATTCAGTGCATTCACGATGAGCTGAACGCCTTGTGCCGCCGTCATTGTAGCATGCGGTGCAAATTGATCAGCCGAGATGCCCTTGATCAGACCGCGTTGCTGCAAAGAAAGGATCTCATTCTTCGCTGCATGGTTAGTCAAATCCGTGAAACCGGAGGATGCTGCGAAGCTTTGGCTCGCAAAAGTTAAAACCATAGTGGCTGCTGCAGTTAGTGTAATCATTTTGAATGTTTTTTTCATATTCGTTCACCTCGTGAAGTATTTTGGGCTTTCAGGTAAGGTAGACGAGCATGAATTGGAAAAGGTTACAGCAAGTTAACCGAATTCATTGTTAAGGTATTGTAAATCTAATTTCACCTAGCCACCCATACATTACAATGGCCTGATTTTGTTAGAATAATGCCGGTTTCAGTGTCCAAGTCTGAAGCTGAGATACGCGAATCAAATTAGGTACCTTCAGATCCGGAGGAAACGGACTCCAATGAGTACCCCAATTGACCTCTGTTTTGGCATGCTCTTTCGATTTCAACACGCCGGATACGATTGCAATGCGATCCTCATCCTGATACCCATTCGCGATAATGCTAGCCATCGTGCACGTTAGGTCAACGGGATTAACGCGGTACCCGGCGACGATGAAATAATCAGGCAGCTGCTTATAAGCAAATAATTTGGGATATTGACCGGCGATCGCCTGCTTGATGTCCGCAACGCGTACAGCATCGGTTGGATCGCTTTGGACCTCATTTTCGGGGCCGTAGATGAGTTCGGGAATGGCGTCTTGTCCAAGCAGATAGTTGCAAAAAACAGCATGCAATTCTGATGCGGACAACGAGTAATCACGATATACGGTATAGGTTAATTCATTCGAAACTTCGGCAGCCATGGCGCGGATATCCGAAGTTTGCATGGGATTCGGATTGGACTTCTCCATTTCGTATGCTTCCGTCGAAGTGATATAGCTCACATTAGATTTCGTGCGTGTATAATCAATGAATTTGCCCAGCATCTCGATATAGCGCTCCATCTCTCCTGTCGGTCTAAGCGGTGCCGGTCGCCACTGATCACGCGGTGTATTGTGACCTTCATTGAAATTCACACCGTCCCAGAAGCCCGTACATGCAAATTCACAAGGATGGTAATAGATGCTGATGAATCCATCCTCGTCTCCATGAGAGAGTTCGTGATGCAACCGGTCGAATATGGCCATCCCTTCCTCGAGACCGTCCTCCTTCAAATCCATTCGCATTATGCCCTTCATATCGGTCAAATTGAGCATACCGCCGTACCAGAACGGTCTGTGATCAAGTGTAATTTGATCATGTACATCCAGATAGACCGGAATTCCCCAGTGTCGAAGGACGGGGAACGTTTGTGGTGCCCATGAATAACCGGCTTGGCCATAACACTTACTCGGTTGCCCCGTTATTCGCATTACATCCTGAAGTCCCGCTCCCTCATGCAGATTATATTCCATAGCGCCATCAGCAAAACCGAAACTCTCCAAATACTCGCTTACCGTAGGATGAACGCTATGATAATCCGTGTGATAGCCGATTTCATGTTGAGCGAGCTGCTCGATTATATCCACCCGATTATTTCGCTCCAGTTTACGGGCTTTCTCCCCAACGATCTTGAATATTCCCTTTGTGTTTCGCTTGTTTAACATGTGCACGACTGCTAATAATGCCTCTTCGGACTCTTGGGTGATGTAGTCCTCCGTATCAAACCAAATCATGATATGAACGTTAGCCATCCCTAATCCCTCCCGAACTCATTACCTAAGTAACAAATGATTTTACGACACGTTTCGGAGCAACCAGGCTCCACGCCTTGAAGATCAAACTCTTCAATTCCTTCGGGTCCACGAGTTCGAGCTGAATGATGACATAATTCATAGTCGGGTATTTCGGCGGTACACGGTAAACATCTGGATCCATCGTCGTATAGGCTATTCGATCGTCTGCCGTTAGTTTCACAAGGAGCGATACACCGTCTGGCTGTATGACTGCGTAAATCTTATTTTTCACGCGAAAAGACGGCTTGCCCCAATGGTCCACCTCTTCGGTTTCCGGCAAGGACTGCGCATAACTTCGTATTTGATCAATGGTTATCATTGTGGTTTCCTCCTATTTCGCCTGCGTATTTGCGGAACACCTTCCGCTCCGCAGTACATTGTTGTCTAATTTCGCCAAATTGCTCGTTTCCCCTCTTGATAACAACAAAAAAAGACCCGCGAACTTCCTCGGATCTCCCTTATCTCTCACCATCTTCTACGCTTCTTGCAGCAGAATACCGCTCTCTTCAATAGGCAGAATCAGTTTAACCGTTGTGCCTATATCAATCTGGCTTTCGATATGGAGGGTGCCTCCATGTGCTTCAATAATTTTATGACATACCATGAGTCCGAGGCCTGTCCCCTTCTCCTTGGTCGTGTAGAAGGGCTCTCCTAACATCAGCATTCTCTCTTCCGAGATGCCGCATCCGTTGTCGATGAAGCGAACCATAATTTGATGATCGACGACTTTCATCTCAATAAGGATGTTTCCCCCGCTTGTCATCGACTCAATCGCATTTTTAAGAATATTGATAAAGACTTGTTTTAATTGATTTTGCTGGCAGTTAATCATGGGAATGTCATCTGCAATGTCAGCATGAATTTGTACATTACTGAGAATGGCTTGTGTTTCGAGCAGCGAAATCACTTCATAATAAATTTGCCGCACATCTCTTACTTCGAAGCACACCGCTTGAGGTTTGGCAATCACAAGGAACTCACTGACGATATCATTGATGCGGTCTAATTCCGATAACATGATTTTCAAATAGGCTTGATTCATGTCCTCTTTCGCTTGAAACAATTGAACGAAGCCGCGAAGCGAAGTTAACGGATTGCGGATTTCATGTGCAACCCCGGCTGCGAGCTGACCTACTACGGAGAGCTTCTCGGATTTAATCAATAATTCTTCTGTCCGCTTACGATTGGTGATGTCTTTGGCAATGCCATAAACACCTTGGATCTTATCGTGGATCACAATCGGAACCATCTTCAAATTCAAATCGATCGGAAGCCCGGACTTATGACGGATAGCAATTTCAACGCTGTTGGATTCACCGTCCAACGCTTCCTTAAATAAATCGCATGTCTTCTCACGATCTTCTTCCATAATGAGCTTCCCGAAAGGCTGGTAAAGAAGCTCTTCAAGCTTAAATCCCGTTATTTTGATGGTGGCCGGATTTGCACTCGACAAACAGCCCTTAACATCTACTGTGAAAATCGCATCCGGATTGTGATCAACAAGCGATCGATAAGCCTGTTCTTTCTCTTCCAGCATACGTTCGGCCCGTTTGCGCTCCGTTATATCCTTGCACAGGAGCTGTACAGCCGACTTACCCAGGTACTTGATGGGCACTGACCTTACCTCTACATCAATGACTTGCCCATCAAGACGAACGATTTTCTGCTCGACGGGTTCCGTTGACTTCCCCTCCACCATCACCTGTCGAATACGCTCTTGAACATGTTCAATGAAATCCGGATGTATCATGCTAATGATGGGCAGACCGATTACTTCTTCCGGAGACGATGCACCAACGATTCTGGCTCCGGCAGGGTTAATAAACACGATCTTCCCGTCACGGTGAACAGCTACAGGTTCAGGGGAAAGTTCTACGATGGCACGGTAACGTTCTTCGCTTTCCGTTAACGCCTTCTTCAGCCTTTTCACCCAGAAGTAAAGGATCACAGCTGTACTTAACACGTAAAACAGACCCTTTGATGCATTCACCGTAATCGCATCTGACAAATGCAATGAATCTATTAATTTATCGGATAGGATGATCCAGAGACTGCCGAGAAGCACATAGACGAATGAAATCTTAACAGCCGATTCTGATTTTTCCAACTTTGACCGCTTATTCATACCCTATTCATCCTTAGCTATGTAAAGTATAAAAGCACAATTCTATCGCTTGTTGATTATATCATTTAAATCTTTAAAAATTTACAGAACTTTTTTTCCAAATCCATTCATTTAAAGTAACATTCATTCCAAATCGTGTAAACGGGCCAGTTTACCAGAATCTGCATAGCTGCACATTGCTTTGCTCATAATATTCACCGAGTGTACTTTATCCACCGGGGGATCATCCATGGTTACCATTAGCAGCAGCGTCGAAGCGAATGAAGCTTACCTCAGAGAACAGTTCGAGCTATGCTCGGATATTGTTTTTCGTCAATTTACAATGCAAGATGATTCCTTGCTTTTACTCGCTTATTTGGATGGTATGGCTAATGTGCAAAGCATCGAAAATAATGTGCTGAAGCCACTTATCTTCAGCGGTTTGCCGCAAGGCATTGGACGGATTCATACACTGGCGGATATGTTCAAACGGGAATGGCTTCCTCTCGCGAAAATTAATACAGATGAATCCATGGAGGATCTCGTTCAACATATTTTGCACGGCAGCCTGGCCATCATGGTAGATGGCGAAGCATCCGCACTGCTTGCTCAGGTGCAAGAATTTGAGATGCGAGGGATTCAAGAGCCGCTGAAGGAGTCAACGCTTCGCGGTTCCAAGGAAGGCTTTGTTGAGAATATCCGTACAAATACTTCGTTAATTAGGCGCAGGATTATTCACCCTCAACTAAAGATGGAATCGTTCACAATTGGGAAATACACCCAAACCGAAGTCGTACTCACATATGTGCGAGGACTGGCGTCCGAGAAGGTATTAGCAGAAGTAAGAGAAAAACTTGCGAAGATCGAGATTAATGGCGTCATCGATTCTGCTTATATCGAAGAGTGGATCGAGAATAATTCCTTCTCCCTCTTCCCACAAATTCAAAATACGGAACGTCCGGATATCGTAACCGCAAGTTTATTGGATGGGAAAGTTGCCCTTCTCACGAACGGAACCCCCTTCGCCCTCATCTTTCCAATCTCATTCTGGTCAGGTCTTCAATCCGCGGATGACTATTTCGAGCGATTCATCTTTATCATCCTAAACCGACTGGTTAGATATATCATGACCTTCATCTCGTTTGCTTTACCTGCTATATATGTCTCGCTCTCGACTTTCCATCCGGAGATGATTCCAAGCAATCTTATGATAGGAATTGCGACAGCCCGGGAAACTTCTCCTTTCCCCACGGTTATCGAAGTCTTCATCATGATGTTCATTTTTGACGGTTTGCAAGAAGCCGGGGTACATCTTCCCAATCAGCTTGGCCCTGTAGTCAGCATCATCGGGGCACTGGTTATCGGACAAGCTGCGGTAGAAGCCGGCATCATCTCTACGCCGATTATCATCGTCATTTCATTAACCGGGATCGCTGCTTATACGATTCCCAGATATAGCACTACCCTT
Organism: Paenibacillus sp. J22R98; assembly: GCF_059383835.1. Classification (NCBI taxonomy): domain Bacteria; kingdom Bacillati; phylum Bacillota; class Bacilli; order Caryophanales; family Paenibacillaceae; genus Paenibacillus; species Paenibacillus sp. J22R98. The sequence continues at coordinate 69,403 of NZ_JBXENW010000005.1, forward strand.
CCCTTTCGAATCATTCGGTACATGTTGATGTTTATTTCCGGTGCTCTTGGCTTCGTAGGTTTCGCTTTCGGCATTATTTTCCTGTTGATCCATCTGGTCATGCTGGAATCCTTTGGAACGCCATATTTAAGCCCTGTAGCTCCTTTTGATGGCAAACGAATTAAAGATCTGATCATTCGCTATCCTTTCTGGATGAAAAATGGCCGTAATAAGAAAGGAACACCGTGATGAGCCGTTTTCGGTTTACGCTGCTCTTGTGCGCCACCTCTATCCTGCTGCTGCCGCTTTCCGGCTGCACTGATTTCATCGAACCCAATCAACTAGCTTATATCTTAGGTACGGCAGTAGATCATGCAGAGAATGGGGAGATTGAGATTAGCAATCAAATCGTGATTCCCTCACAGTTAAACGGTACCGGTAAAGGCGGCGAATCGGGCAGTGAGGATAGTTATCTCGTCGTATCCGCTAAAGGGAAAGATGTATTTGATGCCAGTCAGAAGATTCAAAGTAAAATATCCCGAAAATTAATGTCGAGTCACCGGATCTTAATCGTATTAGGTGAGGAGTTCTGCCGAAAGCAAGATGTAACTAAGTTATTCGATAAACTGGGCAGGGACCCTGCGAATAATTTAAGGGATACTGTCATTCTCGTACGAGGAAGCAGCGCTAAGGCGTTTCTAATGGTGCGGCATCCTATGGAGTATAATTCCAGCGTCGCTGCCGGAAAAGAAATGCAGATCAATGGGCTGAGAGAGTTTACGTCGAGGCAGCTCGTGATTGAAAGTCTATCTGAAGGTACCAGTCCAATCTTACCCTATCTTCAGATTCGTGAAGTTAAATATAACAGCAAGGCAAAGAAGCAAATCGCTACAATCGGTGGCTTCGCCGTCATGGATAAGAAGCTTAAAATTAAAGGATTTCTAAACGCAGAAGAAAGCTCTCAAGCAATCTGGATGCTAGGGAAAGGGAATTTCGGAGGTATAACGATTCCTTGGCAGAAAGATGATGGTGTCCTATCGTTTAGGATGACCCATCAGAATCGGCTAATTCACGCCGGTAAAGACCCCACACATGTTGTTGTTACCGTTACAGGGCAAGCTTATTTGATTGAAAACACGACGTCACTAGACATGTCAGAGTCAGAAAACTTAATTGCGATCCAGAAACATCTGAATGAACAAATTCAGAAAGAACTGCAGCTTACGATGGATAAAGTCCAGCAATGGGGGCCTGACGTGTTCGGTATTGGGGAGTACCTGCATCGTAAACACCCTTATTGGTGGAAAACACAGAAAGCAAATTGGGACGAGAATTTCAAGCTCATCGACGTAAAAGTCAAAGCGAGCATACAGCTCCGTTCTACCGGAGTGACTGGGGCGCCGCTCAAATAACGGCGGAAAGGAGGCGGAATCAAGGATGAAGGTTAGCAACTATCAGTTGTTCTGGATAATCAGTATCTCCTCCATGATCATAGTTTCCTACCTTCCCATCAGGCTGGCCGCAGAGGAATCGCATCAAGACAGCTGGATCTCCATTCTGCTTGGCAGTATGATCATGATGTTCGCAACCTGGCTGATTCTCCGGATATGCAGCTGGCATAAAGATAAAACGTTAGTTACCTTTATTAAATATCTGCTCGGTACCTGGCTGGGTAAATTAATGGTTACCGTTTATTTTGCACACTGGTTCATGCAGATATCTACCCTCGCCGAAGGTACCGTGGAATTTCAAAACTTAGTCATGCTCCATAACACACCGATGATCGCAATCTCATTGTGTTTACTGTTTCTTGTTTTTTATGCGGTGTACAAAGGCGGAATTACCGCTATTAGTCGGTGTGCAGAGGCTATTGGCCCGATATTTGTGGTCTTCTTATTCGCGGTGCTTGTATTGAACACACAGGACATGGATATGAAGCGGATATTACCCATCTATGTCGACTCTGGATGGTATCAGATCCTGTTAGGTACGCTCCATTCGTATAATTATATGGTCGATCCATCGATTATCTTTATGTTATATTTCTTCGCGGAAAACAAACGAACGGCATCAAGGGCTATTCTGTTTGGCACTGCAATCGCCCTGTTATGGGGAGTGTTAACTACGCTCGTGCTGTTGTCTGTAACAGGACCTTATTTTGCCGCCCAGTTAGTTGTTCCCGTATACTCTCTCACAAAGTTTATCCACATCCTCAATTTCGTTCAAAATATAGATGCTTTCTATCTCCCGCTCTGGCTGTTAGGCGCCTTTATTAAGTTATCTGCCGGTCTGTTTATCCTCAGCTATGGTTTATCGGAGTGGACGGGCTTCAAGAACTGGAAGTTAATCTCTTGCGTTATGACCTTTATCCTTTTGATAAGCATAATCTATACCACGCATAATATTCAGCTTGCAAATACGCTTAAAAATCATTTTCTGATCTACTATTTCTACCCGGCCATCTTCCTTGTCATCCCTTTGTTACTCTGGATGATAGGCAGCATAAGACAAACCCGTCAAACGTAAAGCAGGACGTACCGATTTGGAATCGATACGTCCTGTTTGGTGTTTCTATATCGCGATATGCTGGAGTTTATCGGGGTTCCTAAGCACATATAAATTTCGGATAACGTCCTCTTCGACATGAAGCATCACCACCGTGTGAATGCCTTCAGTCGAACGCATAATAATCGCTGGCTGCCCATTTAGTTGAGCCACTTCAACGATCGAGCCTATAGCAGCCTTATGTAGAGGCTTACTGAGAAACTTACCGACAATCGTCCTTGATGCAATCGGTTTGAGGACTGCGGAAACCTTACCTCCCCCATCCGAGACAAGAACAACTTCCTTATCGAGCATCGATACGATTTCATTGAAGTTCCCTTGTTTCAGCGCCGCTATAAACCCATGTACCCACTTTTCGTTGGCAGCTTCGGGTTGAACAAGCTCTTCTGAGGATACGCCCATTTTTGCCCTTGCGCGGCTAAGCAGCTTACGGCAATTCACTTCGCTCTTCTCAATCAATTCCGCAATTTCAGGAAATTCAAAACCGAGTGCTTCGCGTAATACAAATACAATTCGCTCCGATGGAGCTAGTCGTTCAAGCATGACAATCGTGGCGTAGGACAAAAGCTCGTCACGTGCAACTGCTTCCATGCCATCGTCATAAGAACTGACTAACGGCTCCGGCAGCCATTCGCCAAAATATTGTTCACGCTTCTTGCGGGCGGACTTCTGTAAATCCCGACAGCGATTTGTGACCATTTTACAAAGATAAGCTTTGGGCTGGGTCAGTTTCTCCGGTGGAATTTCATAAGCCTTAATAAATACGTCCTGCACAACATCCTCTGCATCGGAAACGGAACCGGTCAGCTGATATGCGAGTTTAAACAATAGTCCCTTATATTGCTCATATAATTCCTGCATCCTACCACTTCCATTCTTAATCCTCATCCTCAGACACCTTAGAAAAAAAGGCCATTAAATATAACGAGTTACCGAGGCGTATTGTGACAAGTGATTTTCTCTGTTCGTTCATTTCATTTGGTACATAGCTTTTCCTGCTCATTTCTGAATATGCATGTCGATTCTTATCCTTGTCACAGAAATTCATGCAGCCTCGTTATATGGTCGAAGAGCGGTTGAGACATACCAAACCAATCTTACAAAACCAGTAAAGCGAGGAATAGACAACTATGGCACAACGTATAAATTACATGCAACAATCTCCGGAGTTTTTCAAACAATTGATGAATTTCAGCAATGCCGAGAAAGAAAGCGTAATTGAAGAGCAAATTATCGATCTCATTCATATTAGAGCTTCCCAAATGAACGGATGCGGCTTCTGCCTGGACATGCATGCGAAACAAGCGAAGATCAATGGTGAAAGAGAACTTCGTCTCTACCACCTGGCGATCTGGAGAGAATCCACATTGTTCTCCCCGCGTGAACGCGCAGCACTGGCATGGACTGAAATCCTGACTAAGCTGCCGGAGCATGGCGTATCAAACGAAGTGTATGACCGCGTTCGCGAGCAATTCTCGGAAAAAGAACTTTCTGACCTGACTTACTCCATCATGGCAATCAATGCTTGGAATCGCATCAACGTCGCTTTCCAAACCGTGCCGGGCTCGGCTGACGCTGCATTTGGTTTGACTAAAGCCGGCTTGAACTAATAACTAATTAGCCGAACCAATACAGAAAAAGCTCCTGAATGATTCCATTCAGGAGCTTTTTATTGCGATTGTAATCATCAAGGTTCGTTAAAGTAATTCGTTCTGGAACTTTCGCAGCAAATCATTAGAATCTACCTTCTCATTGTTCCAGAGCATAATAATGTTCGTACGCTGAGCAGGATATAGCATGACGTCTGATCGGAGCAGCATTCATTCTACCAACACCTTTAGCAGGGAATTTTAACCACCTGACTAAGGTAACACTCATTCTATGAGGTGTAAACTAGCGATTACCGCGCGTCCATTCCACTCGGATTGAAAGCCGGACGCCGAAGGACGGGCATAATAGATTCGATTAATCCCGCTCCACCGGATCGCATTCATACACATCGGACATGGCTCATCACTCGCATACATGTCGCAACCCGTCAGCTCAGTTATGTTTAAAGTTAGACAGGCTGCACGGATGGCTTGTATTTCAGCATGCGCGGTCGGATCACAATTCACGGCGACCTCGTTCGTACCGGTCGCGATTATGGTGCCATTCCTCATTAGTACTGCTCCGTAACGATCGCCTCGGCCGGACTGCCAATTCTCTTCGGCTATCTCCACAGCTAACTTAAGTGCTTCTTCAATGTACATGATCATCCTCCTTTGCCGTCTCATCAGCTTTAGAAACGTCTAGCCTCAACGAACATCTCTGCTTTCTTCACCCCATTCTTCCAAACCCCTAAACGTGGAGGCCGATCGATGATGACATCCTCAGCACGTTCAGCTTGAACCATCACAAGGTCTGCTCTCGCTCCCACAGCGATACCGTATTGTGTCAAACCCAGTGCCCGCGCAGCATTGCTCGTCGCCATCTCCATGATTTTCTCAAGTTCAAACGTTGTCCCGAACTGCGCAGTATTAGCCAATAATAAGGCGATATCGAGCGGATCGCCTGTTCCGTAAGGCGTAAAAGCATTGCGAATATTGTTCGTCCCCATTGTCACGTTAACGCCCGCTTCTTGCAGCAGCTTCACCGGCGTCAGCCCGCGGCGCGCGGCTTGTCTATCTTGCCTGCCGCCAAGATAGAGGTCTGTCGCAGGCAGACACATGATTTGCAAGTCCGCCGCAGCCAGCAGCCCCGCATATTGTCGTGCTTGATCACGTGTTACGGAGCCAAGCGATGTCACATGTCCGGCAGCAACTCTTCCTTGATAACCACGGTTGATCGTTTCTGTCGCTACCGTCAATATGTTCAGCTCGTTCGGATTGTCGGAGAAATCAATATGTAAATCCACGGGTTTTCCATATTTCTCTGCAAGCTCGAATACGAATGTCAAATGATCGCTTGCCGAATAATCGTTATAGGGGATACCCCCTACCACATCGGCTCCCATTCGAAGGGATTCCTCCATCAACTCCGCGGTTCCGGGCTGCTGCATGATCCCCTCCTGCGGAAAGACAACTAGCTGCATATCAATGGTATCTCGCCATTTCTCTTTCAGCGCTAGCGTTACCTCCATCGCCTGCAGCCCAATGATCGGATCCACCTCGACCTGGCAGCGCATCGAAGTCACGCCGAATTTCGCGCTTCGTTCAAGAACTCGCGATGCCCGGGTGTAAATATCCTCGTAGGTGTAATTGCTCTTAAGCGCTCTGGTTACAGCAATCGCTTCAGCCAGTCCACCGGCAGCGACCTGCGACTTCTCCGTTAGAAATGCTTTATCTAGGTGAATATGCGTTTCAACCAAACCTGGCAGCAGTATTCTGCCTTCCCCGGCGATAGTCTCTTTTGCCGGCGGATACACATTACGGGCAGGCTCGCAGAGGACAATCAAACCATCCTTCACGCCAATATGATACCGGCCATTGCCGGTGGAAATCCCAATGTTATGAAATAGTAGATCTAGCATAGCAGACACCCGCCTTCTCCCCGGAAACGACTATCCTCGCAGAAATAATGCCCCTAACGCAAGCGAGCCCAAGATGCCCCAAACCGGATTCCAATGTAAATACTGCACCATAACAAAGAACATGCACGCAATCATAAACGGTAGGAAACTTAAGCCAAGCGCGCTTGTGCCGGGCTGGAATGCATATTTCGCAAAGTCATATGCGAGAAGAGCCATCATCGTGAAAATAACAGGCTGGACGCCTTTGATCATGCCTTTGATGACCGGAACATGCTCCAGCTTCACCAATATTCCGGAGAGCACGACCATTAATAAGGCAGTTGGCAGAACTACCGCGCTCAGAGCTACAACAGCGCCGCCCCAACCGGCGACTTTAAACCCAATATAAGCCGCAAGCTTCGTTGCGATCGGACCCGGCAGTGCGTTCCCGAACGCAAGCGCGCTGCCGAACTCCGACGTATCCATCCAACCGTTACGATTTACAACCTGATCTTGATACAGCGGAATAATCGAAGGCCCTCCGCCATAGCCCAGCATCGTCGCTGAGCCGAACGCGATAAATAATTTCCATAATAGGCTCATTTGAATGCTTCCTTTCTTCTACGAGCTAATCGCGATCCCGTCGCCGCGCGGATCGGCAGCGCCGCTTCGAAGTCCTTTCGCATCGATGACGATGCCCTGCGCTTGCCCCATAATACGATCCCAACTGTCGAACAACTGTACTTGATGTCCCCAAGACGACAATTCGCGGGCGGCTTCTTCCGATTGCGGACCACGATTCTCCATTCGCAGGACATCGCTATCCGTCCCCCATGTCCGGCCATAGACCCACCGCGGCAGTTCAATCGCCTCTTCTATGGTAAGCCCATAATCGAGCAAGCCCGTCAATAGAGACAGCTGCGTCTGCGGCTGACCTTCTCCGCCTTGCGTACCCAGCAACGCGTAGAGCGCACCGTCCTTGCTTATCATCGCAGGCATTAAGGTGTGGAAACTTCTTTTCATAGGCTCAAGCGTGTTCACATGGCTCGCATCAAGCGAGAAATACGACCCTCTATTTTGCAAAATAATGCCTGTATCTCCCGCCATATAACAGGATCCGAAATCATAATATAAACTCTGAATAAACGAAACCCCGTTACCTTCAGCATCAACGATTGCGGCATAAGCCGTGTCCTGCCCTAATACGGGCGACAGGTGTGGTTTGACCTCAATTGGCGTATCTGGAGCTGTACTTATTTGTTCGAATAACTCCTTGGCATATGCTTTGGATAACAGCTTCTCCATCGGGATTTCCGCTGCGAATGCCGGATCTGTAAGATAACGATCTCGCTCAGTAAACGCCCGTTTGATGGTTTCCACAGCCAGATGATAAAAGGTCGCCGATTGCCGGGGGATCTTCCCCATCTCCACATTTTCCAATATGTTCATCATCATAAGCGCGGAGAATCCTTGCGAGTTAGGCGGCATTTCGTATAAATCATAACCTCGATAATTAACCGTTAGCGGTTCGACCCATTCCCCATGATGACTGCGAAAATCTTCTTCCCGTAGTAATCCGCCATCCTGCTCGATCGCCTCGGTTATCGCCTTCATCAATGAACCTCCATAGAAGGCATCTCGTCCTTCCAGCTGCAGCGCTTGCAAACTCGCCGCTAATGCCGGCTGAACCAAACGTTCTCCCAGCCCAAGCAGTTTTCCATCCTTCAGGTACACTCGTGACATGGACTCGCTTGCTCGAATAAGCGGTTCATCGGTTACCATCCAGTGATGTAAATCCCGAGATATCGGAAAACCACCTTCCGCATAATCGATCGCAGGCTGAAGTAATTCTGCCCAGGGCAGCCGGCCATAACGAGACCAAACCTCCCACCATGCATCGACCATACCCGGAACCGTAATCGCGCTCTCGACTCCCCGTCCTGGAATAGCGGGCAATCCCTTGTTCAAGTAATAATCTCTGTTTGCCAGCCGTCCTGATCTGCCGCTGCCATTAAACCCTGCTATCGTCCCCTTCTGATGAATCATGAAGAAAGCATCGCCGCCAATTCCCGTCATATGAGGATAGACAACCCCAAGTGCGGCGCTGACCGCGACCGATGCATCCATGGCATTGCCGCCGCGGTTTAAAATGTGATTCCCTACCTGCGAAGCCAAGTAATGCGGTGCTGCAACCATATTCTTATAAGACACTGGCATGATGTTTTTCACCGCGGTACCTCCGTTGTTTGGCATAAAGGGACCCCCAAGTGGATCCCCGTTCAGCACATGTTCCTTCTATTTCTCAGGCAGAAAATCATTCGTATAGAGCTCACTTGTCGGAATATCCTTCTTGATCATGCCGGCTTCCTTCATCTCATCAACAAGCGTCTGCCAGCGCTCCTCCGACATGTAGCCAAGTCCATGTGTCGCTGCGTCACCGCCAAAAACAAAATCCTTCGTTATTTCTTGCGAGCTCTTCAGATGATCGAGTGAATAGTCCTTGTTTGTTTCATTAATCAGTTTATTAACTTCATCGCCATGCGAGTAGTAATAATCCCATCCTTCAACCGTCGCTTTTAAGTATTTTTTTACGGTATCCGGATGATTCTTAATCATATCTTCCGTCGTGATGACGACATTCCCGTACGGGTTGTAGCCCAAATCCGCATTTAGGAACCAATCGACGTCGATGCCTTCTCCCTTGAGCACATACGGCTCATTGGTCGCAAAGCCTTGCGTGACGGAATCCTTATCCGCGGAGAAGCCCGCCAGTGAACCCGTGTAATTCTGAACCTGCACCTTATCCAATTTATATTTGTAGCTGAGGTACTGCCAGAACGGGAAACCGGTAGCCGTATACACTTTGCGTCCGTTCAAATCTTCAATTTTCGTAATGCCGGAGTCTTTGTGAAAGATCAGGTTTTGCGGATTGGTTTGGAGGTTGGCGAATATCGTCACGATCGGGATACCCTCGTTGCGGGCAAGCACGACTTCATCCGCATTGGCCATCGCAAATTGTACTTTGCCGGAAGCGAGCAGCTGAACGTTCGACACTTGTGGTCCGCCTTGCTGTAGCGTAACATCCAGTCCGGCATCCTCATAAATTTTGCCGGCTACCGCGGCATAATGTCCGCCCATCTCCGGCTGTGCGAACCAGCTCATCGTTTGTGTGATTTTTACAGGTTCGTCAGAAGACCCCGAATTTGAACTGCAAGCGGTTAGTAGTGCAGCCAAGATTGTCGTACTTGCTACCCATTTCGTTTTCTCCATCATCTTCATCTTCAATCTCCCCATCCATTTTCTATATTTGGTGAATCGTTGAAACCACCGGTACCCGTCAGTTCTCCGTTTGAGAAGCGGATTCATGCCAATTTCTAAGCACATAATGGGATAAAATCGAGATGGCTGCGAAGAAGATCATGCCGAGCACGGATGCCGTAATGGCGCAAGCAAATAAGTAAGGTGTCTGCATTTGCACGGCTGCCGATGTAATCGCGATGCCCAGCCCTCCTTTGGCACCGCCGATTCCGGCTACAAATTCGCCGATTATAGCTCCGATAACCGCGAGTCCGCAGGAAATTTTCATCCCGCCTAATATGTAGGGCATCGCATATGGAATACGAAGCTTCCACATCATTTTCCAGCCCGTTCCGTTGTACATGCGCATGAGATTCACCAGGTTGTGATCCGTCGCATTCAAGCCCAGATTGCTATTCGAGATGATGGGGAATACCGCTACGATAAACGAAATGATGATGATGGAATTCATGCCGGTCCCGAACCAAATAACGATCAAGGGGGCTACGGCTACGACAGGAATCGTCTGCAGGACAATCGCGTATGGAGACAAGCTTCGCTGTACCCATTTGGATGCCGTCATTAGCAGCGCGGTTAGATTACCGATGACGATGCTCAGAAGAAAACCGAAGAATGCGGATAAAGAAGTATTCCATGCGGAGCGGAGCAGGTCACTCCCTCTCTCCGAGGCTGCTTTCGCAATTGCCGTCGGCGAAGGAAGAATGTATCTGGGAAGATCAAAGATCACCGTGATGAGCTGCCACATTATCAGAATGGCCAGCATTAGAATGAGAGGTGGAGCAGCAATTGGAATGAGCTGCTTCGCTTTGCTTGGCTTGTGAGTGGCAGCTTGCTTCTTCTCTGCAGCAGGTGCTGCGCTTGCGCTTACTTCGATGTTCAAAATATCATTCATGTCTAGCCCCCCTTTAAAGCTTTCGATACTTGATCCACCAACTGACCGAATGTCGCCGAAGCTTGAAACTCGTCGTCCCTCGGATAGGGTGCAGGGATATCGATGGTGCTGCTAATCTGGCCCGGATACGACTTCATAATGACGACTTTGCTGGATAAGTAGACCGCCTCGAATACGTTATGGGTAACGAAAACAACGGTAAGCTTCGATTGCCGCCAAATCTCAAGCAGCTCCTGGTGAAGATGATGCCGCGTCATCTCGTCCAGCGCACCGAAGGGTTCATCCATGAACAAGATCTTGGGATTCGATACGAGTGAGCGGGCAATCGACACCCTCATTTTCATGCCCCCGGACAGTGCCTTGGGATAAGAATCGCGGAAGCTCTCTAATCTCACGAGTCTAAGCACGCGATCGACCTCTTCGCGCCGCTCCTTCTTACCTACTCCGCGAAGCTCTAACGGCAATTCCACATTTTCAACTACCGTCCGCCAGGGCATCAGGTTGGCTTCTTGGAATACGAATCCCAGCTGACCGCTTGTTTTCATTAATTGCTGTGAAGGCTGTCCGAGCACGGACACAACGCCTTCGGTTGCTTCGCCCAGACCGGCCATTATGCGCAGCAGAGTTGACTTGCCGCAGCCTGACGGACCTACGAGTGAAACAAACTCACCTTCTCCAATATCCAAATCCACTTCCCGCAGCGCCAGCGTACCGGTTCCATATCGCTTCGAGACGTTGCTGATATGTATGGCCTTCTCTGCAATCATCGCCATTCCCCTCTCGTCTCTCGTCTTCGCAATCGTTCATTTCCATGCACGTTCAAATTGCTTCCCCGCAACGACCCTCCCATGGACCGCAACAATTTCTCTCTCCGGCGCTGCGGCAATCGCGTGTTCGGGATTCAGCGCTTGCACGAGAATAAAATCTGCTGGAGCACCTTTGTACACTTCCAGTGGAACAGAGGTTAAATAGGGATACACTGCACGGAGTCGCTCATCGTCATTCCAAATGAATTTCTCCCCAAGCCTTCTGCCCCTTGCTAATAAATCCGGGCTTCCGAAAGGCGTCCAAGCATCCAGTCCCGTATGGTCTGTGCCCAGTTTAACGTTCACGCCAAGTGCTGTAAGCTGATCCGCTCTGGGCATTGCGGAATCTATCGGGACACTTGTAATAATCATAATGTTCTGCTCCGCAAGGCGACGGGCGATCTCTGCAGAGGAGCGTTCATCAATTTCTCCTAAGCAATAAGCGTGGCTTACGGCGACTCTACCTTGCTTACTCGTTTGCTCCGTATAGTCTGCTATGCGTTCAATGGTATAAAGGCCAAGATGACCCGGATCATGCAAATGAATGTCGACTCCCGCGCTAAATGCCACACTCATATCAAACACGGCATCCAAGCAAGCCTCGATATGGCGATCCACACCGGCTGGATCGACACATCCAACGATGGTGGCTCCTTCACGAAGAGCTTGCTTCAGAAGCGGGATCGAGGAGGAGCGAAGCAATCCTTGCTGCGGGAAAGCTGCAATTTCAATATCCACTAAACCTCTATAAGCCTCTTGCAGCTGAACAATCGTCTCCAAATGACGTAGCCCGATGTCGGGATCGATATCGACATGAACTCTTGCGCGCGTCGTGCCACACGCCAGCATTTGATCCAGCGTTTGTTTAGCGCGTTCCTTCAAGTTTGCTTGGTGTGGAATCAAGAGCTCCTTCTCCAGTTGAAACTGATCAAGAATCGCAGCGACTCTTCTTCGAGATATCCAGCGATCCGTTGGGAACTGTTTATCCAGATGCACATGATAATCTTCCAGCGTCGGAAGCATGAGCAGGTTATGGGCATCCCAACTAATCTCATGATCCGGAATCGGCTGTTTTTTAGGAATAATGTCAGCTATTCTTCCTTGATTGATGTAAATGTGGTGTATCCCCTCATTCACGGTTACATTGCTTAGCCATTGCCCCACTGTTTTCGCCTCCTGCCATGGTTCTTCGCCTGTTATAGGACAACAAAAAAAGCCCTCAAAATATCTGATCAGATATCTCCCGGGCTTTTATCCCTCCGTGTGCACGGCTGCTTGCCGTGTGACATCTCTTGGACCGAACCAATGCAAAGTGGACATTGTGGAACCCTAGATGTCATTCCTATTCAATTGATGAGGTCTATTTGTCGTTCGTGTTATGTTTATTAACATGCATATAACATAACAAACAAAAAGCATTTATGCAACAATAAAATGATCATACCGACGTGAAAATGACGTTTGAAAATTCTATTGGTTAGTATATGATGACTATATACTTACGTAACGCAATATAATTCGATATTATAACGCGATTTGTATATCAAACCCAGGAGGACGAGCATGGAAAATTACGAAAAGAATGAATGGGCGGAATACCCTCTCGATGAGATTGATCGTAAAATCATTCAATTCCTTCATGATAATGCGAGGATATCTTACACGGATATCGGAAAGGAGATTGGTTTATCACGAGTAGCCGTACAAGCACGGATCAGTGCTTTACTCGAGAATGGCGTAATCGAACGATTCACGGCCGTTATTAATCCGGCTAAGATCGGCATCCATGTGTCCGCTTTCTTCAACGTGGATGTTGAACCGTCTCATCTGCAGGAGATATCGGAGAAACTCGCAACCGTCGACGAGGTCACGAGTTTATATCACATGACCGGGCCGAGCAAGCTGCATATGCATGCGATCTTTCCCAATATTCAATTCATGGAATCCTTCCTGGTTGAGAAGCTGTATGCCATGAAAGGCGTCGTAAGCGTAGATTGCCAGTTGCTCATGAAACGTTATAAGAGCCGGTTTGGCATGAAATTATAGGAGAAACAAAAAGAAGCAAGCACCCTATTCAGGATGCTTGCTTCTTCTTGTTTCCGGATTCCCTTCTTAAATCGCCAGCCACTTCAATATCGGTACCATACAAGCACCGATCACAATAGCCGGGAGCATGTTTGCGACTTTGATTCGCATGATGTTTAAGATATTAATGCCAATGCCCATAATTAATATTCCGCCGATTGAGGTAATTTCCACTACGATAGCATCCAAAACTTGATCGCCCATCCATGCTGTGATCACCGACGAAAGCAGCGTCAGCGCTCCTTCATACAACAAGATGGGAACAGCTGAGAATAACACACCTACTCCCAGCGTTGATGCGAAGAGCAGCGCCAGAAACCCATCCAAGATCGATTTCGTGTATAGAATGTCATGATTATCATGCAAGCCACTCTCCAATGAGCCAAGCACAGCCATTGCACCTATACAAAACACGAGCGTCGTTGTGACAAACCCCTCCGCAACATTGCTTGGTTTGTTTCGCGCTACCAGCTTCTGCAGTTGATCTCCCGCCTTCTGCAGTCTGCCCTCTATGTCCAGCAGCTCGCCTAGAACAGCGCCGATTGCCAAGCTGAATGCCACGAGTACAAAATTGTCGGACTTCAGCGCCATCCCGATCCCCAGAACAAGCACGAGCATCCCCATGCCTGCCATGACCGTTTTCTTCATCTCTTCTTTGACGCGAGGCAGTACAATGCCAAGTGTACCTCCGCCAATAATAGCTGCCGCGTTTACGACCGCCCCCGTTAATACCACGCGATTCTACCCCTTTATCTTCAACTCCCTCCTATCGTACCATTTTTGAACTATGCTGGCATCGAGATTGTTATGGACTATATCGGCCGCATTCCTGACCTTCGCATCTTCAGCCACGTTAGTAAGAGGAGCACGATGGGAACGAGCACAACCGGCAGGATGATCGTGAACGGCAAAATGTTAACGTCATATGAAATTAAATCCGTCGGGAGTAGAAAGCTCTTTAGTGCGATTGCGAAGAACAGAGCTCCAACCGGCACAATGAAGAACTTTGGATTGTTGAGCTCGAACACTTTTTTTAATATGTTCACAAAAACATACTGAACAATGATAATCTCAAATAACGTGAAAATCGTCCAAATGCCGATAATTAGAATCTCAATCCGTTCGATGTACTCTCCGAATTTCACTAACTGAATCGCCGAGAAGAATGGGAACGAAGCCGTCTGGAACATCATTACACCTAAACAGCCGAATGCAATATACGTTGCCGTTAATAGATATAGGCAGGAGAACACGACGCCTACGCTGCAGCTTAACAGTACTTTCTTGGGATTGTTCACATCGGAGTAGAGAAAGGCCATCAAGCCCGATTTTCCAAAAGGAAATCCGAAGGAAACCATCGATCCGTATACATACATGGATAATGGATGTTGAAATTGAGGAAGAAAAGGATTGTATTCCACGTCCCGGTATATTAAGATGCAGATCACAATTATAGAAACGATGAAGAACGGAAGGATGACAAGAACGCTCCGAACGATGGTGCCTATCCCAAGAGAAACGGCATACACCGTTACTATAAGCACGATGAGGATAATCAAATTAGGTGAGGTATTGGGTAGAATTGCACTTGTATAGAAGAGTGCTATCGATCGAACCGATAATACACCAAGTCCAATCAAGTCGATTAGAAAAATCACCAGAATCAGCTTTCCAATCCACTTCCCTAACAGGAGGAGGATAATATCAGCCATGTTGAGCTGCGGGAATTGTTTCTGTATGTAGGAAGTCATGACTAACGTAAGAATGATTGAGATCGTAGCCAGCGTATTCGAGACCCATACATCCTGAGTAAGACATTTGGCTTCCAATAAATATAGCGTCGAAAATCCCGACATAAACGCAAAACAAAGGCAGCCCAGTTGGAAACTCGATATTTTCTCCTGCTTCACACTTAATCGACCCCCAATTGAACATTCATCACAGCTTTCACGTACACGGAAATAGGCTTATACAAATAGGTATTAATCGCTTCAGAGGTTGGCATCCAATCCTCAATCACCGGAATGAAGTAACAGGTAATAAACAGACTTAAGAGCAACAGCACGATGGCATCTTTTCTATTCCTTTGCTTCCACAGCTTAACGTAAACTGTAATCACGTAAACGAAAAAAAACAAAAGGATCGTAAAGATTAACATTTCATGGCCCTCCTAAGACTTGGCTCATTCCGAGATTCGGGATACTGGCGTAGACATTAATCGTTACAGGTAATGCGGGATACGCTTCTGTCCAATTCTGTTTCGTTCTCTTCCATACATTCGGGTGATATTGCCTAAGGTAATCGGAGAAGCCAAGCACATCCACTTTCATATCACGCTGAAAGTGGGTTAAGCTTATAGTGAGCTGCTTCTTAATTGTCGCCTCTGCGGCATGTTCCAGCTGTTCCAGCGCGTTGTTAGCCGTTAATTGCAGGCGACCGCTCGTATCGATTAAAGTGCCTTTTAATTTCACATCGATGCTTAATACAGGCTTTCCGTTAATGGCATGGTAATGTATTTTACTTTTTAGTATCTTCATCATCAGCGATACCTTCGTGTCTTTAAATGGAACGGATTGAACAAATTCAAGGTATCTCCATTTCTTCTTCGCCATCAGCATATGAACGCTCAGCACGTCATCGGCATTCATCCAGCCTACTAGCTTACCTTTGTTTACGACTGATCCGCCACTTAGAAATATAACCTCTCGATCACTGTTGATTGGCTTTGAAATATTCATTTTCCCTAAAACAAACCCTCGATACGGGTCTGTATAATAATTGACGATATCCTTAAGCTGAATGTTGATGCTCTTCCCCCATAGACGCTCGTTTTTAACCTTCCCTTCAATTTCATTCGTGACCAAATCCCCGGTTTCCGATTTCACTTTAAGCATGTCCGATGCCTTCCCTTTGCTGATGGCCAAATAGCCGGACATTCGAATTTCGCGGGAACGATTGAAATAATCAATAATCTCATAAAATTTATGTCTGGCTGCGTTCTCTCCCACTATGAAAAATTTGTCATGCTGCCAGATCAACTGTTTCCCGGCACGACTTCTTATATTCCGCGCAGCATCTAGTATTGAATCTCCGGATGAACTCGCTACCCACTCCAATGTTCTCTCCGGCCGATCCTTACTGGCTGATGGCGTGTGATTGCAATACAAGGTGATGATAAATTTCTTGGATTGCTCATCGTAATCGACTCCTGTAATCATAACGAGCGCGATACTGTTTATTTCTCGCACATCAGGTGAGCAGCCGGCAAGAAGGGTCAAGGGAATTAAAACCAGCAAGAGACGTTTAATGGTCCTCATGTTCCCTAACCCGCCCTTCCATGGCTGCAAATGAGGCATCATTCTTGGACTGCCTTCGGTGCTTGATCGGGAGCAGCAGATAATGTTCGGTTACGTCCTTCCAGCGATGGGAATTAAACGTAGGCATATACAGTTTCCCGAATGACCGCAAGGAACATAAATGCAGGACTATAGCAAACATCCCAAGTGCCAAGCCGAGTACACCTGTCCATGCCGCAATGAAAATCAGCGGAAAACGCAGCAATCGAAGTGTAATTGCGGTGTTGAATGCCGGAATTGTAAAGGAAGCTATGCCCGTCATCGCGACGACAATAACCATCGGCCTGGAGATGATACCGGATTGAACAGCAGCTTCACCGATAATCAGTGCACCGACGATGCTAACCGATTGACCAACCGTTCGAGGCAGTCTGATGCTTGCTTCTCTTAGAATCTCGAAAGCTACCTCCATAATGAGGGCCTCAAGAAATGTCGGGAACGGGATGCCCGCTTTAGTGGATAGAAACGTGAGCATTAGAGGAGTCGGAATCATCTCCAGATGGAATGTCGTCAGCGCAATATATAGCGAAGGTCCACAGAGAGAAACAAACAGGGTAAGCATGCGTAATGCACGCAGAAAATTGGCAAAATAAAATTTTTCGTAGAGATCCTCACTTGGGTGCAAAAAATCTGTAAACGTGGATGGTGCGATAAGTGCATTTGGGCTGCCATCTGTGAAAATAATTACTTTTCCAAGATTTAAAGCCGTGACGACACGGTCCGGCCGTTCCGTATTCATGATTTGGGGAAACGGAGAATAGGGACTGTCTTGAATCCATTCTTCAATTTGAGCGCTGTCTACAACGGTATTCAGCTTAACCGAGTTCATTCTCTCTTCTACCTCGCTCAGAACGGAAGCATCCACTTGATCGGCGAGATATAGGATCATAACTTTCGTCTGGCTTTCACGTCCGATAATAAAGAGCTTGGATTTCAATTTGGTGGTCTTCATTCTACGATAGACAAGCCCCATATTTACCCGCAGATCCTCCGTGAACGCTTCACGAGGCCCGCGCACATTGATTTCCGTTGTTGTTTGATCGACTGCGCGCGTCTCATACCCGGGTATCCCAATCCCATAACAAACCGTTAAACCTTCGATGAAAACAACGATTCCGGCGTCAGCGATCATCTCCGTAACATTGTCCATGACAGGAATTTCGGAAACGATGCCTAACGAACGAATCGATTCCAGAATCGTCTCGGCCGTAGGATTCTCATGAGCTTGGATATCCTCATTGATCTTCCTTACGAACTGCTTGTTCAAGGTTTGCTGATTGATAATCACACTTAAATAGGCAATAGCAGCCAGTCGTTTTCCTTGTTTCGAATCGAAGTTCTGGTAGCTGAAGTAGTTGTTATCTACGTACATTTGCTCCAATAGGAGCATGTTATGTTCAACGGAAGGATTGATTATCATTTCTGTTCTCCATGACCAGCAATAGAATAGGATCAAGGAAAGTATTCGCCTGAATACCCAGATTTATGCAAAATGCCGCATATAGCGGCCGTATCCTTCCTCCTCCAATTGTTCAACCGGTATAAAACGCATGGAAGCGGATTGGATGCGATATTGAGGTTTAGCGCTGGCTTGGACTAAGTGACCCAGATGTGATTTGGATAATCGACTGCGCAGCGCCGTACGGACTTGACCGTTACTCAGATCCGATTCTTTGCGGATCCAGCCTTCCTCTATGGGCTTGGAAAAGGTTGGCCACCCTGTTCCTGCATCGTATTTATCCCTGGAGCTGAACAGCGGATCCCCATTAATGACATCGACATATAGACCCTCTCGTTCGTTATCCCAAAATTCGTTCTGAAATGCGGGTTCTGACTCTCTATTCTGTGTAACCTGATATTGCAGCTCTGTTAACTCCCGGCGCAGTCGGTCTTTATCTTGCTTCGTGTTCCAGCTGCGTTCGGCGAATTCATCTCGCCCAGAGCTATCATGATACAAATTATAGTTTCGACGATGGGTATTGTAGTAATCCTGATGCTCATCCTCTGCAGGATAGAATTGTACTGCGGGTACAATCTCCGTCACAATCGGCTTCTTGAAGCGTTTGCTCTTCTGCAGGGCTTGTTTGGAGGCTTCCGCCTTCACCCGCTGCTCCTCATTATGTACGAATATCGCGCTTCGGTAAGATGACCCGCGATCACCGAATTGACCTCCGCGATCCGTGGGATCGATCAACTGCCAGTAGATGTCGAGCAGCCGCTCATAAGGAAACAAATCCGGTTGAAACGTAATCTGAACGGCTTCAGCATGGCCCGTCGTTTCCGTACCGACTTCTTGATAGGTTGGATTTATAGTATGACCGCCGGTATATCCGGAGATGACAGATTCGATTCCAGGGAGTGTGTCGAACGGCTGCACCATACACCAGAAGCAGCCCCCTGCAAAGGTCGCGAGCTCGGTCTTACGATTAGAATTTTCCATCATGTTCGCACCACCAATCATTTCATTGTTCCATTATTATCGAATATTTAATGCAATTACACCAGCACTCTCCCTCTGCCTTGTAAATGAAAACGACTGCTCCCCGGCACAATACCGAGAAGCAGCCGTAATAGTAGCTACAATGTTTAAATCGATCGACTAGTCTGCTTTATCTCCCTTTTGCCGCTGGTTATATATAACGATGAAAACTATAAACAGGATAACCGGAATCATAATTGCGACGGGTATGAGTAGAATGGGTGTCATGTGAGACTCCTTTGAATTGTTATTGATCATTGTTGGTTGACCTTATGCATTATCTCTCTTTTACGAGATGAAATCAATTGAATGAATGCCATAAAATAAAGGTGAACCGAGGGATCCATGATCCACTCGGTTCTGTGTTGGTTTAAGATTGGGCTGTCTTCGTCTTAGCAGGAAGAGCAGATGTCTCCTCCATTGGATACATCCATTTGGATATGACCGTCTGCAGGATGATGATCATCCCGCCGATGCACCAGTAAAGCGGCATCGCTGCCGGCGCAGAAAACGAGAATATGCCCATCATGACCGGGGAAAGATATACAATCCAGCCCATCCCTTTAGCGGCGTTCATTTGAGGTGCAGCGCTACGCGCAATCAGAGCTTGAACCAAGTAAACACCGGCCGCCAGGAACGGAAGGATAACATCCGGTTTCCCTAGTTGGAACCATAGAAACGTATGATGGGCAAGCTCTGGGTTTGACCGAATGGCGTAATACATGCCGGATAAGATGGGGATTTGGAGCAGCATCGGCAGACAGCCTATGTTCAGAGGGTTGTACCCATGTTTGCTGTAAACGGCCATCGTTTCTTCCGTTTGCTTACGCTGCTTCTCCGCATCTTTATTATTGGCGTATTTCTGTTTAATCGCATCAAGCTCAGGCTGCATGGCCGTCATCTTGCGTCTCATCTTCTGCTGCTGTTTATATTGATTAATCATGAACGGCATTAGCGCCAGCCTTACGATTACTGTGATCGCAATAACGGCCAGACCGAAGCTGCCCCCGAACCATCCTGCAAAGTGATCAATCATCCAAGAGAACGGCGAGACAAAATATTGATGAAAAAACCCGACTTGAGCGTACATGTTTAACATAATTAATAATCCTCCCTGTTGTTGTTATGCTGCAGCAATCAACAGGGTCGTGCACGGGGATGAATCATCATCAGGCGCTTCTTTGCGTTTCGTATGCCGCGTTAGCCGCTGTTTCCGCGTTAGGACGACACCCGGCGGTTTCTTCAGCAAGGATAACGGCATATCTGCTTGACGGATTCTCGTCCATCTCGCATCAACTGCGGCTGTCGGAATCCAGACGAAGCATAAGTAAGCCAATGAAACAAGTGTGCAAATGGACATCGCATACAGAAGCGCATCATGAAGCTCGAACAATGATATCCCCCCCTTTCCGTTCAAATCATATTCGTATAGTGTAATGGATTCCGGTGCGCAGCGAATCGGTCGTGAGACGGATGCAATTTGATATTTGTCATTACGTTGCTGTTATTACACTAATTGGTCAAAGGTGTAGTACATGCCCTTCCGTTCTAGCATATGATACGTTGATAGATTCATATTCTAATAGAGGAGGCAGATCTTTTGGGTATAACGCAAATTTACCTTGGACCATCCTTGCCAGATTCCGGATTGATGCAATACGACGTATTTCTCGATGGCGTATTTCCTTCCTATCTGCAATCATTAATGAATGATAATAATGATGTCGATTTATTAACCGTCCCCATGGATCAGTTCTCGGCAGTCTATGCTGCTGCCGGTACAACCGGCACACCTGAGAATGCCGCTTATATGCGGCTTTCGAAAAGCGTTACACCGCCTAGTGAAAGCGGAGACATGCTGAAAGCTGTTTATGACACCAATAACGACGGAACCGTAGATAAAGCTGCAAAGCTCCAAAATGCACGAATTATTGCGTTAACCGGCGATGTAACCGGTAGTGCCTCTTTCGACGGGTCTTCCAATATGTCAATCACTGCATCGGTTCCTTCTGTAACATCAACTGCGAAAGGACTCATGAGTGCAGCAGATAAGGGTAAATTAGACGGCGTCGAGGCCGGAGCAAATAACTATACACATCCGGCTTCCCACCCCGCATCCATGATTTCCGAGGATGCCGCTAATCGCTTCGTCTCGGATACGGATAAAGCAGTATGGAACGCCAAAGGAGACATGCTCTTGTCCGTGTTTGACAAAGATAGCGACGGTGTCGTTGATTTAGCAGAGAAACTTCAAACGGCTAGAACGATTGCACTCAATGGCGATGTATCGGGAACAACGACTTTTGACGGATCATCGAATGTCACCATCACTGCATCGGTTCCGTCTGCTTCCCAGAGTGCCAAAGGCTTCATGAGCGCTGCCGATAAAACGAAATTAGACGGCATCGCAGCTGGCGCGAACAATTACACCCATCCCGCAACCCATCCTGCCACGATGATTACGGAAGATAGTACGCATCGTTTTGTAACCGATGCAGAGAAAGCAGCATGGAATGCCGCAAATAGCGGCGGCAATGGCGGCGGCGACATGCTTAAATCCGTATACGACTCGAACAATAATGGCGTGGTGGATCAAGCGTCTAAGCTCCAAACAGCACGAACCATTTCCATGTCGGGGGATGTTACGGGTAGTGGAACATTCGACGGTTCCGCTAATCTGAACATCGTAACTACAGTAGCAGCCGGCGGCAATCAAGCACAGCAAAATAAAGCCATTCCGAAAGCATTCTTTGGCATTCATATTGGCAATGGGGCAGCCGGAGACTCGCCTCAGACACCTTTTCACAATTTCGGCTATGGCTCGATTCGTCTATGGGATACTCGTACGGCGTGGCGCAACCTTGAACCGAATACCAAGGGAACCTTTGTTTGGACGAGATTGGACGATTATGTAACAAAATCACTCGCGAATGGGTTAGAGATTACGTTGACGCTGGGACAACCGCCAAACTGGGCTACAGGTGGCACTTCCTCCTCGAAATACGGAACCGGATACAACAGTCTTCCTCCAACCAACATTCAAGATTGGCGTGACTATGTAAAAGCTGTAGTTACACGATACAAATCTAAAATTAAAGCGTATGAAATTTGGAACGAAGTCAATGATGCCGGCTTCTATTCAGGCACGACGGCTAAATTAGTTGAACTGGCGAAGGAAGCCTACGCCATCATCAAAGCAACTGATTCCGCTGCACTCGTCACTAGTCCCAATACGACAGGTTCCAACTTGACGTATATGGATAACTTCCTCTCCACAGGCGGGAAAAGTTATATGGATGTCCTCGCTGTCCACTTATATACCGACCTGCAAGCACAACCGGAGAATATTATTCTTCGCGCCAATCAATACCGCGACCTCCTCGATAAGAACGGGATTGGAAACTTGCCAATCTGGAATACCGAGATGGGCTACCATGATTACAAGGACGCATCCGGAACGGTGCAAACAGCCCCTACCGTGATGACTGATGATTTTGCAGTCTCTTACCTATTGCGGTTGTTTATGGCCACATGGGTTGCAGGTTATGACAGATGCTTCTACTATGGTATGGATTTTTCGTGGACTACGCTAAGATTAATCAACTTACAAACACCGACGACCGTTCTTGCGGCTGGAAATGCATTTAAAACTTTAACGGGCTGGTTGACCGGAGCTCGGGTCAATGAATTTGGCGTCACCGATGGCGGAGTCTATTATTCTGCTATGACGTTTGCCGATAACACAACCGGCTACATCGTCTGGTCAGGTGATACGGTTACACGTGCACAGCGTCTTCCCTCCTGGCTTCAAATCACCACCGCAGTTAGGGTCGATGGAACGGTTGTCGATGTTTCCAATTCGCATGACGGAACCGGAACAGCAACGTCAGGCTCAGGAGCAGCCAGCCCTTTTGTGATTTCCAAAATACCTGTCAAACTGACGACTTCTTCCAAACAAATCAATGAATTGAAGTTAGACAACAGCAATTCCTCCCGTTACGATATCCCGGTTACTACGATCACCGGCATGTCGGGAACTGTTTATTATTTGCAAAATAACTACCCTTACCCCGTTGATGCTGCAATAGCTGGAGGCACCAACGTTTCTATCAACTTCCAGCGTCCGCCGGTAGCGAACGTATGGACACCTACCGGTATGACACAGGGTATGATCAATCTCTCACCAGGAGATAAACTCCAAATCAACTATAATTCCGGAGGCGCTCCAACCGTCAGTGTCATCCCGAGGTAAGATGTAAATTCAAAAACGTGCAAACCCTTGTCGAACCCGAGGTTTGCACGTTTTTTATATTACTTGCTGATTCGGATTTCTTTTGTTTTGCTATCCCACTCCACTGTATACCCGATCAGTTCCGATATATTACGCAGTGGCAGCAGTACCTTATTCGCTACCAGCTTCGATGCGGTAATCGTTACGGGTTCTCCATTCACATCAACGGTTGTTGACCGAATCGTATGGGTGAGGGTGCGATCCCCGATGACGGCAGTTACCGTCTTCGTCGCTTCATCCCATTTCACCTCAGCGCCTAACAGTTCAAACACTTCTCGCATCGGGATAAATACGCGAGATTCGGCAAGGAACATAGCATTTTCCAATTCCTTCGTTTCTCCGTTTACGAACAGCTTCCCCTCATAATTCTTCAAAACCGGATAATCGTGGGCCTCGGCAATTTCAGTTAATGTATGGTCAGACGTCGTTATGATCACGAGCGTTCCGATTTGGATTTGTGGAAACAACCAGTGAATTTCATCGTTCTTCATCCGAATGCAGCCTGCGCTTACGTATTTGCCAATTGATTTACTATTATTATTGCCGTGAATCGCGTACGTCGTGCCTTCCGTTCCATCGACCTCCAAGCCTAACCAACGATCGCCAAGCGGATTCCGAGGGTCGCCTCCGGGAATCTTCTCTTTGTAATACGGTCTGTTCTTAATTTTATTGACAATTTTGAAGCTTCCTTCCGGCGTTAAGGTACTTGTTCTGCCTGTCGCAACAGAGAAGGTCTTAATAAGCTCACCATTATTAAAATACGCCAATTTATTGGTACTTTTATTTATGACAATCAATTGATGATTACTCGCTTCAGCACTTGCGCTGGCAAGTGGGAAAACATGCAGTAGCAGCAGCGAAACGAAGAAAGTTAGGACAACGATTCTCAACCTACTCCGACTCAAGACAGACACCCTCCCCATTCAACACTTGAATTCTCATTCAATATTGAATAGGAGTACTAGCCCCCTATTCAATTATTGATATACATATCAATGTATGAATGGGGATATCTTTGCACCACTACATTTTCTAAACTTTAGTGGATCTTTAGTATAGCTAAACCGTTTAGTATGAGATTGCGATTGGAAGCTACCTTGCTCAGCTCAAGCAACTCTTCTTGCAGCGGGAGCTCCAGCGGTAATAGTTCATGGTTGGAAGCTGCTAATTCAAGTACTTCCAATCGTAATAACCAATCGTTCGGGTAGGTTTGGATGAGCTCGTTATGGATCTCGGTCAGCGCCTGAAGAGATTCCGCTGTGAAGCTGTTCGTCTCTCTTATTAGGGCTACTTCTTGATAGAGAATCTCCAAATCAGTAAGTGAAGCAGGAGCATCATGGTTCGGTTTTATCTCTTGATTAATTGGATGAACCGGTGCATTGTAGTAGGCAGCTGGGTCAGCGGCACCGGGATACGCGGAAACGATACGAGATCCCACGGCCATATCGTAAGTGCCCCATTCTTTCTTAAATAGCGCCTTACCCTGAAAGGTGACCGAGCAGTCCTCGAAGGATAGGAGAATTACATGTTTATCGTTTTTGAGGATGCTCTTGATTCGACCGGAAACGCAAATCCCACTATCATATACCAGCTCCGTTTGACTTCCAAGGACAACGCCTATTCCATTCAGCGCTTGATCATCGCATTCTTCTAAGGCAATTCCGCCTTGCAATGTGCCGATTGGAGTACCGTATCCCTTGGCATGATAGTCCTTGCCATGACCGCTTAATTGCTGATGATTAACCGACAATGCTGTTTCTCCTGTCGTGTTTACATAGATGGCTTCGCCATTGGTGTCTTTCTCGATGCTATGGATCACCCCAGTGACACAGAGACCGGAATTAAACGCAATCGTGGCAACATGGCGCGAACGCAGCGCCTTCTCCAAGCTTTCCGTTCCACCGACGCGAAATGCCATGGTGCTGGCCAAGGATTCCACGCCTTCTAATAATTGCTCGAAGCTATGGCAAACGAAGAGGCGTGATTGCATCTCCGTTACGACTTTGGGGCTGGCGACGCAAGCGTCAACGGAGTAAGGCAATTTCTTTACCGCGTCTGTGAAGCAATGTTTGCTTTCACCAACGGAAGACAGCAGACCTGCGCCGTATATTTTCGGATCATCCAGATTCCCGATCAGGCCGTATTCGACGGTTGCCCAGAATAGACGGGACACTTTCTCCGCTTCCGTTAATTCAGTAATGGCCTTCTGTTTCTCCTCTACCTGCCTCTGCGCAGCAGCCTTCTCTTCTTCGGTTGATTTCGGATCCTCCATGACGATCGTTAGTAAGCGCAGCGCCTCGAAAGCCTCGCCTCTCTCTTTCATGGAAAAGGCTTTCGTACCGATAGAGCCAATCGTTTGCACGTAGGACCTGTATTCGGGATCAAACAAAATCGGCGCATGGCCAGCTGCCTCGTGGATAATATCAGGCGCTGGCGTGTATTCGATGTTCGTTAATTTCCGAATTTCCGCTGCAATCGGCAAAATCCCATTCGCCAGCAGCTCATAAAAGACAGCACCGGGAATGAGCCCATTCACGATTACGGCGCCCCATCCGATTTGGGCAAGACATGCGTTCATCTCGGATACGCGGGGGATGCTCTCCTTCTGAATACCGGACTGCAGCAGTCCACTTACAAATGCTGCATGAGCAGTATTCCGTAACGCATGGTGGTTCTGACGCATCACATATCGCCAAACTGCATGGTCAATAGGCGTGTATTGATCGTAGTTCTGCTCGGATATATAAGGGGACAAATGAGGCGGAATCATTCTCATGTCTTCCACTCCCTCTGCTATTTGCGTGTTCTGGTTGCCGGTAATACCTTCCCTGTTACTTCTCCGAAACCTACTTTATAGCCATCGCCCTGGCACCAGCCGGTCATCGTAATCCGATCGCCATCGGCAAGCCATGTTCGCTGCTCTTTGCCATTGTTCAGCTGAAGGGGTTCCGTCCCTCGCCAGGTTAGCTCTAACATGCAGCCCCGGGATTCCTTCGCGGAACCGCTGATTGTACCGGACGCGAGCAGATCGCCGGTTCGCAAATTGCACCCGCCAACCGTGTGATGCGCGAGCTGCTGCTCAATCGTCCAATAGAGATTGCTGTAATTGCTGGAGGTAATTCGTTCTTGCATATCCTGTGCTTCGCTTTGCCAATACACCTCTAACTTGATATCGATGGAAGTCATAGGGCTCTGCTGCAAATAAGGAAGCGGGTCAGGCTCTTGTCTACTAGCAGGTATATGAAATGGCGCGAGTGCTTCAAAAGGAACAACCCAAGGAGAAACGGAGGTCGCGAAGCTTTTACCGAGAAACGGACCAAGCGGTTGATACTCCCAGGCTTGGATGTCCCGTGCACTCCAATCGTTGACGAGCACAGCACCGAATAGATGTTCTTCCGCTTCTTCAAGGGGGATGGGCTCCCCAAGCGTATTGCCGGTTCCAATCAACCACCCCATCTCCAACTCAAAATCCAGCTGCCCGCTCGGGCCAAAGATTGGCGCGACGGAATCTGGCAGTTTTACCTGTCCGCAGGGTCGGCGAACATCCGTTCCGCTGACGACAATCGAGCTTGCCCGGCCATGATAACCGACGGGAAGGTGCAGCCAATTCGGCATCAAAGCATTCTCCTTGCCCCGAAATAACGTACCGACATTCGTGGCATGGGACCTCGAAGCATAGAAATCAGTATAATCGCCGATTTCTACGGGAAGCAGCATCTCGACATCGCATTGGCGGTGAAATGCCGTCGCTCGGAGCGGGAGGTGATCTCGAAGGGTCGGGTCTTCTGAATCGAGCAACCTAGAGATAACCGATCGAACCTCCCGCCACACTTGACGACCTGCGGCCATGAACGCATTAAGCGAAGGATGGGAGAAGAGTCCTTTCCCGGATGCTGGCGTGTTATTGAAACAACCGGCTTCATCTAACACCGCCAAATCCAGCACATCGTCACCAATGGCAACGCCAACCCGCGGGAGACCGCCACCGTGAAGCGGGCGGAACACGCCATAGGGCAAATTTTGTATCGGAAAATGCGAACTCGCATCAACGTCAATAAACGAATATGCCATAGGATGATCTCCTTTGCAGCACATGGTGATCAACCGCTGCCGCGCGGTGAATTCCCCTGCCCTCTTAATTTCCCTATTGCTTCTAACGATTCAGGATTTTCAAGTGCTGACAAGTCGCCCGGAGCAATCGATAAATAAGTAGATCGTATCACTCTGCGCATGACCTTCGCATTTCTTGTTTTGGGTAATGCGTCTACGATGTGAATGGCAGACGGCTTGAATGCTTTGCCAAGTCGATTGGCAACCCATACATATAGTTCAGAAGTCAACTCAGTCGTTTCTTGTTGGTTTACCAACTTATGGTCTACGACGACAAAACAAACCGCTGCTTCTCCTTTCAGATCATCAGGCACGCCAATCGCCGCAGCTTCGACCACACGAGGATGCTCGACGAGCAAAGATTCGAGTTCTGTGGGTCCGAGCCGTTTGCCAGCCAAGTTAAGCGTGTCATCGGAGCGTCCTGTAATCGTCCAATAACCATCTTCATCTAACTCCACCCAATCGCCATGCACCCAAATATCAGGCCAGCGCGACCAATATGTCGCCTCGTATCGCTGCGGTTCTTCCCAGAAACCGCTTGCCATTCCAAGCCATACGTTCTTGAGCACCAACTCCCCGACCTCGCCGAGAACCGGCTTTCCTTCCTGTGAGAACACATCTGCATGCATCCCAGGAATGGCGGAGTTAAAACCTGCCGGAGCAATCGCCTTAAGCAGCACGTTTCCCAGAATACCTCCTGATATTTCGGTGCCGCCTGAATAATTAACAATCGGTATCCTCTCCTGACCGACATCATGGAATAACCATTGCCACGGTTCCGGATTCCAAGGTTCGCCCGACGAACCGATGACCCGGAGCGAAGTCAGATCGCACCCCCTGTAACAATCATCGCCGTGCTTCATCAAGCTGCGAATTAGCGTTGGTGAAACGCCGAGATGCGTTACTTTATGTTTGTTAACGAGGTTAAACACCCGGTTCGGACCGGGATAATCCGGCGCCCCTTCGTACAACACCATCGTGCCGCCACTCAATAAGGTGCCATACACCATGAAAGGCCCCATCATCCAGCCCATATCGGTGAGCCATAACATCGTGTCACCGGGCCGGAAATCCATCACGTAACCGGCGTCGAATGCGGCTTTGAGCGGAAATCCGCTGTGCGTATGGACGATGCCTTTTGGCGCGCCGGTTGTCCCGGAGGTATATAAGAGCATTAATGGCTCTGTGCTGTCCATCGGTACTGCTGGGACTGGTTTCGGATCTTCACCGTCTATTGCGTGCATAAGCTCGGACCAGTCAACATCACGTCCCTGCCGAAGTGTGATCGGGATGTTTAGCCGCCGTACAACAACTATCCTCACGATAGAAGCTGCCGCATCAGCCGCTTTGTCGGCTTCTTCTTTCATGTGGATCTGCTTTCCGCGCCGATAATAGCCATCAGCTGTAATGAGATATTTACAGCCTGATCCTTCCATCCGTTTAGCTGCCGCTTCGGCGCTGTAGCCGGAATAGATCGGAACAGCTATCGCGCCTAATTTAGCCAAGGCAAGCATCGCGATTACAGTTTCAGGGATCATCGGCACATATAGGGCAACGCGTTCGCCCACGCTTAATCCCAATTGCCGCCGCAATCCCTGTGCAGCATGATCCACTTGCTGAGCAAGCTCGGTATAGGTGAGGCTTCGAGTTTGACCCTCCTCACCTTCCCAAATGATCGCCTTCCCGCCAGCTGCCACAGGGTCCAACAACCATTTGTCGACCGCATTCGAAACGATATTCATCCGCCCTTGTGTAAACCAAGAAGGCCAGCTCATGCCGGCTGTAAAATCAATAACCTGCTTATAGGGACTGGCCCATTCAATCCCCATGTCCCGCACGACCGCCTCCCAGAACCAGCTGATGTCCTCAATCGATTTGCGATAGAAAGCCTCATAATCGGTGATTCCATGTTTGGACATGAGCCGAAACAATCGTGTTTGCTCGATCTCCGATTGAATAGGGAACCACACCGGATTTTGCCGCATATTCAGCATCTCCTTCAGGTTCCGGCCGGATTATGCATCAGGACGAGAAACCCAGCTGTATACGTAATTCATATCTTCTACAGATTGCAGATGCTCAACGACATGAAGCGGACGGAAGGTATCGATCATAACCGCCAGTTCATTCGTCTCCTTCTTGCCAATGCTCTCTTCCACTTTGCCGGGATGAGGTCCATGCGGAATGCCGGAGGGATGAAGCGTCATGGAACCTTCTTCAATCCCTTTACGACTGCCGAAGTTCCCTTTCACATAATAAAGCACCTCATCGCTATCCACATTGCTGTGAAAATACGGCGCGGGGATTGATTCCGGATGATAATCGTACAGTCTAGGACAGAACGAACAGATTACAAATTGATTACCCTCGAACGTTTGATGAATCGGCGGCGGCATATGAATGCGGCCCGTAATCGGTTCGAAATCGCGAATATTCAATATCCACGGATAGAGATAGCCATCCCAGCCGACGACATCCAGAGGATGATGGGCGAAAATATGTGCGTGCATATAGCCGCCTTTTCGAGTACGTACTTCATATTCTCCCTTATCTGTAAACGTTTCCAATTGTTCGGGGAGCCGTATATCCCGTTCGCAGTACGGGCTGTGCTCCAGCAGCTGCCCCTGCTCATTGCGGTATCGTTTCGGCGTCGTAATCCAGCTGTTTGTTTCCACGATGAGAAGCTTTGTTTTGCCGGAATCCGGTACGACCCGGTAGATGGTTCCTATGGGAATCACGATGTAATCGCCGGGCCGGTATCGCAAGGTGCCGAACATGGTCTCGACCTTGCCAGACCCCTTGTGAACGAAAATCAATTCATCGCCATCCCCATTGCGGTAGTAGTAATCCATCGCCTCAGTAGGATGCGCGACGCCGATTAAGATGTCTTCGTTGCCGAACATATATTGCCTGCCGTAGATGGCATCCCCTTTTAAGATCAGACGGTTGGTGCGAAAATGGCGATGACGAAGCGCGCCTTGCGTCTCAAATTGCGGTTTGCCAGCTGAGAGCAATTGCGCTTTCGTGATCTCAGTCGGCGCATGATGATGATAGAGAATCGATTGGATGCCTGAGAAGCCTTTGGTTCCCATTACTTGTTCACGGTACAGCGTACCGTCAGGCTGACGAAATTGCGTATGTCGTTTCGGCGGAATCTCCCCCATCCGATGATAGAACGCCATGTTCCGCACCTCCCCTTCACTTCCCGGCTCTTACTTCCTTTCCAGTTCAAATGTGTCGGAAATCGCCCTCGTGTAGGTTTGACCCGCCATTCTGCCAATCGGTCTTAATAATTCGCTGTTGATTTTGCCGCCTTCGAATAAATCATCCTGTACATGGATGCATACGACCTGCCCGATCACTAGGCTGCCGGCGCCGGGAAGCTCGCCAAGCGTAACGATTTGATGTAACGTACATTCAAGCTGTACATCACTTTCTAGTACTCGCGGAGGCAGCACGCTGTGGCTCGGCACTTTCGTCAGACCCGTATAAGTGAATTCATCCACCTCAGGGGGGAATTCGATGGCGCAGTCATTCATTTGTGCGGCAATTTTCTCCCCGACAATGTTGATGACGAACTGCTTGGTCGCTTCAATATTGGCCAGCGTATCCTTCTTCTTCCCATCCGACCCTCGAATCATCGGCGCAAAACAGACCATCATCGGTTTCGCGCATATACCGGTAAAGAAGCTGAAGGGAGCTAAATTGCAATTACCTTGCAGATCAACAGTGGAGACAAAAGCAATAGGACGCGGCAGAACGGAGCCGATCAGCAGCTTGTAGGCATCCCTCCACGCAAGCGTGCCAGGATCTACTTTCATCGCACCCACTCCTCGAATTTGTCGTAATTTCTTATAAATTCCCTCTACGCGCTTGCTCTCGTTCAATCGATTCGAACAGCGCTTTAAAGTTGCCTTCTCCGAATCCGACAGCACCTTTACGTTGAATAATTTCGATGAATAACGTTGGACGATCTACGATTGGTTTGGTGAAAATTTGCAGCAAATACCCTTCATCGTCGCGGTCTACTAGGATATTTAATTCCTGGAGCTTCGCAATCTCCTCATCGATTGTACCGACTCGCTCTGTTAACATTTCATAATAGCTGTCCGGCGTGCTCAGGAACTCGATCCCATTAGCTTTTAATGCCATTACAGTTGATATGATGTCATTCGACAAAATAGCGATATGCTGGACGCCGGCGCCATGATAATAATCGAGGAATTCTTGAATCTGCGATTTCCGTTTCCCGGTCGCAGGCTCGTTGATCGGGAACTTAATCCGTCCGCCGCCAAACATAACCTTCGACATAAGCGCCGAATACTCAGTCGAGATGTCCTTGTCATCGAAATGGATCATCTGTTTAAAGCCCATGACCTTCTCGTAATACGACACCCATTCCTCCATCTGCTCCACATTGCCCACAACATGATCGATCCCGATTAACCCTGTCGATTGATGCGGAATGTTCAGTTCGCAAGCCTCATAATGAGGCAAAAACACACCTTTATAGTCACTCCGATTAATTAACGTATGGATGGTATCCCCATAAGTGCCGATGGCTGCCGTTGTTACGGTTCCTTTCGCATCCTTGTGCTCCCGAGGCTCCATAATCGGGATGCCTCCGCGTGCAACGGCTTCGTGGTATGCCTTCTCCACATCGTCGATTCGCATAGCGATGTCTTTCACGCCATCACCGTGTTTTTTGACAAACTCAGCAATCGGATGATCCGGCGATAACGAACCGCTGAGAACAAAACGCGCTTGATTCTGCTCCAGCAGATACGAGACCTTAGAGGATTCCCCTGTTTCTAAGCCCGCGTAAGCCGCCACCTTGAACCCGAACCCTTTGCTTAGATAATGCGCAGCTTGTTTTGCATTGCCGACATAAAGTTCGAGATAGTCGATGCCTCTGACCGGAAACAAATCCGATGGTTGATTGCTAACCCGTCGTTGTTTTTTCATGATGTCTCACCCTTTTTCTCACGGCAAGAGCCGCTTCCTCTTGCCGTTATCTTATTCAGCACCTGCGGACGTTGTCGAAGCAGCTATGTTAATATTTATTCAGCTAAAGGATGAACTATCCTAACCAATATGCATGGAACTGAAAAAGAGCTGCCTAAAGGCAGCTCTTGCGTGAATTATGATAAGTAGTTAGATCAGCACCGGAATGTTGATGGTCGACATGGCTTGTTTCTTCTGATCGTCGTTGACATGCGTATAAATCATGGTGGTTTCGATCGAGGAATGGCCAAGCAGTTCCTTAACAACCCGAATATCGATGCCATTTCGAAGCAGCATCGTCGCGAAGGTATGTCGTAATTTATGACAAGACAGCTTCATATCGGACAGCCCCGGTTTGTCCGCTTTGAAGGCGGCAAAGGTTTGCTCCGCAATCTTCTGAATTTGCCGGATGGACAACCGTTTCCCCTTCTGAGAGACGAAGAATGCTTCTTCTTTCTCGCGATAAGGAGCAATTCTTTCCTGTTCCACTTTATCCAGAATCGACATTAGCATATCGGGCACAGGAATCTCGTTCCACTTTCTCCCTTTACCGAAGACTTCGATTGTCCCCTTCGCTTTCTTGAAATCTTTGAGATTCAAGCGATGGACTTCGCCAACCCGCAAACCACAGTAGCTCATCAGTAAGAAAATCGCAAGATTGCGGTCACGGTACCGACCGTCAACAAAAGCTAAACTTTGAACAAGCTCCTCTTCCTCCAAGTAGACCGGTTTCTTGTTTTTCTCTGTCTTGGATTTCTTGACTTCCAGCGCGGGATTTCTTGTAGCCATCTCAAAATCGATCAAGGCTGCATAGAGAGAACGAATGGCGGATAACGTTCTGTTCCTCGTGCGATCACCTGTAGAATCTTGCTTAGAAACCAAATAACCGATCACATTCATCTTCCCGGCTTTCTGTGCCGAGAGCCCATCAAGCGATTGAAGATACGAGTATGCTTCTCTCTTATATTCTCTTTGCGTTGTTGGGGTATATCCTGCTTGTTTCATCCATATGTGAAAAGCGCGCAGCTCTTCCTCGTAATTTTCGTCGATTTCGTAGTTTTGGGGCATGGATTCACCTCTATGGTAGGCTGACTTTGATGAATATTGTCGATCTGAAACGAAAGTGCGCAAAATATGTGTTTTGCGCACTTATTATAGCATTGTTTTGGGTTAACATGCATGGATTTATCCGATTCTACTACCCCAAGCTAGAGGACTACGATCCGGCCTAGCTTCAGTGGTATATTTTTCTAATGATTGTACAGAATAACGTATGATCGTGGGTTCAATCTGCCTTAAAATTCCGTTACCTCGCCGATGATGGAGGGTTCAACAGTGTCTAATCTTTCCGTTACCCTGCCGATTCAGGAACAAATCCGAGATCGCATGAAGGGAGCCCCTGACTTCGTCATTCGACCATTCCCTCTCCGTGGATCTGCGGCTTTCACCTGCCTCTATCTATCCTCGATTGTGGAATCGGCTCTGGTGGATGAGTTTGTGGTCAAACCTATGCTTGCCGCCGTTCCTCTTGAAGAGGAACAGGAATTTGATATGGATGACCTAGACTGGTTTCATCGCCACATCCCCTTCGTCCAAAACAAGGAATGGACAGATGCCGATGAGGGCATCCGACTGCTGCTGGAAGGCCAGTGCCTCCTCATTCCAACGCACATAAACCGTTTCCTAAGCTTTGACGTCAAACGCAACGACTATCGCAGTGTAACCGAGCCACAGACGGAAGCCACCGTACGCGGACCACGGGAAGGTTTCGTCGAAGACATCGGTCGGAACGTGGCGCTCATTCGCAAACGACTCAAAAGTGAAAATTTGGTATTTGAACAGATGACAATCGGGACTAAGACGATGACCAAGGTGTATTTGACCTATTTACCTGACGTAGCCCCCGCAGGGGTCGTAGAAGAATTTCGTCGCAGGCTGCAGGCTATCCAAACTGACAGCATTCTGGAAAGCTCATATATGGAAGATTGGATCCAAGACAAGACGTGGTCACCGTTCCCGCAACTTATCGGGACAGAACGGCCGGACGCGGTAACGGGCAAATTGTTGGACGGGCAAGTAGCGCTTCTCACCGACGGCACCCCGATTGCCTTGATCGGTCCAGTGACTTTTTTTCAACTCTTCTCTTCACCGGAAGATTATTACCAGCGGCCGGATATCGCCACGCTTTCGCGATGGCTGCGCATGTTCGCTTTCATGCTCTCGGTCTTCATCCCTCCTTTATACATTGCTGTGGTCACCTTCCACCAGGAGCTGCTACCGACTTCGCTCTTGATTAATTTGGCCGCACAACGGGAAGCCGTTCCTTTCCCGGCGTTCCTGGAAGCCATGATCATGATGGTCACGTTCGAAATTTTGCGTGAAGCCGGTTTGCGAATGCCTCGGATTGCCGGTCAATCGATCTCCATCGTAGGCGCGCTCGTACTCGGCATGACGACGGTCGAAGCTGGACTTGTCTCGGCGGCCATGGTTATTGTCGTTTCGATCACGGCCATCTCCAATTTCGTGTCGCCTATTTATGGCTTTGGCGTAGCGCAGCGAATCCTCCAGTTCGTGTTCATGCTCCTGGCCGGTTTTATGGGATTATACGGTATTCTGTGCGGGACATTGTTTGTCTTGATCCATCTAGTCTCTTTGCGATCCTTCGGAGTGAAATACATGTCTCCCATCGCGCCTTTAGTTCTGTCAGACTTCAAAGACACGATCCTGCGCGTTCCTCGGTTCTGGATGAAACGTACACCTCAGATGTTCTCTAGAAAAAAATAGGGGGCCGAACATTGCGAAAATTATGGCTCTTGATCTTACTAGTCGCCTTACTTCTCTGTTCAGGCTGCTGGGACAAGAAGGAAATCAACGAACTGGCAATCGTCACCACTTTCGGCATCGACCGGGAACCAAAGACGGGTAAGTATATCGCTTATTACCAAGTCATTAATCCGCCGGCCCTTTCCTCCAGGCAAGGCGGCGGATCCAAGGCGTCGGTTTACACCTATCGTTTCAAGGAATATAGCTTGGGCAGGTTCATGCAGAAAACGTCCACGATGATGCCGCGTTTGCTTTTCACTTCACATTTGCAGTGCTATATTTTATCCGAAGAGGTAGCCCGTCAAGGTATCATTGATATCCTTAACTACTTGGAAACGACACCCGAATGGCGCATGAATGTTTATCTGTTTGTGACGGATTCCCCTCTAAAGGACGTTATGAACAGCTTTACGACACTCGAAAAGGTGCCCGGACGCCATGCCACTTCGCTTGTTCGCATTTTATCGCGGGGGTCCTTTACGGGAGGCGTAGAGCCGATCCGTGTCAAAGACATCGTGACAGGAATGGAATTCCAACTGCCGACACTCATACCGATGATCCACTACCGCGGCAAACCGGCGGATACTACGGAGAGAATGGAGCAGATTGACGTCAGCGAACAAGCCCCTTCCTTTTTTGCGGACAGCGCGGTTTTCTTCAAAGGACGCATGGTAGGACGCTTGGACAGTGAGAATAAATACTATTACCACATCCTGAACACTAAATATCGGAAATTCACAGAAACGGTTAAAGTAGGTGGAAGTTACGTCGACGTCGAGACGAGTAACGTCCAAGTGAAACGGAAATGGAACCGATCCGCCAACCGTCTCAACATCCACATTCATGCTGAACTCCGCATATTGAACAACACACAGAATACCAAGTTAACATTGGAAAACTTACACATGATCGAAAAGGCGTTTAATCGCGTCGTAGCAGAAAAAGCGAAGAAGATGGTTGTACTGGGAAAGCGAAATAACTGGGATCTGTTGGGCTTGCAGGATGAAGGGGCTACTGCGGCTACATGGCGGCAGACGTTCGTGAATTTCACGGTCACTTCTGACATTACGACGACCGGCAACAAGAGTGATCCCTATACCAAGGAAGGCAAGGAAGGATGAAAAGCATATGAATCCCATCCGGCTCAGCGCGTGGCAGTTTCATTTGATGACGCAAGTCTATGTCATCGGAACTGCATTTATTTTGCTGCCCGGCCCAATCATTTCAAGCGCAAAACAATATGGTTGGGTTGTCGTCATTTGGGCGACCTTGTATGGGCTGGTGCTTGCTTTCGGCTACTTGTACCTTGCCAAGCTGTATCCGGGAAAGACACTTGTCGAGATCGCTTTGCAGGCATTCGGCAAGTGGGCTGGCGGCTTCATCTCTTTACTGTATATCATCTTTTTCATCCAAATTGCATCGTGGGTTACCCGCGAACTTGGTGATTTCATGCATATTAACCTCATGCCACGCACACCTATTTCTTTTTTCCATATCATGATCTTGCTTGTCAGTGCGTACGCCGTGTCGAAGGGAATTGAATCAATCGCCTTGGTGAACGAACTTCTGGTGCCTTACCTCTATTTAGCGTTTTGGGTTCCGATAGTCATCATGATGCGGGAGTGGAACTGGCGTTATTT
Organism: Paenibacillus sp. J22R98; assembly: GCF_059383835.1. Classification (NCBI taxonomy): domain Bacteria; kingdom Bacillati; phylum Bacillota; class Bacilli; order Caryophanales; family Paenibacillaceae; genus Paenibacillus; species Paenibacillus sp. J22R98. The sequence goes on from NZ_JBXENW010000005.1 coordinate 106,241, forward strand.
TCACGTCTCCTACCCTTTCCAGCTTAGCGATGTCATTATTCAAACCCGATTCGTGTTGGCGTTCCCCTTTATGGAGACAGTGGCGTTCTTGATGTTCATACCGTTTGTGCAAGGGAAAGTGAAAATCCCGTTTATTGCGGGAATCGCTTTCTCTGGCTTAATGTTGACGGGGTGCGTTTTTATTTCGATTGGGGTTCTTGGTGTGTATCGCGGGCAAAAATTGGTTTACCCCATCTTTTCGATCTTCCGAGAAATGAGATTTACCGGCTTCATCGAGCATTTGGAAGCGATTCTGGCCGTGAATATCGTGCTGGTAGTCTGTATGAAGCTGTGCATACTATTTTATTGCGCCGTTTCCGGCGTTTGTCAGTTGTTCAAAATTGAGAAGCGAAACATTGTGATTTATCCAATGGTGTGGATCATTTCCGCGTATTCGTTGCTGTTTATGAATATAGTCGAACTTCTCGATTGGGTAAAAAATTATTTGTTCGAATACTACTCCTTATTCGCCGTGGCGTTTCCCGCACTCTTCATCGTAGCGGCCAAATGGAGAAATAACGGTCGGCTTATGAAGAAGGACGGCTCGGCATGAGTATTCTGGCCGCCGTCTATGCCTTAACAATCGGAATCGGTTTCGCATTGCGAAAATTCGGCACGTATACGGGCAAAGAGACTGCCGTTTTCTTCTCAATCACAACGATCGGAGCCGGATTATGGCTCAGTATCGTTCTGCATCATCCGTTAGATTTGAATGATGCGATCGCCTTCATCATCGAACGAGTCCTGCATTAAATTCACATCAAAGAAGCCGATATCTCCATAGATACCGGCTTCTTATTGTTAAATAATATTGATCTTCATATTTCAGAGCTAAATTAACGCAGCGACCTGAGTCCATTGCGAAGTTCGTTCACAAAGAGCATCGGCTGCTCCCACGCCGCGAAGTGTCCGCCCTTGTCGAGCTTATTGTAGTAAATAAGATTCGGATACGCCTTCTGTGTCCAGCTCTTCGGCGCTTCATAGACCTCGTCAGGAAAAACGCTCACGGCAACGGGAAGTTTGACGCCATAGGTGCCAAAGAACGGGTATTTATTTTCCCAGTAGAGGCGAGCCGAAGAAATCGGCGTGTTGGTTAACCAGTAGAGCGTGATGTTGTCGAGCACATCGTCTCGGGAAAGGCCCTCCGGTTGTCCATTGAATGCCTTCGTAATCAAATCCAGACTCTTCGCATCATGGTCCAGCATAAAAGCGGCCATACCTACAGGCGAATCCGCAAGCCCCGTAAGCGTCTGCGGGCGAGTTCCCATCATCAGGGCGTATGCAACATGCTTGTAAAAGAAGTCCAGCTGCTCGCAAGCTCGTTTTTCTTCGCCAGTCAGACTAGGCGGGCAGCCCTTGCCGGATTGAATCGCCTTCTCAAGATCGGACGGAACTACAAAGGGCAAGTTGGTGTGAATGCCGATCAGTCCACTAGGCTGTTGGACAGCCATTACTTCTGCTATAATAGCGCCCCAGTCGCCGCCTTGCGCCACATACTTCTTGTAACCAAGTCGATTCATCAGCTCTCCGTAAGCACGAGCTATGCGGTCAGGACCCCAACCGGTCGCGGTCGGTTTTCCCGAAAAGCCAAAACCAGGCATCGACGGAATGACGACATCGAACGCGTCCGATGCCTTCCCGCCATAGGCCGTGGGATTGGTCAGTGGGTCGATTAACTTCAGCTTCTCGACAATCGAGCCCGGCCATCCGTGCATAATGATGATTGGCAGCGCGTTTTCATGCTTCGATCGGACGTGAATGAACTGAATGTCCTCCCCATCGATATTGGTGACGAACATCGGCAGAGTGTTCAACTTGTCCTCGAATTTGCGCCAGTCGTAATCGTTCGCCCAATAATGGGCCAAGTTCTTCATCGTTGCAAGCTGCGTACCTTGCGATTGATCCGACACCGTTTCTTTATCCGGCCATCTTGTCGCAAGAATACGCCTGCGCAAGTCGGTAAGTTCCGCCTCAGGAATATGCACTTGAAACGGTCGAATGGCTTTCGAATCCGCTTCGGATTCAAGCGGGGCTCCGTACGAGTTCGCACTAACCGTTAAGGATATCGAGTCGAGCGTCGTCAATACTAAGGATAAAGTCACAAGCATGGCTAATCGAAACCAGAACTTGCTGCTGTTTAAATTCAATTGTAGGCTTGCTCCTTTTAGAAAGTTAGTGGGGTTATCTTTATCATTAGCTTCCTAACAAAGCAGAACAATTATCCATGATTACAAAATAAAAAAAGCCGCGCGAACGCGGCCCGGCAATTCTACAACATGATCTGGCGGCACTTCAGACGATGAATGTACCGATATGCGCTAGCATAGCGTCCAACACCGCTTCGAGCGGATTCGTCTCTTTTCTAACCTGAGTAAGGAGAAGCCCTCCCTGAAGTGCAGTCAACAGCGCAAGCGCGAGATGGTTCGGGTCCGCATCGGCCCTTAGTTCTCCACGGTCATACATTGCGCGAATTCCTTTGCGAATAGCGAGCTCCCACTGCATAAATCCGGCTACGAGCTCGCTTCGAGCTTCCGGATCTGTATCCGCCAGGGCACTGGCAAGCGAGCCAATCGAACAGCCACCTTGGAATTGCCGTTCAATTTGTAGCTTCACAACTGCATCGCGCCACGCGCGAAGCGACTCCATGCTATCCAAATGGCTAAGCAGAGGCTCCTGGGCATCCAGCACCTGTTCGGTTTGATACACAATAACCGCCAATACGAGATCGCGCTTCTCCTTGAAGTAGTGGTACAGCTGGGAGGCGCTGACCTTAGCCTCCCGCTGTACGTCTTCCACGCTTGTACCCGCAACGCCGCGATCAAACATCAATTTGGCCGCGGCAGCGACGATACGTGCGCGTGTTTCTTTTCCTTTTTTCGTCAGCCGCTGCTCTGGTTTTTTAACATCCATTATATTTTCCATGCATGTAGTATAACAAAAATGGAATTTACAATCCATAAAAAAGCGGTGGTTCTTCAGATCGTCATGACTAAAAAAATTAAACTGCGGTTTGTCCACCGTCGACGGCAAGGTTTGTGCCATGAATGAAGCTAGCGCGATCCGTCGCGAGGAAGACGACAGCCTCTGCAATCTCATCCGCTGAAGCTGGACGGCCTGCCGGCGCTTGGGCAGCAAGTTGATCAAGACCTTCGCCCATGGCATCAGTTCCTTCGGTGCGCGTAGGTCCTGGACTAACGGTATTGACACGGACCCCGCTTGGGCCGTATTCGGCCGCCCACGCTTTGGTAAGCAGGTTGATAGCCGCTTTGCTCGAACCGTATAGACTCATACCCGACATTCCGTAATCGGCGAGCATCGTCGAGATGTTGACGATCGCCCCCTTGCCACTTTCCGCCATCAGCGGCGCCAATTCGGCGACTAGAAAATAAGGTGCTTTGACGTTCAGTGCATACACGCGTTCAAAATCATCCTCCGTCGTTTCATGCGTCGGTCCAAATGGGAAGACGCCTGCATTATTGACAAGAATGTCGATTCGTCCGTTACCTAGTTCGACTGCTCGCTTCGCCAGGCTTCTTGCGCTCGACGCGTCGCTAAGATCCGTCTGCACGAAATCTGCTTTTCCTCCCGCTGCGCGAATAGCCTTAATTGTCTGTTCGCCACGCTCTACATTGCGACCCGCAACCACGACATGGACGCCTTGTGCGGCGAGTTGATTCGCAACTGCCCGACCAATTCCGCTTGTTCCTCCTGTAATAAGTGCTGTTGTTTGTTTTGAATTCATATTATTCTATCCCCTTTTGTTTTTTTGGAGTGTTCAATCCATTCCACAGAGCTCATACTAACAAACCGTTTTTGGATTGTCAACTCCAAAAAAAGCATCGGTTCTTAAGTTCATATCGATAAAGCCAAGGAGTTGTTATCGTTTCTTTCGTTTCACCCCTATCAAAAAATAAAAGCTGCCGAATTAGACGGCAGCTTTTATTTCCGGGTTCAGTTCTTTCAATTGCTACAAATCGCAGACACTCGAGTTGTTATTTACCCGTTCTACCTGCTTCGCGAAAGTATACGGCTTTCTGGACAATAGAGATAATGGTGAGAACTATGATAGGCAACGGCGAAAATTCAAACAGGAAGGAATAAAGAACGAAGAACAAAATGCTGCTATAGAGCAGCAGATTAACAGCCTTGAAGGAACTATAAGAGGACCGATAAACATAGAATCGCTCAGCTTCATCCAGTTTATCGAACAACTCGCGTTGAGCGTTTCTTGAACGCATCGAGATCGAGCGATCCGGAAACAGCTTGTTATAATGACGAAGGATGATGGCTTGCAAAAGAACCGCAATTAAGATAAATACAACAGAACAAAACAAGTTCACAATCAGGAAGATCTCTTGATCATTGGCTTGAGCTTCCCTGCTGGCGAAATAGGCCATGCAAAGCGCGAACCACAAAAAGGCTGTCATATAATTGAAAGCGCCCATCTTCATGAGCGTGCCAACCGCATGCTCCCGTACAGTATATTCTTCCTCTAACCTATAAGGCTCGCTATTCGATTTTGACGATAACCGAAGAATTCCAATGATACTCCATATCGTGAATAAGAGACAAGCAATGGCTATAACCCCGAATATCATATCGTAGTCGTAAAATATCCCGGGGTTAAACGTTAAATCGTCCGGATGCGGAATTGAATCGCTGGTTAGAAGGAAGCCGCAAATCCCTCCAACGACCATCATGAATAGCAAATACAGCACGGTTATATTTTTCGATTTAGCTTTCATTCTTCTCCCCATCCCCCTCTAAGAAAAATATAGACTCCACTTGCTCTTGAAAAACAGCCGAGATCTTCAAGACCAATACGATCGAAGGCGCGTAATCCCCTCTTTCGATTAAGGCAATCGTTTGTCTGGATGCGCCGATTAATTGGGCAAGATCGCCTTGCGACAATCGATCGCGAGCCCTCAACTCTCGGACGCGGTTGCGTAATTCAGCCACCTCATCACCTCCATATTGGGATTATATATGATTATCGTCATTTTGTATATTATCATATACATTTTGACTATAAATGTTTACAAACCTATCATGTAGAAAGGCTGCCGGATTCAATCCGACAGCCTTGCTATCCCCATATTGAGCAAATTAGCGAATAGAAAACTTACTACTAACTCCCTTTTGTGCTCATTGTAAAGACCTGAATATCCCCAGGGGCAATTCGAACACGAAGACTTGAAGACGCGTCAACGCTTGACTCCAATGAAACGTCCCCATCTTCAAACCAACTCTCTACTATCGAATAGGACTTTGGCAGCCGGATGCTGACCTCGCTATCGGAATTGCTCCAATTGTATGCGAACACGAAACTACCGCTTCCCCCTTCCGATTCCCAGGAAAGCGCATCACCGCGAACGCCATCCTCACCATGAATCGTCACATAAGGCGTTAAACCGAATTTATGTTGAAGCAATTCTCTGAAAAACGTCCTCGTTCCGCCTTGGGGATTCCGCTGATAAGCTGCTGCCAGCAATGTACCAATCCAAACCGCCTTGCCGCGCCCGTAATCGGCACAGGTGATGGCTGCCATGCCATCTTCGGCAAATTCGGCCACTATCTCGACATCCTGCCGGACTGTAATGTCCGTTTTATAATAAGAGCCTTCCAATGTTACGTCCAAAGTACTCGCTTCGTCCGAGTTAACGGACGTAATAAGCCGGCTGCCGATCGGAATCGCACTTCGGGACTCCGCAACGACGTGATGATAACTGTGGTCCAGGTGCTCAACCGAGTGAATCCATGTCTCACGTACACCGAATATTTCATCGAAGCCGTAACCGGGAACGACAGAACTATGCGTTCCGTCTTCTGCTTGAAGCGCTCCGAAGGAATTCTCGGACAGAAGAATTCCGCCGTCTGCCACCCAATCACGGATCAACTTACTTAAGTCCCCGCTTAAATAAAGAGGATACGGCATCCATAAGCATCTGAACTGTTCCAGTGTTTCCCGATTCAACTTCCTGTCGTGGACAAATTCCACTTTGTAGTTGAGATCATGGAGCAGTTGATGTACACCTTGCACGGAATCGTTATACGTGTCTAAATGCGCATAGGCAGCGAAATTGGCGATTTGGTTCTCCGAGCTGAATAAGATTGCAATACCATCTGAAGGGCGGGTTGATAGAGTAAGTTTGTCGCCATGAAGTTGAATGGTCAAGTTCAATACCGCCATATCCCTCAGCCAAGGGGTTTCACTGCCATCCATATAGGTACTGCCCCAAGCCGGAGCCTCATGTCCCAGCGTTTCCGGACGATACTGCCAGAATAGATAGCCGAGAATCCCCCTGGAAAGCGGAATGAGAATATGTCGTTTCAACTCTGACCAACTGAGCTTCTGAGGTTTTAGCGCGGTATTGCCGGGGAGAGCATGTATTTCGGAATTGATGACGGGCTTCCCGCCTGCCGCGGACAACAGCAGGTCGGCGGACCATGCAGAGGAACCGAGGCTGTTGCCAAACAGGTCGCAAGGCTCGGCCAGCATGAAATCATCCGAACCCGCCGTTATCAAGTTGAAAATTGGCGAAGGCACAGTATGGACCATGACCGGATGATCCTGATCCATTCCCTTGACTACCTTGATTCTTCGCATTAAGTCCTCGGTGAGCGCATCGGACATGAACAGCCGCCAGTCCACCATGTCGTTAAAAATCGCTTGACCTCTCGGCGGTTCGACTTCGTTCCAATCGGTGTACCCGCGCAGCCATTTATGATTAAAGGCATCCAATGATTCGTATTTGTTTTGTAACCATACAGCGAATGCAGAGAGAGAATGATCGCAATAGCAAACCTGGTTCTCGAACGAAAGCTTTCGCTTAATACCCGTCGTCAATTCCGGCTCGTTCCATAGATCCCATACCCAGAGTGCCGAGTGGCGGCCCAGTCTCTTGACGGCTTCCGCAAGAAAACGATCCTTCTCTCGTTGTGCCGGCTCGTGATGATAACAGGGTCCCGGAGCCCCGCCGATTTGCCGGTAGCTAAGCGCCTGCGGTTTAAGCACGGTGCCATCTGCCGTTATCATCAGCGAATCCGGATATTTATTGTAAAACCATACCGGCGCGACGTCGAAGATGACGTTAAGTACGACTTTCAACCGATGGCTTTCCGCCAAATCCATTAGTTCCAAGATATCGTCGAACACAAAGGTGTTCTCAGATGGATGGCAATCCCTCCATTGCACCCAGAGCTTGACGCAATTAAAGCCGTTCAAGGAAATTATTTCCATGTCTTTCGCCCATTGATTGCGAAATGGTGTTGGCGAGCGGTAGTATTGAAAACCGAAAGGAATAAACGTTTTTTCTTTCATCCCGGGAACTCTCCTCATTTCATTTTTCAATTGAGGTGACTGATTCCATTTGAATATTCGATAGAGTAAGATAAACCCCTTCTAACGGAAGACAAAAAGCTTTCCAGTTTCTCTCTGTCTTTAACCTTTCTTTTTCCTCTACTATTTTTGTGGTAAAATATAAGTTCTGAATGATAGTAAGAGGAGAGATTCATAGCATGGAAACGAATGTCCCGACGTCGGCAAACCGATCTGTCGAGAGAGCTTCCCGTAAATCAAAGCCATCTGTCCCGATGTTTCTTGCAGCCTGGGCGCTGCTAATCAGCTGTGGCATCGCAGGCACAGTCTGGTATACCGGCCAAGTAAAGGATAAATTGACACAAGACATAAGCGCTCAAACGGCGCAGCAAATTACGCTAATGCAGCAAAATTACGATGCACAGCTAAAGCAGATGCAGACCGATTTTTCCGGTGAGCTGAATAAGGTGCAGGGCAAAGTCGACGCACTTAATGAGCTCTTAGAATTTACTAAAGATAATACAAATAACAAAACCGACAACAGCAATAAGCTGTTCTCGCAGTTGAACGAAGTGAAGAAAAAACTGGCCGAGCTGCAGAAAAGTTTGGACGTGTTGAAATGACGCTGAACATGAAACAAATCAACCGATTCTGCCTGATGGCATGCGCGCCGTTCATCGGACTAGTCATTTGGCTGATGGCTGCGGATCTGTCAATCACCCTTCCGGACAGTACTTTTCCGAAGCTGGCACTAACGCATGCCAATGTTCCGGAGGACACCGAGAAGCTGACAGCAGGTTTGGACCAAGCGAAGAAGACGGCGCTCGTCACTGCCAAATCACTCAAGAAATCCATCCAGCTTTATACGACAACGAACAAAAACATGGATGCCATCGTTTCGATCGCCGGCGCGCAGGCAAATCGTCCCTATCGGATCTATGACCGACGCATTACGCGGAAGATCGGTGCACCAATGCAGCAGATAGAGTCAGATAACGTCCGTGCACAGCTATTTGTGATTCATGCGCAGTACTTCAATGGGTATGCACTTAAGATTAAACTGAAATCGCCTGACGCCATGAAAATGGTCCTAGGTCAGGACAAAAACGGCGGAGCGGAGACAACGCTTGCGGCCGTTGGTCGTTACCATGCCATAGCCGGTGTGAACGCCGGCGGCTTCGCTGATGATGGCAACAAACGTTATCCGCTAGGTACCACTGTTATGAACGGCAATTATTTGAATGGCTTCTCTCCTTCCTTTAAAGATTTGTTCTTCGTAGGGCTGAACGATAAGTTAGAGCTGATCGGCGGCAAGTATGCGAGTAAATCGCATCTGGATAGCGAGAATCCGAAATTCGGGGCTTCTTTTGTTCCGGTCCTCTTGCAAAATGGTAGCGCACAGCCGATCCCGGACAAATGGCGGACTAGCCCATTGCGCGCGCCTCGGACAATTATTGCTAATTATAAGGACAACCAGCTGCTCTTTCTCGTCATCGATGGACGTAACGAGAATGGTAGTTCTGGCGCAACGCTTCAAGAAACGCAGTATCTGCTTCAGCGATACGGTGCGATCGATGGCTACAACCTGGACGGTGGAGGTTCGTCGACGCTCGTCTTCAATGGCCGCGTCGTCAATCATCCTTCGGACGGACGACCTCGCCCGGTTCCGACCCATTTTCTCTTTTTCAAGTAAGTACGCTCTTAGAAATCAAACAGACTGCCGATGGGCAGCCTGTTTGATTTTATGTGTGCTCAAATACTTGGCGTCGGTAGGAATAAACAAGCAAAGCTAAGGTTAAGTGCCGATATCCTCTAGCCGCAGGAAGTTTATTTTCACCGAATCCATCCTGTTTATCAACGTTGGGGAAATAGAATCGACCTACTTCAATCAGTGCAGACAGCTTTGATTTTTGATCTCTAAACAACTCTTGATTGACAGAAGAAGAACGCACTTCATTTCTTAATACAATCAGCACTTCTACTGTTTTCGAATACCAATCTAATAGTTCCTTCCGATAAGCGCTGGATAATTCATACTTCTTCGTATTTGTAATGTAAGTATAGTAGAACGCTCCTGCCGAGATCAGCAAAGAAACCAGAGTTGCATAATCATTATAGGTCAGATGAAACACTCCCTCGTGTCGTTACAAGATTAAGATATAAAATAAATCCAATTCCAATGTTCCATGACAGAAATCCGTTTCGGATTGTCCCATGCAGATCATTTTGATGGCTAATAAGTCTGCTACAACGGCTGTAAATGAAGAATTCGGTGCAACTTCAAAAGTTTCTGCTTGCCCATGATCCATGATCACGATCATATGCATGGTACATTGTTTGCTATTATTCACCAAGGTGATCGTGCCCGATGGAAGATGGTTGGAGTCTGGTAAAAAGCTAAAATAAGTTCGAGGCGTCATGCCATCGCATGCTTGCTTAATAGGCAGGCATTTAGCGATGCACACCAGTCTTCTTATCCTCATTGCTTTTTTGTGATGGCAACGTTTCTTGATCGGTCTGTACTTATGACACTTGGACATCTGTGCTGCCATCCCCTCCTACTAACCTCTCTTTCTCATAGTATGGATTCCCTAAACAATCTGCTTCGTGGCAAACAACCAATTTGATTGTATGTAGCAAAAGTTAGGATAATAACCATCCCTATATCGGCCATAGATTCATATGATGGAAAAGATAGAATGGAAGGGTTGGTGTGATCGAATATGTGTACGTCTTCCTCCGGCACAGCGGTTTTTAACTTTTGCAAAACCACGCCAGAAAAACAACTTGTCAATCTACAGCAATGTAATCCCATCTTCCAACCCTGCCCGAGCGATGAGATGATTTATTTTCGTAATTTAACAAGTATGATTACAAGAGGTTCATTTACGATTGTGAATACTAGTTTACATTGTACGATGACTTTAACTTATGTAGATCATGCTATTTCCAATGTCATAGTCGTTGCTCCCGGTCGTTCCATTACCTTCTTCTTCGAGAATTTGACAGGCATTACGATTGCATGTGCTGCAGCTGATCCTACACCTGAAGCAAACTGTACCGGTAATTTATTATTAGATTTGCATTATTGCATTGAATGTTCGAATTACTGATTCGGGCAACACAAATAGAGTGCAACCTGATCCGGCATCAGTTCGCACTCCATCTACATAGGGAAGACCTCAACTATAAGGCAAAGATTCGGACCGGAGCACCGGATAAATAGGCTTCAATATCTTCAACGATGTCCGAATAAAATTTCTCGTAACTGGCTTGTGATACATAGCCGATATGAGGAGTAGTTAGCAGATTCGGAAGCGATCGGTATAGATCGTCCTTCGGCAACGGCTCCACCTCGAACACATCTACTGCAGCGCCGGCGATCCACCCGCTCTGTAAGGCTTCCGCAAGTGCTGCTTGATCAACGATTGGAGCTCGGGAAGTATTGATTAGGAGTGCAGTAGGACGCATACGCTTAAGGTCCTCAGCACCAATTAATCCTCTTGTCCGCTCACTCAACACGAGATGGATCGAGACAAAATCACTGTTCTCCAGAAGCTCATCCTTGGAAGCTGCTAATTTCACCCCAATCTCGTCCGCTCGTTGTTGCGTTAAATTCTGGCTCCACGCCATGACATTCATGCCGAACACTTGTCCGAATTTGGCGATCTGGCTGCCTAATTTACCAAGTCCAAGTACACCAAGCGTCTTGCCGTGCAAATCTACGCCGATGGTGCTTTGCCATTGGCCGCTTCTTATAGCATTATGCTCCTGCACGATATTTCGGGATAAGGCGAGTAGTAATGCCCATGTGAGTTCGGCTGTTGCATTGCCGGCGCCACCGGTTCCGCATACGATTATACCTCTCGAAGCGGCTGCATTCAGATCAATCGAAGCATTGCGCATACCTGTCGTAATGAGCAGCTTCAATCGAGGAAGCTTAGCCAGAAGGGATTCGCGGAATGGCGTCCGCTCCCGCATAATGACGACAATCTCACAATCGGCAATCAGCTCGACCAGTTCATCCTGTTGATCGATATGCCGCGTAATGCTCTTTACCTCCACCCTGTTAAGAATCGGCGACCAATCCGCAGCAGTCAACGCCACTTCCTGATAATCGTCCAGTATCGCACAACGTAGCTTCATTATTGTAGTGCCTCCTTATGCTCGCCAAAAAGTTGAACAATCTGCTTTATCCATCCTATTAAATGTGATGATTTGCTCAAGTAATGCGTAATCCACCGGACTATTCCACTCGATTCGAAATAACAGCTTGGTTTGCGTATAGCCGGCTTCCTTAATTCTAGCAGTAAACTCATTCATCCCCGCTTTCTCAGGGGCAACGGCCAAATGCTGTTTGGATACACTAAAACCAATAATAAACGTGCCGTGGTCCGTATACATAGGCTGTTTCCAAGCGAATTTTGGCTCTAGATCGGGAAATGTGTCAGCTACCCATTCTAAAACTTCTTCCGTTCGAGCACGATGCTGCGGGTTTTCAATGTCCTCTAAATAATCTGCAAAAACTTCCATGCTGTTCCCTCCTATAATAACTGAATCTCAAAAAGAATCGCTGCCGCATACCGTTTGATTCCATTTGGCTATCGCTGTTATCGATCCGCGTTTTGTACCTAAAGGTGTCATGACGCAAGCCAACTCGTAAGACGATTTTCAAATCTTAATTCGTACCTCCCACACCAATCCGGATCTTCTCATTATTCACGGAAACCACGCTGCAAAACACTGTTCCTGCGAATTTAATTAGATCGTGTCCCACTCCACATCGAGCAGATAACGTGCCGCCGGCGAAAGGCGCTTATAGGTTTTGACGCGGATATACTCCTTGGCGTTCAAATGTCCGGGCGATTGTTGCTGATCCCTCGCCATATAGAAAGGATGCACGGCTCTGCGTGTTCCTGATGTTCGGTTTGTTGTTCCCCCATGCCACAGATGGCTAACCATCACAGCAACGGAACCTGCAGGCGCAAGCAATTGAATTTCATCCGGATGAGATTCAAGCGCCTTACCGCTTTCCCAATCTGTAACGGGGTTAACTCCCGAGCGATGCGTTCCCGGTACGACGCGGGTTGATCCGTTCTCAAGTGTAAAGTCATCCAACATCAACACACAGGTGACGGCATTGATAGGCCCTCCCGGCGCACATGGCCAATCGCTGTGCAAGGATTGATGTCCTTCCCCGGGTACGGCATCACGTCCGTTCAAGGTCACAAATTTGAAATCCCGTTGGATCAAATAGGCGACGGATGCAACTACCTTCGGCAACGTATATAGCCCGTCGAATACAGGTCCTTGATTTTCCAAATCAAACAGCCTTCTCGTTCCGGCTTCACGTTGATGTGCAATTGTACCCGCAGCTTTGGCCATGAGTTCCTCATACTTCTCTCTTAGTACTTCCAACCATGCTTCGTCAATCAATCGTTCGAAAACAATATAACCTTGTTCATCGAGCGTCTGCCTCTCCTCGGCACTTAGTGTACCTTCCGTAACGCCAAGCTCTTCTAGCATCTGGTGCATATCCATTCGGGCATGTCCTCCTTATGCTTCTTTGTTCATCACTATTAGTATAGGTGATCGGACATCGGTTTGCAGGATTTTATTGGAATATATCGGCTTCATGTTCTGAACTAGAAGTAGAAACATACGAATAGAAATGGACGCTTTCTGAAGGAGGACATTCATGTACGCCTTAGCTTGGCTGATTCTGACTGCCGCGCTCGTACTGATCGAGCTGCATACGGGGACGTTCTATTTTCTACTCCTTGCTGCCGCATCCGTCCTCACCATGATTACCGCACTTGCGGGACTCCCGATCTTGGTTCAATGCTTCACGTTCGTTGTTGCGATTGCCCTGATGTATGTCTTCCTGCTGCCTCTCCTTCGTAAACTAATCCCCTCTTCGTCAAAATCCATGATCCCACAGCTCTCCGATTATTTGGTGGGACAAGAAGCATTTGTCGTTCAGACGATTTCTCCGGACGAAGCCGGTTTGGTCAAACTCCATGGCGAGATATGGTCCGCTGTAGCTAACGAAAGAATTGAAGAAGGAAGCAAAGTAACTGTAGCAGAGGTTCGAGTAACCAAATTATTCGTGACAAAGGAGTAGATGCAGATTGGTTGGGATTATCGTTTTTATCGTTATTCTGGCAGTAGTGGTTGCCGTTGTAATCAAGGGGATTCGAATTATTCCCCAGCAAACCGTAGCGATTGTCGAGCGACTGGGAAAATACAATAAAACGCTCCACGCCGGGGTGAATTTGATCATTCCGGTTATAGATAATATCCGGCGTCGCCACGACCTTAGAATCCATCAGGAAACGGTCCCTTCGCAATCCGTCATTACGAAGGACAACGTCGCGATCGGCATAGAGCTTGCTACGTTCTTCACTGTCGTTGATGCCAAGCTCGCCACTTATGGCATTGCCAACTACGTTGGCGGCATACATAACATTGTGGCTTCGGCGCTTCGTGCGACGATCGGTAAGATGGAATTGGACGAAATCCTCTCCAACCGCGACCGCATCCAAACTGATTTGCGTCTGGTCCTTGATCAGGCATCCGAAAATTGGGGCGTTCGTATCGACCGCGTCGAAGTGCTGCAATTAGCCATTCCGGCCGATATTCAGAATTCAATGGAGAAACAAATGCGGGCTGAACGTGAGAAACGCGCCATCATCCTGCAGGCTGAAGGTGAGAAGCAATCAACCGTACTGCGCGCTGAGGCGCAGCAAGCTGCAGTCGTCCTTGCAGCCGAAGCAGAGAAGAAGCGGCAAATCTTGGATGCGGAAGCCAAGCAAAAGGCGCAAGAGCTGGAAGCGATCGGAAAAGCAGAAGCGATTAAACATGTCGCGAATGCGGAACGAGCGAGAATCGAGGCGATCAAGGTAGCCGGTCTGGACGCTCAGATTCTTGCCTATAAATCTTTCGAGGCTCTTGGCCAAATGGCGGAGGGCCGGGCAACCACCATCTTTATCCCAACTGACGCAGTGAATGCGCTGGGTTCAGCCGGTATGATTGGCAAAATATTCGATATTACCAATCCCAAATAAATGATGGGTACACAACTCTCCCCCATTCCATGTTTAAGGCTACCGATTACAAACGGTAGCCTTTTTCTATTGCTCCTTGTTAGTATAAAGGATCCATTTCCGTAGCATAATATGGAAAAATTGAGGGAGCTGTGACGTCTTGATCTCCTCTCGAAATCCGGTTTCCTACCCCCGGGAAATGATCAGCGCCGACTTAGGCGAGAATGAAGCGATGCTTCGGCAACTATTCCAGCATTGCTTTGACATCATCTTTCAACGGGTTGATTTGTCCGACAACTGTACGATTCTTATGGTCTACGTCGACGGCATGATCGACAAGAACGAAATCAAATCGCCTCTCTTTCAATCCTGGCTATTAGAGAAAAGCGGTACCCGCGTCGGCCAAGACACGGTCGACTTCCCAATCTTGAAAGAGCATTTTGCTATCGTACGGCCAATCCGGAACGAAAGCCGTTTGCAAGAAATCGTCGAATCGATCTTGCGTGCTTGCCTGGTTGTCTTCGTAGACGGTGAGCCGGAAGCGATAATTCTTGATATGTCCGGTTCCGAGCACCGGGGAGTCGAAGAGCCAGCCAACGAAGTAGCAGTCCGAGGGCCACGAGAAAGCTTTACCGAGACGCTTCAAACCAATACTAGTCTCCTGCGTCGAAGAATTCAATCGCCGACACTCAAGTTTGTCTCTGTCACTGTTGGAACGTATTCCAAGACTAGAATCATCATTGCCTACGTAGAGGGAAAAGCGCGTCCGGACTTAGTAGAGCTCGTCAAACAGCGAATGTCCGACATTCAAATGGATATTGTTCTGGAATCCGGATATATCGAAGAATTCATTGAAGATACATCATTCAGTCCTTTCCCCCAAGTCATGAATACCGAGCGTCCGGATATCGTGGCAGCCAGCCTAATGGAAGGGAGAGTCGCGATTCTAACCGATGGAACGCCTCTTGCCCTAATCGTGCCGATTACGTTCTGGACGGCCTTTCAAGCCGTCGAGGATTATTACGAGCGATTCATCTATGCCACGCTGGTGAGGTGGAGCCGGTTTATTCTGTTTACCATTTCCTTGTACCTGCCTTCGATGTACGTCGCAATTACGACGTTCCATCCGCAGCTGCTTCCGACGAACTTCTTGCTGAGCATCACGTCAGCTCGCGAAGGCGTACCGTTCCCCGGTGTCATCGAAGCCCTGCTGATGGAATTTCTGTTCGAAGGCTTACGCGAGGCGGGCGTACGCTTGCCCAAAGCCGTAGGCTCTGCCGTTAGCATCGTCGGTGCCCTGGTTATCGGGGAAGCCGCAGTCCAGGCGGGAATCGTGTCGGCACCGATGGTCATTATCGTCTCCTTAACCGGAATTGCGTCCTTCGCCATTCCGCGTTATAACATGAGCATCCCTTTCCGTATTCTACGGTTTCCGCTTCTGCTTATTTCCGGAGCGCTTGGCTTATATGGAATCGCTATGGGAACACTCATTATCTTAATCCACATGGCTAGATTGGAGTCGTTCGGAGTTCCCTATTTATCCCCTATCGCTCCTTATCAGCCGGATCAAATCAAAGATGTTCTCATACGCGTTCCCTGGTGGAAAAAGTTTTCACTCAAAGCCTCAATAATAAGAAAGCCTACGCGGAGGTAATATGCGGAGCAAACGACTTGGTTTGTTGGCGGCCATCATTTGCCTGCTTCTCTTAACCGGATGCTGGGATCGCCGTGAATTGAATGACCGTTTATTCGAGCTCGGTTCCGGTGTCGATCGGCTTGAGAATGGGAAGCTATTGTTAATCGGACAATTCATGGTTCCTTCGAAATCCGGGGAAGCCGGCGGTGGAGAGAAACAATCGTACATAATTGAAACGGGGATCGGATCGACTGTGTCTGACTGTCTCTTAGATTTGCAGTTAAAGCTGTCGCGAAGAATAACCCGGGGGCATCGCAATAATATCTACATTGGAGAAGAGATGGCAACGGCCGGCATCTCGAACCTGATGGACTCGGTAACTCGGGACCCCGACAGCCGGCTCAAATCGGATATTTGGGTCGTAAAGGGGGGAACTGCCCTTGCCTTTATGCAAATGTCCTATCCACTTGAAAAGATGCCTGCTATTGCCCTATCTAAATTAAGACATAGTCTTGGCAAGAGAACCGGCAATTCGTTACTGGAGCTGCTCATTGAACAAAACGTTGAAGGAAGCGGTCCGACCCTTCCGGCCGTAGAAATCATATACGATACGAAACTTCGCAAGAAAACGATACAATTATACGGCCGCGCGGTTTTTAACCGTAAGGAACAGTTAGCCGGTTATTACGATAGGCAGGAAGGTGCTTTTCGATTATGGGTGACTAATCAAACCGACAGCATTCCGATTACGATAGCATTGCCGAATGGAAAAGGAACGTTTAATGTGAGTGTCCGAAAACCGGAAAGTAAGCTGCAAACCACAGTTGACGGCAGCCGAGTGAAAATCGATATCGAACTGAAGGGCAACGGAGTCGTTCTAGAGAGCATTCCGGTATTAGATCTTCGAAATCCCGATAACCTTCGTCTATACGAAACCGTGCTGAATCATCATGTCGAGACGGCAGTATTAAATGTGGTTCATAAAGCGCAAAAGCAGTTCAAAGTCGATGTGTTCCATTTTGGAAAAGCAATCAATCGACAGCATCCAGAAGATTGGGCTGCATTAAACGCCAGATGGGAGCAATCGTTTTCCGATGCGAAAATTACCGTTCATTCGCACGTGAAGATCAGGCGAATTGGACTCCAAGGACCGCCTCCCAATATCGAATAATCGGCAAGGAGCTCTATGATGAAGCTGACGAAATATCAATTGTTTTGGCTGATGTTTACGATGGAGATCGGCATGACAATCATGCTAGTGCTCGGCCCAACGTTCCAGGAGGCCAAGCAAGGTGCACCGCTCGCCATGCTCTTGGCAGGCTTGGCGTCCTTGCTGGTTACCTATATCGCGATAAAGCTAAGCCTTCTCTATCCAGAGGACACATTCGTCGAATATGTCCCGAAAATAATAGGAAAATGGTTGGGTAAAACGATCATCTTCGTATATCTGCTTATATGGATTGCCGTAGCCGGCATCATTCTGCGCGAGTATGCGGACTTCGTTCATATGGCCTTGTTCGTGCTGACTCCTTTATGGGTCATCATCTTGTTTATCTTGTTGGTCATCCTATACGCGGTACACGGAGGCATCCATATCGTCGGACGCTGCAGCGAAGTCATCGGACCTATCATCATATTTAACATCTTATTGTTCAGGGTCCTATCTCTTAAAGATTTACACTTAGAGAGTCTTCTTCCGCTCAAGCCTACAGAGGGCTGGATGCCCGTGATAACGGGAAGCGCGCCTGCAGCTTCTTTCATGAGCGAATCGGTCATGATTGTGATGCTGGTCGCTTTTCTTGTGGAGAAAAGGAAAGCGGTATCCTCCGGTTTATGGAGTGTGGGAATCGCTGGGATCGTACTATTGAACGGTATCATCGACACGTTGATGATGATGGGCAACACCGTTCCAGGCAAGCTAGTCTATCCGGTATATTCCATAAGTCAATATATTTCCGTCATGGAGTTCGTACAAAACCTTGATATATTCTTAGTCGTCGGGATGAGCTTCACCGTTTTCATCAAAGTAAGCCTCTATGTATTTATGGCGAGCTACGGAACGGCTCAATTGTTCCAATTTCGCAAATGGCGGTATATGCTTTGGATCGTCGGCGTTCTCGTCTTCGTCGTCGCCCTGTTCCCTAGTAATGTGGACGAATCCCAGGTGATCTTTACCGCATTCTGGAAAAACATCGTTTTCCCCATATTCCTCATCGGAATCCCGCTGCTGTTATGGATGATTGGCAGTGTTAGAAAGCGTTTGTCCAAGATTTAGAGGCCTTCCATGCGATTAAAGCGCGATCACCTCTTCTGCCCCATCCCTCGCTATATCATTACCCTTTATTCAACCGCGTCCGTGCAAAGGCCTCCCGATAGGCAGTCGGTGTCACGCCGGATAGTCGCTTGAACCATTTTGCAAACTGCTTGTCATCCCCGATACCTACCTGTACCGCCACTTCTTTCACGTGAAGCTTCGAATCCGCAAGGATCTCCTTCGCCGTCTCCAGCTTGATGTGATGAATATAGTTGAGGAGACCGGAACCGAATTTCTGCTTGAACATGCGAGAGAGGTAATCTTTGTTATAGCCCAAATGGGCGGCGATCCGTTCTACGGAAATATCGCGATCGAGCGCGTGAAGCCGCGTCCATTCCAGCAATTGCGGCAGCCTTGGGTCCATCGCTTCCAGCTCATTCGAATGTTCGAGCTGCTCCGCCAATTCAATCAGCAGGCAGGTCAGAAAATAGTCCCCCGCTCGCGGAATT
This sequence comes from Paenibacillus sp. J22R98, assembly GCF_059383835.1. Classification (NCBI taxonomy): domain Bacteria; kingdom Bacillati; phylum Bacillota; class Bacilli; order Caryophanales; family Paenibacillaceae; genus Paenibacillus; species Paenibacillus sp. J22R98. The sequence goes on from NZ_JBXENW010000005.1 coordinate 125,043, forward strand.
CGATAACCGCCGTTCGCTGCATGAAGCAATTGCCGAGCTAATATATGAACTCGGCTCTGATTTGAGCACTCCGCATATCGGGGTACGAGGCGCAGCGGCTCACTCCACAATGTTTCAGGCAGATGAAAATGAAACCAATAAAAAGAGACACCCGGCAATGAAAGCCGGTACCCGCGATGTCGCTCACCGGGCATCAGGAACAGGATATCGCCTGCTTTTACCTCGTACATAAGGCCATCCGCTTCCATGAATACAACACCGGAAACGCCAATAATGAGCTCGTAATCGTAAATCGTTCGATCCATATGCGACCATGTTTCATCGGACATAAACTGCCCGCCCATTTCCAGTCGATAAGGTTCATGTAAATATAGAGGAAGCAATTCGGCAGCAGCTCCTGTCATGGCGATTTCGTCGAAATGAAGTCAGTTTTTGACACCTAATCTACTAGTTCGTCTACCGACAGCCGAATCCCTCTTCCTATATGATAGATTTGCAAGTTCAGTTAAAGGAGCGAAACCGCATATATGAATACCGACAACAAACTAGCCCAATCCTCCCCACTCGATCTTCGTGCCGTCCAAATCCTAGATCACTATTGGTCCACATTTGTAAGCCTCATTCGAGATACAGTCATTCCTTATCAATGGGAAGCGATGAACGATCGAATTGAATCGGCGGAGCCTAGCCACGTTATCCGCAACTTTCGTATCGCAGCAGGATTGGAAGAAGGCCATTTCGGAGGATTCGTTTTCCAAGATACGGATATGTACAAATGGCTGGAAGCCGTCGGCTACTCATTAGCAGCCGCTCCGGACGCCGATCTGGAACGTATTGCCGACGAGGCGATTAACCTAATTGCCTCTGCTCAACAGGAAGACGGTTATTTGAACACCTACTTCGCGATTGCCGAGCCGGGAAATCGTTGGACGAACTTGATGGACTGCCATGAAATGTACACGGCCGGTCATCTGATCGAAGCAGCTGTAGCTTATTATCAAGGAACCGGCAAGTCAACCTTGCTGAGCGTAGCCAGGCGATTGGCCGATCATATCGATGCCCGGTTTGGGAATGAACCAGGCAAGCTGCGCGGATACGATGGACATCAGGAAATCGAATTGTCACTTGTCAAACTTTATGAAATCACTGATGAAGAAAAGTACTTGGAGCTGGCGAGCTTCCTCATTGAAGAGCGCGGTCAACAGCCGAATTACTTAGTTGAGGAATGGGAGAAACGCGGTCGAATCAGTTACTGGTCACCCGGGGTCGTTCAGAACAATCATCAGGATCTGCGCTATCTTCAAGCCCATAAGCCGGTACGCGAACAGGAAGTCGCAACCGGCCATGCCGTAAGAGCCGTCTATATGTACACCGCAATGGCTGACCTGGCTCTTCATCTGGGAGATGCAAGTTTATTGGAAGCATGCAAGAGGCTTTGGAGTAATGTGGTGCATAAGCAGATGTATGTCACCGGAAGTATCGGTTCAACGCATCACGGCGAAGCGTTCACGTTCGACTACGATTTGCCCAATGACACGAACTATTCCGAAACCTGCGCATCGATCGGACTGATCTTCTTCGCCAGACGAATGCTGCAATTGGAACCGAACGGCGAATACGGGGATGTGATGGAACGCGCGCTGTATAATACGGTAACGGCAGCACTGGCTAGCGATGGAAAAAGCTTCTTCTACGTCAATCCGCTCGAGGTGTGGCCCGCTGCCGGCAGAGGCAATCCAGGCAAGCATCACATCAAGTCCGTTCGTCAAAAATGGTTCGCATGCGCATGCTGCCCGCCGAATATATCGAGGCTGCTCTCCTCTCTCGGGCAGTACATCTTCACTTCAAGCACAGATGTGCTCTACACGCATCTGTATATCGGAACAGAATCTTCGCTTACGCTAGCTGAACGAAATGTAAGTCTTAAGCTCGAGAGCGGGTTACCTTGGAACGGCAATGTTCGTCTTCGAGTTACATCAGCGGCTGGTACCGGTCTATTCAATATTGCGATGCGCATCCCGTCCTGGTCGAACCAATCGCATTTCACCTTGAACGGTAATCCTGTAGAGCCTGAAATCCGCCAAGGTTACGCCTATTTCACGCGTGACTGGCAAGAAGGAGACGTCATCGCCCTCGAACTAGACATGGAACCTAAGCGTATCTACGCTCATCCGAACGTTCGCGCTAATGCAGGCCGCGTAGCTTTGCAGCGCGGACCGCTCGTGTACTGCTTTGAAGAAATGGACAATGGTGCTGCCCTTCCGAATCTCATTCTTCCTGCAGACGCTGAAATTCGTCTTGTGCATAATGGGAATTCAGTTGCGCTTCACGCCGAAGGGTATCGCCAAGAAGATTCGGACCCCGCGAATTCGTCGCTCTACCGAATCTCATCACCGAAGCTTGAGAAACAGAGCATCTATGCGGTTCCTTATACGCAGTGGGGTAATCGTAAGCCAGGGGAAATGCTGGTCTGGATTCGTGAATAAGCCGCGATTACGCGGCTTTTTTATTACCCTGACCTCTGATTAGGCTAACGAACAAGAAGAGGAGAGGTAAGCCGATAATAAATATGGGGAAAACATAAATGATCCAAACGTATTTTGCGTAATCCAGCATCCCGATAATGTTGGCAGGCACGAGTGAGATCGCGAAGATAAGAATGCCGGCAAACAGGATTACATTCCGCCAGTTCTTAATGCCAAGTAATTGTGCGGTACCATAACTATTAATGAATAAGTAAATGGCTAACTTTACGAAAACGCTGAAGATCCAGATGAACATAATCCAAACATCCATATTCTGAACAAACTCCAAATAATTAATAAATCGGACCATGCTGAAATACGGAAATATTAAGGTGGATCCGATATTTGGCCCGAACGTCATAATGACCATAATAGCCGTAAGCACGGCGATCACGGAAGGTACGCAAATCGCAAGCAACGTGGGTTTAACCATCTTTTTCGAGTTTGCGATAAAAGGAGTTAACATCATGATCATCATAGACTCCCCCAGAAATGACGCGTTCACAAAAGAGCCCTTCACGATAGGCTGTATCCCCGTATCTGCGTAGATGGGTAAAATAAGCGCTGGATGCAGATTGGTTACGTTTAATCCGAAGGTAATGATTATGCCGACCAGCAGCAGCGGTCCGGCCATTTCACTAAAACGAGCGATCGCTTCGATACTTCCGGCGTAATTGATGTAGACCATTGCTGCGACCATTAGCGATGCAATAACCCAAATCGGCGTATTGTGAAATAGAAATTGCTTAATAAACAATGAAAATATACGCAAGATATCGGACGAAACGGAAAACCACATTAAAATATACAAGACGGCTATTAGCTTACCGATCCACTTCCCAAACAGCTTCTGCGCAAACTCCACCAAGGTTTGCGTAGAATGCCTTTGCGAAACTCGAATACAAATCAGGGTCACGAATAGTCCAATGAACCCCGCCACGACTAGGGATATCCAGGCATCTTGTCTGGCAATCTCGATGGAAGGAGACACCGTGAGCCAGATACTCATTGAAATTTCCAATGTGGTGAACATCCAAAACAACTGCCAAGGAGAAATCTTCACTTTCTGTCTCCTATTCCTGGGATGCGTCTTCCTATTGCCCCCGTATTCTGAATTTTCAACTTCACTTTAACCGACACCTCAACTGTCGGAAATATCTGATCCCAGTTGTTCTTGATTGCTTTCCACTGGTAAGGATGTTCTCTGTGAACCTCTTCTCCGAATCCAAACACGTCTTGTCCGAACTGCTGCTGTATTTTCATAATCGTTGCCTCTACCTGCTTCGCTTTCATTTCATTTAGCTTACGTTCTAACGGAATACGTTCCGCGGTTACCGAGATGTCAATATTCGTGTTGTTTTCAAGGACCCTACCGGAGCCCTCCACCTTTACGAACACTTTGATTTTATTTCCTTCAAATTCGGTACGAACGGATTTCCTTAAGTTGGATTCAAATAAAGAAACGGTGCCTTCTCCTGTTTCCTCCGAAATAAATTGATTCTTTAATACACCTTTAACCCAGAACAACTCCAGCGATTCTCTTCCGGACACTTCGCCGACCATTTGCAAGTGTCGATTAAAGATGGCAACGGATTTTACTTCGATTATTTTTCCTTTCTCCAGCTCATTATTCGGCGATGTCTCCACCATCGGCATGGCAGGACGGATGCCGTCACGTCCTACGTCGAGCAAGACATCCCGTAAAGCAGAGTCCCCTAAACGACAGTACCGGTCTTGATCTACAGCTACAATTGCTGAAAACTGATTAAAGGGACTGTTGATTTTCAATACATCGCTCCCTTGTCCGTTATTCACAACAAATATATCCGTGCGCATACGCGTATCGGTATTTCGTGTAAATTGATCCATAATTTCAATTAAGCCTTTACGCGCAAGCTTCTCTCCGATGAAAATCGACCTGCGATGTCCAAGAAAAACCTTGCGGGGCAATTTATCTTGAATCTGTTGTTCCAAATCCACGATAGAAGAACCAGTCGTAGTTAGAACAATATTTGCCCGATGCTGACTGCCGCTCCCTCTCCCCTTGAATTCAGCGGGAACTGCGATCTGAGCGCTCTTTTGCAGGTTCCCTTCCTCCGATAAATCCAGAGCGGTTCCAATCCAAAACGCATATTCGTTAATTTCATTCCGATCCCAGCATCCGGAGATGAAGATGGTCATAATCAACCCGAACAATAAACCGATTTTCCTCATTATTTTCGCTGCGCCGGTACGAATCGTTTATTCAGTCGTATTAGCGTGTCCTTCCAAATAGTTTGTCCGATCGGAGATACGGGTTGTAAGTACGGGACCCCGAATGACTTCAGGGTGACAAGATGGATCATGATGAATATGACGCCGATGGCGACACCATACAGACCAAGGAATCCACCTACGATTAGAAGCGGAAAGCGCAGCAATCGAAATGGCAAAGCCAAGCTATAGCTGGGAAAAGCAAAGGAAGCGATACCGGTACCTGCTACGATCATAACAATAGGAGCCGATATAAAGCCCGCTTGAACAGCTGCTTCTCCGATAACCAATGCGCCTACAATACTCACTGCTGAACCGATTGCTTTAGGTAACCGCAGACCGGCTTCCCGCAAGCCTTCGAACATTAATTCCATTAACAAGGTTTCAATTACGGTTGGAAATGGAATTCCTTCTCTGGAGGCCGAAATACTCAGCATTACGGCAAGCGGAATCATCTGGGGATGGAACGTCGTGAGCGCAACGTATACGGAAGGAAGCAAACAAGATAACATGGCCAGCAAGAGTCGTAAAATTCTGACCGCCGAAACGTAGATGAAACGTTCATAATGGTCTTCCGCTGCTTGAAAGCCTGACCAAAATGTCATAGGCAGCAGTAATGCGTTCGGAGATCCGTCCACGATAATGGCTACTCTGCCAGCCAATAAACTCGAAGATACAGTGTCCGGACGTTCCGTATTTTGGATTTGCGGGAATAGGGATAAGGACTTGTCCTCGATAAATTCTTCAATATAACCGGAGTCCAACAACTGATTCGTGTGAAAAGCTTGAAGTCTGTTTCTGACCTCTTGAAGAAGTTCCGGTTTGGCTATCTCTTCGATATAAGCAATAACAAAATCGGTATGGGTTACCTCGCCGGCTTGATGCATTTCAAACTTTAATTTGGGGTGACTTATTTTTCTTCGAACCATGCTTAAATTGGTCATCAGGTCTTCGGTAAATCCTTCACGCGGACCGCGAATGGAGGCCTCGTTAGAGGGTTCATCAATTGCGCGTTGTTTGTAAGCGGTCAGCTCTGCCATATAGGCAAAAGGCTTGCCGTCTATAAATATGGCCGTGCTCCCTTTTAAGATTTTTGCTACAATTTCCGAGAAGTGAACAACGATTTTATATTGTGTCAGCCGGTCGTAATCACGGCTTATCATGCATGCCGAAATAATCTGTTCTAATCTAGTTGAATCTGTCAGCTCTTCGATATAAACGAGTAGAATTTCGGATTGATCTGTAAGCTTTAAGGGCCGAAATACGATATCCGCGCAGTTATCCAAAATATGGCGTAAAGCTTCATAATTGATTTGCATGCTTTCGTTCACATCGACCGGAAAGTTTGGCTCCATGTCATTTCCACCTCCTTCCAAAAGCTCCGTTTTATCATGTGAGCATTTGTATTTCCTTATTCAAGAAAAGAAAAGAAGCCCTGCGCGTAAGTTGCGACAGAGCTTCTTCGGCTTTAGTATCGTACAATTCATAGGACTGTCCTTAGACGATCCGCTTCGATTGCTGCATCCACCTCAGCTACTGCGCCGCTTTCAGACATTTCACGACTAGATTACCAAAGCCTTGAATGTCTTGCAGATAATCATAGCCCGTGGGATTCGACTCCAACTGATTTAACATTCGAACGGCTACCGCATTATACTCGGGTAGTACCAATACCGCATTGCCATAGAAACCGAGTGATTGGTAAGAACCGTTTGGAAGCTCGCTCCCTAGTTCCGATAAGGGACGGATCTTGTCCTTTACCCACCAGAAGAAACCATGTCGCGGTAATGTTTCATCGAGATGCCTCGGTGTAGCGATGGTGACGACTTGATCAAATATCGCAGCAGGCAGGATCTGCTTCCCCCTATACTTGCCTCTTCCCAGATGAATTTGTCCCCAATAACCAAGTTCTCTTGTACTCACGAATAGATTTGCCTCACCGCCTTGATCGCCTAAATATTCCTCATCAAGCCACACCAGTTTATCCTTCTTTTCACGTCTCCAGCCGGTCTCAATGAACCCACACGGTTTAAAAACGCGTTCGCTTAATACTTCAGCGAGTGTTTGATTAAAGACCTTGTGAACAATGCGAAGAAGCAAATTTACGCCGGCATTATTGTACTTCCAGTCCGTTCCCGGTGGAAACAGCCTCTTCATTGGGCCCTGAAGCCCGTGAGTATGCGTCAGCAGATGCCGAATGGTTGTATGACCGACAATGCTGTCGTCCAGATCCTCCAAATACTCGGAAACATAATCGTTAACACTATTAATCTTCCCTTCATAGAGAGCCAAACTTATTGCTAAGCCCAGATATGTTTTGCGAATGGAGGCTACATTGAATTGCGATTGCTCATCTATCATTCGACTGTTTGGCGAGTAATCATGATGACCTGAATAGTATTCATTAACGATCTGCTCATTTTGGATCACGACGACAGATGCTGCTGAAGCTGAAATTTGATTCTGAATAGCCCCTACATATTGATTGAGCTCATCGAAAGCGCTGCTTGTTTTCACCACATCCATTACCTTATTTCTCCTTTGCGGGAAGGCTGATCTTCATCTACACCATTCTACATCTTGGCTATAATCACCTTTCCGCAGCTACATAAATCTTCCAATTGCCTAATAAAGAAACCCGCAGCATCCGGCTGCGGGTCATTTAGCATCTATTCAAACGGCTGCTTATTCAATCGGCTCATAGTGCACATGAACTTCATAAACGTCGTTCGACGAATTTTTCAATTCCAGTTCCACTCTTGTTGCGACATCATGCGCTTCTTGAAATTCCATATCTGCCTTAATCAATAAGGTCACATCAACGACAGCGTTGCTGCCATAATTTCTAGCTCGAATATCCCGAACATCCTCTACGCCTTGTACATTCATCACGATCTCTTTAAACGAGAGGATCGTATCTTCGTTGAACCCATCTGACAGATGATGCGAAGCTTCCCGGAAGATTTCCCATGCCGTTTTACAAATGATTATACCTACGATGATAGCTGTAAGCGGGTCTAGCCAGGCCAGATGAAATTGAGATCCGATGATGCCTACGAATGTGCCGACACTTACAAAAGCATCCGAGAGATTATCTTTGGCTGCGGCCATAACAGCTTGACTGTTAATTTGCGTAGCCAGTTTCTTGTTATAGCGATATACGCCGTACATGACGACTGCCGAGAAGATGCCCACCCACGCCGCGAGAAGATCCGGGGACTTCTCCCCGCCTTGGAAGATCGAGGTTACCGATTGATATAGAACCTGCAAACCGACAGCCATCATAATAAAAGAAGCGAGCATGGATGAAATCGTTTCCGATTTCCAGTGCCCATAGGGATGGTCATCGTCTGCCGGTTTACGAGCAAGCCGCAATCCAATAAGTACGGCGATCGATGCCGCGATGTCTGTTGCATTGTTCAAACCATCAGCCTGCAGAGCTTCGGATCCGGTCAAATAACCGATACTTAGCTTTAAGCCGGATAAGATGATATAAGCGATAATACTAATGAGTGCACCGCGTTCTCCAATTTTCAATTGATCGTACTTCTGCTGTTCCATTGCGGCAAAAATTCCTTTCTCCAATGCTTTGTGGACTTATCGTAACAGCCAACTACGATGTGGGTCTAGAGAAACGTTTTGTCATTCGGCTCAAAAAGGTGGGACGAGTAAATAGAGTTGCCCGCGCGAAAAATGTTCGTCCAAAGGCAAAAAAAATAAATCCGCCGTGATCAGCGAATTTATTAACTACATGAATCAATTGCTTGCTCCCGCATGTGCAGGCTGCTGAGAACGTAATAATTGCTCAATGGCGTCGACTGCCTCTTCAGTGGATTGCGCTGTAATGACAGTTTTATTCTCTGAGCTATACCCCGACGCAGTGTGGGCATAACGTTGATCATAATAATAGACAAGCAGAAGCTCGACAGCGCGGTCATACCTCTCTTCTTTCAAGCACAATTCGATCTCAGCCGCAATCGGAGTATGAATGCGTGATTTGATTTGAAGGAAAGACTTCAAGCAAGCTTCTTGATGCTCCCACGGACGATAATCCTCTAGAATATGTTGAACCCGAGTATCGAGTGGGACATCCAACCAAATTTGATGCCCCTCTTCTTTCTTCTGCAGCAGCTGATTAGGGATGACGACTTTGCCAATTCGTTTACTCTCCGCCTCGAAGAGCAGATAGGGGGCTTGCTGCACCCCAACTAGTTCATCTACGAGAGATGCATCAAATTTCTTCTGATTATGCGCCTTAACGCCAATATTCCCGAACACGGAACCGCGATGCCCAGCCAGCTCTTCGAAATTCAATACCGGATAACCCCGTTCTTGTAAACGACGCAATATCGCTGTTTTTCCACTTCCAGTGTTGCCATGCAGAACATACGCAGGAGGTATCACTTCAAGCTCTTCAAGTACTTGCATGACGCCTTGGCGAAAAGCGCGATAGCCGCCTTCCAACCGGCTCACATGAATGTCCATGAGTGATAAGACAGTTGCAGTTGTTTTGCTGCGCATGCCCCCTCTCCAGCAGAAAACAGCCTTTTTGCCGGGGATCTGGGAGAATTGCTTGATGAATGACGGCAATTTGGCGGAGAAAATCTCAAGTCCGCGTTCTTTTGCCGCTTGGATGCTGACCTGCTTATAGATCGTGCCGATCTCTGCCCGCTCATGATCGTCGAAGAAAGGAATATTCAAGCTGCCGGGAATGGTAGCATCCTCAAATTCGGAAGGCGACCTTACATCAATCGTGACAATATTCTTCTGCTGTCGCAGCGTAAGCAAATCATGGAGCTTTAGGTCTTGAAACATATCGGCTACCCCTTCTAGTCTACAATTATATGTCCTGGTCTCTCATCCGTAATCTCACCGATCATACTCGCTTCTACCCCAGCTTGCAGTAATTCCTGTAAGAGGGACTCCGCTTTCTCACCAGCTACTGAAATAAGCATTCCGCCTGATGTAACCGCATCACATAGTATCCAGCGGCCGACCTGATCAAGTTCATCCGGGAACGTGACATCCTGCTGAACATGAGCGAAATTATTCTTCGTACCGCCCGGTACAAATCCAAGATCCGCCAGTTCTCGTACTCTCGGAAGCAGAGGAACATCCTTATGCTGAAGCCTAACCGTTGTTTTGCTGCCTTTAGCCATTTCAAGAGCATGTCCGATTAATCCGAATCCCGTCACGTCCGTACATGCATGTACCGGATAAGGCTCCATAATCTCAGCTGCTGTTTTATTCAACGTGGCCATAACTTGGGTCAGGCGTTTCGTCTCCTCAAGCGACAGTTGATCCTTCTTAATCGAAGTAGTTAAGATGCCAACTCCAATTGGTTTCGTTAGGATTAAGCGATCGCCAGGTTTTGCACCGGCATTGGTGCGCACCTTGTCCGGATGCACGAGACCTGTAACGGCAAGTCCGAATTTTGGCTCTTTATCATCAATGGAATGCCCGCCTACCAGCGTTGCACCGGCTTCCCGCACTTTATCTGCTGCTCCCCTCAATATTTCGGAGAGGATACGTTTGTCCAATGTCGAGATCGGAAATGCGACGATATTTAATACCGTTAATGGTTTGCCGCCCATCGCATAAATATCACTGATTGCGTTAGCTGCGGCAATTTGTCCGAAATCATAGGGATCATCCACGATCGGCGTGAAGAAATCGAGCGTTTGCACCAATGCCAACTCGTTGCTTAAGCGGTAAACGCCAGCATCGTCACTGGTATCTAATCCAACAATAAGATTGGGATTTGGCTCAGCGGCAGGAAGATTACGCAGTACCTCCGATAGATCGGCCGGTCCTATTTTGCAACCGCAGCCACCTTTACTGGATAGTGATGTTAACTTTATACTCTCGAAGTTATTCATAGTGTCGACACGTTCCTTTCTTCGCATAACTTAAATCGTACTCGTCATAGCACTAAATTGCAATAATAATGCGATGGTCAAAGATCACCACGGACATCGTTATCCCAATAGCAAAATAATATTCATTTTCGTATAATCTGTATAACGAATCTTTTGCATGCAATAATGAATAATTCGAATCCATGAGGTGTTGGCTGGACATATGGACCTATCACAATTAGAGGCATTTATTGCTGTCTATCAATCGCTGAATTTCACAAAAGCTGCCGAGTTCTTACATATCTCTCAGTCGGCCGTCACAGCCAGGATCAAAACATTAGAAGTTACGATTGGGAAAACGTTATTCTTGCGAGATAATCGCAATGTCAGTTTAACGCAAGCCGGAATGGCCTTCCTCCCTTATGCCGAACGCATGCTGCGCTTATTCGAAGAAAGTAAACTCACGGTGTCAGAGCAGTTCGAGCATTATATCGTCATAAGCGGTCCAGGTGCCGTGTGGCACTATCGCTACTTGGATCCTATTCTGGCATTCAGACGAAATCATCCGGATACGGCACTCAAACTATTCAGTTACATCGACTCCAGCTACATGGTTCGAGATCTGCTGCTTGACGGGACGGTTCACATCGCAGTCCGTTATGACCCGCCGGATCATCCGAAGGTTTCGAAAGTTCTACTGTTCGAAGATGAGCTTGTACTTGTTTCTTCGCAGAAGGATTTTCGAGTCAGCAGATCGGATTTCTTCACCCAGAAATACTGCCATGTTGGCTTCACCTTCCCGGAATGGTTCTCGGAGATGGTTGGGCCGGGATACATTCCCACGATGCAAATCGACCATTCAGGCATTATCATGACGCTGATTATGCGCGGAGAAGCTTTCGGATTTCTGACGAAATCAGCTGCGCAATCCTTTCTGGATGAGCAGAAGCTATTCCCGGTAGCGTGCGATTTCCCGATGCCGGAAATCCAAACGATCCAAGCCTATGCCAGCTTCCTTACCGAGAAGCAGGATCATCCCAGCGTGAAGCTTGGATTAGAGCTGCTCGGTGTAAAATAAAAGCAAGAGCGATCGCATCGCTCTTGCTTTTATTTTCGTCTATGACTCGTGATCTTGCTTGTACGTATAGGCTCGCATAGCGACGACTATCGCCATTTCGCGAGTGACCGAATCAGCAGGGTTAAAGCGGTTTTCCGATCCCTGCATGATCTGCAGAGCGCTGATGGTCTGAACATCAACTTGCGCCCATTTGGATACTTGATCCATATCCTTGAGCGGAACTGCTAATTTAGTTTGCTGAAGATGCAATGCCCGCACCACAATGGCTGCCATTTGCTCACGAGTAATCGTATCATATGGATGAAACCGATCCTCATACCCCGTAATAATTCCTGCAGTATAGGCGGTATTAATATAGGCTGCAAACCATTTGTTCTGCGGTACGTCGGTAAATTTACTCGTTGTACCTGCTGCCTTGTTCAAACCGAGTACCTCGACCATGAGCTTGGCGAACTCCGCTCTGGTAATCTTTGTTTTCGGATTTAACTTTCCTGAGTTGCCTTGAACGAAACCTTTACTCGTAGCCGTCCCGATCGCGCTTGCAGCCCAAGCAGAGATTTGCTTCGCATCTGTATATTGCTTGCTCACATCCACATCGCTGCCCGATTCTGCGTGCGCAGCGGTGTAAGTGACGAATGAGGTGAAATGGTTCGTCTTGATAACCAGATCATTGCCGGCAACGAAAGCATAGGTGAGCTTCTTATTATCTTTCGTCGCCTTAATGCCTTCTTCCTCGGAGCCGTACACAGCAATCGGCGTAAATGCACCCTTTTCGATATAGCCGGCGGATTGACCTTTACCATCCTTGATCGCAATCGTAACAGGACGATCGAAGACGAACGACTCATTCTCGCCGCCCATGCCGATTACATGACTCAGAGCCTCCAGCTCCTTGCTCTCACTTGCGAGATTACCTTTCACAAGCTTAAGCACGCCGGAATCTTCCGTAGCGTAGTTCGATAACAACTCGAACTTCGAATTTCCGGTTTGGATCGTCGTTCCTTTATCCATGGTGAATGTGATGTTCCCTCTCTCCGCTAAGATCGAAGGGCTGCCGCTTCGCACGTCGTTCAAGTCCAGATATACTTTGGAAGTGTTATCCGGCATATGAATGACGACTTTCCCTTTTGCTTTCATAGCCTGTGTAATGGCTAAGTTTTGATCTTGCTGACCATTCGCGGGGATATTGATAATCGTTGTGTTATCCGGCAATTCCGGCCATTGGCTGTCCGGTGCACCTAAGTCTTTACCGAGATTTGTCGTATAACGCCATTCGACTTTATCTCCGTCTTTCAACGTGTAGCTGCTGGAGCCATAACTCGGGTATTGGCCGTTCACGTTATACATCCAGCCGCTGTATGCGCCATGATCGAATTCCCCGTCACCATCGATCGATTGCACGTAGACGCTACCGAACGAAGCGTAATATTCTGATTTATAGCCGATTCCCTTAGCATCGAGCGATCGCTTCAGCACGCTCCATGCGGTATCACCCGGTTGCAATTCAACGCTTGTGTTCTGCAGGATATAACCCTTGTTGATTGTGAGCTTATCAACGGAAATCGTAGCATGAGGCGTTGGAATCGACGGAATGGTTACTGCTTTTGTCGTATAGGCAATGTAGTCCGTAAAATGTTTCGTCTTCACGATCAAATCATTGCCGCTGTCGTAGGCGTACTCGTCTTTCCCGCTAGCTAGTCCCTCGGCATCGCTTGCGTATCTCTGAATCACATGTGGTGTTCTGTTCTCGATATAGGCAGTTTGGTTGCCTTTCAAGCCTGCAAAGGTCAATGTCATGTACGAATCGAACTCGACTCTTCCGACTCCACCGCCAATCGTTATCGCTTCGTTCAGTCGATCTAGCGATGAGCCACTTGGAATTAAGGTTTGTACGCGGCTAACCAGCACGGAATCCGATTTGTTCTTAGAGGTTAACAGCTCCAAAGAAGATCCATCACCGCTAATGAATTGCGACCCTTGCGGTATGCTGAACGTTAAGTTCCCCTTCTTCGCCTCGATGGCAGGCAAATCAGTGGCGAGCGGCAAGTTTAACATCACTAACGACTGATTTTGTTCCGGAATCGTGATAGCAATCTGTTTCCGCGAATCCGAATCGGAGATGCCGATGATATAGGGACGATCATCAGATGGAATTGTAATGGATGCTTGATCTCCGCTTGGCAGAGGCAATTCAATCGGCGGTATTCCGCTTCTCACTTCCAGCGGTATTGTCGTATGTACGACTGCAGGTGCGCTGTCAGGTACGAATTTCGATACGGATACGGTATAGCTTCCTGCAGCCAACCCGTCAAATCGCGCCGTGCCTTCAGCACCGGTCGTTTGCGTGGTGATCGTTTCACCATCGCGGACGATTTCGACATTTACGCCTTCCGCCTGTACCGGGACTAGCTTAAACGTGCTGTAATCCATGCCTAACTTGTAAACTCGGATTTCGAATGTATGGTTTTCATAGAGCGATGTTCCTGATTCAGGCAGTACCTGGATCGTGTCTATCGGAACGGTATCGTAATTCTTGTAATAGAACAGAAGGTTATCCGAAGGTTTCAATTGAAGTTGATCGATTGCACCGTCCGACGATGTCAACCATTCATTGCCGCGATGGATCGCGAAATCCCAACTGCCGTAGTCGCCATTATAATGGTCGTACGCAATCTGTTCGATTTCTAGTGCGAGCATGCCCCAATTCGATGAGATCTTCAGTTCAAGTCCGCTCGCGTCCGACAATGATTTTAACGCCTCTAGAGGGGTAGCTGCAGTTACCGTCCCTTCGGAGAACGATTGATTTCGCTCCGGCCCTTCCACACGGATCTTCACAGGCGCAGCGGCAATGGGCTCAAGACCAGGCAGTGTGCCGCTGAAATCGTATAACCGCTCACCATGTCCTTCTAAGAATAGCTTATAAGCATCGAGCGCTTGCAGTGCTTGTTCCGTGGCCATTCCATTCGATACTGGCATATCTGCCGTATGCGTGAACGTACCATCTTCCATTCGGAATTGCATGAGCTTGTCGAGCAGCGTAATTCCATTCTTCATATAGTCTGGGCCGGTTGGATCGATGCCGTGGGCAGTCAAGCCGATAATCGCCTGCGATACACTCTCGCTGGAATCGACGGTGCTTTCCCAAGGCATACCTTTTCCATAAGTAACGACATACCCGCCTTGAGGCGATTGATTCGCGGAAAGCCAGTTTGTAAGATCTGCAAGCAAATCCATACTCACTACAGTTGCATTGTCTGCGTAGGGTGCAAGGCCGATTAATGCCATCGCTGTTAGATCCGGATCGCTATTGCTGCCGACGCTGAGCGAGAATCCCCCATCCTCATTTTGACGAGAGGCAATGACGTCGACTAGAGCTTCTCTGGTCCACTTCGCTGTTGTTGGTATCTGGTAGTGTCCAGTATCCAGCGCAATCAATCCGAATATTGGACCATTAATGCCTTGGTTTGTCATATTGTCACTATTATAAAGTTTCTCAATTAAATCAATGCCCGAGATATCTGTTGCATCTTGTCCAGCAGCCGTTAACACCATAATCGTGCGTTCTAATTCAGTAACGCGATCGAATTCACCTTGGCTATATTTAACGCGATTAACTAAAGATTGAACGAAGGTATCGGGTATCTTTTTACCCGCCTTTGTCAATCCGATCGCCCCCCAATCGGTACCGACTCCCGTTGCGTCACTCTGGAAATAACTCGATGCAGCTTCAATTGTGGCTTCGAGATCGAACGCTGCCGCAGCTCGCGCGGACTTTACCGGACCGAGGCCGGCAGTGATTGACAATACCAGCATCATGGATGTAACGATAATAGCTAATGACTTCAACAGTTTGGAACGCATGGTCTCGCCTACTTTCTTAGTCTCTATTAATCAATCAATCAATCGTTCTATCCTTCTATCTCTTTAAAGCAGTTTTGCAGCAATGAGCATGCGGTACAGCATTTCTGCGATATCAGCCCTTTTCACAGCAACGGTTGGTTCTATGGTGAGTACATTCTGAGACAGAATGTTTTCGCGGAAGCTGAATGCCAGCGCAGATCTCGCCCACTCCGCCACTTTCGGGTAATCGCCGAATTGGGCCAACATATCTCTCGTTTCCGAAACGCTAAGTGATATATCCATTCCGCATAACTTGGCCGCGTTCGCGATCATTACAGCAGCTTCCTGCTTGGATATTGTACGACTCGGCGAGAAGAGACCAATTGACGTTCCGTTCACAATGCCGTACTTGTAAGCTGTGCCTACAGCACCGGCATACCAGCTTGTAACCGGGACATCCTTGAAAACCTGCGTCGCTTTCGGTGCGAGACCCAGACCTTTTGTCACAAGTCCGGCGAATTCTGCTCGTGTCATCGTTTGATTCGGCGCAAATGCAGAATCATTAACGCCATTAACAATACCTCTGGAAGCAAGTGCTTCGATCGCAGTCTTGTTCGCGTGTGTACGGATATCGGAAAAGGTTTTTCCGGGATCAACGACTGGCATGGGTGTAATATCTTTATGTTTATTCGGCAACCCAACACCAGCCTGATGATCGGAGGACAGTAACGGAACAACATCACTCATTCTGTACAAACTTGGCTTACCCGCTGCTGCTCTCTGATAATTAACGAGTCCGTACAGTGCCTGTTCTGTCGACATCCCCGTTACTCCACTTCCGTCTGCTGTGTGCCCGAATCCTTGTCCCTTCGTATAGTAAGTCAACAATTGATCCAGAATGGTTTTACCGTTCTTGACGAATCGACTATCATCGATCGGAATCCCGAGTTCACATAGCGCCATGAGCACTTGCACGGTGCTCTCAGCATTTCTCACGCCTAGACTTGCATAACCGCCGTAGTCTTCTTGGATGCGGGAAAGGGTTTGAACCGCCATCTCCGTTGCAGCCTTTACGTCAGGTTGATTCAGATACTTAGCTAAAGCTTGGATGGCCATGCCCGTTATGTCAGGGTCAGCAGTCGTTCCGGTGAGCGCGAACCCCCCATCCTCCAATTGCCGCGACAGAATTTCATCAATATACATCCCTCTGGTCGCGTGCGTACTTGCTGCTTCGTTGAAGGGAATCTCGTAATTGCCGCTATCCAGCGCGAGAAGTGCAAATATCGGACCGTTAATCCCTTGCCAGATCGTCTTGTCAAAATCGCCTAAAGGCATGAGCAAATTGTAGCCGGCAACATTCGCAGGATCTGCGCCGATTGCCCTGAGTGCCAGAATGATACGAGAATACTCGGTATATTTCTTATCGCTAAGATTACCTTTGGTTGCCGTAACAGCTTGTACGACATGGCTATAATAATTGTCATAATAGCTTTGCGGTACTTTGTAGCCGGACCGTGCGAGCCCGATAATGGCCCACTCGCCGCCAACGGAGCCCACCTGTGGATCTTTTACCACAGTCAGCATGTATTCGGCCGTTTCCTCGACTACACGGTCTACATGCTTCAAGCTCGTTTCCTTGATGCTACTAGGAACGGCGCCGATCGGATCGTTAGCCGCATTCGCCGCCAGAGGCAAAGCAGCAAATAACAGCAATACCGTCAGGCAGATAGAGATAATACGATTACACATCTTGCCTTTCACACGCTCACTCCTCAACTTTTGGTCCACAGCAGCCTGCGAAATGCCAAACAAAAAAGCCCCAGATTCGTTAAGAATCAAGGGCAGCCGGCGTCATCTATAAATAAGGACAACAAAAAAAAGCACCGCCTCCATCTTCCGTAGAGTCTGTGAAATCAAATCAAGGCAGGTCTCCTGGCTATGCGTCAACGCTTCTCTATACCTTCCCGGCTTGTGGGCCAGTGGCAAATCCTAGATCGGCTCTTCATTTACAGTGGCGGGACCGCGCCGGATTTTCACCGGACTTCCCTATTAAGCAGCGCTTATCAACTAAGCGTGCACCTTGACTCGTTCTATTCGATTGCTATTCATACTATAGAATAATGATGCTTTTGTCTATCATCTATTGGATCGCTAGCGAACCGCCCCATAGTAAAAAGCTATACCCTGGCATAGTATTTAAGTGTTTTCCGATAGCGCACTCCCCGCTCTATAATGAGCTCATCACACAGTGCAGGGAGAGATTCACATTGCAAACATCACTTATTGGCTATCCTAGAGTCGGATCATTACGAGAACTTAAATTCGCATCCGAAAAATATTTCAAAGGCGATCTTACAATTCATGAGCTTCATCAGACAGGCGTCGAACTTAGAGCCAACCACTGGAAAAGACAGCAAGTGCACGGTATTGACTTCATTCCGTCTAACGACTTCTCTTTCTATGACGGCCTGCTCGATACGGCTTGCTTGTTCAACATCATTCCGGATTGCTACCAAGAACTGGGACTCAGCCCATTAGAAACTTATTTTGCTATGGCAAGAGGTTATCAAGGGGCACAAGGTGACGTTAAAGCGCTGGCCATGAAAAAATGGTTCAACACAAACTATCACTACATGGTTCCCATCGTCGATGATTCCACAAGTATTCAACTGGCGGGCACGAAGCTGTTCGATGAGTTCTTAGAGGCTAAACAGCTCCATATCGCAACGAAACCGGTATTGATCGGTGCCTTCACGTTGCTCAAGCTTGCCAAATATACCGGCGTCAAGCAAGCGAACGACTTCATTCAAGAAACAGCTGCGGCTTACGCTGACGTACTGAATAAGCTAAATGAGCTGGGGGCCGAGTGGGTTCAAGTGGATGAGCCTGCGCTTGTGACAGATCTGACGCAAGAGGATCTTGCTCTCTTCACAAAGCTGTATACCCAAATTCTATCCGCTAAAGGCAATGTTAAAGTTCTTGTTCAAACGTACTTCGGCGACGTGCGAGATTGTTATCAAGCACTTCAAGCTCTCCCATTCGATGGCATCGGAATCGATTTTGTCGAAGGGAAACAATCGCTCGAGCTCGTGCGCCAAAACGGATTCTCGGCTGATAAAGTCCTGTTCGCCGGTGTCGTTAACGGTAAGAATATTTGGAAAAACAACTACAAAAACACGCTGGCAATCGTGCAAGAGTTGAACGGGCTAGCGAAGCAGCTGGTGCTTAGCTCCTCTTGTTCGCTTCTACATGTCCCTTATTCCTTGCAGAACGAAACAAAGTTGTCAGTCAATAACAAACGCTACTTCTCATTCGCGGAGGAGAAGCTTCAGGAATTTGCGGACCTTAAAACGATCTTGAAACACGCGAATCCGTATGCCTCCGACCTTTACCTGCAAAACGAAGAGCTCTTCAACGACACCCGTTTCGCAAGTAACGAGGCTGTACAAGCAAGAACGTCAACGCTAACGGATGCAGACTTCACGAGACTGCCGGCCTTCACAGAACGCGAAGCGCTTCAGAATAGTAAGTTCAAGCTGCCGCCGCTTCCGACAACGACGATCGGATCGTTCCCGCAGACAGCCGAAGTTAGAGCAAACCGGTTCTCCTTCAAGAAAGGTGCCATTACCGAGGAGCAATACAAACAGTTCAATTTCGATAAAATTGCGGAATGCATTGCCCTTCAAGAAGAAATTGGCTTGGACGTACTGGTACATGGCGAATATGAGCGCAACGATATGGTCGAATACTTCGGCGAGAGCTTGGACGGCTTTATTTTCACAGAGAATGCTTGGGTGCAGTCCTACGGTACAAGATGCGTAAAACCTCCGATCGTCTGGGGAGATATTAGCCGCTCCAAACCAATGACTGTTGAGTACTCGGCTTATGCGAAGAGCTTAACCGTCAAACCGGTAAAAGGCATGCTGACCGGTCCGGTCACCATTCTCAACTGGTCCTTCCCTCGTGAAGATATTAGCTTGAAAGACAGTGCGCTCCAGATCGCGCTTGCAATCCGAGACGAAGTGCTGGACTTGGAAGCGAATCATATCGAGATTATCCAAATCGACGAAGCTGCATTGAGAGAAAAGCTGCCGCTGCGGAAATCCGATTGGCAAGCCGAATATCTGAGCTGGGCCATCCCTGCTTTCCGATTGGTGCACAGCGGCGTACAGGCCGACACGCAAATCCACACGCATATGTGCTACAGCCAATTCAGCGATATTATTCGTGATATCGATGCAATGGATGCCGATGTCATTACGTTCGAAGCATCCCGATCGGATCTTGCCATAATCGATGCCATCAACGATTGCGGCTTCCAAACAGAGGTCGGTCCAGGGGTTTATGATATCCACTCCCCTCGTATACCAAGCGTAGATGAACTCAAGCAAGGCTTGAGTCGCATGTTAGACAAAATCGATGCTGCCAAACTGTGGGTCAATCCTGATTGCGGATTGAAGACGCGCGGTGTGACCGAAACATGGGAAAGTCTGCGTCACTTGGTTCAAGCTGCGAAAGAAGTCAGAGCTACTTTATAATGCAGACAAGAAAAGGATGAACTCAATTGAGTTCATCCTTTTGACTTAGAATCGCGTATCCAAAATCCGTGATGATGCTTTCGAGCTTCCCAACATAATCGGTGGCTAATTGACTCAGATTGGCTTTCCTATTCGTAATATAGCCGATTTGCATCTTCTCTACTGTTCGCAGACGCACCGATTTAATATTTTCCCCGTTCAAATCCTCATTGAGAACACCGGAGCTGATCGTATAACCATTCAAACCAATAAGGAGATTAAATAATGTCGCGCGATCACTCACCATAATTTTCTTCTTGTATGACCTCGTGCTTAATATCTCTTCCGAGAAGTGGAACGAATTGTACTCCCCTTGCTCGAAGGCGAGACAAGGGAACTCGTCCAAATCCTCAATATCCAGCATCGTCTTATCGGCCAGCGGATGCTCGGAGCTAATAAAGACATGCGGTTCTGCTACGAACAACGGATGGAATCGGAGTCCGCTTTCTTTCAGGATTTTCTCAATGACCTTCCGGTTGAAGTCGCTCAGATACAGGATGCCGATCTCGCTGCGCATATTGCGTACGTCTTCGATAATTTCATAGGTCCTGGTTTCACGCAACGTACATTCATATTCGTTGGTATTCAGATCCTTCAAGAGGCTTACGAACGCTTGGACGGCAAAAGCATAATGCTGCGTGGAAATAGAGCATAGCTTCTTCGTTGGTTTCTTATCCATGTAGCGCTGCTCAAGCAGCTCTGCTTGCTCCACAACTTGCCGGGCGTAGGATAAAAATTCAGCACCTTCATTGGAAAGCGCAATTCCCTTGGATGTACGCAAGAAAATGTCTAAACCGATCTCCTGCTCCAATTCTTTAACTGCACTGGATAAGCTGGGCTGCGAGATAAACAGTTGTTTGGCCGCTTCACTAATGGAGCCGCAACTGACTATAGCCAGGATGTACTTTAATTGCTGCAACGTCATTCGTATCCGTCCTTAAAGTGATAGTTAAACACATAATATAGGTACCTCTTTGTTTTGTCTATTAAACTCTGCATTCAAATCCTAAATAGTTCCAGATGAAGTGACTTTCTCGAACAATTACAAAAGGCGTCCTCCCTGTGTAGATACATAGGGAAAGACGCCTTAAATCATTGGCGGGACCGCGCCGGTGTTGCACCAGTGGTTTACAATGCCTTCGTCATGAAAATACTGTAAGGGTCTAGTACATAATCAGCGAATGGCTCACATTCTTCAAAACCAAGACTTGCATATAGCTTCTTAGCAGGGTTGTAGGATTCCAACGATCCCGTCTCCAAACTTAGCCGTGTATACCCGCGTTTCTTGGCTTCTTCGATCATATGTTCTAGAAGACGTCTCGCTACTCCTTTTCTTAAATGCTGCAGCGAGGTTCGCATGGATTTGATCTCTCCATGTCCCGCATCCAGCTCTTTGATGGCGCCACAACCGAGTAACTCATCCTCTTCCCATGCGCTCCAGAACGTGATTTCCGGCTGCTTTAACCCTTCGAGGTCCAGCGCATGCATGCTTTCCTCGGGAGACTGCTCGGCCATATTCTGAACATGTTCTTCGATTAGGGCAATGATTTTGACTCCGGTAAGATCATCGATTCTGATTTCCATGTGTCTACACTCCACTGTCTGTAGGATTTTATCCATTCATTATACTAATCCAGCCGAGTGAAGTCGATATGTATTCCGGCTCGATCCCAGTAAAGACGGATGCTATCACGAATACATCCATTCATGTTCT
Source organism: Paenibacillus sp. J22R98 (assembly GCF_059383835.1). NCBI lineage: Bacteria > Bacillati > Bacillota > Bacilli > Caryophanales > Paenibacillaceae > Paenibacillus > Paenibacillus sp. J22R98. Next base: position 146,888 of record NZ_JBXENW010000005.1, read on the forward strand.
AAAATCGAGTATTGAAAGGAATCATGCCACTTTCCTTTATGCCGCATATGTTCTCTGAGATGGCCTTCAAATTTCATCCCAATTCGTTGCATCACGGTAGCAGAACTCACATTATCCGGTCGACAGGTTGCGTACATGCGATGAAGTCCGTGCTCTCGAAAGCCAAACTGCAGCAAGGCAGCTGCGGCTTCAGTAGCATAGCCATTTCCCCAGAATTTGCGATTTAAGCAATAACCCAGTTCCGCTTGTAAAGGACTGCCGATGTGAATACCACAGCCGCCAATCAGCTCCCCGCTTTCCTTCAGAACAACCGCAAATTCATAATCCTGCCGCGGCTGCTGTTTCTGCATGTCAATAACGCTATCGAGATAGTTCTGGGTATCTTCAATTGTATTTGGCCCCCAAATGGTATGCGTACAGACCAATGGATCTGAGGCATACGCATGGACAGCATCCAAATCGGAAGCCATAAATTCTCTAATGATTAATCGATTCGTTTCCATCATCTCATTTTGCCTCCTGCGACTTCGGTATTTTGATAAATTTTCCAGTCTTCATCTTTCGATAGTTGGTTTACATAACTATTATTATGTAACTCAAATCCGTGATGAACTACAGTATACGAAACAATGTATAAACATACATCATTGCGATCCAAATCTCATGATCAGCGTACTTCCATCCATTTCCGAATTCAATCATACCAAAAGATGGGATAGTCGGAAATACCGTCTACCCCATCTCAACCTACACATTAGTCCTGTTTGCCCTTCTTCCGCCGACGGAAGGAAATCCCGCCAAAGCCGCAAATGACAGCGATATAAAATCCTGCGTCGTACCACCAGCCTACGTTATGCGTTTCATAGACTCTGATGTGAGGTTTGAAGATGCCAATGATTAGCGAAATCGGAGCTACCCAGCCGTGCCAGATTCCCCAGAAAAAACCAGCCGGATGGTTCACGGTATTCGTTCCATCTCCGGGCACACATCCCGATAACGAAACAACGGTAACAAGCATAACGACTGTAAGGAGTACATATTTTGCTTTCATGTCCTTTCCACCTTCCTGAATCAAGTGATCCAATCGTGAATATTCCTGTTATCTCATGGATTTTTATGCATATAAATGATCGTATGTACGTTCACAGCATCATAGCCCGATGGGAGTGTCGATCAATCTGAAACGGCTGATTCTTTCTTTGCTTGTTGTTATCATGCTGATTGGCTGTGACACGAATGCAAACCAAACCGTTGCGGACACAGAAGAACCGCAGAAGACCCTTGCTAAGAACATGACCGCGCATCAGAAGGACATTTTCCAAGAAATTCTTGCACGGGTAGTACGCAATCGCAACAATCTGACACCTGAAACACGTCGACAATTCTGGGAATTGGTAGATGAGGTTGGAGCAACGGAGGAAGAATTGGCAACAATGAAAGATTTGTTGGCAGGCCCTATAGTCATTTATATGAAGTATTTCTTCGAGGATGCCTTGATTTCGTTAGAACAAGGTACGCCGTACAAATCGAATGAACGAGAACAATATGAACAGCATCTGAAATCGCTTGAAGCAATAACGGACTCCCGAATCGAAGAAAACAATTTACTAATGGAACAAATCGCCTATAAACAGCCGATCCAGCAAGGGAGTCAGTCAGCCGTGATGGATGAGGCCATGATTAAACAGGCTTTAGTCAATGTCAATCTTGCAATGGACACGATCAATCAGTTATTTACGAGACCATGATTTCGTTCGAATCCAAGGAGAGTCAACCTGACTCTCCTTTCTTATTTCAAGTGATCACTTCCCAATGAAAGATCGTTCATACAAGCAACTTTTCCCAAGTAATCACGTCTAATTATTGAGATTATTTGGGTAGCATTGAGGAGTGGCTATATGAAACCACAAAGTCGAATGCTCATCATTATCACCTTCACCGCTCTTACCTTACTTACAATCGTATTCTTCTATTATCACGGAATAAAAGATAAGAATTTCCCTTCCACAAAAAGCATTCCTACTGTATCGAACGATAAAGCATCCCCACATCCAACAACGGCTTCCGCTGCTCCAACTACATCCCTGCCTACTTTAAAACCGGATCGCAAGCCACTTGAAGGCGAATTTATGGCGGATTCGAAGGAAGCGCGTGTGCTCTGGAAGAAGGAGCAAGCCATGATCTATGTGCAAGATCTACACCTCTACTACACTTCAGACGGCATCAATAAGCAGCGTATCTATGAATGGAAAACGCCTTTCCCACTGGAAGCATGGCTGAACGGCGATTACTTGCTCATTGGGGCTCAAGTCACCGAGAATAGCGCGCAAGATGCGATATCCAATGCAAGCGGAGCTTGGATTGCCATCCGTATTGAGCCTGCACCTGTCGTAATCGAGGATACGAATCTTTTCTTCGGACCTCATGAAGTATTGTCGATCCGACTTACGGAGGAACCGCGACTCTTCCTCCTCAAGGTACGGAATGGATCCGGATTCTCTGAGGAAGTATATGATCCTTCTCACGACGGCTGGGAAACGATCAATAGAGGAACGTTTGAGGCATCAGCACCGGAAACCTCTGCTAAGACTCCAGATGTACAGATATTAACGAACAATCGCGTTTTTCTGATGCCAGAAGGACCCACCGTATATTCGTTCTTTGATGAGGGAAGCAGTATCGTCTATTTCAAAGATCCCCATTATCTCGTACGACGATATACCGGATATGAGCTGCTTCAAGTCAAACAACTTTCATTCTTGGAAGGGTCTCCGCAGCTAATCGGCCGATTTCGGAATCAAGCGGGCGTGGAATTCATGTCATTCCTTAATGAAGAGCTCAGCCCGCTGCCGGTTGAATCAAGGCTGTGGCTGGAAGATTGGCAAGCATTCAACTTCCGTACCTTCATCCATGTAGCGCCTGACAAAATGGAGGTCCTTCAGTATTCAGATGAGGTACAAACCGAAGCCGAGGCCGGCACATTAGCCAGATCTGTAGCCGAAATCATAGCTGAATATCCGCCTAAATTCATACAGTTCCCAACAAAAGGGCTCACGTGGATCGCATCTCGCGGTTCGCTGGTTGATTATGAGGATCATGGCAAGATTGTCTCGATTTCTTGGCCTGATCTCATTCATTCCGAAGAAACAGAGCTTGACTCCATCCGGTCCTCCCCACTTCAGAATTTCACCGTGAAGAACGAGAATCGCAAGCCATTTACAACGTTTAGTCACCCGATTCTAGAATCGAAATTCGTGGAAGACAACACCAATGCCTCGATACCGCAGGACCTCCAAGATGCGATAGATAAGGTCTACCGAGAAGAAGATTACAGCTATGCCAAAACATTCCGTAAAATTGGTTCCGATTGGTACGTAGTGGTGGATCGTCATTTCTACGATTTCAAAGCCGGGGAACTGTCAGAAATCGGAGAACTGCCTGTAACGGTCACTGTTAAGATTGGAGAAGCGGCAGGCGGCGTCGGAGTCAGAGATTTTACGCGTTGGCAGGATAGTTGGATTGTGGCAGATACAGAAGCATCTCGGGTGTTGAAACTGAATGACAGGCTGGAAATTATAGCTGTGAGCTATATTCCTACCCCCTATAAGCTGACGATCAAAGGGACGCAATTACAGATCGCATCCACTGCGCTCACTTGGATCGTGGATCAAGATTTGAATCGGGTCAAGGTTAAATCACAGGCTTTTCAGTCATATGCTAAGCTGAGCAAAGTCGACTATCCCCATTTTCAAGATCAAGAATGGTATTACGATAAACTCAGTGGGATCACCTGGTACTACCTCTTCGGCTCCTTATATCAGGTCCATGAAAAGAAGCAGCAATATCGCTCCTTCTTCTTAAGTGAAAACGAGAATATGAGAGCCCATGTACGGATTATTCCCTATCATGAAGAGGTCCTTGTGCTGCTTGACCGGCGTTTAGAACGTTTCGACCGGCAAGGAAGACGTCTGAGTACCATTGAATTCCCGCGTTCCACGCCTGATGGCATTTACGATCGCACGACGCCGGGAGAAAATTCGTTCATCCTGGATAGTCAAGCTAATGTCCTTTATCTTGTGCAAGGATTCCGCATCTTGAAGATTGATTTGAAACGCCAATCGGTAAGCGAACTCTTTAGGCAAAATTACGCTGATATCGGGGAACTGATAAAATCCGATGGGCATCTGTATTTCTTGCTGCATAATAACCAAAATGACCGCTATTCGCATAATCAGGACTCTCAAGACGAGAGTAAGCTGTTTGTCACTGAAGTCATAAAGATCGATCTTCAATCACAGGCTGTTCAGCGATCGATAGCGGACGGTTATTATGAATCCATGACCATCGATGGCGATGCCGCTAACAAACCCACGTTCGTGCTGCGAAGCTACAACTGATCATGGCCCTTTTTACGCAGAAACAGCAAGCACAGGTGTGCTTGCTGTTTCTATATTTTGACTAGTTGCTGCTTTATTTCGCTTGAATGTATCCTTCTGCTTTCAGCAATTCAGCGATCAGAACCGCACCGCCGGCAGCTCCGCGCAGTGTATTGTGCGACAACCCTACGAATTTATAATCGTAAAGGGAATCCTCGCGCAATCTGCCAACGGAAACGCCCATACCGTTCTCAATATCGCGGTCCAGCTTCGTTTGCGGTCTGTTCTCTTCTTCGAAATACGTAATGAATTGCTTAGGGGCACTAGGAAGGCCCAGCTCCTGCGGACGTCCTTGGTATTCCTTCCAGCGCGCAAGAATTTCTTCTTTCGCCGGTTTATTCTCGAACGATGCAAACACAGTTGCCAAGTGTCCATCCGTAACCGGAACTCGAATACATTGGGTTGTGATAAGCGGTGCGCTTGCTTTCACGATTTCGCCATTCTCAACCGTTCCCCAGATTCGAAGCGGCTCTTGCTCGCTTTTCTCTTCTTCGCCGCCAATATACGGAATAACATTGTCTAACATATCCGGCCAATCCGTAAAGTTCTTGCCTGCACCGGAAATAGCCTGATAAGTCGAAGCCACAACTTGAGTAGGTTTGAAGTCAAGCAATGCGTGAAGTGCCGGTACATAGCTTTGGATCGAGCAGTTTGGCTTAACCGCAATGAAGCCCGTTTCAGTGCCCAAACGTTTTCTTTGAGCTGCAATAACTTCAAGATGGCTCGGGTTAATTTCCGGGATCACCATAGGAACGTCCGGCGTCCAGCGATGTGCCGAATTGTTGGAAACAACAGGCGTGCCTGTTTTGGCATATGCTTCTTCCAAGGCTTTAATTTCATCTTTCTTCATATCTACAGCGCAGAATACAAAATCAACTTGAGAAGAGACTTCTTCTACTTTAGATGCATCCTGAACGACGATTTGTTTCACTGCTTCCGGAATCGCGCCGGACAGCTTCCATCTGCCTTGCACCGCTTCTTCATATGTTTTGCCGGCAGAGCCGCTGCTAGCTGCAATCGCTGTAACTTCAAACCATGGATGCTCATCCAGCAGCTGTACAAAACGCTGGCCGACCATGCCTGTTCCTCCGACAATACCAACTCTTAGCTTGTTCGTCATTAGCAATTCAATCCCCTTCAGAATGGTTTCTCATGATCCGGTAAAGTTTGATTTGGTGTACCTTATGCGTGTATACGAGCGGTGTTTCCTCTGTAACAATAAAAAAAATCCCACCTCCAAGACTTTAATAAGTCTTGGAGACGAGATTGATCCGCTCGTGGTACCACTCCAAATTCGCTGACATGTCGCCATATCAGCCTCTTCGAGTACGACATGAGCATGTCATGTTTATACTCTAGCTCTATAACAGGAGCTCCTGTCACACCATCCCCTACAGTAGGTTGCCGATGTGCTGCTCAGAGTCTTTTTTCAATAATGTCGCCTTTACTCCTTTGCAGCTGCCGGAGCTCTCTGTGAAAGGTTCATTTATCTACTCGTCTCTTCATCGCATTTTAACATTTCGTTTATAGTATCAAATAACCGTTATAAGGTAAACTATATTTTCAAAAATAATTCAAAAATCGTCAACTATTCATAAGAACTTCGAGCTATGGTTACAGTGGTAGCTCCATGAGCCTTAGCGAATGCGTCGAGAGCGCCATAAACTTGGTCCCGAAGCTTCTTCGTAAAGTCAATTTCAGGGGCGATATGTAGGTACTCCACGGTCAAGTGGCCTTGTTTCTTATCCAATCTAGGGTCCATGCGACCAATTAATCGATCGCCTGCTAAGATCGGCATCGCATAATACCCATAGGTGCGTTTGACTGCTGGCGTATAAATCTCCCAACGATAGTCAAACTCGAATAGATCAGTCAACCGTTTGCGGCTCCACAATAAATTGTCGAGCGGCGGCAAGAAGTGTACGTTGAGATCCGAATCGTCGTAAATAGGCAGATCTCGAGATTCATCATCGTGCGCCAGAAGACGCTCACTATCTGCAGCCAGGATGTAATAGGGCTTGTCCAAACCCGCAACTTCGACCGGCGACACAATCCCTTCCCTAATGTGGGAGTCAATCGTTTCTCGTCTTTCGTTGGCTCGTAACTTCTGCCAGCCTAGACGCGGATCACTCGGTTCAAATACACGATAAGCTCTGAAATACTTCATCATCATCGCTTCGAGCGCTTCCTGTTCGTCTATTTCACCCGCCTGCTCGATTAGCGGGGCAGGGACACTTTGATTGGTGGTATGAAACCGGCGCTGATTGCCTTCACGGCTGACAATCCGAATTTGAGCAGCATCCGTCAATAAATTCAGTGCATGCGAGGTAGCTTTCGTCGTTGCATTAACGTTATCCCAATATCCATGAACACGCTCACTCGATTCGAATGATTTGGCAGCTAGCGGTCCTTCCTGTTCCAATCTCTGCAGGACTTGCTCAATGACAGGCGCAATTTGATCCAAATGAGGCTGAATGTTCTCCCGCAGTCGCTGCCTTGTTGGTTCAAAGATCGGATAATCGTTCATCGGAATAATACAGGCCGCGTTCGCCATATATTCGAAAATCTCATTGCTGCTCAGCAGTTCATTCAGCACACCAGGCTCATAACCGGGAATTCTGGCAGCCAGAACCAGATGCTGATTCGGACGTACCGCAGCGACAGGATCAATCTGCACACATTCCAACTGATTAATTACGTCAAGAACGCGCTCTCGCATTGAAACAGGTGACTGAGGCGATTCAAGTAAAAGCTGCTTCTCCAGCAAAAACCGCCTCAGTGCCCTTTTGGTGGTTTGGAATGGCGCCATTCTGATCCCTCCTTCTTAATAAAACCTCCAAATACGGTAATTTAACCGACATCGGGAGGTTGGATTGTTTATGACGCTGCTGCCGTTTTCATTCGTACAGTTCTCGCAGAAACACGATCGATTGTTGAATGAGCTCTCTGAGTACCTGAACATCAATATCGGCTACTTTATTGATGTAGACACAGCCTTTTCCCGTCGTATGTTTGCCGAATCGCTGAAGCAGTTCTTCCCGTTTGGTCTCGCCTGGCGCAAAATACAAGCTGATCTTGGCTTTACGAGGCGAGTACCCCACATACGGAGCATCCCCTTCATGGCCGGAAGCGTATTTATAATGATAGGAACCAAATCCGATGATGCTTGGCCCCCACATTTTCGCTTCGAATCCGGATGCTTCGGTGAATATATCCAACAATTTATAAGCATCTTCGCGCTTCTTATCGCTCTCCACATTCTCAATAAATTCTAGTACGCTGCTATCTGTTTCCTTGGTTTTGGTTTCATACATGAAGAGAGTCTCTCCTTTGCCATGTGCTTCGTCTATTTAGCCCTTCTTTCATTATAAACGAAGTGCTATACGGATAACCAAGAAATGTTACTCCAATCCCCAGCCCTTACGCGCTTCCGCCATCGACTTCTTATGGTCACTCGATGGATCGGGGTAGCGGTCTGTGTTATTGTCCAGCGATGCATGCATCGTATACATGCCGAAAATAATGATGTCACCGGCCTCGAAATCAGTCGTTCCCCAGCATCCCCCGAATTTATCCGCGATCTCTTACGGATCGCGGCTGAACAACGAATCCTTGACCGGCCCCGAATCAGAGTCTATCTGTCCATAGGTGATTGTTTGCCCGGACACTCGTATGGGCCAGCTATACGCGACCATTATTTGTTTGTCTTCGTGAAGCATGGTAAAGGCGTTTATCGAACGAATGATACGACCTACCAATTGAAAGCAAACGACAGCTTCCTCATGTTTCCGCAGCAATTAGGGTTCTATCAAGCGGACCAGAGTGATCCGTGGAGCTATATGTGGATCGGATTTAACATCAGCCAGAGTCATCCAACATCCCAGTTTGCTGGCATTACTCCGGAATCCCCAGTGATTTCACACTATTTCTCGTCTGCTTTCACTCGCTTGTTCAAGATTAACCCCTCCATCTATCGGAAGCAGCGAAAGAATCAAGATATGATCCGGAAATAAAATAAAGAGCGCCTCGTCATTTGCGAGGCGCTCTTCTTATAAGGACCCGGAAACCTCGGCTACGGCATTACTTCTTCGCCTTCCGTAGACGACGCGCGAGAGCAGTACACTAATTTCATAGAGAATGACGAGCGGAATGAATACCATCAAGTGCGAGATCAGCTCCGGAGGAGAGATCAGACTTGCAACGATGACGAGCACCAGATAGGCATATCTCCGCATCTTATGAAGCGCATGAGGCGTTAATACGCCAATCTTCGTCAAGAACATCACTACGACCGGGAGCTCGAAGGCTACTCCAAGGGGAATGACGATGTTGAACATAAATCCAAAATATTGCGCGACGCCGTAAGTCTCCACCAGCTCCATGCTAGTTGTGATTCTGGAAGTAAAGTCGAAGCTCATGGGGAATACGATCAAATATCCAAAAGCCAGCCCAATCAAGAAGCAGGCCACGCTGTAGGGAACATAGCGGAGTGCCGCCGAACGTTCTTCCGGATGCAGCCCCTTCCTCACGAAGCTCCACAGCTGGTACAGAATATACGGAAGAGATACCGCAAGCGCAAAAACAAACGCGATCGTCATGTACATCCGAATGCCGTCCCATGGCGAGAACACGTTCCAGGTGATGTCTGAGCCCGGCGGGACGCTTTTCAAATAGCGAAGCACTTTAGGGGATACATACAAACCGCCGCATAATGAAAGCAACACGACAGCGAGTATTCGCCATATTCGGCTTCGCAGCTCCGTGATATGCGAAATGATTGTCATCGTCTCTTCGCCGCTTCTCATTCCCCGCACGCCCTTCCGGCTTTTCTAAGCTCAAACGTGTGAAATCCATCCCTCAGCTTCAGGTTGATCTCCTTCACTTTTTCCACATCATCGAATGAATATTTGCGTGCCCCGCCTTTCGTCCGAATAGGGAAAATCAACTGCTTCTCCTCGTAATAGCGAATCTGTCTTTCCGTCAATCCTGTCAAGTCGCATACAGTACCAATGCTCATTACCTTGTCATTCATTGCTGGCAGCCTCCCTAGAACTTAATAGTAGTTGATCTTGGAAAGTGCTTCTGATGGATCTCGATGTTAGGAAACATTACATAAACCTTCTTGGGTCGAAATGTTATCACCATCTTTTAGATTGTTCAATGGGACGGATTACCCAGCATATCGGGATTAATGGTAAATACTACCTTCCTGTGTTTATCCGCAATTACAAGAACTCGCGTTATTACTGCATTTGTTGTAAGTTTTTTGTAATTTGATTCATTATTTCTATCACCCATATAAACTTTATTGATGTAAGACTATCTAACAAAATATTGGCGCTTCCGAAAAAATCCATGATACATTTCTCGCAGAGTCGAACAGACGATCTACCAAAGGAGCTGAAGCGCATGGAAACGAAAGAAACACCAAACGAAGTGTCGCGCAGACAATTTCTGACGACGGTCGGCAAGATCGGCGGTGCTGCTGCCGTATTCAGCGTCATGGGCACGATGGGCCTCTTTACGCCCCAAACGATGAAAGCGGCGGAGTATACACCTCCTTCCAGCTGGGATCTGAAGGGTACGAACCGCTCCGGCAAGAAAATCGTCATACTTGGAGCTGGTGTTGCCGGTTTAACCGCTGCTTACGAACTAGGCAAGGCCGGCTACGATTGTACGATTCTCGAAGCCCGTGCTCGTTCAGGCGGTCGAAACTGGTCGGTTCGCCGCGGTACTACCGTGACAGAAGTTGGCGGACAGAAACAAGTCGCACGCTTCGACGACGGCATGTATTTGAACGCTGGTCCGATGCGAATTCCGCAGTTCCATGTCACGATGGACTATTGCCGGGAATTCGGCATTCCGATGGAGCCTTTCAACAATGTGAACGAGAGTGCCTACTATTACAATGAGAATGTCGGTGCATTATCCGACACTCGAGTGCGTAAACGTGCCGCGAAAGCGGATGTGAAGGGCTACATCAGTGAGCTGCTTGCGAAAGCCGTCAATCAGCCGGGTTTGGATCTCCCTCTTACGCCGGAGGAGAAAGAAAAGGTTGTCGCTTACCTCCGCTCCGAGGGGAATCTGGATGCAGATTTGTTCTACAAAGGCTCCTCGCGCGGTGGTTATAAGGATGAACCTGGTTCGAGGCTTGATGCCGGCGTCATCCGAGATCCTTTCGATATGAAGGCGATCATTAATTCCGGTTTCGGAAACTTCTTCAGCAGCGAATACTCCTACGATCAGCAGATGATGATGTTCCATCCTGTCGGCGGGATTGATGCCATACCGCAAGCGTTTGAGAAAAGACTCGGCAACCGGATTAAGCATAATATGGAAGTCACCGAAATCAAGCATGTGGGTGAAAAAGTACAGGTTTCGTATACGGATCTGCTAAGCGGGGAAGCCAAGCAAATCGAAGGCGACTTCTGTATCTGTACGATTCCGCTATCCGTATTGAAGACGATTAAACATGATCTTTCCTATGAAATGACCAATGCGATCAACAATACCAAATACGCAAACGCAGGCAAGATTGGCCTGCAGTTCAAACGCAGATTCTGGGAGGAAGACGATCAAATCTACGGCGGCAACACGCTGACGAATATGGACATCTCTTCGATCTACTATCCGCCTACGAACTATTTTGCTAAGAAAGGGGTATTGCTTGGTTATTATGCTCAAGGCAGCAATGCCGATAAGATCGGGGCGTTGTCATTCCGGGACCGCGAAGCGTTGGCTTTGAAGCAAGGCGCTAAGATCCATCCGCAATATTACAGCGAGTTTGAATCCTCGTTCTCCGTAAACTGGAAAGCTATCAAATATAACATGGGCAGCTGGGTCTCCTACTCCGCCGATGATCGAAAAACCAATTATCCCGTGCTCTGCAAGCCTGATCGCCGCGTCTATCTCGCAGGGGAGCATATCAGTTACATTACGGCTTGGATGGCTGGAGGCATTGAGTCTGCTCGGGAAGTCGTTACCGATATTCATGAGCGCGTAATGAAAGAATAGATCACTTAACTCATTCGGGAGGGAAGAACCATGAAATTGAAACGCAAAGTCAAAATCGCCATCTTCGCAGTCGTTTTTTCTTCCTTGGCAGCTACCGCAAGTGTATATGCCGCCATTATACCGCACAAATATCCGCTCACTCCGATCTATGAGCCGGAATTCTATGGCAGTCCTCAGTCCTCCATCTCAAGCGCAGTTGCCATGCCAGCCGGAACGGCTACCTTCGAGACGAGCGGCACTACGCCGGCGGTCATCAATAAGGACGGTAAAACCATCTACGAGCGTTACGGAGACACCGAAGCCCAAGGAACCAGTATCCTTCAGAATATCGAGAAGCAATTGAAGGAACAAGGCTTGTCCATGAAGGATGTTACATATCTGCGCGTGTATATCGCCCCCGATGCTGCCAAGGAAGGTAAATTCGACTTTGACGGTTGGTTTAAGGCGTACGCCAAATATTTCAACACGACCACGAATCCGACCAAAACCGCGCGCTCCACTGTCGGAGTCGCAGGTCTCGTGAATGCCGATTGGCTGATTGAGATCGAAGCGGTCGCTGCCTATCCGAGCAACCATAACCAAGATTAATCCAATACCACTACTCGAATGGAGATGATTCGTATGTTGCAAAACGTAGGATTTCCGGGGCTTATGATGATCTTAGTAGTTGTTCTTATTATCTTCGGACCTTCCAAGCTTCCTGAGCTTGGCCGCGCGGTCGGCCGCACCTTACATGAGTTCAAGACATCCGCGAAAGAGCTCGTTTCTGATACCAGAGAAGACGTTACAGACCATAAATCGTAGTCAATCGTATACGATGGCAAAAGGCCGTCTTCGATTCTGCTCTTATGCAGCAGTCGAAGACGGCCTATCTTAAAGTTGCTCCCCCACCCTTCGACCCACTATACTCTAACTAATGCAGCTGAAGGGCTGTGAAAGTGATAGATAGAGAATGGGGATAAGAAACATGCTCTTAGCGATTCAACTCTTCGTGATCGCCGGCCTTGCCGAGATCGGCGGCGGTTATATGGTTTGGCTCTGGCTGCGGGAATCCAAGCCGCTCTGGTATGGCATAGTCGGCAGTGTCATCCTTATCGCGTACGGCATCATTCCGACACTGCAGAATTTTCCTTCTTTTGGACGCGTATATGCAGCATACGGAGGAGTATTCATCATCCTGGCCGTACTTTGGGGTTGGTTAGTTGACCGCAAATCGCCGGATATGTATGACTGGGTCGGAGCCGCGATTTGTCTCGTTGGCGTTTCAATCATGCTCTGGGCGCCTAGAGGCTAGGTTCATCCTTCTTCACCTTAGAGTTAAGCGAAATCCCAAAACCTCCACTAAAATTCCTTTTTCAGTAAGTTAACAGCGGACAACATTTAACCTCCGGCATTTGCCCATATGGTAATAAAGGCAGCCGAAAAAGGAGGTTATATCATGTCAGATAGCTTTGTCACGCAGTCTTTGGAAGAGATCCGCTTCTGGTCACGCATCATGAAGGAGCATTCTTTATTTCTCAAGCTTGGATTTCGATGCGAAGATACCCAGCTCATTCAGGAAGCGAACGGATTCTATTCAGTCTTCGAACAGATTGAGGCCAAAGCGAATGCCTTCCCTTTAACTACAGACCCGCAGCAGATCAGAGTGTTTAACACAGAGGTATGTACGGCTGTCTCTCACATTTGGGTGTACAAACGTAAAATATTAGGACTTATTCTGACCTGCAAACTGCCCGGCGGCAACAATTTCCCTCTCTTAGTGGACCATGTCAGCCGGGAAGCTAATTATTTTAGAAACCGTCTTCATGAGTTGAATAACGGTCAATTGGAGCCGCTCGCAGACTCGATCATCGATGAGAATGTCTTTTTTCTCAAGATCATGGCGGATCACGCCAAGTTTATAGGGCATCTGCTCGATCCGTCAGAGCGGAAGCTGGTGGACCAAGCGAGAGATTTCAGCCATGATTTTGATCAATTGCTGTTTCAAGCTCAGGATTTAAGTTCGATGCGTCCAGAGTCTCAAACGACGCCGCTCCTAACGCAGTTTCTGGATCAGAACCGGGTATCGGTTGCCGGTTTACGGGACTTCAAGAAAGCGGCACGCGATCTAATCGAAGCTTGCCGGATTAAAAGCATCATCCACCCCCTCCTTGCTGATCACGTGTACCGTGAGGCTGAGAGGTTCTTGCATTTGATCGACCTCTTCGAGCAACGACTTACAGGAGCGCCGGCTAGCTAAGCTTCACCTTCTTTCACTCGACTCTTAAAGCTCATAACGTAGTGATTTCGGGGTATCCTCCACTTTTTCCTTCATCATCCTTGAATGCCAATGCTTCCACATACAATAAAAGCTGCCGGATTCACTAATCCGGCAGCTCTTATTTGTCTTCGGTGGCCGCTAGCTTAGCAGCTCTTCCTTCTTGCTGCGCAACATTGCAGTGCGTGCCAGCTTAGCAGGCTTGTGGCCCAGCATAGAACGGCCAACGGTCATCGCAATGCCGAGCAGTACAAGCCCCATCATTGCGCTGAATCCGTACCGCTCCATCCAAGCTGGCATTGTCTTCAGTTGATGATAGATTTCACCGCCCAGAATCGGACCAATAAAACCGGTAAAGCCTGTCAGCATCGCGTAAACCGCGACATATATCGTGCGCTCCGCGCTCGGCGAATCCTCAATGGTAAAATTAAACGTCAGCTGGGTAAAGCCGCCTGTGCCAATCCCTAACAGGATATGAACGACGAACAGCACCGGAATCGCTGGCAACCACGCAATCCCTCCCCATAAGATGCAGGAAGCCGCAATAATCGGAAGCGTCCACATCAGCACTTTTTTCGTGCCGTACTTAGCATTCAAATTGCCCCACACATAATAGCTGACCATCATGACGATCATCTGAACCGTCGTGATGATTGAAACCCACTGAATACTTACTTTAATCACGTCCAGCATCGCATAAGAGAATAACGGTACCGCTACATTTTGGATAAAGATCCATGCAGCTAGAAATAGAGTTGCACGCATGAACGAACGATCCTGCAGCGGTTTGAGTAACAGCTTCAGCTTCTGCGACTCCTTCGATTTCTCAAACGGAATATTCGGATAGCGGAACAAGTGATACCCATTCCACACCATGCAAATTGCCGCCAAGGAGTAGAGGATGATGAAGCCTTGCTCCTGCGAATAATGCTCCAGTAACTGTCCGCCGAACAACACGGCTACTGCGGCAAGTCCGCCTACAATCGTATTTCGAATCCCCATATAACGTCCTCGAACCTGCGCCGGCACCATATCCCCGATCAAAGACGCCCATATCACACCGGCAATGTTCGAGCATAGATAAGAGAGCAAATACAAGACAATAAACGTATACACCCAATAACGCTGTGGCAGTACAAATGGAATAAGTCCCGTCAGCACCCACAATAATCGATACAATACACCATAAGCCAGTACGTACGCTCTGCGATTATCAACATTATGGGTAACAATCGCGGTGAAGATTTGAGCCAAGTTGGCAAATGCCGGTATGGCCAGCGCGAATCCGATCTGAGCGGAGGATGCACCTAGATGCAGCATGTATCCGGTGAGGAATGGCCCGCCAATCAAACTTGCCAGTAGTACGCCTGAGATGCCTTCGCTGGTTATGATTTTCAAGTACTTGCGTTGATCTGAATCTTTACGATTTCGAAAGAAAGGCAATTTCCAAGTCATATGTCGTCCCTCTGCAGCAGTCATTTCTATTTAGGTTAAACGATTCACCCGCTTTTGTATAGCTAATTTCGGCCTAACGAGAAATAAAAAGAATCCGCGAATGATCACGGATTCGATGCATACTTTTATCTGAAGTTACAGCAACCGCTCGCTTACACCTTCGAACGTAATTTGCACAGGCTCAATGCTGCCATCTTCGGTGAAGTGCATGCGATCAATACAGAGAACGCGATGATTCCGATCTGTTTCAGTCAAAGGTCTGCGGTGATACACGATATACCATTCGTCGGCACCCGGAACCTCGATAATGCCGTGATGACCCGCGCTTGTGGCGATTTCAGCATTTTGCTGCAATATTTTGCCGACGCGTTCGAACGGCCCCATTGGAGATTGCGAGACGGCATAGGCGACGGAATAATCCGGCTCTCCCCAGCCACCTTCAGCCCACATGAAATAATAGAGGCCGTTTCGTTTAATCATACAAGGACCTTCTACGAAATGATCCGGCGTTACTTCGACGAAAGTAGTGCCATCTTCAAATGAATCTAAACTCACCATATCTTCGTTCAGCTTCACGACATTGCAATGGCCCCAGCCGCCGTAATACAAATAAGCAGTCCCATCGTCGTCGATGAATATATGCGGATCAATGGGCTGCGCGCCATAATAGAACTTATCGATCAGCGGCTTACCGATCGCATCGCGGAAAGGACCTTCCGGACGATCCGAGACGGCTACGCCGATGCCGCCAAGCTCGTCATTGCTCTGAATATCGTTCGCTGCAAAATACAAATAGTACTTCCCGCCGCGCTCAATCGGAGATGGTGCCCACAGCGCGCGTTTCCCCCATGTAATATTGCTCATTTCGAGAATATGGGTCACTTTCGTCCACTCTACCAAATCGGAAGAATGAAAAGCGTCCAAATGGAGCTGATCATCGTACGGCGCTGAATAAGTCGGATAAATCCAATAACGGCCTTCAAAGATTCTAGCTTCCGGATCCGCATACCAGCCCGGCACGATGGGATTACCGGATAGCTTCTTGCCTTCATTCCCAGATGTGCTGCCTGTAGTCATTAGAATAAGTCCCTCCATAATTCATTAATAACGATATAGATGTGCAGTGTGTTTCTCGCGAATCCAGACCTGCATATAACCTGCGTCTCTGTTATCCCAAGCATAATACGGAATGAATCGAAGCGGCGGCCTGCCTCCTGCCTCTCGACTGCTGACAGTCAGTACCGTAATTCCGCCTAACAGCTCAGGTTCATGGTTGACGTAGATCGAATCCCGATCGGTAATCGTACTATCGTCAAAAGCTAGCATGGAATTATCTGCTTCTTCCAAACAGTATACAATCGGCCCTCGCTGCAAGGCAACACGGCCGCGGTTAGCTTCAACTTCACTTCTCGCTCGTACAATTTCAATCGGCATATCAAGCTCTAATGCAATGATGTCTCCGGCAGACCAGATCCTCTTTATCTCCAAATATCCCCGAACAGGCAGCGCAGCTACTTTCTCTCCACCTACAAGTAAGCTGTAGCCTCTGCACCAGTCAGGCAAACGAAGACGAATAACAAACTCGCCCGCTTGCTCCGGTTCCACCGTAATCGCAATGGATCCGTCCCATGGATAATTCGTTGTTTGTTGGAGCTTCACTTGCTGCCCACTGCCGTAGGTGATCACCGCATCGCCGCTAATATATTGATTCACGGCAATGCCATCCTCTGAGCTGGCATACGTATACTGCCCAATTGAAGGCAGGAAACGAACAAGGTTCGTCGGACAACAGGAGGTGTGGAACCACTCTACGCGGTGATGCTCGCCTTTGGAGGCTAATGGATTGACATAGAAAAATTTATCGCCGGATAACGATATCCCTGACAATGCTCCGTTATAAAGCTCTCTCTCTACCAAATCTGCGTATTTGGCATCTCCGAACAGTAGATTCATCCGGTTATTCCAAAAAGCCATCGCAATGGCAGCGCAGGTCTCGCAATAGGCAGATTCATTCGGTAGATCAAAGTCATGTGTAAAACCTTCATTGTGCACCGATGGCCCGATGCCGCCGGTTATATATAGGTTGCGCTCCACGGTATGAGACCAAACCCGGTGCAGCGCGTCTACATAAGCAGGATCGCCTGAGGCATGCACGACATCCGCCATTGCCGTGTACAAGTACATGGCACGAACAGCATGACCGGTTACCTTCTCAATCTCGCGAACCGGAACGTCATCTTGGCAATATGCGGGGCCCCAATCCTGCTTGTCCCATATTGCTCCAACCCCATGTCCATGTCCCCGCTCTTCCAACAACCAGAGCGCAAGCTTCCAATAACGCTCTTCTTGCGTAACGCGATATAACTTGACAAGAGCAAGCTCAATTTCCTCGTGGCCTTCAACCCAGTGCCGTTTACCGGGACCGAATAGGTTATCGTAATGATCCGCCATACGACAAGCAACATCAAGCAGCACTCGTTTGCCTGTCGACTCGTAATACGCAACTGCGGCTTCGATCAGATGTCCGCCGTTATACATTTCGTGTTTTTCCATATCGGACCATTTGAGCTCCGAAGAACGCAGCGTATAATAAGTCGTTAAGTAACCATCCGGCTCTTGCGCGGCTTGAATAAGATCGATAATACGATCAAGCTCAGCCTCCAAAGCCGGGTCACGCTCCAGCATCAAGGCGTAAGCCGCCCCTTCAATCACCTTATACAAATCCGAATCGTTGTAATACATACCCTCGTGATCGCCGTCCATGAGGCCGCCGGCTTTAGCGAAGTTAGAGATCCGCCCGGTTGCTTCGCATTGGTCTAAGCAGGTTCGAACGGTTACGTTCTTCAATACTTCCAAGCGAGGACGCCAGAAGGCATCATTAATCGCTACATTTGTAAAAGGAATGCTCCTCCACCTAGGTAAAGACGTTCCGATCGCTGTCACTCGATTCATCCTCTCTTTCCGTCGACCTTCGATTATTGCTGCCTTCTTCTAGTAGCCAAAATAGCGATAACCTGGCGAAGCCGGCGGCAGCAGTCGTTTCCGTTGTGCTTCCGGCAACGAATCCATGAAGTTCCGGTCGCGATTATGCTCGCTCCAAGAAATCATCTCCGGTGCAAACTTATACAGCAGCGATCGGCGTTCATGTTCCGCTTTCCATGCGAACGTCCCGTGCGTAAGCGCTTCCGTAAAGATCAGAACATCTCCGGCCTTTTGCGGAACATGCACCGTCGGCCCAATTTCCGAATAATCCAGATACTCCTTAGGTGTTCGGTAATTGGATTTATGACTTCCCGGGATACAGCTGAATCCTCCATCATCCTCGCCAATATCCGTCAACGCATAGGAAACAACGGTAAGACCACTGAACATTTGATTGTTTCGGAAGGTGTAATATTGGCCGGGATCATAGGGGGTTGCTCCGCCATGAAGCCCAAGCTGAGGTGCCCCTTTGCGATGAATAATGGCATACTCGTGATCAAGTCTGTAATTCTCGCCGAGGATTTCGTCTAGATGCGCGTTCAGCTTGGAATCATCGATCAATGCACGGAAATCCTCACCCCATTGCAATATGGAGTCCGGCTGCGAGATACGGTCATCTACAATTCGGTTCATTCGCTCGAGCTGCTCGGCTGACAATACGTTCTCCACGACCAGATATCCCTGTAGATCAAATAAGTAGCGTTCCTTATTATTCACAATATACGCCTCCAACTTGTAAATTCTACCTCTGAAATCCGATCATAAACCTGCGATGCGGTTTTGTAAAGATCAAGCCCTATACACAAGCTGCTTTCATTAATGTAGTTTCTCGAGGTAAGAAAAACAGCGGACCGCTATGGTCCGCTGTTTGATCAATACGGCGTTTTCAGCCTCGTCGGCGTTTATGTCCCGCAATAGGTACGGTAAGGCTGCGAAGATGCTGCAGGCAATGCGCAATAATCAGCGTGTTCGGACGATTGCTCGAACGGTTTGGTGATCGCTTCCAGTAATCGCTCCATGACGCTGTAATCACCTTGATTGACGGCCGCTTCCAGCGCTTCCTCGACTCGGTGGTTGCGCGGGATAATCACCGGGTTTCTTCCCCGCATCACCTGTTGCGACTCTTCTTTGGTTATCGACTGCCGCCCAAGTCTCGCTTTCCACTTCTCAAGCCACTCCGTAAATCCCGTAGTGTCAACCATCACGATCTCATCCGGCTTATCATCCGTTAAAGCCCGGAACGTGTTGGTATAATCCGCACGATGCATATGCATCATGGTCAACAACTCTTCAATTAGCGCATCGTCTTCCGGCTCTTCGTTAACGATTCCAAGCTTCGCTCTCATCCCCGATAGCCAGTGCGAATGGAATAACGATGCGAATTCCGCGATCGCATCCTCGGCCAGATTCACGGCTTCTGATTCCGTCTCATGCAGCAGCGGCAGCAAGGTTTCCGCGAACCGTGCAAGATTCCACGCCGCGATCTTCGGTTGATTGCCATAGGCATAACGCCCCTGCGAATCAATGGAGCTGAATACCGTCGAGGGATCATAGGCATCCATGAATGCACAAGGTCCATAATCGATGGTCTCTCCGCTTAAAGCCATATTGTCGGTGTTCATAACGCCGTGAATAAATCCAACGAGCTGCCATTTGGCAATAAGCTCAGCCTGCTTCCTAATTACAGCTTTCAGCAGAGCGAGATATTGGTTATCCGTATCGACGGCTGCTTCCGGATAATGACGCTCGAGCGTATAATCCGCAAGCGTACATAAATCATCCAGCGTGCACCAATTGGCTGCATATTGAAACGTGCCCACACGGATATGACTTGCAGCCACGCGGGTCAGAACGGCACCGGGCAGCTCCGTTTCACGGTATACCGGCTCACCGGTTGTGACAACAGCTAGGCTGCGTGTAGATGGAATCCCCAGCGCATGCATGGCTTCACTAATCATGTATTCGCGAAGCATTGGACCAAGCGCCGCCCTGCCATCGCCTCGGCGGGAATATGGCGTTCTGCCCGGTCCCTTCCATTGAATATCAACCCGATCGCCGGCAGGGGTGATCTGTTCGCCAAGCAGTATGGCCCGACCGTCACCGAGCACGGTGAAATGCCCGAATTGATGTCCGGCATAAGCTTGCGCCAGCGGCAAGGCGCCTTCCGGAATCTCATTGCCGCCAAACACGGCAATACTGTCATCCCCTTTCAGCGCGTCAACATCCAATCCAAGCGACGTTGCCAGTCGCTCGTTCAGAATGACCAGCTCCGGTGCATGTACCGGGCTAGGACTATGTCGCTTAAAGAACGATTCCGGCAAACGAGCATAGCTATTATCAAAATTCCATCCCACCTGCGGTGTTGCAGTATCTTTAGTCATCTGTTTTCCTCCATCGTAAGTTTGCCATCTCGATTACTTCGTTTCTAGGGAATGCAGCGAACGAATAGCCCGTGCAATCTGTTTTAATGCTTGCTCCAGCATCGATCGCGGACAAGCGATATTCATCCGCATGTAACCTTCACCTTCAATCCCGAACTGGTACCCCGAGCTCAGCACTACACCTGCTTTATTAGAGAACAAGTCATCTAGTTCCTTAACCGACAGGTGAAGCGCACGACAATCGAGCCAGATCAGATACGTACCTTCCGCTTCGTTCACACGGATCTCCGGGATATGCGCTTCCACATAATGAGTAAGAAACCGCGCATTCCCCTGCAAATAATGAAGCAATTGTGCCAGCCAGTCTTCTCCATACCGATAGGCACTTTCCAGCGCAACCAGACCTAGCGTGTTAGGGGAAGAGATTCCGCGAGCATTCATTTCCCGATTGAATTTTTCCCGCAGCTCCGGATTTGGAATAATAACGCTTGAAGCATGAAAGCTTAATAAATTGAATGTTTTGCTCGGCGAAATGCAAGTGAACGAATGATTGGCAAACTCCTCCGATAGGGAAGCGAATGGAATATGCCGGTGTCCCTCATAAATCAAGTCACAATGGATTTCATCGGTTACGACAAGAATTTGATGCTTCCTACAAATATTCCCTAAATGAATCAGTTCCTCTCGCTCCCATACCCGACCTACCGGATTATGCGGGCTGCAGAGAATGAGCATCTTCGCATGACCATCGATTTTGGCTTCCAGGTCCTCATAGTCCATCTCATATCGACCATTATGCAGCTTCAGCGGATTATAAACCACCTCACGCCCTTGCGCCTCGACCATCCTTGCAAAATTATAAACCGGAGACTGGACAATGATCTTATCCCCTGCTTCTGTAAATGTACTCATGATCAAAGATAACGCTGCAATCACATCCGGACTATGCGCGATCCACTCTTCTTTCACCGTCCATTGGTGCCTATTCTCCAGCCACAACACGATCGACTCCAGATAGGATTCCGATCGAAACGAGTACCCGAATACGCCGTGTTCCACCCGCTCCTTCAACGCATCAATCACTTCAGGCGGCGAAGCGAAATCCATATCAGCCACCCACATGGGGATGACTTCCTGCTGTTCAGAAGACCTGCCGACCGCATCCCACTTCAAGCTGGATTTGTTCCTGCGTGGTATCACCTGATCGAAATCATAGTTCATTAGATCGCCCTCCAATGGAATCGCCGGTGCCTTCACATAATTTTAACAATCATATGTAAACATTTACGCATCAATATGTTGGGATTTGTCGCATTTCGTCAAGTCTTGTAATTATTGCACAAGTAGCTATACTTTATAAAATGATCCCAAGTGGAAATCTATTAGAAAGGAAGCGATCACTGTATGTCAAAAGCAGTACAATTTTCTCTCGTTATTCCCGGTATCTTGCTGTTCGTTCTTCTCTTCGCCATGTTCCCTGCCGTGCTTGTGCCAGACCGCTTGGACAGTTCGCTTCAGTTCCACTGGGCGAAAGGTTTCTCCAGTATTCACAGCTATGTTGATGGCCTTTGGAGCGGATACTCCTTTCAATACTTTTCCGGCAAAACCGAACTCTCATTCTGGGAACAGATCGGCAGCAGCTTCTCCGTTACCTTCACGTACATGATTATCGGGGCTGTTATTGGCATGACGCTCGGCATTATCCTTGGCGTTTATTTCGCAGTCTCACGTGTGGTTTGGCTGAAACGCATCTTGGAGTTAACAAGTGTATTTCCGGATTTCGTCATCGTGCTCCTGCTTCAATTTCTCATTGTATTTATTGCTTCTGAGACTGGACTGGTCATCTTCCAAGTGGCAAGCTTCTCGACCGATGATCCGGCAGTCGCTCTTCCATTAATATCTACGATCATTATACCAGCCATTTATATGATCCGAAATGTCGCTTTGCATATGGGTCACACGCTGACAGAAGACTACATCAATTTTGCAAAAGCGCGCGGCCTTGGAAAAACCTACATTGTATTCTATCATGCCCTTCCGAATGTCCTTCCCTTCGTCAAAGCAGATTTACACAAGTTCATGGGCATCTTATTCGGCAATCTGTTCATCTTCGAATATTTATATAATTTGAATGGCGTAACGCTGCTTGTTTTCTCGAACGCATTCGCATACGGGGGCTACCAATATAGTCTTGTCGTGAACGGGATTTTCACGCTTCTGCTGCTCTATGCCATCATTTATGCGTTACTGAAACTTGTCGTATTCGGCTGGGAGAAGGTGTTTGTACGATGAATAAAACATTGCTGGCCGGCCTGCTCATCACTCTGATGATGATTGCAGCCTCGCTCTTCGGACAATATTTTGCTCCTCATGATCTTAACGATCATTTCGAGACCGACTATGTTGTCGATGCGAGTGGACACAGTACCCTATATGTGCCGCCTGCTGCGCCGAACGACAATTTTCTATTCGGAACCGATAAAGACGGCTACGATATGATGGCCAAATTGCTTGCGGGGGCGCAATATACAATCTTCGTATCGCTCGCAGTGGCTATCGCTCGCGTATTAATTGGCGGATTGATTGGATTGTTCCTGGGCTACCTTGGCAAAGAGAAGAGACCGGACAGCAAATCGTTTCCGATCTGGAACGTATTGAACGGGATTCCGATCTTCATCATCGTATGGATGATCATGATTGGCATTACCATGAACCCGGCGACTTCACCCTTCTATATGTCGTTAATCATTGCCGTTGTGTTAACCGTTGTAGGCATCCCTTCCGTTGCCTCGACAATGAAAGAGAAAACGATGATCGTAAGAGAACGTCAATTTGTGCTATCGGCCAAATCGATCGGTGCCAGTCACTTTACGATTATCCGTACGCACATTTTTCCGCACATGAAAGAAAGCTTCGTGATCTTGTTCGTACAAGAAGTCGTACTCATTCTGGGATTGTTCGGGCAATTGGCGATCTTCAATATTTTCGTTGGCGGCACGACCCAGTATTTCGATCCGGTCCAATATGTGAGTCGGACGAATGAATGGAGCGGGCTCATTGGGCAAGCCAGAAACAATTTATTTATTTACCAATGGATTCTCTTTATTCCGCTGGCCCTCTACATCATCTATATTCTCGGGTTCCATCTCATTTCCGTAGGCCTTGAGAAGCTGTATCGCAAGAAGTTCGCGAAATTCTCGCATATCTAACCAAACAAAACCAAGGCTGCCATGCCGGCAGCCTTGGTTTTCGCTATCATCGATTGGAGCCCATTTGCAGGAATCGACCGTCTTACGAGGAACTACTACAAGTGCGCTAACACTTAAAGCCGTTAATAAAGGAAGGTACATCATGCCGATCAATCTCGTTTACTTCGTGTTCTTCTACGTCTTCTTCTACATGGCCAATGCCGTGTATGGAACATTTATTCCGCTTTACTTTCAACACGTCGGATTCACGCAATCTCAGATTGGCACCTTGCTTGGACTCGGTCCGCTTGTTGCGATCCTCGCACAGCCGGTATGGGGGCTCTTCAGCGACCGCGCTAAGACGAAGAACAGCATTCTGCTATTCCTGATCGTGGGTACCGGTCTTACCGTACTGCTCTATCCGTTGTCCAATCATTTCGTATATTTGCTTGTCTTTATCTGCATCTTTACGTTCTTCCAATCTCCGATATTTGCGTTAACCGACGCGGTAACATTAGAGACACTGGATAAACGTGGTAAAGGGAACTTCAGCCTTATTCGCATGGGCGGAACGTTCGGTTTCGCTATTATGTCGATTGTATTTGGGCTCATTGCGGAGAAACGAATTGACTGGCTGTTCGGCGTCTATGCGATTATCCTGGCCTGTTGTTTCTTACTTGCATTGCAATTCCCGAAGATTGAAGGCCATCAAGCTCGAAATCGCAAAATGCCGGTATGGGTATTATTCCGAAACCGGAAATTAATGCTGTATCTAAGCGCCAATTTTGTTTTTCAAATTACGCTCGGCTACTATTATGCGTTCTTCCCGCTCTATTTCAAGGAAATGGGCGGAGACAGCGCTTGGCTTGGCTGGTCGATGGTTATCTCATCCTTAAGCGAAGTGCCGTTCCTGCTGATGTCCAAACGAATATTCAAGCGTGTTCAAACCTCACATATTCTGCTCGGGGCCGGTGTAGCAGCGGCACTCCGCTGGTATCTGTTCTCGGCGATTCATGATCCAGTCTGGCTGTTACCTACTCAAGCACTGCATGGGTTGATCTTTATCGTATTATCCGTCACGATGGCGAATGTCATCAACAAGGAAGTGCCGAACGAACTCAAAGCAAGCGGACAAACCTTAAACGGACTACTAACACTGGGTGTCGCCCGTATTATCGGAAGCTTGGCCGGCGGAATCGCGAGCGAAGCGGTAGGCATGCGTAAGATGTTTCTTTACAACTTCATGCTTACCTTCGTATGTATCGTTGTTTTCGCGATCGTGTTCTGGATTCAGCGAAACAAAGAAACAGCGGGTGCGATGGGCAGCCGTACGATTTATAAGGATCAATAAATGACGAAGTACGACTACATGATTCTTCTGCAGTATCGAAGCTCATGTAGTCGTTCCAACCCCGCCCTCGGATGGATTAGTCTTAGCGCAGCTGTAACAGTGACACGACTTTCTTCTTCAAGTCCGGGAAGGTAAAGGGCTTCGTAATGTATCCATCCGCGCCTAAAGCGATCGCTGTCTTTATGTTATGATGACTTTCATTGCCGGAAACCATCAGAAACTTCGTTCGCTTCGAAACATTCCCCTCTTGCCCCACTCGTCTCAGCATCGCCAAACCATCGAGATTCGGCATGTTGAAATCCAGAATACATAAATCAATTTCTTCGTTGGTCAACAGCTCATAGGCATCCAGTCCATTCGTAGCTTCCAGCACTAGTTCGGAGCAGCCCTTTACCAATTCCACGATCATTCTTCGAAGTACACGATCATCTTCCACGACCAGAATCTTCTTAGCAGCCGTCTTCCGTAAGGACGATTTGACGACTCGGTTCCTTCCTGTACGCTTCGCTTTATAGAGAGCAAAGTCGGCGTGGCGCGTCCAGACGGAGATGCTGCTCTGCGGCTTCCATTGCACGACGCCGGCAGAGAACGTAATACACGTGTTCCTCCTATTGTCGACATAAATAGGATGCTCTCGAAAATGCGCCAGAATCGCTTCAAGTATGGATACAGCCTCGGTATCCCGCGTCCCGGGCATAATGAGCATAAATTCTTCCCCCCCCCCATCTGGCTACCATATCGGTTTTGCGGAGCTTGCTCACCAGAAGATTACTTAAACGCTGCAGCACCATATCACCGATCTGATGGCCGAAATTATCGTTAATCGCTTTGAAATAATCAATATCCAGAATGGCCATTGTAATTGGGGAAGGATAGCGATTGACCCTGGCGAGCTCCAGTTGAATTTGTTTATCCATGTAACGCCGATTGAAGAGACCTGTAAGCGGATCATGAAAAGCCATAAAGTGAAATTCCTGGTTTCGCTCCATTAATCTTCGAACGCGAGCGCAAAGCTCTTCATAATGAAAAGGTTTAACGACATAATCATCCGCCCCCATTTGAAAACAGCGGACTTTATCCCGAATATCATCGCGGCCGGATAATACGATCATGGGAATCCACCGGAACATCATGTCATCTTTAAGAAGCTCAAAGATTTCGTAGCCGCTCTTCGGATACATCATTAAGTCGAGCGTAATGAGCTGATACTGATGATTGCGCAGCAGTGTTATCGCCTCTTCTACATTACAGGCTTCATCAACCTGATAGCCATCCAAGAAAAGTCTTCGAGCCAGGTAAGCGCGCAGGATATTGTCGTCTTCGATGATTAAGATGCGTTTACCAAGCTGCATATCAGTAGCATCGCTTAGACATTGATTTGGAGCATCACTTTGCTTTATATCGCGTGCACAGCGGTCCATCTCCTGCTCTAGAGCAGGCAGCAGCGTATCCATCGCTCGTGAGCTTGCATGGAATTGAAGCTGAAGGGCAGCATGGAGATTAGGCTCCTCCGCTTCCTCTTGCGTCCACTCCCAATCACCGATCATTTGTGCAGCCATACTGCCGATTTTATCGAAACCTAATATCGGAGCGCTTCCTTTAATCGAATGAACAATCCGGTAAATTTGTCTGGCTTTCTCGAAGGAAATCGAATCTTCTTCAATCTCGATCAAGTGCCTCAAGACAGACAGCCGCTCGCGCAGCTCACTCATGTACTGCTTCTGATTCTCTACTAATACTTCATCCGAACTGTTGTTTAGAAGCTCTGAGCTGGAATTAAGCACTCGAATGACACACCTTCTTGAGAAAAGTATTAGATTTGTGTTTGGTTTGCTTACATGTGAAAAAAAGATGTATCACGACGATACATCTTCCTTCGCTCATTCCACTCCACGTGCGACTATTTCTTATTTAACAGGAGGCTTTGCTCTAAGTAGCTGGATAAAGAAGCTAGCGCATTGCCAATTTCGGCATTCTGAATGCTTTCGGCATATCTCGCTGCAGGAACCATCGATAATTGCGCGGCTACAATTAGAGCATCTGGATGTTGTTCCGCGATTTGAATGAGACCTGAAGAAACCTCGCCAATGTATTCCTTCGTCTTCCCCTGCATAATTAGCTGGAAGGTGTTTGGAATCAATCGTGATTCAGCTTGAGCGTCTATTGCCTTGCCCTCCGCATACTGACGGAACTGACTCATCGTCCCCTCGATCGTATTCGGATTGGTAAACACGAAGATGATTGGCTTGTCCTGTCTTGTAAGATCCTGGAATAACGGCTCATCGATCTTGATGATCGGAATCGGAAATCGCTCAAGCTCATCCTGCATGATCGATGTAAAATAGGTGCATGTAATTAATATCGCATCCAAATGGCAGCCGGACATCCACTCGAGCGTATCATGCACTTTCTTCTCCGCCAGCTGCTTGGTGAAATGGGCATCGTTCTTGATTCGATCCAGCCCGGGATCAACGAAGTGGATCAACTCCGCGTCATAAGGTTCCAGCGCGCTTTCGATATGGGCGATATTGGAATAATGGGCATGATAGCATCCGATTTTCTTCAGTACGTTATCCTCCTGCCATTGTGAAATACGTTACTACGGTTATGTGTCAAGTTCTTATCAGTATAAGGGGTATGGGGATATGGATTCCAATACTTCTTATGATAAGAACAAAGTATTAAAAATGTTTTGGATTACATGTTTGATTTTTGTTTGTTTATATTCCTTGTTTGAACTCAAAAAAGCCGCGTTTCCGCGACTTTTTACCTTAGCGCTTATAGCGATTCGTTCGGATCAGCTTCATAATACTTCTATAAATTTGCGGATTTGGATGTTTTCTGAATATATGAGGATCCGGCGACGTATTTACTTCGAGCACCCATGGATTCAGTGACTGGTCCAGAGCGACGTCAAGTCCGATCATTCGAACGCCCGGAAACGAGCTCCCCATGACTTGCCCTGCAACGACGCCCATCTTAGACAGTAGCTCGAGCTTATCGTGTATCTTATTCGTGTGAGGATAGAGCAGCTTCTCAGCCGTTAGAATTTGGCCGCCGCTGTGATAATTCGTTACAATTTTGTGTTTCGCCGCGACTCTGCCGATGATCCCGGAGGTAATCCATCTCTTACCGGGTGTATATTGCGCCATCACACGCAGATCGAACCTTCTACCATTATGCTTTAGTAGATGGATTCCTTTCTGTACGAGGTAGCGGCCTCTTTTCTTAGCTGATGTAATGCCTTTATATAAGGAATCAAACTCCTTGTAGGTTTTGATGGTGTTGCCTAGCTGGTAGCGGTAACCTTGATCTACTTTCTCCACGCGCATAACGCCATTACCATGCATGCCAAACTCCGGTTTGACATAGACCATGCGATACTTGAGCAATTGTCTTCTAAGCGATAGTTTCGTCATTCGAGAGGTTTCTGGTACATAACGAGCGAGAAAGGGCTGTTTACGAATGGCAACTGTTTTGGTCCATTTGCTTCCTACATATCGTGACATATTCATCCCCTTAGCTTGTAAAATGATGTATTACAACCTATTCAATAAGGATGTGGAAAGCTTGGGTGTTTCTACAGTCAGGCTCTTTCCAATAATTTAGGATAGGTATTCTTGTTCCGATTGATTACGATAGAGGGATGCTGGAACACTCTATTACAATTGGAAAGTGAGTTTATAGATATGAAACATAGGAAGACCATCCTCTTAAGAGCGATGGTACTAAATATAGGTTTACTTTTGGCAATCTGCTGTACCGGTCTGTTTCCACTTTCACCTGCTGAGGCTGCGTCTCGTGTGCCTTACCATGATATTACGTTTAACTATGCCAGAGCATCGATTCTGAAAATGACGCAGCTTGGATTTATGACCGGAACCGGCGAAGGACGTTTCGAGCCGAATAAAGCGATCACACGTGCGGAATTCATGACTTTGATCGACCGTCTGCTTGGAATCAAGCCAGTGGTTAGTGAAATTCCTACGTTCAAAGATGTGCGGAAAGCAGCCTGGTATTATCAATGGGTGCAGCCTGCCGTACAGCTCGGAATCGCGCAAGGAAGCTCAAGCGATCTATTCGAACCGGCTCGTCCGGTGTCGCGCGAAGAAGCGGCCGTAATCATGAATCGCGCCTTAAATCAGGCGGAAAGCAATGTGATTCCAGAAGGATATGATGATCAGGATCTAATCAGTGGATGGGCGCTGTCTGCAGTCAGTCATTTATCCCAATTAGCCTTAATAACCGGTGATCAAGGCGAATTTCGGCCGAAGGAATCGATAACAAGGCAAGAAGCAGCCGTGCTGATGAACCGCGTATGGACGCACGGAGATTGGGCTAAGCAAATTACCACCACGTCTGCTGCGAAGATTCAACTAGGCTGGCAATATGGTCAAACAACGCTCCAATTCGAACAGCAAGTTGCACAATCATCCGTAAATACATTATCGCCGCGCTGGTTCTTTCTTGGGAAGAATGGCGCATTTGAAGACCAAATGGATGCCAGCTTGCTTAGCTGGGCGCATGATCATGGCAAGATGCTCTGGGCGATGGTAGGCAATCATTCCAATCAAGAAGTTACTCATACGATGCTGACGGATCTGACCCAGCGACAAGCTTTCATTCAACAATTGGCGAATCGTGTGCAGCAGTTCCACATCGATGGATTGAATATCGATTTTGAGAATATGATGCCGCAGGACCGCGACGCCTTCACTGCTTTTGTCAAAGCATTGCGTTTAGAAACAAAGGCGATACTCTCAGTAAATGTCTCCCCTGATTTTGGCTACGACTGGACGGAAGTGTTTGATTATGAAGCACTTGGTCAATCGGCCGATTATGTCCTTCTCATGGGTTATGACGAGCATTGGGGCGGTGCTCCTGTGGCCGGGTCTGTGTCTTCCCTGCCTTGGCTGAAAGATGGCCTAGAAGCATTACTAAAGAAGGTGCCGGCACATAAAGTTATCCTTGCGTTGCCACTCTATACAAGGGTATGGAAATCCGATATCAATGGCGGCGGAGTCGTATCCGAAGACATCACACTCACTCATCAGAATAACCTTGTACTGACCAGGAATGCAGCAGTAACATGGGATGCACGGCTTGGACAGTATGTTGCCGAATATACGGATTTCAATAAAGGAATCGTGCTGAATCGAATCTGGCTGGAGGATGGACGTTCTCTCTCCAACAAGATCGGCTTAGGCGAATCCCATTCCATAGCCGGGTACGGATACTGGTATATGGGCGGCGAGAGCCATGATAGTTGGATTAGTGTTCACAATGCGCTAAAGTATCATTCGTATTCGTTCTCTTAATCTATCACCATTTTACGTTGCATCTCATCTAATAGAGTAACGCTAGAATAGAAGTAGGTGATAATTATGGCTCGAATTAAAGCTACTCAACAGCCTGACTTAATTCTGATTAGTTGGTCGAGAAACCCTTTGGTAAGCGGATCCCCGCGTAGAATCCTTGCTTCTCGTGTCATCGGATCTGCTTATCCTTGTCGTGCCAACTTGCAAGAAGGTGCCCTGCTCATAAATGCCTTAAACTGCTTATTAGACAACGACATCGGCTTCAAGATCGTATTTCGCAAAAGCACTTCCAGTATCAGCGGTTATTTAGTGTTGCAGCGCTTCAGCTGAAGATCGAACAAGCCTGCCGGACACAGTCGGCAGGTTTGTTTGTTTTTGGCGTATTTCATATGCTTCAGGCGCAGTTCGACGTGATTTGCAACGGGATTATGGAATAATAGAATGACTTAGGTATGCTGAAAGGGGAAGCATATGGCAAAGAGCAAAGTTCAGCAGCTAGCCGAAAAAATGATTGCAGATCCAAATGCCAGACCTCGGATGGTCGAATGGTTTAATCCGAAACAGTTAATCGTAACGGGAATGAAGACCGTCCTTTCGACCATCTTCGGTCTCTATTCCGACTTTCGATTAATTGAGGCATTCAACCAGAAGGATGAGCAATTGACCGACTACTCCAAGCACTTCTTGCACGATGAATCGGGGAACTATAAAGTCGATCCAGACGGCTTCTATTTGACGGATCCTGACCGCCCTCGAGATGAAATATGGATTGATTACATCAGCGATTTAGGCGATGGGTTTGATTCCACCTATTCCATTGCCTATCATGCCACTCGTCCGGAGCTGTCACTCGTTGATCCTGAAACAGGTCTAACCATAACGACCAAACGCGGCGATGTGCTTATCTTTGGCGGTGATCAGGTCTACCCTACTGCAAACCGCGATGAATATATGAACAGGCTAATTACGCCTTATTATCTCGCTCAGGGATATACGGCCGATCCGCACCCACAGGTTTTCGCCGTACCCGGTAACCATGACTGGTATGACGGCCTGATTTCGTTCTCACGGATATTCACTTCGCGCAAATGGTTTAACGGCTGGCATGCACCGCAGCAGAAGAGTTATTTTGCCTTGAAGCTTCCTCAAGGATGGTGGCTCTTAGGAACCGATGTACAGCTGAATTCGGACATCGATGGGCAGCAGGTCCGTTATTTCGAGCATATTGCGGAGCAGATGCAAGCCGGTGATCGGGTAATCCTGTGTAACGCTGAACCGTATTGGGTTTCCGCTCACAAATACGGGAAGTTCGATCCCATTTACAATGAGAACAATCTGACTTTCCTTGAAAATATGCTGAACAAAAAGAACGTCGACATTCAAATCTTCCTAGCCGGCGATCTTCATCATTACCGCAGATTCGAACATATCCCAGCTAAGGCTGACGGTTCAGCGGATCATAGCCGCAAAGTCCAGAAAATCACTGCCGGCGGTGGCGGCGCCTTCCTCCACCCCACCCATGATCTCAAGGATCAAGCGATCTATGCGCGCAAGAATGAAGATGAGAAACCAATTGAATTCAAACGGAAAAAGGACTTCCCGGATGTAGCTGCGTCTAGGCGGCTGACCTGGGGCAATCTGCTGTTCGTATGGAAGAACCAGATGTTCGGGATCGTTACGGCCATTCTCTATCTGTTAGCGTGCAACTCCGTTCTTTCGGTCACCACCGCTCCTCCTGCTTCTGCGACGTACCTGGATCTTATTTCTTCCTCTCTCAGCAAGATTTCGCATACACCCAGCGCGTTTATTTGGATGTTTATCATTGTCGGGGGATTCTGGCTGTTTACGGATACGCATTCCCGCACGTACAAATGGATCGCTGGCTGTCTGCATGGTTTATGCCATGTTGCGGCTGCTTTCTTCATCGGCTGCGCGGCAGTCTATCTGGTCCGTACCGAATTTCACTTTCATTGGGGTCTTGGCGCGTTGGTGTTGACCGGTTTATTGATTGCCTATGGCGGATGGATCATAGGATCGGTGATCATGGGGCTGTATTTGCTCTTATCTTTGAACGGTTTTGGTCGTCACAGCGGCGAAGCGTTCTCTGCGATGCAAATCGATAATTGGAAAAACTTCATCCGTATTCATATCGATAAAGGCGGCAGCTTAACGATCTTTCCGATCGGAATGGAGCAAGTCGTGAAGAAGTGGAAACGAGCTCCACATGTGGAGCATGGACCGCTGTTAGAACCTGATTCACCTCCGAAGAAGCCATCAAAAGCAAAGCCGATCATGATTGAATCACCAATAGTCATTCCGGCTATAGATCGTAAAGCTAACTGAATAAAGGCGGCAGCGAAAACAGTTTTCCTGTTCACGCTGCCGCCTTTATTGATACTTCAACATTATTCGACTGCAGTATCAAGCTCGCAGTTTTCTAATTTCAATACCTTTGTTTTGTATTTCCATTTGTAACCGAGCCATAATACTAAGAAGAACGGAATGCCGATGTACGAAGCAATTAGGAATTTCCAATCGACCTGACCATCCGAGAATGCGCTGATGCTCTGACCTAAGATCACGATCATACACATCACGCCTGCCAGTATGGGTCCGAATGGGAACCACAACGAGCGGTATGGAAGGTCCGCGATCTTCCGACCTTGCACGGTGTAGGCTTTACGGAAGCGATAATGGCTGATGGCAATACCGAGCCAAGCGATAAAGCCAGACATCCCCGATGCGTTCAGCAGCCAGATGTACACCTGACCATCGCCGAAGAATGAGGCAAGGAATGCAAGCATGCCGACGACGGCTGTTGCGAGCAAGGCGAAGACGGGAATTCCGTTTTTATTTAACGTGGCGAATAATTTAGGTGCTTTACCTTCCTTCGCGAGTACCCAAAGCATCCTTGTGGAAGCATACATGCCCGAGTTGCCCGCCGAAAGAACAGAACTAAGAATGACCGCATTCATGACGGATGCTGCTACGCTTAAGCCTGCTTTCTCGAATATAATCGTGAACGGACTAGCACTTACACTATCACTTGCCAGCGATTCCGTCGTGTACGGAATCAACAGACCTACAACGAATATGGCTAAAATATAGAACAATAATATCCGCCAAAATACGCTTCGGATCGCCCGAGGCACGTTGACACGCGGATTCTCGGACTCCCCTGCAGCAATCCCGACTAGCTCGGTACCTTGGAACGAGAAACCTGCCGCCATGCAAACCCCGAGCACGGCGAGCATGCCTCCGGAGATTGGCGCATCTCCGGCAGTGAAATTACTAAAGCCGGTTGCCTTTCCGCTCCAAATGCCGACAATCATGAGAAGGCCGATTCCGATAAACACGATAACCGTTACGATCTTAATCATCGCGAACCAATATTCGGATTCGCCATAACCTTTCACAGATAATAAGTTTAGTCCGACCATTAAGGCGAGGAACAAAGCGCTCCATAAGAATGAAGGGCTGTCCGGCAGCCAAAACTTGATAATGATCGTTGCTGCGGACAGCTCAGCGGCAATCGTTATCGCCCAGTTGTACCAATAATTCCACCCGAGCGCGAAACCAAAGGATGGATCAACGAATCGGGTTGCATAGGTACTGAACGTACCAGACACCGGCATATAGGTTGCCATTTCACCCAGACTTGTGACTAAGAAATAAACCATGATGCCAATAATCAGGTAGGCAAGTAGCGCACCGCCCGGACCTGCGGAATGGATCGCTCCTCCGCTGGCTAGAAACAAGCCAGTTCCTATCGAACCGCCGAGTGAGATCATCGTCATATGACGCGATTTCAGGCCTCTGCGTAATTTGTTGTTGTTGTTTGGATTCTCGTTCACTTTCTGTACGCTCCCTCAGTTGTTTTCCTTATTTCATGGAAAAATAAGGCATAGAAACACAAAAAAGCCGCCTAACAAGGCAGCTTCCATACTCCCTCATCTCTCCTGTTTGAAGATAGCTCAACACAACGTACGCGGATGCGAATCGTGTGACAGTTCCGTCCCTTTCGGAAACGGCCCCAGCTCGAACGGTCAGTAAACCGTGCGGCTTCGGCGATGGTACCTTTCCTCCGGAATCCTCAGTCTTTACTGGACTTCCTCCGGCGTACTCATTAACATCGCGACCTCTACCCCATCAAGCTGATGAGGTGTAACGTATTTTTTTATGACGACAAGTCCCTATAATAAGTAGCCTACGAGAAAAAAGCAATGGATAATCATTCCACTCCCCTGATTAGGAGCATCAAAAAGAAGCTGGATCTGTGATCTCAGCTTCTTGAAACTGCGTATTTACAAAGTCGATTAAAGCCAAATTGCAGGCAATACTTCACTCCATGATTCAATTATCCGGTAAACATGTCTTTCATCTGACCGTATGAACGCAATAATAGCTAGTATGTCCTGACTTCGTATTCCCTATACCTCTTATACAAGCATTTCTTCAACTAATTTATTAATCGTGCGCAGCCGGCCTTGAAAAGCGTGATAGACGCCATCGGCTTGTTCCCGCATCGTGCGCTGTGAGCATGTATATTTGTTTATGCTGGCAGCGTAATCCACCTGCTGGATCAGGGATTCCGGCAAAGTAGCAGCACCGCTAAGTGCGCCTGCAAGTCCGCCTGCCAGCACCGCAACGCTCACGCTGTCTCGACCCATGTTTGCTCCGGCGATAATGGCATCATGCACATTTGCGTTGACCATTCTGACAATGCAAATGGCTTTGGTCACGACTTCGTTTGCGAAGCTGCTGCCGTATGGAACGCCGCAGCCGCGGTAGCTCTTATCGAAGGCTTCGCGTAACTCACGGAAATCCCGGCAGCCCGCTGTCAGCTTTAATCCGGATTCGAGCTCGTCAATCACGTTGTCTCTTAAGTAACCATACTTGTAGCCATCGATCTTG
Source organism: Paenibacillus sp. J22R98 (assembly GCF_059383835.1). Classification (NCBI taxonomy): domain Bacteria; kingdom Bacillati; phylum Bacillota; class Bacilli; order Caryophanales; family Paenibacillaceae; genus Paenibacillus; species Paenibacillus sp. J22R98. The sequence goes on from NZ_JBXENW010000005.1 coordinate 182,184, forward strand.
GCACCAACGTCGGAATAGTCGCAGTTACTGAACAAATCCTCAATTACGCTGTCGATCGTCGCGCCTGGTTTCGTAGCGGATGCAATCGCGGCAGCGGTTACGCCGGACCACTTCACGCCATAGCTTCTGGATGCATAATACAGCTGACCGAGCTCGAAGGCATCGCGAATCGCATTCTTTACATCGCCTGCATTGATCAATCCAACCGGTTGACAGTAGCCGGCGAAGCTGTTTAGTCCTGCATAATCGCAATATTTGCCCAGATCTCTTGCCGGAATCCCGCTGCCGGCAACCGCCAGCAAGCCGACGTCGAAAGGCTCCATCATCTTCTCTGCCGATTTCATTGGCATATCGGATACCCAGATCGCACGAACATCCTCAGCCGTTACCCGATCCTGACGCTCAGAAATGGCCGTGATGAGCAGCTTCTGCCTCTCGATTCCGCTTCCGGTTGTACCGGCTTCGCGAAACCAAACGTTCTCATAAGGCTGAAGCTGGTCAAGAACGCCAAATTCTGCTTCACTATCCTGCCACGATAGCCCTTGAGCAGGAGCGCCGAGTGCTGCCCCAACATGCGCACCTGCGATACATCCATAAAATTTATCTTTTAAGCTGACTAGCTCACTCATCTCGCTCGCTCCTCTTTGTTATCTGGTCAGATCTTCATTCCTTAATCTCTAGCAATCATCTACAATGCACCCATCAGCTCGGTATAAGCCTTCAGCTTGTGTAATCGGGAACGGTATGCTTGGTACAAACCATCCGCATGCTCTTTGATCGTGCGCTGGGAGTTTGTAACGACATGCAAGGTTGTTGCATAATCCGTTTGCTTGATCCAAGACTCCGGAATCGTAGTCGTGCCGGTTAACGCACCGGAGATCCCCGCTGCGACCGCTGTAACGCAGTCGGTATCGCGTCCCATATTGACAGCGGCAACCATCGCTTCTTTGACATTTCCTTTTGCTCTGTTGAAGATACAGACCGCTTTCGTCACCACTTCATTCGCATAACTAACCTCATAAGGGATGCCTCGAATGTTGTATGACTCATAGAGCGTCTTCCTAAATTCACGATAGTCCTCGATGTTCGATGTCCGTTTCAGCTCACGTTCTAGCTCTCTTACAACCACATCCGGATCGCAGTGATCGAATATTGCGCCTAGTACGCTATCAACCGTAGCCCCTGCTTTCGTTCCGGAAGCGATCGCAACCGCAGTAACTGTTGCCCATTTCAGGCCGCGCCCGTTCGTCGTTTGATAGAGCTGGCCTACTTCATTCACATCATTAATGGCATTAGGAATATCGCCTGCATTGATGAGCCCGATGGGGTGACAAGAACGTGAGAAACTGTTTAAACCGGCATAATCGCAATATTTTCCGATATCTCGGGCTGGAATGCCGCTCTTGGCCATGGCCAGAAGCACGGCCTCGAAAGGCTCTGAGATCATCCCCGCCGATTCCGGTTTGATTTTGGAAATCCACATATTACGGACATCCTCGGCGGTAACGCGGTCCTGCTTCTCCATGATCGCTGAAATCATCAGCTTCTGGCGTTCTACGCCATCTTCGGTAGTCCCTGCTTCGCGCACCCAACCGTTATGAAAATGCTCATAGGGCAGCAGATCTTCAAGTATGCCATACTGGGCATCGATTCGATCAAAGTCCCAGCCTTCTACCGGGGCTCCCATAGCCGAACCGATATGAACACCGGCGATGCATCCGTAAAATTTGTCAAATAAAGAAACCTGCTCACTCATGACTTGTTCTCTCCCCGAATTCAAAGTGTGTTCTGCAGCTAATTGGCATTTCCATGGTTTTATTGTAATGAAGGGTTATGTCCGTTTATATAAACAGTTCTCAACCGGCCACGCCCAATTATCGAACAAGATGTACAGAAATCTAACGTTCGCTCCTTTGATATATGAACATTTCGAAATCCGGATCGCTCCCCTATACTGAACTCGAAGCTTATAAACTACCGAATAGGAATTGAAAGAGGTGCGTCAAATGAGCAGTTGGGCAAATTATCAGCTCGATCACGCAGCGATGCTGCAGCGGCTTAACCATCCGACAGGCAAAGTGAGAATGATTCTGGATACGGATGCATTCAATGAAGTGGACGATCAATTTGCACTTGCATACGCGCTGCTATCCCCAGATAAGATCGAATTGCTGGCGGTAACGGCGGCTCCGTTCTTCAATTGGAATTCAACGAGTCCGGGAGAAGGCATGGAGAAAAGCTATAATGAAATCTTCAACATCTACAAGCTGATGGACCTACAGTCACCTCCTCCTGTTTACAGAGGATCCGCGCAATTCATGAGCAGCCGAGAAGAGCCGGTGCCCAGTGAGGCTGTAGATAAAATCATTGCATTGGCGCTTGAGGCAGACCAGGATGATCCGCTCTATGTCGTCGCAATTGGCGCGATTACGAATGTAGCTTCAGCTATCGTCAAATGCCCCGAGATCATTCGGAAAATTGTCGTTGTCTGGCTTGGGCCAAACTCCTACTGGTGGCCAACGCAAGATATATTCAACGTTTCGCAAGACTATCACGCTTCCAGCATTATCTATGACAGCGGTGTTCCGCTAGTCGTACTGCCCTGTCATAGCGTTGCCTCCCATCTGCTAACGTCTACTTACGAAATCGATGCCTGTTTGCGTGGCCGCAATAAGCTGGGTACCTATTTCAGCGATCTGTTCCATGGCAGGTTTGAGCGTTTTGGCCGCAACCGCCCTGGTTGGTCGAAAGTTCTCTGGGATGTCTCGGCTATTGCATGGCTGCTTAATGAGGAATGGGTGCCTTCTGTCGTGCGTAGAACGCCGATTCTTAATCCTAATTTCACGTATTCCACCGATGATGCCAGACACTTCTACAAAGAAGCGATCGACATCGACCGCAGCCTCGTCTATATCGATATGTTTAACAAACTGGCCAACCATTCCTAGTACATGCTATTGGGTACGGCTGATCGTGAGCGAAACTAGTATGTTATCAGTGCTGCTCGTATCAGCCGTTGCTTATTTAGATTTAGTTCAACTTGAATGCGCGAGACTGTTTTCTCGGAATTGTCCAGGCGTTATGCCCACACTGCGTTTGAAAGCGCGAATGAAGCTATGTACATTCGTGTAGCCGACTTCGCTGCTGATTTCGCATACCGTCTGAAGGTCGAGAGCCAGCAGATGTTTAGAATACTCGATTCTCTTCTGAGTCAGTAGATTATAAAACGTATTACCCGTGTACTGCTTAAGCAGCCGATTCAGATATGTCGAGGAACAGTGCATAATATCCGTCACTTGCTCTAGGCCGAAATCTTCATGAAAATGCTCATCGATGTAAGACAACGCCTCTTCCACCTTGCGCTGATTCCGATCCTTGCTATGCCAATAATTAAAGTCTGTTGGCTGCTTCGCTTCTTTGAGTGCACTCGTTATGGATTGATAGATGAAGTTGTAAAGCTCCTCTACTTCCACTCTGTAAGCTTGTTCCTGGGAAGAGAGTTTATTTGCATCTTGTAGTAGTTTGGGATTTGTAATCTGAAAGTAAGGTGACTTTATAGCCGGTGATGGTGTTGGTGAAGGGGATAATTTCAGTACGCTTTGCATGAACAGACCTCCCGCTTGTTATTCAGGTAGTTTAATCGCTGCTTCACGTTCAAGAATGGCTAATTTCTCAACTCTTCTGCGGAAATGTTCTTCCGTGCTGAATGTCGCGGATACATAGGAAGAGATCAGGTCTTTAACGAGCCATTCGCCTACAATCTGGGCACCTACGCACATCACATTAACGTCATCATGCTCGACACTTTGGTGCGCGGAATGATAATCATGACATACTGCAGCGCGAATACCCGGAATCTTATTCGCGGCAATACTCGCGCCAACGCCAGTTCCGCACACCATAATGCCTCGCTCCGCTTCGCCCTTAAGTACGGAATGACAGACCAAGCGAGCAATATCGGGAAAATCAACGGCATCGGCGGTGTAACAGCCATGATCAATCACTTCACAGCCAATGGATGCCAGATGTGCGGCTACCGCGGACTTCAGATGGAAACCGGCATGATCGCAACCTAATGAAATCTTCATTTGCACGCTCCCTGTGTTCACTCAACGAGTGATTTAGAATAATGTTAACGTTGCCATAATTGTTCATCCTTGGTATGACAGTAATAAATGCCAGCGATTCTCGAGATTTAATCCTTATTTTCTTGATAATTGATCTTCTAATTGGCAACGTTGCCAATTTAGTTGAAATAAAAAACTCACACTGCCTTCGCTTGTTGTTTTCGCGATCACGAAGGGATTGTAAGCCTTTTCGAGCCAATATTATCCTAGAATGCAGAGCACTGTCAATACTATAAATTGACTTATCACTTTCAGCTAGCATTTTTGTTCGCAACCATTTACAATCCTTATAGAATGGCATCGTTAACATTTCATGGGACTAGCTAGGAGGAACGTAATATCAAGAAGCCAACCATACTCGACGTCGCTGAGAAAGCGAAAGTGACGCCCTCCACCGTTTCCAGAGTTATGAACGGTTCAAGCCTCGTCAAGCCGATCACTAGGCAGCGAGTTCTTGATGCCGTTAAGAATTTAGGTTATATCCCTAGCAAAACCGCGCGTATGTTCAAATCCGGCAAGAGCGGCATACTCGGACTTGTTGTTAGCGCGCAGCATATTAGTGAATTGATCTTTAATGCAGGTTTCCAAGCCTTATTCAAAGCGTTAACCGAAAAAGCGCACACCGAAGGCTATAATATTCTGATTATTACTTCAAGCAATCCCGATTCTGAATCTTTCTTTAATGTCATTAAGAGTCAGGTGGCGGACGGATTTATTATATTAAGCCCTTCTAACAATGAATCCCTGGCCACTATGCTTGAGGAAGCCGGCATTCCTTATGTATTCAACATGAAATATTCGAATAATCCCGAGGATATTTACTATACATCTTCCGACGATCTTGAAGCCGGCTATATGGCAGCCAAATATCTGCTTGATTTGAATCATAAAGACATTCGCTTTATAGTCGGCAGCATCAAAGGCAATGTCATTTCTTTCAACAATGAGAGAATTAATGGCGTTAAGAAAGCCTACGACGAGTACGGGATCCCATTCATGGATGACTATGTCGTCCGCATACCCGGTCAAATGGAGGAAAGCTACAATGCGATCCATCAGCTCCTCCAAACCCAGAAGCCTACAGCGCTGATGATTTCGAACGAGGTTACGACGGTGGCGGCGCTTAACTATTTCTACGACTATGGCTATCGCGTGCCGCAGGACATCTCCGTGATCGGCTTTGGTCCTTCCGAATTGTATCGGAGTCTTCGGCCAAACTTAACGAGTGTCAGCTTTGATATTTCCCATTCCAGCGGCAAGATTGTCGACATGCTGCTGCAGCGGATCGAAGGTATCCCGATTAAACTCGAACCTCCCAAGAAACCTGAGCTTATTATCAGGGACAGTACCGCGCGATGCAATGAATAGGGAAAAAAGGTGGCGCAGAAGTTCAATTCTGCGCCACCTTTTCATTTAGCCTCTAATGCTTTCCTGAGCCGGGCGATAGATTTGCGGATTTTGGCGGCGGCACTCTTCCATGACAACCAGCTGCTGTCTGACCTGCTGCGGAGTAATCGCTAACTCCTCGGCATTAACAAGTGTTCCGTACAGCATGAGATATAATTGCTCCGTCATGTAATCGTATTCGCCTTGACCTTCCGCCAATTGAAGCTCCCAATTCTCTTTATACCAATTGAGCGTTTCGCGGCAATAGCTCGGCATTCCGTTCTTGTCCACCAGCGGTTCCGTAGTTAATTGCTGAACGGGTGCTTCCTCCGGTTTAAAGTAGCGCCATTCCAATCGGTCATTATTACCGCGCAATCCCCCATTTGTCCCCTGAATGACGAATGACTCCCCCGGGAAAACGCTGCACGAGGAGACTTCCAAATCGATGGTAGGGCGTCCTTGTCCGCGAAGCAGGATTTTCACATAATCCTCTGCATCCCCGTACGTATTGGCTTGATCCATGATGCAAGTGACTTCCGGTATCAGATCCGATCCGAACAGCTGCAGCGCCTGATCCACGGTATGTGAACCCAAATTCAGCAAGCTGCCGCCATTGTTGCTTTGCAATGTTTGCCAATCCCATCTGCGCGCGAACCGGCTGCTGGTGAAATCGACTTGCACGATGCGCCCCAATACACCGCTTTCGATCACTTCGCGAATACGCACATAAGCGGGCATGTAGCGGGACTGTTGGAATACAGCTAATCGTTTACCGGATCGATTGGAAGCTTCAATGAGTTGATCCACTTCTTGAGATGTTCTGGCCAGCGGCTTCTCGCACAAAACATGAAATCCACGGTTTAACAGCTCCAAGGAGATCGGAACATGCTGATGGCTTGGCGAAGCATTGACGACAAGATCAAGCTGCTCATTCTCCACCATTTCCTGCCATGTCGCATATGCATTGCAATTGAACTCTTGGCGCGCCAGCTGCTGTCGCTCCGGCATGGAATCCGCCACCGCAGCGATTTTGAAATACTGAGGCAGCTTAGCTAATAATTGCCCGTGAATATCGCGTCCGCTTCGGCCTTGCCCGATAATTCCGACATTTACGATTGTTTGTTCCATGCTAACAATCCCCTTTTCCCAATTTAGTTGGTTGAGTTAGTCGAACACGACATGCTTGCCTGTCGCTGAGCTTTCGTAGATCGCCTCGATGAGCGCCACGGCTTGTTTGCCGTCCTCGCCTTTCACATACGGTTCTGTTCCGGTTTCAATCGCATGTATAACATCTTGCAGCTGCATCTGATGGAAAATATGGCTTATGCTTCTCGGATCGGAAACACCGCCGTATGCCGCCTGAAGCTCGATATCCGGCTGATCGTTGTATCCGGGTACCGACCAATGTACGATCTGCGAGCCCTCTAGCTTTATCGTTCCTTCAGAACCATAGAAACGAGTGGCAGTAGGAAACCCGGGATTTATGCTGGTTGAAGCCATGATCGTACCCATCGCTCCGTTCTTGAACTGCACAATGCCCAAGCCAATATCTTCCGCTTCCATCACATGAGTTTGTGTAGCAACCCGGCCGAATACGGTATGGACCTCTCCGGCAAACCATAGAAGCAGGTCGATCGAGTGAATCGCTTGATTCATCAATGCGCCGCCGTCCTCCGCAATCGTGCCGCGCCAGCCGGCACTATCGTAATACTGCTGCGTCCGATAAAACGGCACTTCAACCTCCACAAGCAGCAGCCTGCCAAGTCGCCCCTCATCCAACACGCGCTTCACTTCTAGGTGCTGCGGTTCGAACCTGCGCTGCGAAATAACAGACAGCGTCCGACCTCGCTCCTGAGCCATTCGGATAAGTTCGGATGCTTCCGACGCACGCATGGCCATAGGCTTCTCGATTACCACATGCTTGCCTGCCGCAAGGGCATCTTTTCCAATTTGATAATGGCTCCCGCTTGAGGTAGTGACACATACGATATCGACATTATCTCGACTAAGAAGCTCGTGATAATCCGTTGTCCAGTCGCACTCCTCACGGACTGATGTCGCTTGCGCCTTCTCTGCATTTCGGCTGGTAACAACCGTTACTTCGGCGCCGATCAGCCCACGAATAGCTTCCAGATGATAGTCAGCAATGGTTCCGCAACCAATCACACCGAATCGCCAGGTCATCGCTCACTCACCCCGTCTTAGCTCGTAGATTGGCAAGCAGATTTCTTAATCCTTGGAGCGACTGGGCTGTGCCTTCCATCGCGGTTCCGCCTTCGGGAATGTAATGCGTTTCCAGCGTGAATAGACCAGCGTACCCATCTCGATCTAAACCTTCAAAATGCGCCTCATAAGGAACGATGCCTGACCCAATGGGAGTTGCTTTTGGATTACCGGTCTCATTGAACTGAACGTCTTTCAAATGAACATGGGCAATTAGATCACGAATGCTGGAATAACCTTCCGGATAGCTTGATCGGTTACCGTATTGTTCATTTCCCGGATCCCATAAGACGCGCAAAGCAGGGGAATTGACAGCTCCGACAAGCCTGGCGACTTCAGCGGCAAAACCGCCATTGCAGGATGGTTCATTCTCGAGCAACAGCAGCTTACTGCGGCTTAGGGCTAATGCGGCAGCGCGAATCAAATGCTGCACGATCTCGTCCGCATGTTGCTCCGGCTCTGTTTCACGCCAGAACGAGAATATTCGAATTCGGTTCGTTCCCAGCTGATCGGCAATGTCCATCGCACGTTCCAGCATCGCGAAATGCTCGGAAACGGTGCGTTCTTCCTGATTAAATCTGTCGCCTTCCGCTACCTGATTGCCAGTACCTAAGGCACATTTAAATATCGGAGAAGCGATGCAGGAAACGAAAAGTCCCCGTCGCTCTGTTTCTGAACGGATAATCGCAAGCTGTTGGTCATTGAACGAGAGAACATTTTGACCACTGATGGAACGGATCTCTACATGCTTCAACCCATATAACACTGCAAAATCCAACGCTTCAATGAAATCCGATGGCGAGACTTCATCTGTTATGACACCTAAACGATCCTCAATCGAACGTTGCACCGCCCCTTACCTCCTCATCACCTAGAGCCGTAATTTGATTCATTCGTTTACTGCCGAGTCAGACAGCGTTGCTTGGGTTGCCGATTGCTGATCCAAATAGAGCGTCCAATTGGGATGGGATCGCAGCATTGTAGCAGGGACAAGCGGTGTGATGTCGTTATCGAGCGTCCGTTTGATGGCTTCTGCTTTGACCGCATGCGGTACGCAGGAGAGAATCACCTTGCTCTTCATAATCTGACGAACACTCATTGTGATCGCCTGAGCAGGTACATCCTCCAAGCTGGCAAACCAACCTTCTCCGACTTGCTGACGTTTACACGCTTCGTCCAGCTCAACTACGATGTAGGGCTCCTCTGTTTCAAAATTCGCAGGTGGATCATTGAACGCAATATGAGCATTTTCGCCAATGCCAATCATCGCAAGATCGATCGGAGCCTCTTGAATGACTTCGTTCAACCGCTCGATGGTCTGCTGGATGTCGCCCTCTCCATGAACGAGGTGATACTTTGCCAGATTCACATATCGGATAAAACGTTCCTTTAGGTACGCTTGAAAGCTGGCGGGATGCTTATCTGAAATTCCTGCATATTCGTCCAAATGGAACATTTCCACCTTGCTCCACTCGACCGGTTGCTTGACGAATGCTTTGAAAAATTCAAATTGCGATGAGCCCGTCGAAAGCAGAAGTCTAGCTCTTCCTTGACGATCAATCGCTTCCTTCAGAATCTGTGCGGCGTGTTCGGCTGCCTCCTGTCCCAATTGCTGCGCATGCTCCAATACTTTAATGTTCATGTAGGGCCTCCTATGGAATTAGTTCGAATAGGTCTGATATACGTACCGCTGTTCCCTCACTGATCGAGCGATTCGCTGCGAAGCCGATGGCACAAGACATCGCGCCGTCTCGGCTAGTCGCCTGCCTGGAATCACTGGGATCCGATCCATTCATCAGTGCGCTCAGCAACCGTCCATCGCCTCCGCCATGATCGCCGGACTCCTCTTGCAGCGGAACGTCAATCCTCTCCTGCTCTCGGTTGAATAACTGGATACGCTGAACAGGTTTACCGGCATAAGGGCCGACTGCCCCGTCAAAATAATCCGCTTCCAGTCTCCCCTTCGTTCCCGTAAGCACAATCCGGAAACCTTCGTAAGGCGCATAGGCCGTGAGCGAGTAGCTCATCATCGCTCCTTTGGCATAATTGACGTTAACACTGAGTGTATCTTCAATGTCGATCTCATCGGCGAAAACGCACTGATCGCGGTAGTAGTGATCTATTCCCTCGCACTCTTGGTAAAGAGCTTTATAGTTGCCCTGATTCAGATCGATATAGAACTCACAGGTATCGGAATAGGAGCAGCCAGAGCATCTGGTGCCTCGCTCTTCTCGTGTCGGACCGTAGAATCGGGTAGCACCGAACGCATGTACGGTAACGGGTTCATCCTCAAGCAGCCAATTCACGATATCAAAATGATGGGTCGATTTGTGGACGAGCAGCCCGCCGGAATTCACTTTCTTCCGGTGCCACCTGCGAAAATAATCGGCGCCATGTTTCGTATCCAGAAACCATTCGAAATGGACATGCGTCAACGTACCCAGCGCATTTTCCAGGGAAATTTCTTTGAGCCGATTCATGAAAGGCATGTACCTGAGGTTGAAGGTAACCGTGACTTGTTTGCCGGTTTGGCGCTCTGTATGTAGGATTTGGTTGCATTTGTGCTCATCAATCGTAAGCGGCTTCTCGGTAATGACATCGCAACCTGCGAGCAGAGCTTGAGTGATATACAGGTGGTGCGTGCTATCGATAGAAGTGACGATGACCACATCCGGCTTCGCCTCGGCCAACATGGTATCGAAGCTCGTGTACACGGGAAAATGACCGCCCGTTCGCGATCGCAGCAGCTCTGAGCGCTTCATGTTCGTGTCATAGACACCGACGATTGTCGCTACATCGGCATAATCCCGTGCAATCGGAACCGCGAACATATAGGTGCCTCTGTTGCCTGCGCCTACGAGAGCGTAGCTTTTCACGAGTTGTTACGCCTCCTTTGCTTGAAGGATTGATAAGAGATTGATAAATTTCAAAAGCAGCTGCGCATGCGAAAACGTCCTCCGATCGCTGTTGTCCCCCTGAATTTCTGAACTTGGATTTCCCAATGGTAAAATTCGGGGTACAAAGGCGAACGCTTACGCTTCTTCAGACTGTTTTCGCCTGCTCCGCCAGGGCAGTGGATCAAGAACAAGCAATGTCTGGCGCCTAGAAAAAGTCCGTCATATACGCGGTGCGGCGGGGGATGGCGCGCTCCCATTTGGCAATTTCAGACGGGTTGCCGATCAGGCGGCCGTTCATGCTAAGCTGGGCGGGCCGCTGGCAGCCGATTAGCATGGTCGAGAGCGTTTGGATGTCGCAGCCGACTCCATCCGAACTGCTAGCTTCAAGCTGGGCAGCTTCAGCGCGGCCGTTGTCGCTGACTGTTAGCTCCCACACACCGCGGTTCCACTCGGCGTGATCGTCGGTGATGCGGACGACTAACTTCTCAGACTCGGCGGTGAATGGATAGAGCTTTATGAACGCTTCAATGTCGACGATGCGGAACATGAAGTTCGCGACTATCTCTTGCTGGAGCTTGGGCTCTGCCATTGCGAAGAGAAAGGGATCGTCGTTAGGTCCGGTAAACTTCAGCCGCGTAACAATAGAATCATGATTGCCGATGAACTGCCATAGGCCGTTCCTAGCCGAATGATCGAGATACACGAGTTCATGGATGTTCATGAATCGGTCTTTAATGTCATAAAGCATGTACCCGGCCGGCGCACCGTCCGTGTCGTAATAAACAGCCAAACTGCCCAGCTTACGGTTGAATACATGCTGCCGCCACCATTTCTCATCACGGCGCAGCATGCCGTTATAGTTTGAGCGGGCGTATCGATCGTAAACTTGATTTGCCGTTTGCCAGTCCTCAGCCGACAAGCGTTTGACCACTCCGGCCGCCGAACCAAACTTCGGAACAACCGACATATCGAGCGTGTTAACGCTTTGCGTCGAGAAATACTCCCAGCCATATTTGCGATAGAATGCATAGGAGAATGGGTTCAACATGGAGACCGTCTGGCCATTTTCCCGCATCATCTCCAAACTGCGGACGAGCAGTTTACTGACCATCCCCTGCCTGCGCAATTCCGGATAGGAGGCGACTTGGGCAATTCCTCCCATCGCCAGCGCTTCTCCTTGTACATAAATATAGAGCGGAAGTACTGCAAGCTGTGCTGCTAATTGATCCTCTACGAAGTAACCCAGAAAGTGCTCCATGTTCATTTTGGCAAGACGCTCTTGCATATCGGATTCCGAGAACCGAACGGCAAAAGCAGCCTGAGTAAGCGTAAGCGACTGTCTTGCTTCTTCTTGCTTGATGATCCTGATCATGCTGCTCCCCCTTTGCATGACGTGCTGGCGGTCGATCTGTCCTGACCAAACTATATCGAAACGATGCGATGCTCGAAACGATCAGTATTTGTAATCATTCATTTTATTTACATTACCTATAAATTCAGTGAAGTTATGAAAATAAGACCATTGTTCAAACCGCTTTCTTTCTTTAATATAAGAGAAACAGGCTTGAAAACAGACCATGACGGGAGAGGGTTGTTTTCATGAAAATAATCGCTAGGCTGCTGCGGTTCCCCTACACACGTATGAAGTCCCCTTCTCTGTTCTTCTGGCTGCTAATCAGCTACATGACGATTGTGATCCTACTAGTTTCTTTCATTCTTTATTCCGTTTTTTTCTACAGAGGTACGATTAAGGAAGAAGTCATCACCTATAATAATGTCAACTTGAACAACACCATGGAGAACTATGAGTCGAAAATCCAACTGATCGAGAACGCCGTTTTATCCTTCTCACTCAATGAACATATTGCTGCACTCGACAAACCAAACTTTGATTATGTTGCAGGCAGCAAGCTAATCGACGAAATCCAAATCTATCTCGCAAACCAATCGCTCTTCCTGGAAAACATGATTGTCTATTTCAAGAAAAGCAACGTCGCCATTGAGAAAACACGCGGGGCAGACGCTGACGTCATGTTCAAGCGTTATTATGTAAGCAAGACCTACGGTTACGAGTTCTGGCAATCTCAATTCGATAAACTCTACGTGACGAACATATTGCCAAACGACGTATTCTCTGAGCTTGAATACAATACCAAACGGGTCAGTGAACGCAAGCTGATTCCAATCATCATTAAGAATCAAACCAACCCCTCGGTTTATATCATCGCTTTAGCCGACGCACAGAAAATGTATAAAGCATTTCATCAATCCATTACCAACGATTTCTACATCCTAGACGACGCGCAGCGCTCATTCTTCACTACCGTCAATGATCAACAAAAACAGTTCCCCGTCTTAGAAGGCAGTCACGGTTATGTGAAGAAGGACTCCAACTATTACTTCTACAAAAAGGGCGAGATAACCGGACTTACCTACGTCAACGTAATCCCGGATGACAGCATCGTATCGCAGATGAAATGGAATATTACGTTCGTTATGCTGCTCGTACTCTCTATCTTATTTAGCATGCTGGTATCCTTCCTGTTCAGTATGCGATTCAACCGTCCGGTCAAGCAGCTCGTGCAATCGATCCAGCAGCTTACAACCGGATTTCCTTGGCAGAAGCACAGCGGTATTAAGGAATTCGCCTTCATCCAGGAGAGAGTCCGACATCTGCTCGATTCGAACTTTGACATCAGCCAGAATCTGGAGGAGAAGAACTCCCTTCTTCGCCATTATGCCTACATTAATCAACTGAAGAACATAAGGAACAACACCAGCTTCTTAAAGGATCTCATCAAAAACAACCAGCCTTACCGCGTCGTATTGTTCAAGCTGACCTTCAGGCCGCAGCTGCTTGAGGAAATCGACGATGACGAGGAACGTGCGACCTTATTTATACGCGCCTATATCGATAAAATCTTAACGGAACGCTATCCCGATTCCCTCACGCTGCAGCTCGAAAGCGATCAGCTATTATCTGTTATTTATTCCGACAATGCCGAGCACACACTCGCCGAGACACTGGATGGGTTTCGAATCGTGCTCGATCTGGACCGCGCTTACTGTTTCTCCACGATGGCCGTGAGTAAGCGTTATGAACACGCCGACGAATTCAATCTCTCTTTCGAACAGACCAAATCCCTGCTCCAGCATCGTAAATTCAATGATAGGAACCAAGTGCTGTGGGCGGAGACGGAGTCGAGGCTGGTGAACTATTTTCTAATGCCGGCCCAAGAGGAAGAGATCACCGCGAGCTTGAACAATGGCAACGAGTCTCAGCTCGTTCAGTTTATGAAGCGTGAACTTGCCGGACTGCGGAAGAAAGAAGCGACTGAGCATGAAGTGAAAGCTTTCATAAGCATTGTGGTGGACAGAACGAAACGGGCCTATATCGTTAATCATCTGGATACGGAGCTGCTTCAAACCTTGCAATCCCGTTTGCAGCACAGCCATACATTCGAAGAATTGGAGCAGTTGTTTGAGGAGTGGCTGCCTTCAATCACCAATCTGATCAAGAGCAAGAAGGAGAAGAAAGATCATATTACGAGCTTCGTGTTCGATTATTTGGAGAATCATTATGCGCATGATATTACGCTCGATATGATGGCGGATAAGCTCAACATCACAAGAAGCTATCTCTCCACCTATTTCAAGGAGAAAACCGGCACCTATTTCGTAGATTACGTCAACTTGATCCGAGTGAGCCGGGCAAAAGAGCTGCTGTCCCGTTCGGATGTCAAAATCCAGGATGCCGCCGCCCGGGTCGGCTACCAAAATATTAACTCGTTCAATCGGATGTTCAAGAAGTTCACAGGCGTCACGCCTAGTGAGTTTCGCAAGGTGGAACGCGTTTGATTCGCCGACTCCACCTCATACTCATTCAAACAAGTCCGTGCTTAAGTACTTTAAACCGGAGTCGTTGATCGTAAGCGCGATTCGTGCGCCGCGTTCCCTTTCTTGCAAAAGCTGCAAAGCAGCAGCGATGTTCGCACCGGAGGAGTAGCCTGCGAAGATCCCTTCCTTCTTAGCCAGCTCTCTGGCAGCGGCAATCGCATCCGCGTCTGTAACGGTCAAGTAATCGGTTATCTGTTCTCGATCCAGCAAAGGGAGTTGCATGCTGTATCCGCCGCCTTGGATACGGTGATTAGGATTCATAATTGCTCTTCCAGCTAGGTACGGTGCGTGATGAGGTTCAACCAAGTAACATCGGATCGACGGCTTATAACGTTTAAGCGCCTTTGCGCAGCCTGCGAATGTACCGCCGCTCCCGGCGAAATCGACGAACACATCGATTTCGCCGTTTGTTTGTTCCCACATTTCAGCAGCGGTGTGGAATTCGTGAGCATGTGTATTTCCCAGGCGTTCAAATTGATCCGCTCGGAAAGCACCTTTCTCGCTTACGATTCTTCGCGCTTCCGCCTCTACGAGGGCTAGGCTTTCTCCTGAAACCTGCCCCGGAGCAGAGCCCGGAGCCTGGTCAACTAATACAACCTCAGCGCCAAGCGCCATCATCATGCGAGCTCGTTCGTAGGAATTGCCTCGCGACATGACCGCGATAAACGGATACCCCTTCACCGCGCATACGATAGCAAGTCCCGTGCCCGTATTGCCGCTGGTTAGCTCGACGACGGTCTGCCCCGGCTGAAGGCTGCCGTCCCGCTCGGCTTCCTCGATGATTTGCAGCGCGATTCGGTCCTTCTTGCTGAAGCCGGGGTTCAAATACTCCAGCTTCGCATAGATCGCCCCTTCGAAGCCGGTTGTCAGCCGCGAAAGATGAACCATAGGCGTATTGCCGATCGCTTGATGGACGCCGCTCAACAATTGTCCTATCATCGCTTCGTCGTACCTCCATGGAGTGGATTTTTCATGGGGTCCTGCCAGCTCTCGACGACTATGAAGTCCCCCTGCTCCAGCACTTGCAGCAGATCGGGGATATCGAATGCGAGCAGCAGCCCCGGAACGATGATGCCGGATTCGTACCGGTGCGAATCCGCTTCCGCAAACGCCCGGAAGCTTTCCAGTAAGCCTGCCGCATGAAGCCCATGGCAATCGCCGCTCAGCACGGCAGCATATAGGGCCGTAAGCGCATGCTCTTCCTGCCCATAAAGCGTAATCTCCGCCCGTTCATAGCCGGGCGTTCGCTTCAAGCCGCTAATCGCGGCAAGTACATCCGCGACCCGCATCCCTTGCAGCGATCGGCCCAGCATTCTGGCATTATAGCCGCTCGCCTTCTCCGGCTCGAACATGCCGAAGGTGCATGCGGGCTCCATCGCGGCAGGTCCCGTACCCCGCGGATGGATCGCAAGCGCCGCATCGTATCCGGCCTCGCGGGCTTGCTCGAGTCCCTGCCCGCTGATGCCGCCTACAGCGAGGCAAACACGAGCGAGATCTCGCCGATCCGTGAAGAAGTGCACGGTTCCTGTAAGCGGCATGCCTTCTTCGGACTCGAATGCAACCGCCCCGGTCTCGTCGATGGCCAACGGCTCGGCTTTTATAGCGCTGTCAGCCGGCAGCTGCAGCAACTTTCTTAGCTGTTCGCGAACCTCCGGCAGCTGCAGCTGCCGCTCAATAGGAAGCTGAAGCAGCCGCTCCCTGATCATGCTCGGCAACGTCCCGCCGAACGAGGATCCAGCATCGCCGCCTTGCAAGCACAACAGATCCGCTTCCGCAGGCAGCCGCTCGTAATCAATCCCTTTCTCTGTCACGAAGTCGACTTCAAAGACGCGGCAGAAGAATCGGAGCACCTGTTCCCGCGTATCGTGCCAGAATCCGTGCCCTTTCATCGCGACGTGCAGCTCCAACTGCTCCTCGGCTTCGAGCAGCCGGTACAGCTTTTTCGATTCAATGAACGCATCGCGCACGCCGTCGATCGGGAAGAAATCGAACATGGCGGCGCCGATCAGATACGGCTTTGGCGCCGCAGCCGTCACGAGATCGCTATGGTCGAGTCCGCGCGCCATAAAGCCGGGCAAGCATTGCTCTGCATCCTGCGCCATGATCCGGTAGAGCAGCGAGCGCAGCTCCGTAATGTAGCAACAAGGCGCAACCGCCTTGATTCGGTCGTCGTAGGCGCCCATATAAGCGGACATCGTGCCGCCGCCGGAATTGCCGGTTACGCCGACGCGCTCCGCATCCACTTCCGGCCTGGATAGCAGGTACGTCAATGCGGCGATATTGTCGCGCATCATATACGCACCGAGATGCTCGCCTAGCAAGCTAAGCTTCTCGTCCAGAAAGCAGTGGGCGGCTACCGCGTCCATCCACTTCTCGCCGTCGTTTCCGTCCGCTTGCGGCACACGCCTCTCCCCCTGCCCGATCGGGTCAAACGTCAATACGCAGAAACCGTTCATGGCCGCTTCGACGCAGAACGAAACATAAGAACCGTACGCTTTTCCTTCGTTCGCATGGCCGTTAAACAGCAGCAGCGCAGGCAGCGGACCGCTTCTCTGCTTCGGATAATAGAAGCTTCCGGTTGCGAAGAGCCCCGGAACCGTTTCGATACAGACCTTGTCAATCAAGTAACTGCCTTGATCGAGTGATCCCGTTACCTTTGCGTTTTCGGCAGCTTGAGGCAGCGGACCGACGGACGCTTGAAAAGCTTCCCGGATCTGCTGCCGATACGCCAATGCCCCTTCTCTGTCGTTCACTTGCTTCAGCGCGGTCTTTCTATTGACCAAATAATCCGCGTTTAACCGGTCCAGATAACGCCGGAACGGATGGCTGTGAAACCGCTCGATATTCGGATAATCGTCGATATAGGACAGCTCCCGCCTACGATTCGCCTGTTCTTCCTGCAAAGAGTATGTACGCATAGTCATCTCCTTTCGCCTTTCGATTGTCGCCACCCGATGATAAAGAGGGAGAGAGTTTCCTCTCTCCCTCTCACCTGAGAAGTCTTATTTCCACTCGCCCGCGATACCGTTTTCTTCAAGCTGACGATTGACATCGTCGATGATTTCCTTACCGCCCGAGTTCAAATATTCCTGCACCATTTTATCCCAGTCGTTGATCGATTCTTGACCGACGATCATCTTCGTCGTATGTTCGGCTACGACTTGATCCAGCTCGGATACTTTCGCGTACAGCAAGTCGGAGTGAATGCGGTTGACCGGATCCAAATACGTCTTCGTCGTCTTCAGCAGATCGACCGCCGACTGCACGAACCCTTTCGTGAACGGATCCTGCAGCACCATCGCCGGCTGCGTATCTTCATCCGTCGGCGCCCAATAGCGAATGCCCAAATACGTAGAAGGCATTTCGCTGAACGCGCCGTCGATGTCGAGGGCAATGCCGTTCTCCATATTATAGCCTTTGCCTACGCCGCCGTTCTGCCAGTCAAACTCCGGATTTTGATCGTTGCGCTGATCGACCGGAATGAACGTCATGAAGTAATTGATCATTTCAAGAATGCGATCGATTTTCTCCGGATCGTCCGCCAGCTTCGCGTTCAAGCTGTGCAGCTCGTAATAGCCCGGCAAGCCCATGAACCCTTGTTGGCCGTCTTCCTGCGCAAACGGAGGAATGACCGCGAGCTCCGCTGTCGGGTTCGTATCCTTCAGCGTTTTGAAGCGAGTTTCGGAAATATCGTAAGGCTGTTCGTAGAAGATGCCGACTTTGCCGGCGAAGAAATCTTTACGGACGTCAGCCGACTTCGTAACGGCCCAGTCCTTGCTGATCGCGCCTTCTTTATAAAGATCGTTCAGGAGCGTAACCTGCTTCTTGAAGCCTTCGGAGATATTGCCCGGAATCAGCTGGCCATTCTCGTTCTTGTTATACCAGCCGCTGTCCCATTCCGCGCCCATCCAAGCGCCGTAAACAATGGACTTGGCGAGGCCCAAACCGAGCGTGTCGTTCTTGCCGTTCTTGTCCGGATCGTTCTTGGCGAAAGCGATCGCCACTTTCTTCAATTCATCGTAGGTGGTCGGCATCGACAGACCGAGGTTGTTCAGCCAGTCTTGGCGGATGATCGGCTTCTTGCCGTATTTGGCAGGGAAGTAATTCGGAATTCCGTAAATCTTGCCATCGACCGTCACGGCATCCCAGACGTTCTTAGGAATGTTCTTGATCGCATCGTATTTGTCGATATAATCGTTCAGCGGAAGGAATGCGCCTTGCTTCGCCCATTTGACGAAGTTGGCGTCAACGCCTTCCATGCCGATAACATCAGGCAGATCGCCGGCCGCCATGACGACTGGCAGCTTGTTCGCATACTCGTCATACGGTACGAATTGCGATTTCAGATCGATGTTGAACTTCTCGTTGATCATCTTGGCGCCATTGCCGTTCGGGTCCGGAAGCGGGCTGGCCCAGGTGCCTTGAATAGTGCTAATCTCGAAATTTTTCTTCTCGTCGGCAGCAGGCTGCTGGTTCGTTGATGCAGGCTCGTTCTCCGTTGTCGTCGTAGCCGGCGTGTTGCTGGAATCGGTCTGTTCAGCGGTGTTAGCAGGTTTGTTTGTATTGTCGTTCGAGCCGCCGCATCCGGTTAGCCCGGTCATGATACTTACGGCTGCCAACAGCGTCACGAGCTTTTTCGTTTTCATGTGTAGCCCCTCCCTAGTATCCCTCTTAATGGTATGCCGAATCTGGACGTAATTACAATCCTGCTTTTTAACCTTTTACCGAGCCCAGCATCACCCCCTTGGCAAAATGCTTTTGCAGAAACGGATACACAACCAGAATCGGAATCGTCGCCAAAATGATTGCGGCCATGCCGATCGTCTCCGGCGGCGGCAAGTGCGCGGATCTCGCGGCTTCGCGAGCGGCGCTCGCAAGGGTGTTGGCAGCATCGTCGAGTATGACGATTTGCCTCAAGATGACCTGCACGGTCCATTTTGCCGGATCGTTCAAATACAAGATGGCCGTGAAGTAGGTGTTCCATTGACCAACCGCGTAGAATAAGCCGAAGGCGGCGAGCGCCGGTTTGGACAGCGGGAGAATGATGCGCGAATAGATTTGCCAATCGTTCGCTCCGTCGATGACGGCGGCTTCGTTCAGCTCCTCCGGAATGCTTAAGAAGAATTGGCGCATAACGATCAAGTTAAAGGAGCTGATCGCGTCCGGGATGATGAGCGACCAGTAGGAATCAATGAGCCCTGTCGCTTTGACGATCAAATACGTCGGGATCATCCCTGCGCCGAAGATGAAGGTAAACAGGACAAGGAACAGATAGAACCGTTGTCCCCACAGCTTTCTGGTCAACGCGAAAGCCATCGTGGACGTGAGGAGCAGGCTCACGATCGAGCCGACGATCGTAATGTACACCGTTACGCCGATCGACCGGATAAATTCTTTGGAGTCGAAGATAAACCGGTACGCATCGAGCACCCAATGTTTCGGGAACAGCAGAAGCTCGGTATTCATAAACTCCTCGTAGGAAGAGAACGAAACCGCGGTAATGTAATAGAACGGAAATACCATCACGAACGACAGCACCACCAGCAGCAATAAATTGATGCCATCGGTAATGCGATCCGACAACGTTCGCTTGATCGGCATGGCTCGCCAGCTCCTCTCTTAGATTAAAATACGCCGTCTTCGCCGAACTTCTTGGCAATTTTATTGGCCGCTAGAATAAGTACCAGTCCGATAAGCCCTTTAAACAATCCAACCGCCGTACCGAAGCTGAAATCCGACTGCTGGATGCCCTTGAAGTATACGAACGTATCCAGTACGTTTCCGACGTCCATCGTGAACGGATTCAGCATGAGGAAGATTTGCGTAAAACCGGAATCCAGCACGCTGCCGAGCCTCAGAATCAACAGAATGATAATCGTGCCTCGAATGGCCGGAAGCGAAATATGCCATAGTTGACGCCACCTGTTCGCGCCATCCACAATCGCCGCTTCATATAAAGTCGGATTTACACCGGCTAGCGCAGCCAGGAAAATAATCGTGCCCCAGCCCGCTTCCTTCCAAATGACCTCGAGCACAATGAGCGGCATAAACCATCCCGGCTGCTGCAGAAACGGAATCGCCTCCATTCCGAAGGCCATGTTCAACCCCGTATTGACGATACCTTCCGTCTTCAGGAAAATCGTTACGATACCCACGACAACGACCCAAGACAGGAAGTGAGGCAAATAGACGACGGATTGAATAATCCGCTTTACCCTTTGGTTCTTAACCTCATTGAGCATCAATGCGAGCACGATCGGCACCGGGAAAGCAAAGGCGATTTGCAGAAAAGATAGCCAGAGCGTGTTCCACAGCACCCGGATCACTTCCGCATCTTCGAAAATGCGTTTAAAATGCTTCAGCCCTACCCATTCGCTCTCGATAAAGCCTTTAAACGGGCTGTAATCCTCGAATGCGATAATGTTGCCCAGCATCGGGACATACCGGAACCAAATGAAGTACAAGAGCCCCGGCAGCAAGAGAAGAAATCCATAGCGCTCTCGGTATAGACGGGAGGCAAGCGACTTGGCCGGCACCTTTTTACTCTTGATTATTGTTTTGCTGGCTTCCACGGATGTTGTTGCCATGCTGCTTCTCCTCCCTGCTTCGTTTTCGATCGTATCTATTGTTTGATATAACGGATGAATTGCGGGAACGCGATTTCCGGCTCTTCGATCTCCGGCACCCACCTTTTCTCCCACTCGAAGGACAGCCAGCCCTCGTACCCTTTCTCAGCAAGCAGCCTTACGCATTCGCGGATCGGTACGTCACCTTCTCCGGCGAGCGTAATTTGACTGTGCATGTCCGAGCCTTTCGTATCTTTGATATGCGTATGTTTGATGTAGCGTCCTAACCGTTCATAGGTGACGTCAAGCGGTTCTCCGTCTCCGTACTTATATGGATTGTTAATGTCCCAGAGCACGCCGAGTGCGCTGCTCTCTACTTGATCGATCACTGCCTGCAAGGTGCGGGAATCCGAGAAGTCGCCGTGCGTCTCCATTAATACGTAGACTCCCTTGCCTTCCGCATGGCGACAAACCGCCTGCCAGCCTTTGGCAACCTGCGCAATCGTTTCTTCGCGGGCGTCCATGTTCGGGATCGCATCTCCGAATACCCGGATGTAGGGCACGCCTAGCTTGACCGCCAAATCCACCGCTGCTTTTCCTTCTTCAATGGAAGCCTCGAGCTTCGCCGGGTCGTGAAAGACGCAGGACGTATCCAGGCAAATGATATCCAGGCCGTGTTCCTTTAGTTGGTTTATGGACTGCTCGATAGTTGCCGGCAGAAACGGCGTACATTTATGAAGCGCCATTTCCGCTTCGATGCCGCGGACTTCAATGCCGTCGAACCCAAGCTCGGATGCTTCTTTCAAAATTTTCTCCCAGCTCCAAGTCGGACAGCCCAGCGTGGAAAATGCCACTTTCATCGACTAGCCTCCCATTCGTTTCGCCATCGTCTCGCTTTCGCTGATTCCAATGTAACGGATGTCGGATAGCTATGAAAATTGCTGCTTTTTTCACTAGTTCATTTATTTTGTGCTGGCCGTAAAATTCGTGAAGAACTGAAAAAAGCGACTAGTAAAGATACGGTAAATTCGTGAACCATGCGAAATTCCTACAGTTTCCCTTTGCGATTCGAAGGCGCACAATTAGGATAGCGGTTATATAGAAGGAGTTGATCCGATATGAAGCTTTCGGTGTGGGCCGTGAATGACGGCGAGAAGGTGTTGAAGGAAGATTTGGCAAATCCGAATAAAAACGGAAACAGCGTATGGGATGGCAGCACGATTCGTTTGTTCGCGGCAAGGAACGAGACGGTCGCGTTCCAGGTTATCGTAGAAGCAGGCAGCACGGAGGTTACCGGCCTCTATGTCGAAATGTCCGGGTTTGTTCATGCGGAGTTCGGGGAATGCCGAATGGAAAATGCCGCCTTGCTCGATGAAGATCCCTCCAATTACGTTGGCCGGCGTATCGAAGTGTTCACGCAGCATTATTTATACGTCTCCCCCGATCTCGGAACGGCGCCTCAGTGGTTCTATGCGGAATCCGCTCCGCCGCTTCATCGCTCCGGCTGGATACCGGATGCGCTTATTCCCGCAGATGCCAAGCCGGGGCTTGGCGGTCAACCCGTGCACATGTCGCCCCGCTCCAACCAAGGCTTCTGGATCGACGTGTATGTTCCAAGCGATGCGTCGTTGAAGCCGGGGATCTATCAGGGGACAGTGACCGTGCGGTGCGGCGAGGAGCTGGTCGCGAAGCTGCCGGTCGAGCTGCAGCTCTATGATATTGCGCTGCCGGACGAGAATCACTCGGTCACCTTTGTGTATGCAAATGAAATCGAAGAATACTTCCCGGATACACCTGATATTCGGGATCGGCTTCGCAGAATGGCGCATCGCCATCGGTTCGATTTGGTTGGCTCGGATGTGCACAACAATCGTTTTGACGCTGCGATGATGGAACATTATGCGCCTTACCTCGATGGATCGTTTTTTACCAGAGAGAACGGCTACGAAGGCCCGGGCGAGCATGTAGGTGAAGGCGTATTTCCGGTCGGGATGTACGGAGGTAAAGTGCTCGGGAGTGAGCCGGCGGAAATTCAGCGCGAAGCGGACAAGTGGGTGGATTATTTTGAAAGTTTGAATTGGCCGGGCGTTTATTTCTGTTATTTAATAGATGAGCCGCTCCCGGCGAAGTACGAGTGGATTAATGCACAGGCAAAAATCATCCATGATTCCGCAGGCTCCGGCAGCAAACTCCCACTCTTAACGACACGTAGATTCACGCCTGAAATCGAGGATGCCATCGACATCTGGTGCGCTCATAAGATTGATCCTGTTTCCGTCCGGAAGTGCGAAGAAACCGGAGATAAGCTGTGGTTCTACAATGGCTACCGTCCCTATCATGGGTCGCTCATTCTGGAATCGGAAGCAGTCGATATGCGCGTGAATGCTTGGCTGCGCTGGCGATATGGCATTGAAGGGTATTTCATCTGGCATGGCACGCACTGGCGCCATAACCATCAAGGCCCCCGCGGTCGCTGGAATCAGAATGTGTTTCAATATCCGGTTACGTTCATGTATGTAGCCCAAAATGAGGCTGCATATTACGGCGATGACGGTGTCCACTTCGGCAATGGCGACGGAATATTATTCTATCCTGGTCGCGATCCGTTCTTCCGCGAACAGGATCGGGGCATTAACGGACCGATTAGCTCCATTCGGATGAAGAACCTCCGCAGAGGGATTCAGGATTATGAATATTTATGGCTTGCCTCGCAGCGCGGCAGCCGTGCTGCGGCGGATGCGATCGCCAAGGAAGCCGTTCCGACCGGGATGCATGAAACGATTGCGGATGGGCAAGCCTCTTGGTCGTCACGCGGGAGTGACTGGGACAGCTACCGGAGGAAGACGGCTGAGTTGATTGTTGCTTCGGCGATTGAGTTGAAATAGCAGCACTTCATACCTTTGCGAAACGGGGTCTTGCGCATGTCCGTTAATTCTAGGAAAGTTATCGTCATTGGTGAGTTGAATGTGGATTTGATCTTCGCCGATTCAGATATTCAGCCTGAACCGAATCGCGAGAAGCTGATTCGGGATTTTCGGCTTGCGTTAGGCTCTTCTTCTGCTATAACTGCGGCAGGCTTGGCTGGATTAGGCGTGGACGTTTCTTTTGTTTCCATTGTCGGCGCGGACGAGTTCGGCCGATTCTGCGTGAAGGAATTAGAGCGGCTTGGCGTTGATGTTACGCATGTTGTATTGGACAACAATGTGCGCACCGGAGTTACACTATCCCTCTCCGATGGCAGAGATCGTTCGCTTCTGACGTATATGGGGGCAATCGGAGCCGTTTCGCCTGCGATCATACCGGAGGGACTTTTTCTAGATGCTGCGCATGTTCATTTTGGCTCGTATTTCCTGCAAGAGCAGATGAGGCCGCATTGGGTTGAGCTATTCAAGAAGGCTAAGGCGCATGGCCTCACGACTTCCTTCGATTCCGGATGGGATCCATCTGAGAATTGGGATCGCGAGCGAGTTCGATCACTGCTTGCTTTAACCGATTGGTTCATCCCTAGCGAAGAGGAAGCAATGCGAATTTTTGAATCGGATACGATAGAAGATTTGCCGGATTGCTTGCCGAAAGTTCGTGGTACGGTCGTGGTGAAATGCGGAAGTAAAGGCGCCATGACTGTGTTCCCAGACGGGCTTGTTGAATTTGCTCCTTCCTTCTCTGTAAATCCTATCGATACGACAGGTGCAGGCGATTCGTTCAATGCCGGGTTTATTACAGCCAAACTCGAAGGCAAAACCGATTCTGAAGCGCTCGTGTTCGCCAATGCTTGCGGGGCACTATCTACCCTTGCGATTGGCGGAGCCGGTACGGTCTCGCGCGAGGGATTGGTGAAGCTGTGGCCGAAAGGGTTGCAGGCAATATGACGGAAGCTTCGAGTGGACTTCCGATTGTGTGTGCTTCTTTGAATACGGCGATTGATAAGCAGCTTGTCCTCCCCGCTCTGCATCTGGGTGAGGTGAATCGGGTAACGCATGTGGATGCCACTGCGGGAGGAAAAGGACTTAATGTTGCGCGAGTAACGGCGGCACTCGGCGCTCCAGTCTTGGCGACCGGATTCGCCGGAGGCAGCAACGGCTCTTGGATTATGAGCAAATTGATAGAGATTGGCCTTGAACAGCAGTTGATCCCTATTGAGCTAGAGTCTCGCATCTGCTTGAATATCATCGATGAAGGTGGTCGACGGTCGACCGAATTGCTAGAGCCTGGCCCAAGTATCTCCCACGAAGAAAAAGAGAGATTTATAGCTTTATGGCGGAGCTTATGCGTGCCGGGTCGGTGGCTAACGCTATCTGGTAGTTTACCGCGGGGGCTTGGTGATCGATTCTATGCGGAGCTTGTTACAGAAGCCAAGTTGGCGGGTGCTAATATTGTGCTAGATACGAGCGGCATACCGCTTGAGTTAGGCGCACGAAGCGGTCCGCATACGGTCAAACCGAACGAGGATGAATTTCGGCAATGGTCCGGCTCCGACCCTCGTGATTATGGAGCCGTCCGACGAATGGCAGCACAGCTCGGCGAGTATGGCGTACAAACCTTAATAGTTTCTCTAGGTCCTGACGGTTGCCTTGCCGCAACACCGGACGGACGGTTGTGGCTGGCGACTCCTCCGAGCATCCAACCTGTAAATACGGTTGGATCCGGCGATTCCTTTGTCGCCGGCTGGACCGTCGCATGCTCACGCGGCATGGACGTCTCGGCGGCACTGCGGTTTGCGGTCGCTGTCGGCACCGCAAATGCGATGACTCCCGGCACCGGGCAAGTAAACTTAGCCGATGTAGCGGAGCTGCTTCCGCAAGTGAAAGTCACAATCTTTTGAATTGTGGTCGCTAACCGACCGCAGCGCAATTATCATGTGAAAGAGTTGCTCCTGCAGCAACTCTTTCTTCATGTCCGAATCGAAATGCTAATTATGTAGCTCCCAGAGCTACTCATTCCACGAATCTGCCACTTTTCAACGAATGTGTTGCTCCTAGAGCTACTCTTTACTCGAATCCACCACTTTTCAGCGAATGTGTTGCTCCTAGAGCTACTCTTTAATCGAATCCATAACTTTCCAGCGAATGTGTCGCTCTAAGGGCTACTCTTCAACTGAATCCACCTCATTTCCACCAATGTAGATCCCTTTATGAGCTTCTTTAGCGATTTCCACCACTTTCCCACCAATGTAGATCCTTAGGCGAGTTATATTGGCATCTACCACCAGTTTTCCGCCAATGTAGATCTCTTGGTGAGCTTCCATTGAGATTTTCACCACTTTCTCTCCAAAGTAGATCCCCTGCGTGAGCTTCTTTTGCGATTATCCCAGAATATCCGCGTTGAGTTACCACAAAAGCAACAACGTCCGCTTCCAATAATGGAAGCGGACGTCTCTAGCGCAATACCAATCAATCGCGCCAGTCCAATAGGACCCCAAGCGCTGCATCCTTCCTGTTCAACAAAAGCTCGTACCCCTGTTTCGCTTGTGTACTCGGAAGCTTATGCGTGATGAAAGGTTCCACTACGAGTTCACCCGTTTCGATAAGCTGCAGCATCTCGCGATAGAGCGAGCCAGATGATGGAAGGCCGTCGATATCTTTGATCGAGGCATGTGCCCCGATTAAACTAACGCCTTTGCGGTGGATATGGTCGTACACGTTCATGGTGACCAGGCCACGCGTCGATCCCAGCAATATCACCTGTCCGTGCACTCTGCACAGCTCAAGCGCTGTATTCACAAGTGCCGGAACCCCTGTTGCCTCGACGACGATGTCAGGGTCTTTACCGCCTGTAATCTGATGAATGGCTTCCATCAAACCAATCCCCGATTGCACGACATGCTGCAAATTGGTATTACGGGCTAACGCCAGTCGTTCAGCTACCACATCGACTCCGATTGGGATGGCTCCCTCCCTCGCATACAGCTGTGCCGCTAAATTACCGACCAGCCCCATACCAAGCACAACTACATAATCCCCTTCTCGAACAAGCGCCTGTAGAACGGACGTCATCGAGATTTCGGCAATTCTGGCGAATAGAGCCTGCTGTGGTTCGACGCCGTCTGAGAGTTTGACAATCTCCTCATCCGATGCGCCAAACACGCCATAACTCGCATGATGCCCCACTGTAAATACGCGATCGCCCACCTCAAAATCAGTCCCGACACCGGCAGCGATCACTTCTCCAACAGCAGCATAACCCGGATAAAACGGGAATTTGGCGAATCGATTTCGTGGATTATCGATATCAATATGAGTGCCCGTATAGAGCGCAAGCTCCGTGCCCGGACTGATTAAGCTGTACGTGGTCTTGACCACTACTTGATCATCTTCCACAGAAGCGAGATCAAGAACCCCCGCTTCATAGGCAAGCTCAAAAGGGCCTGGAAACACCAGCTTCGTAACTTCCAACTGTGAATGTGTCATGTATTGCTTCCATTCCTTTCTCCCTGACGATACTGCTGCGCAAACGTAACGGCACCGATAAGTCCAGCGGAATCACCTAATTTCGCTTTCAGAATCGCCGGTTTCTTGGAATTGACGTATCGCTCATGGATTTTGTCGCGGATCGGTCCTAGCAGCAGATCGCCTGCTTCCGCAACCCCACCACCAATAATGACGGCATCCGGGTTTAGCAAACATACGGCGGTCAGCAATTTGGAGCCGAGCACCCCACCAACATATCGAAAAATCCCCTGTGCAACGATATCACCTGCCGTAGCCGCGGTGTAGACATCGAATGCAGTAGGTACCCGGTTCAATGAACGCAATGAGGTACACGCGCCATCACGTTCAACCGCCTCCCTCGCAAGTCGAGCAATACCGGTTGCGGATACTATGCTTTCCACGCAGCCCTGCTGCCCGCAAATGCAAACGCCGTCTGCCCCATCCACCGGATCATGTCCGATTTCCCCGGCAAAATAGTCCCCGCCCGTAACGATACGTCCGTCTGCAAAAATAGCCGCCGCGATGCCTGTACCTACTGTCAAACAAAGCACATTGCGATAACCCAATCCGGCACCTGCGATCACCTCGCCAAGCGCATAGATTCGCACGTCGTTGTCGATTCGTACTGGGATGCCCAAACGATTGCTCATCTGTTCTGCGAACGGTACGCCAAACCAGCCCAAATTCGATGCTGCTTCTGCCCTGCCACGAGACGGGTCCACGATGCCGGGAACGCCCATGCCGCATAATGCCAAGCCATCTGAACAATCGGCATCCTTCGCCAATAAGAAAATCTCTTCGGATAACGAATCGAAGAATGTACCGGGAAGGTCCGTCTTATTCGGCAAATGTGGAAGCAGCGTTGGGATCGACTTCTTCTTAAGCAGCTGCCGCGAGTGATTAAAAATACCGATTACGGTATTGGTACCCCCAATATCTACGCCCACATAAGCTTGTTTCAAAGCTAATGCTCCCACGTCTACCGCAGCTTCAGCCATCGCCCTCCCTCCGATAAACCGACTTCCCCCGAACGTAGGTAACGACCACTTCGAGTTCCGAATCTAGCAAGAGGAAATCCGCATCTTTTCCCACCTCAAGCGACCCCTTAGAAGCGTAGACTCCTACTTGACGCGCTGGCACCGAGGTCATAGACGGCAACAGCTTCTCTAGCGAATAACCCGTGAACCGGATCGCATTCCGCAGCGCATTTATCATCGTAAGCGAGCTTCCTGCAAGACTGGAGCCATCCTTCAAATAGATTTGCCCATTATGCATCGTGACCTCACCGTAATCCCCATCAGCGAGACCGGCGCAGGTGACGGCATCCGTAATCATGCAGACATGATCCGGACCTTTCCGATCGAACAACAACTTCACTACCGCCGGATGAACATGAATGCCATCGCAAATCAGCTCCGTCGTCAGCTCCTCCAGCATCAGTCCAGCACCGGCTAAGCCAGGCTCGCGGTGGTGTAGTGGACTCATCCCATTAAAGTGGTGCGTGGTATGACAAAGCCCGCTGCGAACGGCTTCGCATACCTCTTCGTAGGTTGCATTCGAATGTCCGGCAGAAACCGTAATCCCCAGACTCACCAACTGCCTCAACGCTTCTAGTCCCCCGCGCACTTCCGGGGCAAGCGTCACCAATCTAATCTGGTGCTCTGCTGCTTCGATCAACTGCTGAATCTCCGGGCCAACGGGCTCGCGGATATCGGCTTTGCTCTGTGCCCCTCGCCTCGTTTCATCAATATAAGGCCCTTCCAGATGAATGCCGATCAAGTCAGCCCCAGAGACGCCTTCGCGAATAGCGGCAGCAATTTTACCTAATGCAAATGAAATTCGCTCAAGCGGCGCTGTGGTCGTCGTCGCCAGAAACGAGGTTGTCCCGTTCGCCGCATGGAATCTACTAATGCCGTCCAAGTGCTCGTACTCACCAGTCATCACACTGTAGCCGTTGCCGCCATGAATATGTACATCTATGAAACCGGGGATGAGAAGCAAGCCGCTCACATCCTGCAAGACCACCTGAGATTCCACATTCAACTCAGAGCCGCCGATAGCGGCTATTTTGCCATGGTCGTCTACAATAACCTTCCCTTGCTCCACGATGCCATTAGGTGTATAAACAGAGGCGCCAACATAGCATATGGCTTGCGCTGCCATCGCTTCATCCCCTTTACTTATTCAACTGGGCCATATATTGCATAAATGCAGGAAAAGCAATCGTCGGATCTTCAATGGCAGGATGCCATCTCTTCTCCCACTCGAAGGACAAATCGCCGACGTAACCTTCGAATTCCTTAAATTTTGCTAAGCAGCCTGTTATGACGCTCTGTTGCAAACTTGACCAAACCAGCGACCTGCCGGTTAAACCGAAGCTCGCCCTCTTCCGCTGTTGCATCCGAATACAACATGGAACCTCCAATGCCAAGATGCTCGCGCGTATGCCCCAGATTGGCAGCCATGTTGACTCTGTCCTTGTTCAAATGCAGCATCATACTCGTTTCAATGCCTGCCGCATGATCGCTGGCACGGCGCGGATCATCCGCATCCATCAGCAAATAATCCATCGTAAAACTGACCGGTTCGACGCCTTCGGGTGATTTGCAATGGAAGCACACTTCATCTAGGACATTTTGCTGAATCGAAGGATTGTGACCGGATACGAGCACGACGAGCTTAAAGCCGCGATTTAAGTAGTTCCGGCATGCGTTAATGAGCAGCGCGGAGAAAAGTGCCGTATCCATGGCATAAAAAGAACCCGGAAGCTGGTAGCCTGCAGTCGCATCCATCCCATAGCCGATTCCAAAGCCTGCATCCCAATAAGCATCTGCCGCAAAATGAATCGTAGGCATCACAACGCCGCCCGCCTGCTTCGCCGCTTCCAAACATAAATGCTCGGCTTTGAGCGAATCGACGCCGAGCGGATTATGTCTCCCATGCCACTCCAACGTACCGAGCGGCTGAAATGCAACAGGGAACTGCTCTTGAATAGATAGCAGCTCCCCCGGGCGCAAGTGGGTAGCCCTGACTTCATCAGGAATCGGTTCATTAGGAATTTCGCTTCGTACTTTATCCGCTTCATAATAGGTTCTCATGATTCTTACCTCCGCCCCTTACACATGTTCCAAGTAACGATTCTTGATTAAGGAGAGCGACTCATCGCCATCTAACTCCCAGATCGCCTTGTTGAAAATCTCCACTTCGATCGGGCCGTTATAACCGGCTTCTTCAACGGCCTTACGAATGCGCCGAAGATCGATAACTCCATCCCCCATCATGCCTCGCCCCATAAGCAGGTCAGGAGTCGGAACTATCCAATCGGACACATGATATCCGACAATTCTACCGGCTGCTCTAGCAATCTGTTCATATAATGACGGATCCCACCACACATGAAACACATCGACAACGACGCCGACTTGATCCGGTCTATACCTCTCGGCGATATCATTTGCTTGCGACAATAAGTTGATCACCGAACGCTCGGCTGCATACATCGGATGAAGCGGTTCAATGCCAAGCTTAATCCCATGCGACTCCGCAAAGGGTACCAACTCGGCAATCCCTTCCTCCACCATAAGCCTGGCTGCGGCAATATCTTTATCCGGAGCTGGACCGCAGACAAGGACTAGAACATCCGTTCCGAGCTCAGCCGATTCTTCGACCGCCCGCCGATTATCATCCATCCGCTGACGGCGTTCTTCTGGGGTAGCTGCCGGAAACATGCCGCCGCGACATAAGCTCGATACCTGAAGTCCGGAATCACGAATCAATCGCTTGGCTTCGGTTAATCCTGTTTGCGCTAGTTTATGGCGCCACAGCGCAATCCACGGAATGTCAGCACGCAAGCATGCCTCAACGGCTTCCGGCAGCGACAATCGATCCGTCGTAATTTGATTCAAGCTAAGCCGTTTAAAGGTCGTCAATTCTTCCAAGCCGTTCACTCCCCTCTACTCTATGCCTGCCAGTGCGAGTACTTGCTTCATGCGGTGAACAGCCAGCTCCGGCTTTGCGAGCAGCCCGGCTTGATCGGCTAACGTAAACAGTTCCGCAAGATGAACGACAGACCTCGCGCCTTCCTCTCCGCCCAGCATTCGGAAATGCGATTGATGACCGTTCAAATAGGCCATAAATACAATGCCTGTCTTATATGCGTAAGTCGGACGCCTGAAAATATGCCGGGATAACGGAACTGTCGGATCGAACAACGCTTGATACCGTGCAAGATCACCTTGATCAAGCGCATGAATCGCTGCTGCGGCTACCGGAGCAATTGCATCGAATATGCCGAGCAAGGCATGACTGTACCCTTGCTCATCGCCAAGAATCAGATCGGGATAATTGAAATCATCACCCGTGTACATCCGAACACCGCTTGGCAGCTTACGCCGCATCTGCACTTCTTTATCCGCATCAAGCAGCGAAATCTTAATGCCGTCTACCTTGTCTTGATGCGCATGAATGATGCGAAGACACACGTCCATCGCCGCATCCGCATTACGCTCTCCCCAATATCCGGCGAGTGCGGGATCGAACATGTCGCCGAGCCAGTGTAGAATCACAGGACGGGAGACTTGACGCAGAATGCTGCCGTACACGCGTTCATAATCTTCCGGCGATTTCGCTGCGGCGGCCAATGCGCGGCTTGCCATCAGAATGACTTTCCCGCCTCGGCTCTCGATATATTCGCATTGTTCTTCATAGGCGCGAATGACCTCATCAATCGTTACTTGCGGTCCCGGCATGAGCTGGTCCGTTCCGGCGCCGCAAGCGATTTTCCCTTTCACCGACTCCGCTTCCTTCAACGAGAGACCAATCAGCTCTTTGGCGCGGAGCCAATCCAGCCCCATTCCCCGCTGTGCCGTGTCCATCGCTTCCGCCACACCAAGGCCAAGCGACCACAGATGATGGCGATACGCCATCGTGGTCTGCCAATCAATCGCTGCACCGAGCAATGGCTCTGCCTCTGCGAAAGGATCACAGACGACATGCACCGCGGAATAAGCGATCCGTCCCTGCAAAGGTCCGGAAGGTGCGGCAATCGGCGCAGTTTCAACGAGCTCATACCGATATAACTCGCCGCCGGCACGAGGTAATACTATATTTTTCCTTATCATCGCGGGTTACACCTCCTACAGTTCCAAAGCCGGTACGTCGACCCAGCGCTTCTCGGCCCAAGATTGCAATCCAAGCTCCGCCATCTGCGTCCCTTTCGCACCTTCAAGCAGATCCCATTGGAAGGGGTTCGCATCGTCAACTACATGCTTCAAGAAGAGCTCCCACTGCACCTTGAAGCCATTCTCGAACACCAGATTGTCCGGCACTTCCTGCCACTGCTGCGTGAACTGGAACGGATTTGGAATGTCCGGATTCCAGACCGGCTTCGGCGTATTCACGCGATGCTGCACTTTGCAATCCCGAAGACCGGCAACGGCACTGCCCTCGGTGCCATCCACCTGAATGGTAAGGAGATCATCGCGATCTACGCGCACCGCCCACGAGGAATTCGCTTGAACGACGATTCCGTTCTCGAGAAGGAACGTCGCATACGCCGCATCGTCTGCGGTACATGCATAACGTTCCCCCTGCTCATCCACCCGCTGCGGGATATGCGTCGCACCTAGGCATGATATCGCTTTCACTTCCCCGAATAGATTATCAAGCACATAACGCCAATGCGCGAACATATCGACGATAATGCCGCCGCCATCCTCTTTGCGATAATTCCAAGATGGACGCTGCCCTGCCTGCCAATCTCCCTCGAATACCCAATAGCCGAATTCCATCCGTAGCGACAGAATCCGGCCAAAATAGCCCGAATCCACAAGCCGTTTCAGCTTCAATAAGCCGGGTAGGAACAATTTATCCTGCACAACGCCGTTCTTGACGCCCGCTTCTCTCGCCAGTCGAGCAAGCGCAAGCGATTGTTCAAGGCTGACCGCCGTCGGTTTCTCGCAATAGATATGTTTGCCTGCTGCAATCGCCTGTTTAATGCTCTCCGCGCGTCGATTCGTAGTTTGCGCATCAAAATAAATCGAATAGCCGGAATCCGCCAAACAGGCTTCCAAGTCCGTGCTCCATTTTGCAACGCCGTGTTTCAACGCTAACGCCTGCAGCTTATGCGCTTGCCGACCGACCAGAATCGGATCAGGCATAATCGTATCTCCGTTTGCAAGCTGGATACCGCCTTGGTTCCGTATAGCCAGAATGGATCGGATCAAATGCTGGTTCGTACCCATTCGTCCTGTAACGCCGTTCATAATAATACCGATCGTATGCGTAGTCATTTGGTCGTACCTCCGTTAAGTAGAAGTTGGTATAGGGTAGGATAGGGCGCCGAAGATCGACGCCCCGCTTCAGTAAATCTCATTTGCTGTAACGATTAATTTCCGTTCTTCACATACTCGAAAGCACCAATATCGATTTTGCCTTTCTCCGGTCGTTTCTCGCTGTGCTGATGCAGCACATATTGTTTCTCGATCAAATCGTCATATTGCCCCGGCAATCCCGCACCGGCATCGATGAGGGCAGAACTGGCGCTGAGCTTGTAATTCTGTCCGCTCAGTGAACCATCGATCCATCCCGGATCCGTTCCTGTTAACGTGCCAATGTTCTTAGCCGGTACGCGGAGCGGCTCATTGAAGTCATAGTAATAAC
Organism: Paenibacillus sp. J22R98; assembly: GCF_059383835.1. Taxonomy (NCBI): domain Bacteria; kingdom Bacillati; phylum Bacillota; class Bacilli; order Caryophanales; family Paenibacillaceae; genus Paenibacillus; species Paenibacillus sp. J22R98. The sequence continues at coordinate 216,368 of NZ_JBXENW010000005.1, forward strand.
CTGCTGTGAACCAGTTGTTACGCAGCTCGATTGAACCGTCGTCATCCGTAATGACAAGCGGAGCCGGATTAGCGCCGGCTTTATGGAATACATTGTTGCGCGCATCCACATGTTTGCCCGGTGCATAGAACAGCACCGTCCGTTCGATCCGGCCCGGATCTTTCAAGCCAGGCACGCCGTCTTGTCCATATACACGCTGATGTCTGTACGTCACAACCGTGTTATTAAAGAAGTTCAGCGTACCGTGACGATCCGGAACCGTTACGTTATCGCCGCCGAAGTTAATAATCTCATCGTCGCCCCATGTATCGAACAGATGATCATGTTCGATCAGCACGTTAGCATAGACAAACGAGTCATTGTAGGTTGGATCAAGGACGATACGCGGTGAATCCTCGGCATCATCGAGCGCAATTTGCCTTCTGCCGCCTTCGATCCAGTTGTATCGCACAACGGTTCCGGCTCCGCGATCCTTTAAGCCATACCCTTGCGAGCCTGGCAGCAAATCGCCGTAATGGTTATTCTCGTAAACGGTGCCGATTGCCGCAATGTAGCTGTTATGCTCAAACATTCTGCCGACGTTTCCGTTGCCATAGATGGAATTACCTTGAATGAGCAGATTTTTCGACGTGTAATCAATCATCGCTCCTTCCCATACATACATCGAGGATGTCCCGAATATGCCGTTTCCGTTGTCATGAATCATATTGTTACGGAGTGTAATGTGATCGCCGTTGTCGACCCAGATCCCGGAAGCATTAAATCCATAGCTGGCCAGTGCACCGCTTGCGTTCACATATTTCTTCGTTGCATGGGCGTTAAACACTTCAAAATTCTCGAAGGTCACATACTTCGCCGGCTTGCTGTCTTTGCCGATACGTACAAGCGAGCGATTCGCATTAGGAACCGGATTTAGTGGTCTGAATACAGCCCCGTTTCCGTCAATCTTCGGAAGCTCGCCGTTTGGACCGGGAACACCATGAATAATGATCGGCTGCTCCTTCGTCCCTTCCGCAAAGATGCCTATCTTCTCTTTGTAGGGTGTTTCGCGGTAATACACATAGACGACATCGCCTGCTTTAAGCGTTTCCCATGCAAAATCATTGATGTTCTCGTACGTTTTGCCCGGGCCGATTTCGATTGTAGCCGGCGGTGCTTCGTTCACACCAAGCTGCTTCTTCGAGGAATCCGGCACCCAATTGTCGTATTTCACACGACTGAGGTCGAACTGGAACGACAGCTTGTCCGAGTCCGCTACGCTTGCCAGATCGATCGGCTCCTTGTAGATCATCCAAGAGGTGCCGGCATTCCCAGCAACAGAGAACGCAACGCATTTGGAATCATTGACCCCGCAGTCCTTCGCCTCAATTCCATTAATGGAATAGGTGTAGTATAGATCAGCTTCGTTGATGAAATTTTGAAAATAGAACGGTTTATCCGCTTGATTCGTATAGATGGACGTTTCTCCGAGGTTAATCTTATCCACGTAAACGACATCCTTGACTGCAGGCCACCCGCCCATCGGTTCACCATCGTCATTAAGCGCAGCATCTGCAGGTACAAAAGCAATACTGCCCAGCTTCCCATCTGCTACTAGCGTTTTCAATACCGAAACCGGAATCTTAATCGTTTGAAAGCCGTCCTTCTGATCCACCTCGAATGCGAAGCCTTTCTCGGCATCATAAGCTCCGCTTTCGGCATCGACATTAAATAACGCCTTCAGCTTCACCGGTGCAGCCGCTCCATTCGCTGAACTAACACTGCCGATCATGAGCAGTGAAATCAGCATGGAAGCGATAATCGTAATCATCAAAGCTCGTCTGGGTGATGGATTGACCATTCCTGCAAACCTCCCCGAAATCGATAGTTGAATTTCTTGTCTACTTGAACGTACCGCAGATTGCCCCCGTAAACTACAGTAGCCTTTTGCGAACCTTCATTCTTCTTCGACTAGTTTAAAATCTGACCTGAATCTTAAAAAAAGAGAAGAACCTCATGGCTCTCCTCTCCTGATCATGATGCGGATTTCTAATACTCGAATGCTCCGATATCAAGTGTTCCGTTTACGGCGCGAGCCACGGATAGTTGATGCTGCACATACTCGTTGCCTACCGGGAATGCGCTCGCGTTTGCATGCAGTGAGGTGCCGGCATTAATGAGTGCAGATCCCGCTGTAGGACGCAGGTTCAGCGTCGAGAAATTCGTGAAACCCGGCGATGTTCCCGTTATCGTGCCGGAATGGGTAACCGTTCCGCCTGAGCCGCTGGCGATGTTCGTGTACCCGGTGTTTATCCAGTTGTTGTATAGGTTGGCCGTACCTGTCTGGTCGATAATTCGCAGCGAGGAAGCCGAAACGCTCTTATAGTACACATTGTTGCGGACATCCGCTGTTTCGCTGCTCGTAGACAGCCGCAGCATGGTAGCGTTGGTGGTCCGATTCGAAATAATCGTATTGTTGTACAGATACAGCGTGCCTTTACGATAAAGCGACGTGGTGCCGTTATCTCCGCCATAGTGGATGAACTGTGGGTTACGGGTATCATTCGGCTTAATAAGTACGTTGCCATAGACGTAAGTCTTATTGTAATTGACATCGCTTGTTATGGCAGTCGCGTCATCGCCTTCCACCAAGTCGATCTGACGATTGCCGCCCTCGATCCAGTTGTAACGAACGACCGTACCGGATGAACGATCCTTCAGATTGTTCCCGGTGCAGCCGCTGCATAGATCGCCCAACCGATTGTACTGGAACGTGATGCCGATCGCAGCGGTGTAAATGTTATGCTCGTAGACGCTGCCACTGTTGCCGTTACCGTAGATGTAGTTCTTCTCGACAAGGATATTCCGCGAAACGCCGGCATCTGTGCTCGCGACGAACAGTCCGTTACCGCCATCCGTGATGATATTGTTGCGGAATGTGAGGTTCTCGCCGTACTCGACGAAGATCGGCGAGGCTGCTTTAACATAGGCTACAGAAGTGCCGGCATTGTTGGTATAGTTGTAGCCTAATTTGGCGCCGCGAATCTCCAAATTCTCGATCGTGATGTATTTCGGCAGGTTGCCTGTTGACGGATCAGATGCACTGCCTGCGAATCTGGCACCGCCGATCTTGATGACGGAACGATTATCGTTCCAGAAATCAAGCGCCGGACGGGTCGTTGCACCATTGCCGTCGATCACCGGACGTACGCCGCTGGCATTTGGAACGCCGGTTACCGTAATTGGCGCTGCAGCCGTACCCATTCTGGAGATGACGATTTTCTCTTTGTACGGCGTCGATCGCCAATAGATTTTGACCGTATCGCCTGCCACCAGGGATTCCCACGGAACATCCCCGATATTGGTGTAAGTTTTGCCTGGGCCAACCTCGTAGATCGTAGCTGCATAAGCTTTCTTGATCTGGGGTGTGAAGCTGAATACCCCCATTACGAGCGACAATGCAAAAAGCACAACCAACGATTTTCTTCTCATCCTCTTCCTCCTCGTTTCGATTATCCTCCGGGTCATGACTGCGCCTTGGATGCAAATCTGCTGCACTTCACCTCCGCGTGTATCAGAATGTCCCTACTATAGAAAAAAACCGACGAAATGCCTATCGTCGGTTTTTTAAGTCTCTCATCGTTTTCATGCTTTCGAACAAAGTGACTAATTGGAAGCCAAATTGGCCTCTCCGAGGATACGGATTGGTTCCGGGCTTTCAGCTTTCATCGCACCAGCACGATCGGGAACATGGGTTATGGCTCGCACCCAAATGTTCCCTGCTGCCGGATTGTCTACTGTGAGCCTGACGGCGGTAATCGTTTTGTCCGGATAGGGATTGGTGATCAGCCATTTATAGAAGGTTTCTTGACCAATCTGCACAGGTAAAGAGGTGAAAGCTGCTTCATACAGAATCGGATCTACATCATATTGCGCTGCCGTGTGGACACTGCCTTTGGTCAGCTTCCGATCCCAGAATCGATTCTTATTGGAGATATTGAAGCCGTACGTAATCGGTACGCTAACCCGCGAACCATCCTCATATTCAAGCACATACTCGCCTATCCGATATTCCTTATTGTCGAGGTAGATGCCGTCGATGAATTGATGGTACTCACGAATGTGATCCGTCGTATGAAGCACCTCCACGTACGAAGTGCCGGCACGGGATCCAGCTTCTCGCAGCGCTTCGCGATACCTGTATCGATATAGCGCTTCGAAAGCAAGACTCGCTGTTTCCTCGTGCAAGGTATCGTCGTATGAATTACGCCAGAATAGATACGCCGCATAAGCCATGGAGAACAGTACGCCATTACGCTGCAGATTCTCTTCCTTCAGGGCACTCCAGTTGGAAATAATACCGCCGAGCGGTCCATCGCTAAGTCGCGTGCTCCAATCTGCAAAAGACGGTCCATCGAAATTACCGAATACAACCGACATCCCTCGCTCGATAAAAGGTTGGTCAAAATGCCGTTCGACGCCCCAATACCAATGCATCATCATAATATCGTTCGGCACCAGATCAATCGCTTTGTACGTGGCCGGGATCGTTTCCCCCATATAGACGCCGGTGTCATAATCGACCATGCGTCTCTCGGAGCCGCCGTAGGTTTTCCCATCAGCGGTAATCGCATTAAGCAGCTTCTCGCTCCAAATCATCGTCTGTGCGCCGCGTTCTTGCAAATAGGAGTAGATTCGCTTGATGTCATCCGCATATAGCTGCTCAGCCGGTTTCGTTTTACACTTATCGCATAGCCCGATGGAGTAGAGCTCATCATGACCGATATGAACCGTCTTCGGCTCAAATACCTCCAGTACCTCGTCCAGTACATCAAACAATAGTTCATACGAGCGTTCGTCGGATGGACAATAGGTATCGGGATACGGGTCATTATGGCGTTCACGGATTTCGGGATGATTGATGAGCAAATAATCACAATGGCTGAGACAAGGCACTTCCGGTATGACATCTAAGTTGCGCTCTTTGCAATAATCGACGAGCTCCCGAACTTGTCGCTGCGATAGGGAACGGCCTCCGCCGTTCTCGGCATGGATCGAATTTTTGTACCAGGAGAAGGTTTTCTCCTGAATTACGATCGTCTTGCCACTGTATTCGTACATTTCCTCGCAATAACGAACCCAGCCTTCGTTAATCTCAGGATGTTTCTTATATTCCATCGCCCCGCCGACCTCAATGACAATGGTGTTGTATTTGAAGTGAACCAGCATATCGACGAACGATTTGAAATATGCGATGCCCTCCTCCGTCGGAAGATACACCTTCAGTCCTCTTACCGGACAAGTCGGAACGTTGTAAATGACGCCTTCATTTACGTAACCATGGCTCCGGTCCGCATACTTGGATAGGGTTACCGCTCCATACATCAACCCGCGTTCCTGTTCGGCATAAACCGTAATTTCATCCGCCGCGAGATGAATCACATAACCTTCCTCATGTTCCGCATACTCGCATTTCAGTTGTTCGCGGATTATTGCGCGTACAGCTGCCGTCACGCCGTAACGGAATGTAATCCGTTTATAATGCGCATCTTTCGCCTGCTTACTTGCGACGCTGCTCAGCATTTCCTTCATGAATGGCGTTTCGCAATCGATGGCCGTATCCTTCGTGATCCAATTCCCTATCTGCTCCCAAGTTGCATGAGCCGTCAAATAATCGTTCATCTCTCAACCTCCGGGTTCCGAGTTGAATTCCCTATACGATTGCCACTTCAAATTGGGCAGAAATTCCAGTCGCTGTATCTTTCGCCGTCACGGTCCAAATTCCTGTGCGCGCATTGTACGGAATTGCGACCTCATGCACGTAATTGGTTCGCTCTAATCGAATATTATCGCTGTACAGCCATTCTCTCGTACCGTCCGGCGCGCATATATGAATGCTAATCACGCTTTCGAAGCTAGGTTCGGCAAGCGGATCGGTTTCAAGCGCGAAGCTGATTTGTTCCGTTGCTCCGCGTTTCCATTCACGATTGGCTGTCACGCCTAAGTCGACCACTTGGCATGGCAGCAAGGAAAATAGCTTCGTATCCCCTTCGGCAAGCGCGAATTCCGCATGATCGGTGTAGCCTAAATAACGGCGTTCTCGGATATCGTAGACATGTGCAAAGTTGGCAAAATCGAACCGAAGCAGCGATGCCTCTTGCTCTTGCTTCTTCCCGGCACCGACCGCCAATCCATCATGACCCAACGCTTGCACATCGCCCAGTTTGCGGAGTACCGCCACATACGACGCATTCCCATTCGTATAATAGAAGCTTTCGCAGCCGGCATGAACTGACTTGCCATCGATGTTCATAAGCTCGGCTGGTTTACTCGCTTCTGAGAGCTTGATTACATGGCCGATTAACTCACGAAGTGCCGCGCCCCCGTTTGCTTGCCGACGAAGCTTCGTATACTCCGCCATTGCGAGATTCAAATATACAGCTTTTCCCTCACCATATTGGTGAATATTTACAGCCGCGATCTTCCGCATAAAGTCATCGCGGAAAGCAAGCTGTCCGGCCGCTGAACGGGTGCCAAATTCCGCAATCCGTACATCCTGGAACGATGCATCCGGTGCAAAATAGGCGAAGTCGGCATTCGGCACGAAGCCGTCATTGTTATAGAATGGCTCCGCTTCAGTCGACAGCCGCTCGATTCCAAACAGATTGTCAAGCTGTCCTTGCGTCAGCGGTGTGCAGTGCTTATCCATCAAACCCGTCTGAATATCCCCAATAATAACGCCGCCTTGCTGAACGAAGCGGGTAATCTCGGCCGTCTCCGCTGCGCTTAGCGCGATGGAATATGGCAGTACTAGCAGCTTAAACTTACTCCCTATCAGCTCGCCGGCTTCGATCTGCTGAGTAGCCACAAACGAGTATTGATACCCGCTGTCTTCCAGCATATCGATCCAGCCTTGACGGTTACTTTCGAAGCGTGCTTTGTCCGACGCAATCGTTGTGCCACGTATGGAAGCCATCGAGTAATGAATGGCGATGCCGCAATGATCCCGCTCAGCCACATGAAGCAGCAGCTTGCCGATTCCCTCTTCACGAATTTCTTTGAACGGGACGCTGAGATCCTTTGCACTTTTGCTTAGTGAATAATCCGGGTTCAGCATGCTAAACTCCCAGAAAATATTACATAATGTTAACCCGTGATAGACGCCATGCCATACACCGTGTTTGGCAGTTACGCCATCGACCCCATAACCGAACCAGCCCCCAATAATGGTGCCGGGTTTCGCGAAGGAACGATGGAACTCGTATTGGTTGCCGACGCCGTAGGCTTCGAAATAACCGACATGCTGATGAAGGCGGTAATAATCATAGCCGGAATATGCTGTGGACGCTTGGCAGCCGGACATACGAATGACGCCTCCATCGTCTACCCCCTTCACGATGGAAGCAATTCGCCGATAAGCTTCAATAAACGTGTTCTCCATAAAGCGGCGATGATCTGCCCAAGGTGCAAAGCTGGCTTTTCTTTTCGCTTCCTCGCGTGTGAGCGGATACGCCTCATTCCAGCTGCTATATGCAGTTCCCCATGACAGGTTGAGTGCTTCAATGTTGCCTGCATATTCTTGTTTAAGCCACTCTTGCATCTCGCCTATGCAGTGGGAACAGAAGCAAAGATCGAGCTCATCGGTATAACACGTGAGCGAGCCTTCATCATTGGCGAAATAGGCAATCGGCCCGAAGTGCTTGAATTGCGATACCTTGCCCGTGATTTTATGCTGCAGCTCCTGCCAGAACGCCGGATCATTCAGGCAAGGAATACGAACGAGATATTGTTTATCTTTCGTCCGATAATACTGTTCCTTCCGCTCCACATAAGACCCTCGATGGTACCAATACACACCGAGCCCTTCAGCCCCAGACATCGTGAGCGTCTTCGAGCTGCCGGGGAACAAGCCGGTAATGCCGATCTCCTGATAACGCTCACCGATGAGACCGAGAAAATCGCCATGGCCGCGATTTTGCGGAGCTGTGAACACTTCGAAATCCTCGATTCGTCGTACAGACGGCGTCACTACGATTTTCTCCGACGTCCAGCGCTGCACAAGATGATTGCCGATTATCACATCTGCTTGTACCGTAATATGCATGGATTTCATCGCTATTGTTCGGTATTCATGGGTTAACTGATCCATACCGCCTTTAAATGCCGTCACGGATTGCTTCAATACATGACCGAAATCATCGACGATCTGAACGCGCAGCTCACATGCTTCACCTTGTAGCTGGAACATCACTTGCAGCGTTTCATCCACTTTAAGCGATTGTTGGCTAAACGTAGCTTCAGCGATAAACGCCTTTAATGGCTGGGAGAGACCATAGGTAGCAAAGTCCACTAGCGATCCTGCAGCAAAAGCATGCAACGCAATGCGGAATTCGCCGCCGTTCGTCAACTCCACTGGTAATCGAAGCACACCGTCCACGCATTCACCTTCTGCAACAACCTCATCATAAGCATTCTTAATCGAATACCGGATACGTTCCGGGGTGACGGAACCCGAAGTGCGAATGATCCATGCCTGTTCCTTGCGAACAGGCGGCTCTATCAAGCAACCGGGTTCGCGTTGAGCAGCCCAAATCACACTTCGGTAGACAAGCTCATAGAACGTTTCCAAATAGTCAAAGGAACTGTTCCTCTTTGCGCCAGCCCATCTGTCAATTACCGCATCGTAGGTTGATTCCTTGCCGGTGAACTCTTTATGCTGAGGCAGGATATCGCGCGGGTAGTAACCGAACGCGACTACTCTGCCTTTGCCGCAGCTCTTTACTGCAACAATTGGCGAACCATCCTCAGCTTCGATCAACACATCGCCGGCAGCTTGATAAGGATAATAGGCCAGCTCCTCGCAAGGCAGCAGCTCAAGCGGAATGCCGCTTGTAATAAAGTGAGACTTCGAGGCCGCCCATCGGCCAGATTTCAGCAAATCATAACGCACCTTCGGGTAGCCCTCTCCGGCATTATTGTCGACAGCGAACCCTTCTTCGAACAGGTTCACAAGCGGCGACAGCGCTTCGAGCTCTGCTGACTTCGGCTTGTCCTCCCCATGGAAAGGACGCATTAACACTAAACCCGCGCCTGCCTCCACACGGCGAAGAATCGCTTCTCTGGATGCAGCCGTAAAATGCGACCAGCCATTTACCGCCGGAATAACCAGTACATCAAAGTGCTGCTCTGAGGTCAGCACCTTCTCTAAGTTGTCGAACATAATGTGCTGATCATCGACCGATGCCCGAATATCGTAATAATCGCCAAGTCCCCATTTGTTCAAATCCCAAGCTCTGTCGATCGTTACCGTCTCATACGCCACTCCGGTTCTGCGTATGAATTCGACGATCTCGCGTCCATGCTTCACGCTGGGTACAAAAAACAGCTTCAATTTCTCGCCTGCATACGATGTTAATCGGTCTGAATAATCGCCGCCAAAGCTCGTTTCGTAGGTGATATCATACATTTTCTCCACCTTCAAGTCGCCTCCTAAGCTTACTATCGCGTTGACTCCTACCACATCAGCCTTTAATAAGAATGGTTCTGAATGTAAAGTTCCTCCTTCACCTAGCTTGGATAACGGAATAGTTGATCACAAGGAAACGCTGTTTTGTACATCCTGCTTAGAGCATCTGCGCGACGATGAACGCCAATCCGATAGACTTCATCGACCTGGCTGATGTAATGCTTGAAGGCAAGCTCCACAACGCTCTCCGGATGGTGACGATAGCTGCGCTTCTCCAGTCTATGCGTTTGAATAAACGCTTCAATTCGCGCTTCCTCCTCCTTTGTCGCGATCCCACCATACGGCTTATCTTCTTGAAAATAAATGGCGGCCCGCGCCTTACTGCCAAGCTCGCTTGCCGTTCGCACCGCAGCTTCACGCACGATAAAGTGGTCGATATGCTCCTTGAAAGCGATCGGGAATACTAATGCCGTATCGGGAAGCATCGCCCACTGAGCTATACGCTCAAGCATTCTAGCGAATATTTCCTGATCCCGTTCATCAAAATCCTCGAACATGCCATGCGGAAACTCCATCTCGCTGCTTGCCAGCGCCTTGCCTCTAGTAAAGCACTCGTATTCGGCAAGCAGCTCGTAGCCGTAACTGTATGGGTTCAACAGCTCATCGATACAATTCAAGTCTTCCAACAACCGTTTGCCGGTTGCTAGTTTGATGCGATCCAGACTGTCGTCGAAGTTGCCGCTCCCGGTATGCGCTAGATAATTGCTGCGCGAAAACACGTTGATGATGCGGAAGTGTTTCGTATGTAGGAGATCTCGCTCCTTCAGCTCCAGCACATAACCGCCCAGAAAGAATAGGAAATCATCGTAATGCGGAGAGATGACGATAATGTTCGGCTCAGGAATGACGTCCTCAATCGGGAGAATCTTCTTTGGCATCGTCATCGTTAATCCTCCAGCAATCGGTAGATTTCGGTATAGACTTCTTGAAAATAAGGCAGCTGCTGCTGTGCCAGCTCTTCATGACTTGTATCCTGTTCAAGGAAAGCAAGCGCTTGATTAGCCGCTTCCAGGGATTCGAAGTCACATTCCCAGATCAGTGTGTTCCCTGCTTCCCTGCCGCTGTAAGGCAAATAACGTTTGCCTTTCGGAAAGGCGGGATTCTCGCGTTCGAGTCTGGCGAACTGACTTTCTAGCGCCAGAAACTGATCTCTGCTTGCTGCTTGGAACCGCTGCACAAGTCGTACTTTCACCTTCATCATGCTTCACTCTCCCTCCTATAATTGACTTACACCAAGCATGTGTCTGAATGCAGGTGTCATGGAAAGCTCGTTCTCTGTGGCGAAAGCTGCCAGCAGCTTCGTATTCAGTTCAAGATGAATGGAATGCGGTGAAGTAACGGTCAAAACGGCAATTAATGCGCCAAGCTCAACCGCGCTTTCGAGCGGAGTTTCGCCGAAATACGCATCGCTATGCGCCTTGGCAAACGGCAGACCGCAGCTTAAGCCACAGATGACGCCGCCCAGCAATGCATCGCCGGCACCGGCTGTGCTTACGGCCTTTACCGGCAGCGTTGGGGTATGCGTGATTCGGCCGTTCTCATAGCTGTAACAGCCGGAAGCGCCGTCTGTCATGATCATCTTTATCTCAGCATTGTGGCTGGCGAGGTAACTCGCACAGACGGCCGCTAGTTGTCTGCTATCAGGCTCAAGCGAGAGCTCTGCTTCCGTTTCCATTGCTTCTGCTGCTAATTCGGCGATACGGCGGGCTTCATCACGATTAACCGCTATCAGGTCCGTAAGCGCATATCCGCCAAGTGCACCGAACTCGGCGGCTTCGGAAGATAGTAAGGCTGCGACGTTGAAGCTCTTTCGAGACCGCCCTCCTTCGAGGAGCGCGATGCGAGCGGCGAGCGGCACTTCAGGTGCAGCAAGCACAATTTCCGCGATACCTTCCGAGGGAAGCTGCTCAAGTGCATGGTTGATATCTTGCGGAAGTACGCGCTCGCTTGCGCTATTGGAAGTCGTGATGTTGCCCCCTGCCAGATCGGGATATTGGAAGCAAACACTGAATAATGTCTTGGCATCTGACAAGCTGCTCACGTAATCGATAGACATCCCGGAACTAACTATCTGCTCTAGCAGTGCTTTTCCTTCGAGGTCGTTTCCCACCTTACCGATTGGATAAAGCTTGAATCTATCCGCTTCTTCAGTCCTCTGCTCGCTCAACAGAACAGCCGGATAATGGCAAATGATATGCAGCTTGCAGAAATCTTGATTGTTCGTCAGCACCCCGAGGCGGCTTTCGTTTCTTGCTAGGGTTTGATTTTCTTCAAGCTGAAACAAGATGCCTGAGCCGATCCCGCCTGTTCCGATCAGGCGGTGGAATCGATAATGCGTATCGGAAACGGGCCGCAATGTGCTCATGCCCGCACCCCGTCAAACGTCCATTCCGGATGTTCGGCAATGGGATGTTCGGCCGTTTCGAGTGTTGCTGTAATGAGCGCATCCGGGTGCGACTGCAGCAGGGTCATCGGATACTCGACCGTCTCGCCTGAGAATAGAGCTACTCGGAGAGCGGTCTGCTTCCAAGCGCCGGTATCGCTGTAAATCCTGATTTTCTTAGCGGACAGGCACTCTTTCATGCCAAGCGTGATCGACATCGGCGGTACGAATTGATAGGCACCACCGTAGGTGCGCTGGGCTAAAGCTATAATCGTATCGAGGTTATTATCCTGGACTCGGATCTCCGAATTGCGAAGCTGTTCCACCGTAATCGAGCTATACGGATGCCTTCGCGCTTGGTTGTAAGCCAGGTGACCATCCTGCCCCCAGCCGCCAAGCGTCAGATCAATCGGGGCTTCCGCAATACGCGACTTGATCGTCTCGATCGCAGATGGAATCGGGAAATATCGCTGCTCCAGAGGAACGGCAAGCTCAGGTCGAATCCCGCCATAGAAATACGTCTCCATGAAACTTCTGAAGTTATAAGGATCATTGCGGGAGAGCAGCTTTCCCTCCCAGTCTAAGCACTCATCCATATGAAACACCGTCATATTCGTAAGCGAGATGCTCTCTTCGTTAACGATTGTAACAAACGGTTCATACCACGCCTTCGGACCGCAAGGCACAATCGCTCGGAAAGGTCGGCCCTCTTCATTGGCGAGTCGAATGTCATCTGCGAACTCTCTGGCCATAATCATGCCCATTTCAGTGGAATCCTTGACCAGCCTTAACGGAATTCGGCGCGCCTTATGATCCATCAGCTCGTTAACCGGCACTTTGCACCACTCATACAGCTCTTGGTTCGATATCGGACACATGTTCATGCTCCTCCCTTCAACTGGTAACAGACAGGAACCCTAGACGTTCATAGAGGGTTCCTGCAGTTTTGTGTTTTGTGCATCCGGAATATCAACTGGAATGCCGAATTTGATTTCGTATCCTTTGCCTAAACCGCCGTTTTGCCAGTCAAAATCGGCATTATCCGCATTTCGCCGCTCCCAAGGAACGAACGTGCTCATATAGGAGGAATAAGTTTTGCAAGGCGTTTTCCCCTCACACTTAGCGTATAAGATGAGCGATGAGATGAAAATCGACTGTTCTTTGACTGCTTTAACGATTTATTCGTTCAGATGAAATAAAGTGAAGTAACAATAAAATCGACCAGGTTGATCCTCACCTGCTGACACAGCTTTTAGTTGGTCCAAAAGCGTGGCATTCGCGCTAACGAACCGTACAGCCCTCAACCTTTCTGCGACAACGCAAAAAGAACCGTCCCAAAAGTCGCCCTGCGCACTTTTGAGACAGCTCCATCGAGCAATCTTTTATTCCCATCCCGGTGAAATATGCTGCTCCTTAATGAGCCTGTTCACCTCGTCAATTATGGCTTGTCCGCCGTTCCCCAGATACTCCCGAACCGCGGCGTCCCAATCAGAGAGAGGTTCATCACCGACAATCATTCGCGTGACATGGTCCGTGAACGCTTGTTCAAGCTCCGATTCCTTCTCGTTACGCAGCGGAGAAGTGATGTAATCGACCGGGTTTCGGTAAAACTTGTACCCTTTCAACGTATTGACCGCGTCTTGTACGAACTGTTTCGCCAGCGGGTCCGAGAAGGAGTTTTGCGGCTGAACCGCTTCTTCGCTTGGTGCCCAATATCGGCCGATCAAGTAGTTTTTGGGACGCAAATCTTGAGCATTTGCTTTCTCGACCGGAATACCGTCTTTCATCTCATAGCCCTTATCTACTCCGCCGTACTGCCAGTCAAAATCCCCATTCCCCGGATTGCGATTCTCCCATGGAATCCAACTGCTCATATAATCGAGCATGCCCAGAATCAGGTTCACCTTCTCCGGCTGCTTCTCCAGCTCGGCATTCAGCATAATCATCTGATAAACGCCGTTACTGGAAGAAACATACCCGCGTTGACCGTCATCCTGCAGAAAAGGCGGAATCACGGCCAGTTTAGCCGAAGGCTCCAACTCTCTAAGGGCAGTAAAACGCTGTTCGTTGATATCATAGGGCTGCTCGAAATACATCCCGAATTTCCCGGAGAAGAAATCATTGCGCACATCGCTCATCTTGGAGACGGCCCAATCTTTCGCAATAGCACCTGCCGAATAAAGCTCGGATAGAAATTGGATCTGCACTTTGTTGCTCTCTGTAATGGTGCCGGGGATCAGCTGACCTGCTTCATTCCGGTCATACCAAGCGGCCGAGTCGTAACCAGCCCCCATCGCAGCGCCATACAACAGTCCGGTTCCCACCGAAGACAACCCTAAACCAAGGGTGTCATCCTTCCCGTTCATATCGGGATCATCATGGGTGAAGGCGATAAGCACATCTCGCAGCTCCTTATAATTCGTCGGCATCGGCAAACCTAAATTGTCCAGCCAATCTTTGCGAATCACCGGTTGTTTGCCGTATTTCTTCGTAAACCATCTTGGAATCGCGTAGATATTCCCATCGACTGAAACAGATTGCCATACGTTTTGCGGGATTTTGGATAACGTCGGGTAATTCTTTATGAAGTCATTAAGAGGCAGGAACGCACCTTGCTTCGCCCATCTGATGAAACCGGCATCGGGATTCTCTAGACCGATCATATCCGGTAAATCGCCGCCTGCCATAGTGACCGCGAGCTTATCCGGGTATTCCTGCATGTAATAGAATTGAGGGTTGAAATCAATGCCGAATTTCTTGTTGATCGCTTGAACTGCGGGACCATCCGGAGAAGGAATGACTGCATCCCATAAGCCGTCCATATAGGATACGCGGACTGCATCGCCAGCCTTGGCTTCGGTGTCGGTCTCCCCAGACGTATTCGTCATTGCAGCTGCCTGTTTACTTGCAGAATCATGCATTTTCGTAGCATCTTCCTCACCATTACATGCTGCAAGGAGCGCGAACATGGTGATGATGAGCATGCCTGCTATCCCGTTCTTCTTCACACGATTGCCCTCCTTCAACCTAGCTCGGTGCTACCATTTTGCTATGGTATTCGACAGAATGTGCCCCGATCTCCTCCTATCTATCAAGGAAGTTTTCCTGTATAAGTAAATATTGTGCGGTTTTCCAATAAGATGTAATTACAAATTTCTACCTTGATTTAACAGTTTTACGATGCTACTATGGGGACATCTCATGTATTCCAAAGAATAGGAGGAAAACAATGGGAAAAATCGGGCTCCTCAAGCACGCTGCAGGTTCCCTGTTCATTCAGCTATTACTGAGCTTTCTAGCCATTGTCATCCCTCTCATCTCATTCTTTTTCTTCTCCTTCACCCTACTGAAGAATCACGCCACTGACGAAGTTATCAAATACAATACCTTAAGCATGAATAAAACCATTGAGAAATACGAGAATCATTTCAATCAAATTCGGAATATTGGATTTGATCTGCTGCTGGACGAGAAATTGACTACGCTGAACCGCCCCACACTCGACTATTTGAATGCACGGTCACTCATGCGATCCATTAACAGCTACTTAGGCCATAAAGATATCGCGGTGCAAAATATATTCATCTATTTCAAGAATAGCAACTTTGTCATATCAGGTGACCGCGGTGTAGGCGCTAATGAAATGTTTGCCCAATACTACCAAAGCGCGGACTATTCACCGGCGTTCTGGGCGGAACAATTCAGCAAGCCGGGCAGCTACAGCATTCTGCCTTCCTCCACGTTCAAAGAGAAGACAATCAATCAACTGACGGCCAAAGGCCGATATTTGCCGGTTATTGTCCGGAACAAATTCCTCCCGGATTATCAAGTGATCATTATGCTGGATGTAAACAAAATGCTTCGAGAGTTCCACGATTCCTCGCAAGACCAATTCATCCTCCTAGATGCAGCCGGTAATGCATTAGCAGCTGATAACGTCGACGAGAAGATTGAAACCTCTCTGCCTGCATGGGAGAAAGGCAAGAATTATGTGAACCAGAACGATATCTATTATTTCAACAAAACAGGCTTGGTCACCGGGATTCGATACGTCAAGATCGTTCCGGACAATCTGCTTTCAGCACAAATTAGCCATATCAACTCGTTTCTACTCACATTACTGATCGCGTTCGCCATTATTAGCATCTGTGCGGCTTGGTTCTTCACGAAACGATTCCATAATCCGGTCAAAAGCATCATGCAGTCCATCCAGACGCTAAACGCCCCCTCCGCAGTTCAGAGCAGCATTCACGAATTCAACTACATAAACGATCAAGTCAGACACCTCGTTCAGACCAACAACACGATCGATCAAGCCAATAGCCGCAAAAACTCCCTGCTCAGCTACTATGCTTTTATGAACAAAATCAAAAATATTAAGCTGAAGGATCAGGAGTTGTATGACTTCTCCATTCAGGAGCCGTATCGCCTTCTGCTGTTCCGGCTGCAGTTTACGCCCGCGTTCTTCCGTGACATTGATGCAGATGAAGGCAAAGCCTCCTTCTTTGTACGCGAGTATATCGACTCTCATTTGAAGACTTACGTGCAGACGCAAACGATACAGCTGGAGCATGATCTCATTCTATCGCTTGTCATCGGAGATTCAATTCAAGAGGAGATTCCGTCCTTTCTCAGCAGCTTGAAGTCCGTATTCGATCTGGACCAGCGTTATTGGTCCATTACGATCGGCGTCGGCAGCCTATATCGGAATTCATCTGATTTGACGCGGGCTTACGAACAAGTACAAGCTCTAATCGACTACCGTAAGCTTGATCATGTAACCCAAATCATAACAGCTGACGAGCCTCTGCCGGATTGGCAAGCAGCAATGACAGGCGGTCAAGAGCAGGAGCTGTATACGAATTTGTCAGCGGGAAATGAGGAATTCGTGCTTCGCATCATCTCCAAGGTACTCGGCCAGCTAGAGAAGAAGAACGCAACGGCAAATCAGTATTATGATTTTGCAGAGAACATCGTCCAAGTGGTAACCAAAACATTCGCCTCGCTTCATCTGGATATGCAAGTTCTTCAGAGCTATCTGGCGCTATCCGGCAAAGCGCGCAACTGTTCCAATCCAGATGAGCTGCAGCACTATTTGATCGAACTGCTCACCTTTGCAATGGCTCGCGTGAATGAGAAGAAGGCAGCGCGAGACAATATCATTGAGTTTGTGATGAAATATATGGAGCAGCATTACCGGGACGATATAACGCTTGATATATTGTCCGACAAGCTTAATATTTCCGCCAGCTATCTATCGACCTATTTTAAGACGAAGACGGGCATGAACTTTATCGATTACATCAACAATTACCGAATTGATCTGGCTAAGTCGCTTCTGAAAGGCGCTGATCTGCGCATTCAAGATGTGGCCTCGCAGGTCGGGTATCAGAACATTAATTCGTTTAACCGGATGTTCAAGAAAATTAGCGGCGTGACGCCAAGCGAATTCCGCAAACAGCAGTATCTCCTTGAAGGATAAGAAAAGCCGCTTCGATTCACGATAATCGTGAAGGAAGCGGCTTTCTGTTTGTTTATCCATGATACGTTTCTGCGCGATTACGAATGGCTTCCATGACTGCGACCGATTGAATCGATGAGCTCAGATCCTGATTCAAATTCGCTCCCGATTGCAACGCATCCAAGAAACCGGCATTCTCGTGATAGAAGCCAAATGCCGTCGTCCACTCCCGTTCTTCGCGGATGACTTCAACCTTCCCCTTCTCCGAACAAATGAGTCCGGCGAAGCTGCCTAGGCTCTCCATTAGCGGCAAATGTAGCTCATAGGAGAAGCCCTCCCCCCGAACGGTGACCATCTCTCGGGCTGACCCTGAATAGGGATAACAGTTCAGATTCACACGCACGCCGTTGCGGAAGAAGCCTTCTGCCATGATATTGATAAGCCCGGGAGCGACTCCTGACAAATCATCGTATTGAAATCGCAGCACCGCATAATCGGAGCCGGCGATAAACTTTGCGGCATCAATGGCGTGAATTGCCGTTGTAGAGAAATCAGCGTCCTTGCGATTAATTCGGATCATGTCGTAGGAGATACTGTAGATTTGTTTATCTTGCGCATGTGCCCGCAGTTTCTCGATGAGTAGGGCCGCCATCGGGACAAACCTGCGATTAAATGCTACACGGTGACGAATACTTAACTTAGCTGCAAGTTCTTTGAGCTGTATGACGTCTGAGGTGTTGATACCCGGCGGTTTCTCCAAGAAAACCGCCACACCGGTATTCATGACCTGCATCGAGATGGGTACGGTAAGATGCTCCGGAACGATGACCCATACGGCATCCAATTGTTCGTTCTCAAGCATCTGTGAAAGACTGGTATAGGCTCGTTCAAAGCCGAAATCCAACCGATAGGCCTCTGCTGCCACCAATTCTAAATCACAGCAAGCGGCAAGACGAACCCCGCCTATCGTTTCTTTGTATTGCTTTAAGCAAGGTCCATGCGTTGCCCTTGAATGCCAGCCACAGCCGATTATTCCGATCGTTAGCATTAGACTCCGCACCGCCAATCGGTATCCTCATGTGCTTTCAATTGAATCGACAACGAGCCATCCTTGTTTACTTTCTGGGCGCACGCCCAGTTCACTTGTTTAAACTGATCTGGCATGACTTCAAGCTCTATGGAAAGCCTAATCTCTTGATCTCGCCAAGATGGAGGGAGAATCATTGAAGCAAGACCCACTTTACCGGACAGCGGACTTCCCTTATCCAGCTTGCCGCGCACCTTTTCCCTTCCATCTGAGCTGACAGCCTCCAGCCACAACGTACCTGGAACACCGGAAACGCCGTCATTGGCGAGCGCGATGACAAGCTCATCTGTCCCCTGTCGTTTCCGCTGCCACACCCAGGATGGGCGAAGCCGGTAACCTAATCGGCGCTGAAGCGTCTCGATGCCCTCCGGGTACTTCTCATGATAGCTCGCTATCGCTTCGGCCTCTGTCCATAATCCCCAATAGTTCCCCCCGACATCGAGCGCATGCAGCATGGAGTTTGCAATAACATCGACGTTCCCGCTATCAAATTTAAGCTTATCCTGTTTGAAATGCCGGTAGTAACCATCCTCAATCACGGCTGCTGTCCAAGCCGCGCGACCTGTGATCACTTCGATTTGTTCCGGCTCTTCGATAATGATGCTGTCCGTCCGTACCCAACAATCCTCATTCATTGCGTACTCTCTAACTGTACGATTCCCGGTATGGCTAATGTCAGGCTGTGTGTTGACTGCAAGCGGGGTATACTTCCAACGCTCAATTTGCTGCCTCGTCATCGACATGAACGTGTGCTCTGCCGTTGCATAGTCAGGGAATGGATTCTTCAGATCATTCGTATGACCCTCACCCCAGAAGCCATACATCATCAGATCCACAAACTCGATGATCGGATTACCGTCGAATCGTTCAGCCAGCAGCTCATTCAACTCCGTGAATGCAGCTTGGAATGCAGGATGATCATAACGAGGCTCGTAATAATCAAAGTCCTGCTCATGGAATCGCCCGATATTGACCAGTGGCACTTGATCATGCAAGAAGTCCGGCATGGCAATCCTTGCCGGCTGGATATTCGGACTCGACAGCTGAATGCGGAAAGCAACACGGAGACCATTGCGTTCAGCGGCTGCAAACGTCGCTTCCCAGATCGGATGAAAGTCGAGCTGGCCGGGACGAGATTGTACATCCCTCCAATCACAGCGAATATAGAGTACATCGACATACGGAAGCTTTGCCAGCTTCTCTACATGTTCTTCAATTGTCTCCAGCACTTGCCTCGCCTTAATGGATGGCCCATTCTCCTCCCAAGCGTATGCGATCAATCCAAGCCCAGGATTACGGACAGGTTTGCTTGATGGGGTCGTCGTAAAGATCGTATACCAGCCGTCATCCTGTTCAATTTGAAATGGTCCTTGATACAAGCGACCCAAGTTAATCGCCTTCGCTGCCCCTTTTTCCACCAGCAGTTCAACTCCCCCGATTGGATGTAAAACCTTACTCCCTATTTCCAAAATATAAGAAGACTCGCGGAAAAGATATCTACGATATTTTCGCACCTTCATCATTTTATTGATTTTCACAATTCCTGTAGCAAAACAAAAAAAGCGACAAGCATCGCTTGCGCCTTTTCCCATCCCTATGCGTCTTTCAACTGTTCGATATAATCCTCGAATTGAACGGTCTTACCGGTTAATCGCGATTGTTCCGCAGCGAATACCAGCAGATGACTGTGTGCCGACTCCATACCCGAGCTGACGCCGTTGCTCTGCGTTTCCACTTGTCTAACAAAGCTCTGCATTAGCACCGAATCGGCCCCGCTGTGCGATCCTTCTTGCTGCTCCGGACGAATGATCTCCGTTCTTCCGGAGAAATGCCGGATTTCGATTTCATTGGTGCCCGAATGCCCGAGCATCTCACCTGTTGTTCCCATAATTTTGAACGAACGGCTGGTGTCCCGCGTAAAGGCGGTCATGGTGAAAGCAACGGTTACTTCATTATCGAAGAGCAGATTGACGACCTGATGGTCGACGACATCATTGTCGCAGCGATACACGCATCTGCCATAGGGTCCATGCTGCAGGGCATGAAGACGCGCGGCTAAGGTAGGCTCGAGAGAAACGACATTTTGCGGCCATTCGTCTTTCTCATTCAAGTACAGTTTAATGGCTGATAACGAACACTCATGCTCGACTTTACAACCATCGGTGCATCGTGCGGTTGACCCAACAGGCGCATTCTCCTCGCGGAAGTAGGACAAGCTGCCAAAGGAGGATAGGCTCTTGCAGTTGGCACCAATGATCCATTTTAGATAATCAAGATCATGGCAGCATTTTTGCAGCAGCATTGGACTGGATAAGGCCGTATTACGCCAGTTTCCCCGAACGAAGCTATGGGCTTGGTGTGCATACCCAACGTTCTCCGTCCACTGGATCGTCATTAATCGCCCGACAGCACCCTGATCCAATAATCGTTTCACGCTGCTAAAATAATTCGAGTACCGCATGCTATGGCAAATCGTCAGAATCCGATTGCGACGCTGTGCTTCCTCTGCCATTAGCAACGCTTCCTTCGGATCAGGCGACATGGGCTTCTCCAGCAATATGTGATACCCGACCTCGAGCGCCTTCATCGTCGGCTTGTAATGCTCCCTGTCCATCGTACAAATCAGCAACGCTTCGCAGAGCTTCGGTTGATTAAGCAGCTCCTCCCAGCTCGCAAATTGCAGTTCAGGCGCGATGCCATACATTTCAGCAAACTTGCGGCGTCGCTCTTCGTTTGGTTCTGCCACGGCAATGAATTTAATTTCATGGGGTTTGCGTAAAGCATAAGAGCCTAAGCCGAACATCCCTCTACTACCCGCTCCGATTACTGCAGCATGGATCATCGCAATGCCCTCCAATGAATTAGAATGTACTTCTATTCCTCTTCCAGATCTGTGATTACACCTGTCACTTTATCGTAGGGAATGATGGTAAACAGCGCTGTTTTCTGCAGCTTTGCCTGATCGTACACGGCGTACACTTTGCTGGAGCGCGCGATGAAGAGCTGCGCGATACGAGCCTCCAGCTCATTATGAGTCGTAAACCCATGCTCCTGCGAAACGCCGTCAACGCCGAGGAACATTTTCGTAATGTTCAGCTTCTCTATGACGCTCTCCGCAAGCGGGCCGATAAGCTCATAGCTCTTATGCCGCATCACTCCGCCCGATACAACAACCTGCACGCCTTCGGCATCGAACAATTCGTTCGCGATGTTGACCGCATTGGTGACGACGGTGATGTTTTGATGGTTTTTGAGCGCTCTGGCAATCATGAACGTGGTTGTGCCCCCGGTAAGGCAGATGATATCGCCTTCTTCCACTAAAGAGGCAGCAGCAGCAGCAATTCGCTCCTTACCTTCACGGCTGACATCCCGTTTCTCGGCAAAAGCCAGCTCTGCATTTCTGCCGCTGCCTTCATCATAAATCGCTCCGCCTATCGTACGGATGATTTTATTCGATTTCTCAAGCCATTCCAGATCCCGCCGAACCGTAGCAATGGAACTGTCCGTTGCTTCCATTAAATCTCCAATCGAAGCTTTGCCAGATTCCTTAATTCGCTCCAGCAGTTTAGTTCTGCGAAGCTCGCCTTTCGATTGCATCATGCTTTTTCCTCCATCATCAGCGCATATCTATAGCTTTGCCTACACAACCGCATAGCTGCATTTTCTCCATGGCGAGTCGCTTAACGGCTTGTTTGGCCGGCACCATGTAGGTGCGCGGATCATTCTCGTTTGGTTTATTTGCAAAAACATCCTTGATCGCATCCGAGAATACAATGCGAAGCTCGGTCGCTATATTCATCTTCGCCATGCCAAGAGAAACCGCCAGCTTCACTTGTTCTGCCGGAATGCCTGAACCGCCATGCAGCACAAGCGGTGCGGCAACGCGCTCTGCAATGGATGCGATTCTTGCAAAATCAATATTTGGCGTACCTTTATAAATGCCATGTGCGGTACCGATAGCAGGTGCGAGTGTATGGACACCTGTTGCTTCCATGAATTTTACGCATTCATCCGGATCGGCAAGGAATGCATCATGCTCATCCACGATAATATCGTCCTCTACGCCTCCAACCTTGCCTAACTCCGCTTCCACGTTAACGCCGGCCGCTTCCGCAATTTCCATCACTTTCTCGGTTCGCCGCACATTCTCTTCGAATGGATGCATGGAAGCATCCATCATAACAGAGGTGTAGCCTGCGCGGATACATCTGACAATGAGATTAAAATCCGTACAATGATCGAGATGCAGCGCAATCGGCAATCCGGTTTGATTGGCGGCAACCGTAGCTGCTGCGACGATGTATTCCGGGCCTAAATGTTTGACCGTACCTACCGTTGATTGAATGATTAGCGGTGATTGCGTCTCCATTGCCGCTTCGGTTACCGCTTGGAGCATCTCCAAAGTGTGCACATTGAAAGCGGCTACGGCGTAGTTACCTGCTCTGGCTTGTTGAAGCATGCGGGTAGATGAAAGAAGTGGCATAAGGAAGAGGCCTCCTGTCGTTTCTGAATGACTGCTGTACATACAAAAACTAGCATTGGAAGTAATGACTCTGATAAGGTAATCATATCGGGTTATTTTGATCTTTACAATCAATTTTTGATCGTTACAATCAAATAATGATTGATGACATCAGATAAACGATCTATTATAGAGGCATACCCATCGTCAACACCTATTAAGAGGAGGATTCCGATGAGCTTGACCTATGAGGAAATAAAATCGCAATATTCGGCCCTGCAGCAAACATACGACTATATGCTGAAGAATCGCACCGTGATTACCGATTTCTTTCATTCGCAAGGCAAACGCTCAGTTACGTTTATCGGATGCGGTTCGAGCTATACGCTCAGCAAATCGGCGGCGTTCTCCGTTCGCTTACGTGCTGGGATTCCCGCTACTGCACTTGCGGGCGGGGATTTGCTGCTCCATGCTGAAGCCTACGCCTCCCTTCTCAGCGGTACTCTTCTCGTTGCTCCATCGCGCTCGGGCTCGACAAGCGAGATCGTAGAGTCGGTTCGGCTGCTGAAAGCACGCGGCGATGCGCCGGTACTGGCGATCTCATGCAACATCATCGACTCCGCCTTATCCGAAATCGCAGATCTCACCCTTTCCCTGCCATGGGCGTTTGACCACAGCGTGTGCCAGACAAGAACCGTTACCAATTTATATACGGCTAATCTCATGATCGCCGCCTTTCTTGGCAACGACGAGCACGTTCTCGCCGACATCGCCGCAGCGATTAGCCAAGGGGAAGCTTATATGGAACGCGCCGAATCCGCAATCCGTGAGACGAGCGACTATGGCTGGACGAATGTTGTCCTCCTCGCCGACGGAGAGCTGCACGGCCTAGCGGCCGAAGGCGCAATCGCGTTGACGGAAATAGCTAAAGTGCAGGCTCACGCGTATCATGTGCTCGATGTACGCCATGGTCCGATGGTGACCGTTGGTCCGGACACGCTCGTAATTGCTCATCTCACTAGCGCAGGAAGCGAGCATCAACGTAAGCTGATGCATGATATTCGTGCACGCGGTGCGAAGGTAATCGCATTTGGCGATGCAACTGCAAGCATCTCAGCAGGTGATGTTGACCTCGCCGTCATGACAGAAACGCAGCTTCGTCTGCCGGTTCAAGGTATCCCGTTCCTATTCATTCCTCAAATCGTGGCCGTCTGCAGCGCGGAACGTCAGGGCATCAACCCCGATGAGCCGGACGGCTTAACGGCATGGGTTAAGCTTTAATGGTAGAAGCGCAGCGCCTCCTCACGAAATTCTAACGAACTCTGGAGGCCTTATTTGCCCCAAATTGGGCCATTTAAAAATCTAACGAATCCTACAGGCCTTATTCAGCCGATATCCCATGCCCAACTGCCTATTTGGGCTAAATAGCGTCTCTACGATTCGTTAGATTTTTCGTGAGGCCAATTTCACGAAAATAAGACCTGTACGGTTCGTTAGAATTTCTGATGTCGCAGCTGCCGCTTCCACAGCTACTTTCGCCCCATCTGAGCATAAAAAAAGATGGCCTTCACATCATGAAGGAGCCATCTTTCTTCAAATCCATTACCCGCTCGTCGTATCTTCAATCCAACTTTGACGCTTCGTGACGAAGCCGGCACGAGCCGCTTCAGCTTTGGAATACTCCGCTTCGAGCTGTTTGATTACTTGGCGAACGTTATGAATAGCGTCCAAGGTTTGTTGTTGCGAATCCTTGATGCGACCTTGGACAATCCAATCCGTAATCAGGCCGTCAAACCAATAGTCGGCCATCTTCAGCGTTCCGCTAATATCGATCACGATGTTCATGCTGCGATCAAGATCCTTTAACTCATCGCGGAAATCGAGCAATTGATGATTCGCTTGATGGATAAATCCTTTGGCATCATCTACATGGCCATGTTTGATATGCGTACTGATTGCTCCGCCGCCGCCCCATAAATCCCAGTTGCCCCAATTTTCCGCTTTATCCAAACTTTCCGAAGCATCCTCCAGCGAAGCCATGACACGTTTACCAGCCGTTACCGCTTCTTTAATTTCCTTTACTAAGAGAGTTTGTACGGCAATTTGATCCTCCATCTTTCTTAGCTCCTCAGATCCGAAACTGCCGCTGCGCAGTGCTTCTTCCTTCGCCTTCATCAGCTCTTGATACTCGTATTCTGCATTGCTAAATGCAGCAAGCGCATCGCCAATTAGCTTCAATTCTGCCTGCGTATCGGATAATCGCTGCTTTTCCTCCTGCAACTTGAGCGCGGCTTGCAACGCCTGCTGTCTTTCCATTTCAAGCTGTTCATCCTTGCTGCGAAGAATCGTATGAAAAATATTAGTCAACGTCAAACCCGTTAAACGCTCGACATCTGCTTGTTCAGATTCCAACTGTAATTCATATTGGATAATAAGACGTTCCTGCGAATGGAGTCTCTTCATGAGCTCCTCTCTTTTGCGCTGCGCCTTATGAAGATGATGAACGCGTTCCTTCGCTTCAAGCAATTGACGATTCAAGATTTCAGACATAAGATCTCCTCACTTCATCGTTTTTTCTTTGAATTGGCGGATAGCCATTTCTCTTACGATCGGGTGCCCATTGGTCACAGCGTATTTCTCATCCAGCATCGCTAATGATTTCCCATACGTTCAACGAGCGGTAGAAGTTTCAACCTCATCTAGGTCAAATACATCGGTGTAATAATGAACCTCCGCACTTTCAAACCTTCCGTCAGATCAAAATCGTGCGATATTCAGCTAGAATATGCATCAGTATGCGGCTAATCAGCACACAATCTCCTGCCGCATCATGACGTTTAATATCGTGATCATCGATGCGATGATAATCGATCAGATAATCTGTAGAGAACACATCATCAAGCTCCGGATGAATAGCAGCAAACAACGCTTTCGTATCGAGAACGGTGCGCTCCACATAGGGAATATCGTCCAGGAGACAATGCTTCTTCAGCATGGGGAGATCATACTCATAACCAGCCTGGGTAACCAGAACAGCATCCCCGCAAAAATCAACAAAGCGACGATAAACCTCCGAATACGATGATGCGTCTATTAAACTTTCATTTGAAATTCCGGTTAACTGCTGGACGGCATCCGGAATAAGCTTAGGGGACTTCACCAACGATGTGAGCGTATTTAGCACCCGGCCATTTTGAAATAAAATAGCACTCGATTGCCATCTACCAAATATTCTTCTTTTGATAGGAACCTTAAATTCATTAGCTGCTCCTTGTTTTGTAAAATAATAACAGCTTTAGTTTACCATTATTATTTCAGTCATTGCCAGAACTCGCGCGCCAACATAAAAAAACCCAAACCATGACCGACAACCGCTCGGTATAGTTTGGGGTCTATTCGACCAAATCGATGATTACGATTTGCGTTTATATCGTTTTCGCTGCAGCTTCTTCTGATAAACAAATATGTATCTGTCCAACTGTTGACTCACATAGACGACTCTCTCATCTGTGAGGCTTCCGTGCTGGCATGCCCGTTCATTCATTTCAAAACGTAATGATTCAATTTTCTCTTGCAAATAAGATTCCATTGCACCATTCTCCGTTCCATGATTTAGTTTGGGCAATGCTATTGCACCAGATATACATCCATAATAACAAGGAAATTTTAGGAATATATTAGAAGTTTATTAGATGGGGTCATTTATTTCATGCTAAGTTTCATTTATTTATTGATTTATAAACAAAGAAAAGCCGCCCGAATTAATGGGCGGCTTAAACAACACGATTATTTCGTTGCGGCTTAGAACTTCTTCAACCAATCATCCGTGCCTACCGGACATTTATCATAGTGTTTGACTCCATCTCCTTGAAGCTGCGGATTACTAGTTGCATTGTAACAAGAGACGAACGTACGGCGATGGTAATCCGACAGGTTTGGTGCGGAAGAGTGTAAGAGATTACTATGGAAAAACAGCGCAGAGCCCGGCGTCATCTCACAATGAACAAGTTCAAACATCGATAGTACATGATTAATGCGATTCACGTCGGCACCGGTTTGCCCGCCTACTTTTCCGTGTTCCAGTCGCCCGAGCTTATGTGAGCCCCGGAGTACCTGCAGGCAGCCATTCTCTTTGGTTGCCGCATCAAGGGCAATAAATACACTGATCATATTCGGATACATAAAACCTTGATCGTACCAATAGCCATAATCTTGATGCCATTCCCAAGCCCCGCCTGAATGAGCCTCTTTCAGCATGACTTTTCCATGAAAGAAAGCTGCATCTTCGCCTAGTAAAACACTTACATTATTCACTAGGCGCGGACAGGTCGAAACGGCTGACCACATGTCCGGGCCAAGCTCAAACCAGATCGCCAGTTTGGCTTTTAAGCCCGATCGATCATCGTTACTAAACGTTGAACCCGCTACCCGTTCGCCGCCTTCAATTTCGCGAATCATTAGATTAATTTCATCCCGATCAAACAGATTGTTCACAAGCACATATCCGTCTCTATGATATTGAGCGATCTCTTCCTGATTTAGGATCATTTAATCTCCTCCTTCAAAATCATATATATGACTTATCTTGGAAACCCATCCCCTTAGATGACAATATCAATATTCCAGTACTTAAGGAGAAACTCCTGCTAGAACTCACTCCATGTATTTAAGAAAGTCTTGCATCCGCATTACGTTTATTTGTTGCAAATAGATAAGCCGCCATCACCCATCAGGATGTAAGGCGGCCTAGTCTTAGGAAATTGACTATCAAAGCTGTTTTTTCAGCACCTACTCTATCTTCTTGCTAACTCCGCCGCCAAAAGTGATCCGATAACCATCCGTATCTTTTATCGTAAACTCGCTCCACTGCTCCGAGTAATTCGGACCATTGACGATTTCAACGCCTTGGGTTTGACATTCTTCAACCAGCAAGTCTACTGCGTCTGTATATGCAAATGCATCGAAATATAGTCCTCCTGCCACCGTTGAGAATGGTCTAACATCCTCAGGGTTGATGGCAGCATGCATAATGAAAGTAATATTTCCTCTGGCAACGTGTGCGTGTCCACCTATTTCTTCATAAGAAAATCCGAGTTTCTTGTAGAAATCTGCGGAAACTTGAATATCTCTAACTAATAGAACAATCGATGAACCGGAGATATTAGCGACAACTGCTCGCTCACTCATAGACGCACCTCTTCACTGGAATATTAAACCAATATAGGTTTATGATACATGAAAAGGCACCGAACGAACAGGAATTTCTCCCTATCCATTCGGTGCCTTCTATTGGTACGAAATTAGATCAGAATAAACACTTTATCGTCTTCTACTTTGACCTGGTAGTACTGCAAATCCACGCAAGCAGGTACTCGTACGGCTGCGCCGGTTGTAATATCAAAGCGACCGTTGTGCTTCGGGCATTCAACCTGCTTCCCCATCACAAGTCCCTCTGACAGATGGTACTTCCCATGTGTGCAGAAACCGTCAGTCGCGTGGTAATCCCCTTTATCTGTACGGTATACCGCGAAGGAACGATCATCCTGATCGAAGCGGATAACATCCTCGACTTCAATTTCATCAGCATCGCAAACTTCTACCCATACGTTTGACACTATGCTTCACTCCTTGTTTGATAGTCCATATTAGGACCGTAGCGATAAGGAAGGGCTGTATCTGGCAGCGGCTTAACAACTACATAGGACGGATCGTCCTTCTGCTTGCGAAGCGCTCCGATTACTTCTTTCAGTGCTGCCCATAAGCTCGGACGAGCTTGCGGACAATCGGACTTCATGACTTCATGCAGCTTAGGCAAGGCGTGGAACGGAACCATCGGGAACATGTGATGCTCGGTGTGATAGTTCATGTTCCAATAAAGGAAACGGAAGACCCGATTCATATAGATTGTCCGTGTGTTCAGCCGATGATCCAGCACATCCTCATAAAGACCCAAATGCTGCGTAATCCCGAACGTTAGCACGAGCAAACCACCATAAAAGGAAGGAAGAATGATGAACATAGCTGGCAAAATGCTGCCCATGTAGATACAAGCTGCAATAACAGCTAGAATAATCAGCATGTAAACGCGTGCTTCACGGTACACTTTATGATGCTCGGAAGCCGGAATATAATCCTTCTCCTGCTCATCCAGCTTGCCGAAAGTGTGCAGAAGAAAGCTTTTTATTGCAAGCGGGCCGCCATACAGGTGGAAAATTTGCATGTAAAGGATTTTCCAAACCGGCGGTCTTGCAGTAATGATCTCCGGGTCGCGGCCAACGATAATGGTATCCGTATGATGACGGGCATGGCTCCACCGCCATGGCGTTGCCGAGCGCAGTACAAAGAAAGAAGCAATGTGGTAAACGACATCATTCATCCAAGGTGTCTTAAATGCTGTGCCGTGTCCACATTCATGCCAGCGGGAATCGCCCGGTGTTGCGTATAGCAGTCCGTATAGGAAGAATGCCGGAACGGCCCACCATGTGCCCCAAGATTGATAAGCAAGGAAGCCAAGAATAATAAGACCGCCAAACCAGATCAGCGTATCTCGGATCGCCGGACCATCCTTCCGCTTCATCAATTCCTTCATCTTCGCACGCGGAATCGGGGTTTGATGCCACTCTGCGGAAGCCAAGCCTTTCTCATCCGCACGTTTGCTTTCGATGCCTTTCAAACTGTAATCTCTACGTTGCACGACAATTGCCATAATGACCGCCTCCTTAATTTAATATATTCGTGCGCGGGCACGAAATTCTCCAAAAAAGAAAGCCTTAAAGGCTCTCGGGAATATAAATATGCGTCTCTGTATAATGGTGCTCGGACTCCGGCTGCTTCCCTGCAAACACATGATCAAACAGGATACGCAGCGACAAGTACCCTTGTCTCTCCGGATTCTGCACGATCGTGAAATCAATAATCCGCTCACGCAGACCCTGAATGGCCGGCGGGATTAGATCGTTGCAGACAACTCGAATTGCGCCTTCTAGGTGATGCTGTTTAATAACGTCTACACATGCGCCGATATCGCCTGTCGCCATGTAAATGCCACCGATATCGGGATTCGTACGAAGTGCGCAATCCAGCTGCAAATGCGTATCGGCATAACGGTCGAAGCCCTCAATAACATGGAGTACTTCTAGTTTGCTCCCATGCTCCGCAAGTCCTTGCTTAAAGCCTTCGACCCGGGAACGATGCGCATGGAACTTCAAGTTCCCCGTTACAATCAACACTTTCGCATTTGCTTGCAAGACGCGGTTCATCAGACCGGCAGCAACCATTCCGCTCTTATGCAAATCCTGCCCAACAAAACAAATCCGTTTGCTGAGCTCCACATCCGAGTTGAACGTAACAATCGGAACGGCCCGTTCCGCAGCGTAATCGATGCTCGCGCGAATCAATTCATCGTCCATGACGGAGAACATAATCCCGCTTACGCCGGCTTCGACAAGCTCGCGAATGGCAGCAGCCCCTTCTTCGGGACTCTGGTTATCGACGAATCGATACTCCAAACGGACGCCAAGATCCTTAAGCTCCTCTGCCGCAACGCTGATGCCGTTCCGAATGGCTTCGAAGAATTGAATTTCTTGCGGCGGCATAATAATTCCGAATACAAGCGGTTTCTTCTGATACGCTAACGCTTTAGCAGCAATATTAGGTACGTAATTTAATTCAGCTACGATGCTTAGAATTCGATCGCGAACCTCTGGTTTCACGCCGGGCCGGTCGTTAAGCACCCGGTCAACGGTTCCTCGCGATACCCCTGCCTGCGTGGCAATTTCTCTAATGGTTACGGTCATAATTCGCTCCTATTGCTCAAGGTGTGCTCGGGCACCTACTATTATAGAGCGAATGATTTATTCTCACAAGAGCCTTTATACGCCAACTGATTTGAGTTTATTGTCAAGGAACGTTTTCGCACGCGGAATGTCCTCTTCTTCCAGATGCTCAATGATGATCGGAATGTTCGGGTGAAGCTTCGCCAAACGCTCCAGATACAGATCATAGTTCAAATTGCCAAGCCCCGGAGCCGGAAGCTCGACTGCGCCTGCACCGCGGAACGAATGAGATTCCGAAGCGTCGATATTCGCATGTTTCTCCAATGTATCTACAGCTCTCATGCAATCTTTGGCGTGCGCGATTTTGACTTTGTCGCCAAGCGCATTGAAGATCTTGTTCAACGTTTCATCGATATGATCAATATTGTTGTCTGTGAAATAGTTAGTCGGATCCATCAATAGGCCAAGACCCGGATGATTCACATCCGAGAGCAAACGCGATACTTGATCAACAGAGCCGATTACGTTGTTCACATAGTTCTCGATCAAGAATACGGAGCCGTTGTCATAAGCAAATTTCGCCAGATCTTCAATCGTAGTCGCTACTTCCTCATATGCTTCTTCAGTAGCGTTCTTCGGATCCCAAACCCAATCACTTTCCGTATTGAAAGTACCTGTTTCACTAACTACATACGGGCTGCCAAGGTCACGAGCGAATTCAAGAATTTTCTTCACGCCGTGGATGTTCTGTTTGCGTTTCACCGGGTCCGGATGAATTAGGTTCGTATACCCGGAGATACAAACGATCGGCAGATTCGCGTCACGGAATGCATCGCGAATGGTGCGGCATTTCTCTTTCGTCAAGGAATCGAAGGATAGATCCATGTCTTTGAAAGCCAAGTCCAGCTGTACGCAAGAGAAACCGTCCTTCTTCATTCTTGCGATCGATTCCTGAAGCGAATAAGGATAATAAGCATTGAAAATACCGACTTGTAACATATTGATGACCTCCGCGCGTTATATTTGGGGTTAAATGAATTCCGATAACTTTACTGTTCTGCCTTCAGCGATGGACTTGTAGCAAGCGTCGACTGCAGCCATCGTTTTAAGATTATCGCGTCCGCCGATCTCCGGCTCGCTGTTGGTTTCCACGGCGCGCAGCAGCTGTGCCATAGTGCCTTGGAAGGCGTCTGGGAACCAAACGGAATCCCATTCCGGGCGGATCCACTCGTTCGGTTGCTGACGAGTCGTGAATGCCAGCGTACTTGGCGAATGCTCCGGATAACGCGGCCAGCCGATCGTTCCTGTAGCCATGCCATCCAATCCTTCAACGCGCCATTTGATGTAAATGTCCTTCTCCGTACCTTCGCCCGGCCAAGCCCATACATCGTCCAAGCTGGTCGCCATCATCTCATCTGCATATTGGAAGGTGTATTGCGAAATACCATCGATATGAGAGAACTTCGTGCGCGGATCTCTGCGCGTTACGGCTGTGATTTTCTCAGGGTCGCCGAACAGGTAACGGAATGCATCAATATGATGAATACCCATGTTGAGAATTTCGATTTGCTCATATTGCTCAAGGAATCCTTGCCAATGCGGAATCGCGCGCATCTCGATCGTTGCAAGTACTGGCTGTCCCAAGTATCCGCCTTCAAGAATCGCTTTAAGCGCACGAATCGATTGGTCGTATCGCATGTTGGAGTTTACGGCGATTTTGATCCCTGCTGCCTCGCATAGCTCGACAATTAGACGTGCTTCCTGCGAATTCATCGCCAGCGGCTTCTGGCATAGAATGCCTTTAATATGCGACTGTTTGACCGCTTCGCGTACTACGTCAAGCTGGCGATCCGGAGGTAATGCGATATCGAGAATTTCGATCTCCGGATCGCGCACTAGCTCTTCCCAGGAACGGTGAACCTTTGGTATGTTACGAAGCTCCGCAACTGCCTTCGCATTCTCATACGTACGGGATGCAATGGCAACCGGGTTAAATCCGGCATCGCGATAAGCCACAAGGTGGCAATCCCGCATAATAAAGCCGGATCCGATACATCCTATCCGGTAATCCATCCGATTCGGCATCTCAGGTCGAATGATGGTTTGAAAATCAAGCTGTTTCATCCTTGTGCCTCCTTTATTGGCTTGTGTCTTTATTCGATTCGATCCAAAGTGAAGTAGTTATCCTGCGCTCTTCGCCAGCTTTTATACCTTGTGCACCGGTTAATTCTTGCTCATAAGGGAGATTGAATGCATCCGTTACATAGGTGTAAGGCTCGATCGAGAAAGCTTGGTCCCAGTTCGGACGGAACAACAGCACGAATGGGAATTGCGCATCCAGCTGGTAGGCTATCGTATAGCCCGCATTTGGTAGTACAAGTCGATTGATGAAATCCGACTCCGGATCAATCGTTAGCAGCGTGCATCCGAGCTCCGGATAATCGGCTAGTTCGATGCCTTGTTGAATGGCTTCGCTTAGTGCCGTGACCTCTGGGCGTCCCGTAACGAAAGATAAATTCGTAATCGGCCATTCTTCTTTGGCAGGCACCTGAAGCGTAAGGTTGGGGTCGCTTTCATAAGGCAGCGAGAAGTAAGGATGCAATCCATAAGCGAATGGCGCTTCGTCAGAGCCTTCATTCTTAATGCAGCTATCCATACTCAGCTTCCCGTCAAGCAGCCGGTATGTAATGGTAAACGTTAAATAATGAGGAAAATAATCTAGGATATCTGGGTGATCCTCGTACCGCAGTTGGCTAATAACCCATGCACCCTGTTCATCTGTGGCACCGTAATCAAACACTTCCCATGCTCTGATGCTTAATTCTCCATGCAAATGATAATCCGGCGGTTCATTGATTGGAAAATGGTACGTTTGATCTTGAAACGTAAATGTACCTTTATTAATCCGATTAGGCGGAGACAACACCGGTGTCCCGTATTTCGAACTGGCAAACTTCTCGTTCTTCAATGTCGCTAAACTTATGGAAGTCTTGATGATTTCGCGTCCATCAGTCGTAAAGCTATACAGATTGTTGCCCACTTCCGGCAGCAGCTCTGCGATACTCCCGCTTAACGAATCAGACAACTTAATAACGGTTAAGCCATCTTGCTTGAGCGTTTCAACTGCGTATCTGCTCATGTTCTCCCTCCGATGGTTCGCGGGATCGCGTGGTTTGAATCCGGCACGTTGGGAACGGTTTCAATCGTTATGTGCTCGGGCACATTTGATTATATAACGAGTTTTCGATAATCACAACAATAATTTATTACCCTTCTCCTTCTTTATGTAAGCGAAAGAGAGGCTCAAAGAATGAGCCTCTCTTTCTCCTGTCGTCTATGAAAGCTTCTTGCCGAATAACGTCGATTTGCTGCGCATGCTTTGCTCAAATCTCGTTCGCAAGTGCTGCATCCAGTCCGGCTCATGGTCCCATTTCTCCGCAACGGACCGAATTAGACGCGCATATCCATATACATTTGCGAAACGTTTCATCGCCGGTAATACGGATTCCAAATCCTCCGGTAATTCGAATGCCGTGCTATACCCCTCCAAGAAACACTGTTTCTTATGGTCGTACAGCTCTTCCGAAATGCAATCCTTCAAGCTGTCAAGCGCTTGCTCGATATCCATTGCATACCAATGATACATGGCGTCATCGAAATCAATCGCATAGAAGCGTTTCGATTCGTGATCGTAGAACACGTTATCGTATTCGAAGTCATAGTGGATTAAGCCGTAGTTTCGCTTATGAATGGGAAAAGAATCGAAATGTTCGCGAAGTAATTGGACTTCGGATCGGGCTGCTTCTTCATTCGGAAGCGCCTTGATCTGATCGTCAATCCAATCGAGCACCTCGATGTGGGACCATCTTCTTGCATCGCCTGGATCGTACTCGCTCGATAAAAGGTGGAGCTGCCCCAACGCTTGCCCATGGCTGAAGATGATCTCGTCGGTAAGTGCAGTCTGATTCATCGCTGTACCCGGAACTCTCTCAAACACCGAGGCGTAATAGTCGCCCCAAGGCGTTCGAATTTCTGCGAGTTCCTCGCCTTTCTTGGATTTCACGGCCACCAGCACGCCATAATGTTGCTCACGCAAATACTTAATAAATGCCAGTTCCGACCCGATATTTGATCTGCTCTTCTCTTCGACCGGAGCAAACCTTAATAGCTGCGTTTTGCCTGCCTTGCGAAACGGATAAATCGCATTCGATGAAATACGGTAATATTGGAACATCTCAATCGAGTCTGCATCATAATCCCAGTTCTTCAGTATCATTTCGGCTAAGTTTTCATTATGGAATAAATAGTTCAGCTTCAACATATTCGGTTGGCCTCCGCATCGTAATCCTGTTTTTGCGCGCAAAAAGACCGCACGGCATATTGCCTGCGGCCTCATCATTCCGATCGGTAAGATAAGCTCGCATGCGCGAACAAACCTATCCCGATACGGAAATAAAGTACAGAAACATCCTTCTTCACGGCAGACTCTCTGTGCCTGCCCACCTATTCAGTTCATGTTCACCTTAATTGTTTTAGTAGTCATCGTAGTCCGGCGTTTCATGCCGCTCACTCCCTTCGGTAACAAGTAACTTGATCGTATATGAGATTGCGATTGGAAGCAATTACTAAATTCTATAGCTTAAGCGCACGTTTAATGCTGAGCTCCAGCGGTGAATACGCACTGCCGTCTGTGCGATCGAAGTTCATCCGCTCTTTCAGAGGAGTCGTGCGATTGCATAGGAAGCGGGCAACGCCGCTATGATTTTGCGAGGAGGTATGATAGAGAAAAGGATGGCACAAGATGACGTCACCTGGCGAGGAAGTCGTCTCTTTCACCCGAAGCAAAGTGCCATGCTCATCCGTAAATGCGTTCGTCATAAATTTCTCAACACGATTCGCTCCAGCCAAGAACGAATCATCTGCGTTTCCGGTCAATGCAGCCAGCCAAGGATGCCACACATTACACTCCGCTATCGCTTCATGCGGATCCATCCCCTCCGGTTTTGTGGCTAGGTATCGGGCAACTACTTGATGCGAGCCCTCCGCGATTAATGTCCCCCCGCCATGCGTCCCTATCTCCGAGAAGACGCACAAACACAGCAAGCCCTGCTCGCGAGCGTCTACGAAATGGCGAAAATGTGACCCATCCCAGTGCCAGCCGGTTGACGGCACAGTCCACTCTTCGTTCGCACCAAAATTGAAATTGACCGGCCACCAGCCCCAGCCGGGATAATTCCGATTCTCATCACCGTTCCACAATACCTTCTGCGTCCAGCGATCCGCGCCGATTAAATCCTCGATGGCATCACCGAGGCGGTCCGTATTACACTGATCAAATGCCGCGTTGCGAAAGTTTTCTTTCATAAACAGTATAGGAGGATTCCACGTTTGTTTGTTGCCTCGGTCGATCTCGTAGCGTCTTAGCTGCTCCCACAGGAAGTCTTGGCATTCCAACGCAAGCGTCTGCGGGAACGCCTCTTCCACTTTAACCCAGCCCAGCTCCATAAATTGCTCAATCTGTGAATCCGTCAGCACCTTGTTCATCTCTGTTCAAAGCCTCCCATTACTGATTTTTCCATAATTGAAGCGCTTTCTCCAATATAACAGGCGACCAGCCATTTTCCTATCGGAATTTTGTCCTGATGGAGGGCAAAGCTGACCGAATAGGAAAAAAGCTGCCCCGAAAGTCAACTGATACACTTTCGAGGCAGCCTACGCTTCAATCAATCTTCATCGATCACTATATCCATGCCGTACAGCAGGTTAAGCGCCTCGGGCAGCATAAATTTCGCCTGGCGAATCCGATTCTGGCTAGGGTCAATCTGATAGTTCGACGCGTGGGAGAGGTCGGCACCGGATAAGTTCGTTTCACCAAACACACTTTCCGTGAAATCCGAGCCTCTTAAGTTAGCTTTCGAGAGATCCGCTTCTCTAAAGTCGACATCCTTAACGGAGCAATTCATGATTGTGGATTGCGGAAGGGCCACTCCGATAAAGGTCGAGTGATTCAAGGTGCAATCCTCGAACTTCAGCAGGCTTGGCACAGCGATTCGAGGCCACCCGGCCTCCGACCAATTGACGCCTACCAGCTTCGACTGCATGAAATACACCTGCGAGAAGTTACTGTCGGCTACTTTCATGAGGTTCAAATCACAGCGGATAAACGTGCATCCGGTAAATTTACATTCATCGAAGACCGTTTCACTAAACTCGCAATTCGTGAACGTACAATCGTGAAAATGAACCGAGACAACCTCTTCTTTCGAAAACTTGATATCCTTAAATTGCTCATCGAAATATTCGCTTTCCGTGAACACCGGATCACTTCCTTGTTTCATAATTCGTTAACCGTGGTCATCTCTGAACTAGAGTTTCCAATTCAACCATCTGGCATGCCCATCCGTTTCGGCAAGAGTCACGCTATCGTAGCAGCCGTTCCTATAGGAATCCAGATGCAATTCGGGATCCCACATATTATTGTAGAGGTGATAGACCTCTCTTGTCTCCCCCAATATTCGAACTCGTTCGCACAATTGGTGTTTATCAGCAAGACTAAGTTGATTAGCTACATGAGTATGAAAGATACATAAGGCATGCTTATCGGTGCTCCTAGCTGCTGCCGCATTCAAACCTACCAAGGCGTTGCCTTCAATCAGTTGAACAGCTTGATGATCAAAATGGCCTGCCGCCTCATCAAAATGCTGATTCCGTTCCCGGTGCTACGGCCAAATTAATGCTTTCATCCAAAGGCGACTATCCGAATGATGAAGCTGATTCACATGAAGATCGATCCCGATTCTGGACGTCACCGGAGGACTTTCTGAAAGAAGGTATGGCATATTCGAGCCGCGTAGAGAAGTAGTCAGTGTGAACTCCGATTGTTGATTCCCAAAGTATCCATCGACGGCATCATACGAATATCGATATTGATCCCAGAATAACTGCAGTCCGGCGCTCGTTCCAATCTCAATCAAAGCAAGCGGCTTGTTCGATAGACTGTAGATCAGGCAGAATGCCGGATACAGGTACGCACAACGGCGAACCTCGTTCGTCTGCACAAGCCTCGTAGTCAGAAGCTGAACAAGCTCATCGCGGTAGAGCAGACAGAAATCCTTGAACGATTCAAAAGCTGCTGAAGCGGCCTTAGGGTCCGGCACAATACTCGCATAATAATCGTTTAAGTCATGTTCGATCCCCCGCAGCAGCAAATAATGTACAGCACCTAGAAAGAGGTTCGGAATAGGCTGGCCCTCTCTGCTGGCAGAGGCAATACGCAATAGTTCTTCATCCGCCGCAATTCGGGCGGAAAGCTGCTCGTACAAGCGGCTTGACCCTCTGCACTCCTTCTCGGCAAATCTTCTGAAGCTCTCGGAAATGCTCGAAATCTCCATATGTCCACCTCCAGCAATGATCGTTTAGTTAGAGTGTAGCACTACCGATCGATTAACAGAATTTTCAATATTTTATCCATGCAATAAGCTTTGTTTATCAAAAAAAAGACTGCCAGATGGCAGCCCTGATGAATAACGCTAACTTCCCGTCCCCTGATACTTATTAAGTCCCATATTCCAAACTGCATAAGCCAGCAGGAATAGCACAAGTCCAACGACCGGCGCCACATATGGTAGAATCGGCGAGAACAACGTCTCTCCTGTCTTGTTCAAGATCAGCTGTGACGGGTAGAAGTTGACGAAAGCATAAGGTACAACGAAGGTCACGAGGATGCGAATAAATTTGTTATAGATCGATACGGGGTAATCCATAAACGAACGTATCCCGTGTACAACCATATCCATCAATGCACCTGAACGAGTGAACCAGAAGCACATCGAACCGGTAATGACGATGAAGGCAGCTTGCACAAGCGTTGCCCCGAGCAATACAACAATAAGGATGAGCAACTCGGTGAATCCCATATGCACATTCAGATGGTTAAAGCAGACGATAAACATCGTAATTCCGATGATCACATCACCTAAGTAGAAGTGGCCGAAAGTCCTTATGATCATATGGATGAACGGATTGACCGGTTTGACGAGCATGACGTCGAAGGTCCCCTGCGCGACCATATCTTCTACCTCCCACATCTGGAACGAGAAGAAGATCGATGCTACGCCAAACGTAAACATATTCATCGTGTAAATCAGCATGACTTCGTACATTCCCCAGCCATTAATCGTATTGAAACGATCGAGCATGACCCAGATGATCAAGAAATTGACGATATGCCCCATCGCGAAACCGAGGAAGTCCAAGTAAAACATGATGCCATATTCCGATTTGCTTTTGAAATAGATCGGGATAAAACGGGCATATAATTTCAGAAACCGCATGTTCAGCCTCCCTGCACGACCAGTTTTTTCACCGCGCTTGCCCACATCCGACGTTCCAGAAGAAGCAACGCGGCAATCCAGCCCACCTGCTGCAAAATAACGAAGCCAATGTCCATCAACCCCGTCGTTTTACCCAAATAGACGGAGATGGGATCGTAATAAATCAATCGAAACGGCAGGCAATAGGAAATTGTCGTCAGCGTTCCGGAGAAGAACCAAATCGGGATAAAGGCGCCGGAGAACAATCGTATCAGCCCGCTTAGCAGCACGTTAATTTGCCAGACGAGTACATACCAGAAGGCGATCAAACCGATGATGTAGTTGATGAGGAAGTTGAGCAGAAATGCATTGACGAGCATAATCGCGAATGCCACCGCATTCCAGCCGCTCGGCAACTCCAATCGAAAGAAGTACATGCTAATAAGGAGGAGCGGAATGAGTTCGAAGAGTATGCGGTATACGTTCTGTCCAAGCGAATGAAAGAAGGCGACGAAGCGAAAATTCACCGGCTTTAACAGCTCCATTGCAATTTCGCCGTTCCTTACTTTTCCCCCGACCCAGAAGATGACATTATTCGTTGCGAATACGGAGATGAATGAGCTGATGACTACATACGTGACCATTTCCTTCACTGAAATGCTGCCTGCACCCGAATCAACATTCGAATGTCCCGCAAATACGGCATACCAGATGTAAACCTGCACGAAAACCTTAATCAGCTGGCCGAACAGAAACATGAACACTTCCATTCGATAAGCCATATTTTGCCGAAGCGAATTGAGCGTCATTTCCCGATAGAGGGCGAGTCTCATACGAAAACACGCTCCCGATCCGCAGCAGCTTCAAGCGGAAGCTGCT
Source organism: Paenibacillus sp. J22R98 (assembly GCF_059383835.1). Lineage (NCBI taxonomy): Bacteria > Bacillati > Bacillota > Bacilli > Caryophanales > Paenibacillaceae > Paenibacillus > Paenibacillus sp. J22R98. The sequence continues at coordinate 256,232 of NZ_JBXENW010000005.1, forward strand.
CGACATACATCGTACGAATGATCTCTTCGATGTCGGTTTCCTTGACGACAAAGTCTTTCACTTCGTACCTGTCCATAATCCATTTGATCAGCATTGAAGAATTGATTAATTTCTTGTCGTAAACCAGCTGCGTCTTCTTACCGTCCACACTGCAGCTTGACACGCCGAGCTCGCTCAGTTCGTGGGAGGATTCGAACACACGATCCGTTTCCACCACCATCTGCTCCCCGGAACCAAAGTCATTTTTCAATTTCTCTAGGTTTCCGTCATACATCAGCTTACCCTGATCAATAACCATGACTCGGCTGCAAAGCTTCTCAATATCGGACATATCATGAGTCGTGAGTATGACTGTCGTTCCGCGATCGCGGTTGATCTCGAGGATAAAGTTACGAATCTTCTCCTTCACCACGACATCCAGACCGATCGTCGGCTCATCCAAATAGATAATATCCGGATCATGCAGCAGCGCCGCACATAGGTCTGCACGCATCCGCTGTCCGAGACTGAGCTGGCGGACGGCAACATGCTTGAACTCATCCAAACCAAGAATGTCCGTAAACCTCTCCATATTCTCGTTGAATCTTGCTAATGGAATATCGTACATATACCGCATCAGACGGAGTGAATCGATGACCGGCGTATCCCACCATAGCTGCGTTTTCTGACCAAAGACGGCACCTATGCGCATGGCGTTCAGCTCGCGGTTCTTGTAAGGTTCTATGCCATTTACGATAACGCGACCGCTTGTGGGTACTAGAATTCCGACTAGCATCTTGATGGAAGTTGATTTCCCTGCTCCGTTTGGTCCGATATAACCCACAATCTCGCCTTTGTCGATCGTGAACGAGATGTCATCAACGGCCGTCTTGGTTTCATATTCCCGGTAGACAAGCCCTTTGATGTTGTTCCATAACCCCTCTCTACTCTTGTTACGTTTGAACTCTTTGCGCAAATTCTCCACTTGGATGACAGCCATACAATCCCTCTTTTCTCTACTGAAAAGACTAATGACTCCTATCAATTCTAATAATTACCAGGAATGATTCGATTATCATATGGGTATTGCTTCCATGTCAATAGAGCTGAACGGCTATCGTAGGCCATTCGGCGGATTAACGCGTTTCATAAAAAAAATCAACGACGAATTAATCCATCGTTGATTTCTCCTGCAGCAATTCCTCATATTCGCTCTTCGTGAGCCCGTAGATCAATTCATCGTGATGTTTGCCTTTCGTGAAGATCATGTCACGCAAACGACCTTCTTGCTTGAAGCCGAGATGTTCTTGCAGCGCAATCGAACTGCTATTGAATGCATACACATGGGCATTGGCTTTGTTGTACCGCAGCTCTTCGAAATAGTAGCGAAGAATCAGCCTAACCGCCTCCGAGGCATAACCTTGGCGCCAATGCTCGCGGAAGATCGCAATGCCGTACTTGAATGTACCATTTCGAGGATCGCAATTGCTCGTACACATACTGCCGACCAGCACGCCTTCAAGCGTCTCGATGGATAGCCATATATTATCACCTTCCACCGGATGGTCGACTTTCTCCTCCGCCCATGCCTTCGTACCTTCTTCGGTTCTTGGAAAATGAATCATATCACATAGCCGAGCACCTTCAGAATCGCGATCATTCTGGTGATAGTCCTCCCAATCGCCAAACTCCAATGGCCGCAGTCTGACCTTACTGCCTTCCCACAAGTAGGATTTCATGGTTGCTCGCCTCCTTCGTTCTCAGGCGTATCGTACCATTTTTCGCTAGCCAAGCATAGCTGCTTGTCGCTTGTACATATCCTCCAAGACAAGGCAGGCCATCGCTTCCACAACCGGAACGATTCTCGGACATATGCAGGGATCGTGACGGCCGATCGTCTGAATCTCTTGTTCTTCGCCGTCCACGTTGATTGTCTGCTGAGGTACAGATATGGATGAAGTCGGTTTGACGCTGACGCGAAACACGATGTCTTGCCCATTGCTTATTCCGCCCACAATGCCGCCTGCATGATTGCTGAGAAAGCCGCTGCTGTTCATGCCATCATTATGCTCACTGCCCAGCATCCGGGCCGCCTCAAAGCCGGCGCCAAATTCGATCCCTTTGATTGCGCCAATGGAAAGCATCGCCTTCGCCAGTTCGGCATCTAATTTATCGAAAACAGGTTCACCGAGACCCGGGATCACGCCGCGAATCCGGCACTCTACAATTCCGCCGCAGCTATCGCCGATGGAAGCCAAATGCTCGATTTTGCGAATCATTTCCTTTGCTGCTTCAGCGTCGCAGGCACGAACCGCATTTTGCTCGATGATCGTTTCATCGAAGGTTTCGCATTTAATCCCGCCGATTTCGCGTGAGTAAGCAATGACGTCAACTCCGCGCCTCTCAAGCAGCTTACGCGCTATTGCACCACCGGCGACACGGGCCGCCGTTTCCCTGCCTGAAGCACGCCCGCTGCCGCGATGATCGCGAATGCCATATTTCTGCAAGTACGTAAAGTCCGCATGACCGGGGCGAAAAGCATGCTGAATCGAACCATACGCCTCCGGCCTCATATCGTGATTATGCAAAATAATGAAGAGCGGTGTCCCTGTTGTTTTGCCCTCGAATACGCCGGACTCGATATGAACGATATCATACTCCTTGCGAGGCGAAGTCACGGAAGATTGTCCCGGTTTGCGCCGATCCATCTGTTTCTGGATATAAGCCTCGTCAATGTCAACGCCCGGCGTAACGCCGTCTACAATGACGCCAACCGAAGCGCCGTGCGACTCTCCGTAGGTTGTGATTTTGAACCGTTCGCCGAATGTATTGCCTGCCATAAGATGGGCCTCCTCTCTTTAATATGCAACCTGAATACCAAGTCCGGCCAGCTGCTCGAAATACGCCGGACAAGTCTTGGATACGCAGCCAGGGTCAGAAATTCGGATATCGTGAACCCGCAGACCAATGAGCGAAAGCGCCATAGCCATACGATGATCGTCATGGGAGTCCACCAATGTCGGCACCGGAATACCCGGATTAACCGTGAGACCATCAGGATGTTCTTCTACGCGAATTCCAAGCTTAGTTAGCTCCGCACAAATCGCTGCGATACGATCGCATTCATGATGTCTGATATGTGCAGCATCCTTTAATGTAATTGGACCATCTGCGAAAACAGCCATTGCAGCTATCGTAAGCGTCTGATCGGTCCATTTTTTCATGCTGAGCGTGAATCCGCCTTTAAGCTGATCCGTTCCTTGCACCTCAACGAAATTCGCTCCATGCGCAACCGTACATCCCATCTGCTCCAAGATCTGCAGCATCTCGATATCAGGCTGACTTGTATGGCTTGCTTGGATGCCTTCTGTCCGAATTCGGCCTCCTGTCAATGCCGCTATCGCCCAGAAATAACAACAAGTGGAGACATCCGGTTCCAGCTGATAAGTCCTTGCCTCATACCTGCCTTGTGGGACGGTAATGGATTGACTATCTGCCGACACGTGAGCTTTTATACCGAAATCAGCCATCATAGCGAGCGTCATTTGCACATAATCCCTTTGAACAACTTCTCCATCAATACGTATCGTTAACTGCTCCTTCGCATAAGGGGCGGCGATTAACAGACCGCTAAGAAATTGACTCGACGTGTTGCCGGGGATCGTAACCTCGCCGCCGTTCAGTCCGGATGCCTGCAGCATGTAGGGTAGGCTGTGTTCGGAGTTTGAGTATTCGAATTTAGCGCCGAGCTTTGTTAAGGAAGCAAGCAATGGTGCTTGCGGTCTCTCACTCATCCGTTTACTTCCGCTCAATGTCCATTTCCCATAACCAATCGCAAGTGCACCGGGCAGAAATCTTGCCACCGTCCCCGCAGCACCGACATATAAGTTCGCCGAAGGATTCGGCCAAACTCCGCCACAGCCTTCAATGGAAGCTGTTTCTTGCTGCATAGCTGCAGCTACGCCAAGCTTCTGCAACGAATCGATGCACCAGTAGGAGTCATCACTTTTGAGAATGCCATGCAGCTCGGATTTTCCTTGAGCAAGTGCTGCGATAATTAACGCTCTGTTCGTAAGACTTTTACTGCCGGGTACACGAATCGTGCCTTCAACTGCTGCCCTCGGAGGACTGATTCTTACCTCGAGCCGATCGTTATTCGCCGACCACGGAGAACGCGCTTCAAAATCCGGATGTATCGTTACCATTTCCGTCCACCTCTTTACGAGTAATTGATCTAATCCGATTATAATGAGATACTTGAAATAAATGAAATCGGAATATTAGATCATTGCCATAAAGGTGGTTTATGTCAAAATGATTAATTTAGAGTGGTATCGGATCTTTCTCCATACGGCGCGTCACCGAAATTTAACGAAAGCCGCACAAGAGCTTCATGTCACACAACCCTCCGTTAGCTATGCCATTAAACAAATGGAGGAAGCGATGGGAATGCAGCTCTTTCACCGTTTTTCTAAAGGAGTCGAGCTCACAGACGAAGGCCGGGCTTTGCTGGACTATGTCGAGCAATCGTTCTCGATGCTGGATTCCGCGCAAAAGCATCTGTACAATCTGAAGCAGCTTCATGCCGGCGAAATTCGCATCGGCGCAAGCGATTCTCTCATTAAGCATTTGCTGCTTCCGCAGCTGAATGCATTTCACAGCGAGTATCCGGGCATCCGAATACGCCTCTCACACGGCAAAACACCTGACATCACGCGAAGCCTGCTGGATGGTGAGATTGATTGCGCGATGCTTCATTTGCCCATACAAGATCCACAGCTGCTTATCCATACGATGGCTACGATTGAGGATTGTTTTGTCGTTGGGGAGGATTATAAGGAGCTGGCCAAGCAGACACTTTCCATTCAAGAGCTTGCGGAGCTGCCCTTGATCTTACTCTCGCCGGGCAGCAGTACACGTGTGTTTGTGGATCACTGGTTTGCCGCGAAAGGTGTGACGGTGAAGCCGGATATTGAACTGGGAAGCGTCGATTTATTGGCGGAATTCGCACGGTTGAACTATGGGGCGGCCTTCATCAGCCGGTCTTTCGTAGAAGAGGAGCTGCGCAGCGGGAGGTTATTGGAGTTAAAGCTCGATGTGCCCCTGCCGACTCGGGGCATCGGGTTTGCGGTGAGGCGCGCTAAGAAGCTGTCCGTTGCGGCGGAAAGCTTCGTACGGCGAATTCGCGAAATTATTTGATCTCTGTGGCTAATAGTTCACTGATCGTGACAAGCTTGTACCCTTGCTCAATTAGCTCCGGTACCAGGATTTGAATAGCCGCCTGTGACTGCGAACGATCACCGAATCCGTCATGGAACAAGAGGATACTTCCCTCTCGCACTTCTGCTCGTGAAACATTCACGATATGATCGGTCCCGGGCATATCCCAATCGCGGGTATCGAGATTCGTTGCATGAATGATCGGATATCCGAATTGCCCGCAAACGGCAAGGAGGTCGTCGTTATATTCCAAATAAGGCGGACGAAACGTAGCCGGACGTTTTCCAATCGTATCGACAATGATTTGCTCGGCGCGTCGCAGCTCCTCTGTTTGCTCTTCTTTAGTCAAACTCGCCATATGCGGATGAGAGAAGCTGTGATTGCCGAACTCATGCCCTTCCTCGTCCATGCGTTTAGCGACTTCAGGGTATTTCTCCATATTCGTCCCCTGCACGTAGAAGGTTGCTTTCGCTCCATGTTGCTTAAATACGTCCAGAAATTGCGGTGTCCACTCCGGATTCGGTCCATCGTCGAAGGTGATAGCGAGCAGCTTGTCTGATGTTCTCACTTCATCGTAAATAGGTGCAATTCTCATTGTGTACTCCTCCTTGATTGGATACTACAAAAAGACGATAAAAAAAGGACTACAAAAATCATAACGATTTTGTAGTCCTTCTTCAATGATTTATTCGTGAGTCGGCTCGATAACCGGGTAGCCGATTTTCTGCCAGCGGAATAGGTGCTTCGCGCGATCCGACAGCTGCTCGTACGTTTCTTGCGGGATTTGAACGCGGTTATCGCGGTCCATCGCGCTGTAGATCAGAGCAAGGTTTGGACGGATTTCATCGCTGCGGTTAGGTGTGCCGCGGTGCCACATGCGAACATCGCGAATCAAGATCGAGCCTGCAGGCATATGAACTTTCATCGAATGCATATGCGGTGCAAGTTCTTCCGGATTCGGGCCGTTCGGACCGTAGTAGTTATCAGGCAGCAAGTGCGTGCCGCCCGGCCAAATTTCCATAGGGCCATTGCCATCGTGAACATCGACGAGCGGAATGTTGAACACGAGATCTGTAATCGGCAAGTGCGTTGTGCACAGATCGCCGAAACGAGCGCCGTAATCCGGGTGTACCGGCTGCGTTTTCTGACCGCCAGGCAGCGAAGTGTTCGATGAGAACAACGTTACGGAGTAATCTTTGCCCAGAATACGATCCATGATGGATAGCGCAAATGGGTGCTCGATAACCAGAGAATCGTTAAACGGCGCCGCAAACGGAAGGAAAATCCCCAAGTGGTTTGTGCCTTCGTTGAAGCCGGTTTTATTCAAATAAATTTCTTTACCATGTTTATCGATGAACCAGTTCATTGCCTCTGTGAACGCTTTCTTAAGTTCGGCAACTTTTTCCTTCGGCAGGACGCCTTCAAGGATCACATATCCGTTTACACGGATCAGGTTTACAGCAAGCTGAATGGTTTCTTCGTTAAGGGTTAGTGTATCAATTTCATGTTGACTTACTTTCACAATGATTCACCTCACGTAATGGATGTCGATAGTAGACTGCTAGTGTCTTTTATAAAATATCACTTCTGAATCAGAAATACTAAACTTATCTTCCGATTGATGCATCACATTGCAAGAATTTGTCGAATGCTCTTGCTCTGTTGTCGGGGAAGAGCAGCGTGCATGGAGGGGTTGTTTTGCTCCGGACGCTTCGTAATGGTACGCTGAGAGAGCCCTGAATTAGTATGGCTGTAATGCGGCATATCATTCGTAATCGCTTGAAAGGGTTGCGATATTTATGAAATGCTCCTCTTGAAATCACAACTGGAGTCCGCTCTACATTTTCGCTCAACAACCTATCTTCGGATGCTTGTGTTGAAGATTTGAGCGGAGAGTTGATGTAAGCGCTTGATGATACTGGATTAGTTAAAGGCTGCTGCGTGTGGCAAGTCATCGTCACTTGTGGTTGGTCATTCGATGCGAGGCTGCGGGAGTATGTTTCGCTTAGCGGTATTTCCGCTTACACTTAGTAAAAGCAGCGAGGTTGGAGCGATTTTAGCACAATTATGCTTCATTTAGCGGTATATCCGCTTACGAGCGCAAAAACCAACTAGTTTGTTCTTTGTAAGCGGAATACCCGCTTACACTTAGTAAAAGCAGCGAGGTTGGAGTGATTTTAGCACAATTATGCTTCGTTTAGCGGTATATCCGCTTACAAGCGCAAAAACCAACTAGTTTGTTCTTTGTTAGCGGAATATCCGCTTACACTATTTTCACACCGAATGCTTAAGATACGTTGCCCACTGAGAGTCGGATTTTCGAACTCTCAGTGTCCATTTTCTGCGGTTTTACCGTTTAGAGTTCGGTTTTGAGACTCTCAGCCTCTGCCAGACGGCATGTCGCCGCGTTCTTGGTACTGAGAGTTCGATTTTCGAACTCTCAGTATCCTTTTTCGGCGGTTTTGCATCTGAGCGTTCGATTTTAAGACTTTCAGCTTCTGCCAGACGGCGGGTCGCCGCGTTCTTGGTGCTTGGAGTCGCCTCTCAACCAGAAGCCACGGCTTCGATCAAATAATAAAACCCGGTCGTGCGGATCCCCTGCGAAGTGGCATGTTTCTCAAACTGCGAAACGATCCCCTCGAAACAGGTTTCCCGCACATATGCCGAGTAGCTATCGCGCTGACCGAAGCACAGCATCTTTAGCACATCTTCAGCCGTTGGAATCCAGACCGTCTCACTAATTCGTTCCATATGTATATTAATTAGTCCGCTGGTTCCAAGCCGTTCCTGCACGCGATCCAATATCGGCGTGCCAAGTGTTGGCGGTGCGAAGAGACCCGGAAAACACAATCCAAGCTCTCCGCCCTCTCCATTCTCATCACCGGGATGATAGAGGACCAGCTTCCCGCCTGGACGAACAACTCTGTTTCCTTCTTTGTACCAGCTGCCGGGACCTTTCTTGGTGTAAGCCACATCAAACGCATCGTCTGCAAAAGGAAGCGCATTATGCGTGTCACCTCTAACGAAACTTACATTCGGTTTCCGATGGAGAATTGCCGTCTCCAGAAAGCCTTCCGTTACATCCAGACCAACAACTTCATCAGCAAATGCTGCCCACCGATTCGTGTAGTCCCCGTGACCGCATCCCACATCGAGCACTTTTCCACCAATAATCGTGGCAAGTTTCTCCGACAGCACCTCTTCACCAGATACGCCTTCAACCACACCGCGCCAAGTAAACTCGTATTTACCTGTCTTTGCCGCAAGTTCCTTGCACCAAGCAAACGTTTGCGGACTTAAATAATCCGGATGTTTCGTAATCTCTGGAACCATAGACTTCACAAACGCTTTCAAACAATCCAAACAAATACAAGATTTATTCAGCTCTTCCGCTGGCACTAGCTCAAATATTCCGTTGGGGAACTGCTCCTTGCTGCACCAGCAGGTATGGCTTCCTTCACAAGCATTTTGCTTATGACAAATCGGACATTCCTTCGCTTTCCATACATCGTCATTCATCATCGATCACCAGTTCCTATTGTTTTCTCGCTAAGCTCCGAGTTATCGCACCAATGAAGCACGGTCCTGCCTGTTTGTACTCATTATACAAACTTACCGTCCACTTAGACAAAGAAAAAAGCCGCGAAATCGCGACTTTTCACACGGCACGGAACCGCTCAATGGAACGACCGCCAGAACGCTCCGTTCGTATCCAGGATCGATCTGATTTGGGCAAAAGGAATCGTGAACGTCGGGAAGCCTGCCGCATACGGTGCAATTTCATACGGTTCAAAATAAATATGCAGTGCGTTCTCGGAGACGAAGAACGGCTGATCCGCTCGAATGCCGTTATAGGTGTTCGGAAATACGTAGGAATATTGCGGATCTTCCTTGATTTGTTTGCCTATGATATCGCTAAGCTCCTTCACATAGTTGCTGTCAGGCTTAAACAAGTCCTTGAGCGCAAACATTTGGCCGGTCGATAGATCTATCATCGCGTATTTTTTAGTCGGCATCCCGTGTGCGGCTCCGAACGGAAAATTATAGCCCGTCAGCTCAAGCTGAAGCAGATTCTGCTTGTAGAAAGAGACATCGAAATCACCGGAGTACGAATAATCGAGCTTCTGATCCGCCGGAATCGGCTTCACCTGCGAAAGCTCGCGCAGCTTCGTATTGACCTTCTGCTGCGCAGCTCGATCAGCCATCCCTTCCACCTGCGGATAATAAACCAAATAATCTCGATTCGGTTTGAATTTTTCTTCTTTGACGAAGAAAGGCTGCTTCAGGGGAATGGTCGTATTTTGCTGCCAGATGACCCTGCCGCTGCGATCCAGATAGGAGAGCCGCTGATCCACGAAAGCCTTGATCAATCCGCCTTCTTCCAAAGTAAGCGAGCCGCTGCCGTTCACACGCGGATAGCCTGCAGCCGGATGCCCGTTGCGATCGATAAAGAATGTCTGCTTCGCATCCGATGCGGAAGCCAAGCCTTTGTTGAAATCAGCGACATCTGTGTACACGAAGTCCGTGAGCAGCTTTCCATCCCAATCTGCGATAGCATAGATGGAACCGATAAAAGGCTGCTGAGGATCGATTGCTTTGCCGACCGCAAACCGACCGCTTCCTAAGCTTCGGATGTCGTTATACTCTGCTTTGATAACAAACGTACCCTGCTTATTGATGACCCCATAATTCGACCTGAAATCATCGGAAGTGTTGACGATCGCACGGCCGTCTTCGAATGGAAAAGCAGAGTAAAAAGCGGGCTGAATCACGACATTCCCGCGTTCGTCGATATAGCCGCTTTTACCCGCCAGCTCGCGCTGGAACGATAACAAACCGTCGCCAAGCGGGCCGACCATGGCATAATTGTAGGTGTGGAGTTTGAGACCGTCCAGACCGATTAACGCATATTCGTTATCCTTTACTTTGACGAGCGCCTTATTTCCTTGAAAATCATTTGCTTCCTCATATTGAGCCGGAATCACTACGTTGCCCTGCGCATCCAAATAGCCATAGCGAATCGTACTCTCTCCAGAAGCTCCAGGCAGCGTATCATAGAATACCGCTCTGCCGTTATGCATATCAGAGATAAATGGGTACGCCTTCTTGGTCAACACCGTGCCGCTTTCGTTGATTAGCTTAAAGCCTTGGCTGTCAATCACGGAGGCGCGCTGCTCTGAGAATTTACCAATTGAATCGTAAATTGGTGGAACGATGAACTGAGCGGATGCGTTAATGATGCCATATTTCCCTTTCTCGGAGACCACTGCCAATCCGTTCTCCTGAAAGTCGCCGGCATCGTCAAACCGCGGCTCTATGGCCATCCTTCCCCGATTGTCGATATAGCCCCATCTCAAACCTTTTACGGTCTTCAACGAAGCTGGAAACAATCCCACTGCACGGGTTGCGACTGCCGGTTCCAGCACATCCCGGATCGACTGCTCCAGCTCAAGCAGAGTATCTCGTGTTGGCTGAGCGAAGGCCAGCGCTTGATGAACGGATACCAACGCAGGCTCAGCGAAACCCGAGCGATACTGGGCATCGGCGAGGTGGTACCAATACAGCGGATACTGCGGATACCTCCAAACGAGCCGTTCATAATACTTGACGACATGCGGAAAATAATAGCTGTACACGTCATGCGCAGGAACAAAGCTGCCATCTTGCCAGCGAAGGACGTCGATGTGGTAGGATTCCCCACTATTTTGCATCCAGATCGCAAGCTCCGCCCTGCCATCCAGCCCTTGATAGCCCGGCATATCCATCGCTTGCATAAAGCTGTAGCTCATGCCAGCCGGCGCGACATCTCTTAACCCTTCCTTGCTCCATTCATACACTGACAGCTTCGACCACTGCGCGTTGATTTGCCAGCCTACGATCAGATTGTTCTGACCTGCCCGCAGCACCGGCATCGCCATGAGCTGCACTACACCATGGCCATGCCCTTTGACCTCAGCCGCCCTCTTCCATTCACCTTTCTTCTCTTGCAGCACTACCAAATGAAGCTGGTTGCCCAACCGGTAGACCGCAGCAATCTCAGACAATCGATCTCCATTCAAATCTGCTGCACAAACCGCCGCATGCGCGGCAGACTGGTTGAGTAACATCAGCTCCGCACCACTTGGCAAATTTGCCATTGCGATTAGCGTCAGCTGCTGTTCGTTCGCGGCCATGTCAGCATCATCCCTCTCCTCGCATTCTTCGCCTAATCGTATGCGGAGCATCGGCAGATATGCCTTTCGCGGTGTAAATCGAAAAAATACCCGGCGTGAGCTTGTCCGCTCATTCACCGGGTATTTGCGCGTGATTCGATTAATGCCAGAACCAGAAGATAAGCAGCAGCATCGTGAAACGCAGCACTTCATAAGAAGTATCAACGGCGACAACGAGCCAGCTCTTGAATTGCCATACTTTCTTGCCAACCGTGAACGGAAGCGTATAGCCCGCTGCCAGAAGCATCGTGAACCAGAATGCACCGGCTAAGGAATCACCGTCATAATCGAAAGCTTGTCCGCCAGCCTGCCACAGCTGTAAGCATACGGCAAATGCGATCGAGGTCACGAACGAGACGAGAATGTAGATGATAAAGGACTGCATCTTGGCTGCATTACTCGGCTCAGTCGTAGGACTGCCATACATATCCCGTTGATATGGCTTCTTCCAAATAACGGCCATCCACAGAAATCCTAATGCCAAAGATAGCAAACCTGTCACTACTACCGCCCAATAATTAATGTCACTAAACAACATGCAATTTCCCTCGCTTTGTATGATTGTCGGTTGAATACGAAACCATTTGGTTTCGCTTTACGTTTCCGATTATATACAACCATTTGGTTTCCTGTCAATCCCTTGCATCTATAAAGTGGTCTCTACATAACAAAAGAACTGCTTCAAAAGTCAGCTGCACACTTTTGAAACAGTCCTTCCCCTAACGCTTATGCGCTACCCGTTCACATCAATGCCAGCCGTCCTTACCTGTGGCTGACGACGTTTCATATTGGTGATCGCGACACCGGCCAAGATCAGAATGCCGCCGGCAATCTGAGCGGCTTTAATCGGATCCCCAAGGACAAAGAAGCTTACAATAATGGCGACGAAAGGCGGAATGTTCATGAACATTGCACTAGTCGATGGACCGACTACGGCGATGCCTTGGTTCCACCAGAAACCGGCCAAACCTTGGCCGATAACTGCTACTGTAATCAGGAGCAGCCATACTAACCAGCTGTGGCTTCCATACAGGTTGCCGTTCCATGCCTCTACGCCAACGGCCGGAGACATCAGAATCGTGCCAATGACCGTGGAATAAATCGTTACTTCATACGATGACATCGAGACGGTTAGCTTGCGAATAAACAGCAAGCTGACCGACATTCCGAGCATGGCCATCAGCAAGTAAACATCACCTTTGGAGACGCCAAGCTCCTTGCCGCCATAGAGCACGATGCAAACGACACCGACAAGCGCAACGATCGCTCCTGTTATTTTCACCAGCGTAATCTCTTCTTTCAGGAAGATACGCGACAGCAACGTTGTCGCAATCGGCGACAACGCAATAATCAGCGCAGCGTTACCGGCCGTTGAATGCTGCAAGCCTGTAAAATAAAACAGCTGATTGATCAGCGTACCGGATATCCCTGCAAGCAGCAGCAGGCCAATCTCTCTTCGATTCGGCTTCCGCATGGAATGACGAACCATAGCAACACTGATTAAGAATAGCGACATGACGACGAGTCTTGCGAAGGACAGAAAAATCGGCGAGAAATCCCGCAGCATATAGGCACTGGCAACATAGTTGCCGCCCCATAGCAGCGAAACGCCCCATAGCTTCAATAATATCGTTCGATCCGGCATTTCAATGAAAGTCTCCCTACTTATCCATGATTAGTCATTTGTTTGTTCGCTCGCATATGAGACATGACCGTTGCGAGCACCATTAACGCTGCCATGAGCCAGAACACAGCATGCAGGCCGCTGATAAATCCATTCAACGACGAATCGGCACCTTTCATGCCAACCTGCGTACCCGAGAATATAGCCAGCATCGCTTCATGAGGAATGCTATGCGTCACAATCGGCATGGAGAACGCGATGCTGAGCATCATGCCCATGTTTGTCGTGAGCGAGCGAATCCCGGAAGCTTCGCCGCGATACTTGGCACCGGCCGCATTCATAATACTGCTGGAATTCGGTGAATTAAACAACCCCGAACCGATGCTAATGATTGTCATATAAAGCGCTAAATGCCAGAAAGGCGTTCCAAGATTCGTATCCAACGCAAGCCCGGCCAAGCCGAAAATACTTAGAAACAAGCCGACAGTTGCCGGTGTCGTTTCCCCATATTTGTCGCCAAGACTTCCTGCTAACGGCGATACGACGAGCATGCCTGCCGCAAGCGGAATCGTCATGATGCCGGCAACTAGAGCATCTTTCTCCAGCGCGCCTTGGAAGTAAAAGATGAGCATGAACATGACTGCCATACGTGCAATGGCGTTTAACGTAGCCGAAATAATACCGAATGAGAATATCTTATTCGTGAATAATGGCAAATGCAGCAGTGCGTTCGGATGCCTCCTTTCGAAACGGAGGAACACGGGGAATAGCACGACAAAGAATAAGCCGGATATCCAAACGACCGGAGACGTCCAGCTCTGAATCGGCCCCCAAGTCAAAGCAATTAGCAGCGCTGTAATGGAAACGACATAAGTAAGCACACCGCCGATGTCCAGTCCGCCGGCTTTAGGAGCGGCAAGTTTATCATCCTTGATCCCCATAACCGCCAGTCCCCAGACGACGCCGATAACACCGAACGGCACATTAAACCAGAAGGTCCACTCCCACCCAAATGCCGTCGTCAGCCAGCCGCCAAGAACAGGTCCGATAATTTGACCAACCGCGATGACCATGATGTTAATGCCAAGTGCCTTGCCCAGCTCTTCCTTCGGAAACGCATCTGCAACGATTGCCGTACTGTTGGCCATGACCATAGCGCCGCCGATGCCTTGCAAAATTCGAAACGCGATAAGAAGCGGAGCATGCTCGGCGAACCCTGAGATAAAGGATACGATCGTAAAGAGCAGCATACCCGCAATATAAATCCGTTTTCGTCCGAAGCGATCCGCAAGAGAGCCGGCCATAAGCACCATTACGGTCTGCGCCACCATATACGAGAGCATCACCCACATAGCCTGCAGCAGCGATGCTTGTAAGCCTTTAAGCAAATCCGGCAATGCAATGATGAGCGTGCTGAAGTTCAGTGCCGATAACAAGGAGCCCAGGCTCGTTACCGATAAAATCCACCATTTTCGAGAAGTATTCACGTTCGTTCTCCCCTCTCACTCAATCCGCTGGCGAAGCTGAAGCGCGATGCTTTAATCGATTCGCGCGATCAAGACGCTCTGCGAAACCTTGCTTCAACAGCTGAAGCTTCTCCATCCGTTCATCGATGTGGCCGATGATTTCCTGAAGACGGTCCGTCGCTTCATCCAGCACATTCTCCCGTTCGTCCTCCGTAAGCGCATCACCGTAAAACGTTGCTCGAAGGCGATCAAGATCAGCTTCCGCTTGCAAAATATCACGTATTTCTTGCAGCGATGCACCCAGCACTTCCTTCAATCGCAGGATGTGTTGAATGCGAAGCACCATCTCCTCATCGTAAACCCGGTGCCTGCCTTCCGTTCGGCTCACTGTCGGAAGCAAACCAATTTCCTCATAGTAATGAAGCGTTCTGGCCGTAATGCCGAGCCGCTCTGTGATGTCTTCCATCGTGAATTTGAGGTTTACTTCCATGTGGACTTCGTCCGTCTCCCTTCCCTTTCCAAATAACTTACGTTAACGTAATGTTATCCTAATGCTGTTGAAATCGTCAATCTACGATCGACGTAAGAACAGAAAAAAGCTGCCGTTCCCGGCAGCTTCTCTTGCAAGTTTCTAACTAATCCACAATCAGTTTCCCAACCATCTTCGCGTGGCCGGAACCGCACATCACAGAGCAATGAAAGGCATGCTCCCCGGCTTTATCAGCCGTAAATTCCGCGGTTCCGTTATTTTCATTGATATCTACCTTGAAATCATCAATCGCAAAGCCATGAACGCCTTCTTCGTCTACCAAGGTGATTTTCACTTTGTCGCCTTGCTTCACATGAATTTCCTCTTGATCAAACTTGAAATTGGAGGCTTTCACTGTAATCGTATTGCCGCCGCTGCTGTTGTTCGTGCCTGTGTTCGTTCCGGTATTCGTACCGGTATTGGTGTTGTTCCCAGTGTTGTTACCGGTGTTGTTGTTATCCTTGCCGCCGCAGCCTGTCAGCCCCATCGCCGCCATGGCCACTACTGCTGTGATGATCAGTAATCGTAGTTTCATTGTTGATCTTCCTTTACTCGTTAATGTTTGGATTCGATCTCGATAATGTTCGTTTTCTCTTCGGGGGTATCATCGACAATCCCCTTCGTGGAATTGCGGAATTCGCGCAGCGTATCCCCGAACGCACGACCGAGCTGCGGGAGTTTTGCAGGGCCAAACACGATTAACGCGATGGCGAAAATAATGATCAGCCCCGATATGCCAATATTGTTAAACATAGGAGCACCTCCGTTTGTAGAATTTTTTTACTGCGCCGGCTGCATGGCAATCTTCAGCCTCCGTCTGTAGTAGATCGAACATCCCAGCGCGCTAATCTCGAATAGAAGAATGAGCGGCACCGTGACGGACAGATGCGATACGAAATCCGGCGGCGAAATCAATGAACCGAGCACGGCTAAACTAACGTACGCATATTTGCGTATGGGCTTCATTTTCTCCGGTGTTAGCAGTCCGATTCGGGTTAGAAAGGTCATCACCAAGGGCATCTCGAAAGCGATTCCCATCGGCAGCAAGAAGCTGATTAGGAATGACATGTAATGCTGGATGCCATACACCTCGGCGGCTCCCATCGATTGATTGAGCTTGATCATAAACCGAATCATCATCGGCAGCGCGACCAGATACCCGAATGATCCTCCCAATAGGAAGAGCAGCACCGACATCGGTACATAGATAAGCGTTCCCCTTGCTTCCGATTCCGTCATCCCGGGTTTCGCAAATGCCCAGAAATGATACATCAGGAATGGCAGCGTTATGGTGATCCCGATCAGAAGCGCACACTTCATGTACACAACGAGCCCATCGGATAATGCAAAAACGCTCCATTCCACCTGAATGCCGCCCAGATGCGACTTGATGAACCGGATGATTCGCGGTGATTCGAACAAGCCGGCGCTAAAGGCGACCAGGAACCATCCTGCAACATAGATTAGACGTTTGCGAAGCTCGGACAAGTGAACAATCAAATCACGATCCAGCAGCTCAGTCGCCTGGCCTTTACCACTGCTCACACAAGAGATCCTCCTTTCTTCAGATAGGTTTTGACCCCTTCAGCAGCCCGATAGGCGAATGCGCCAACCGTTGCCGTCGGATTGTACCCGCTGTTATGAGCGAAGTTCGAAGCCCCGCAAACAAACACATTCTCGGCATCCCACATTTGCAAATAGTTGTTCACTACCGATGTTTTCGGATCACTGCCCATGATCGTCCCGCCTGTGTTATGCGTAGATTGGTACGGCACGATGTTATACTGCTTGAGCGCATCATGCATCTCTACCTTGGTGGCGTTCATGCCATCTGCGATGTCCTTCGTTTTCTGTGCAATAAATTTAACGAGCTCCCGATCTTGTTCTTCAAAATCAAACGTCATCCGCAGCAGCGGCTGTCCGAGCGCATCCTTGTATTCCGGATCCAAATCCAGAAAGTGGTAGCGATTCGGCATGCTCGCTCCTTGCCCGGTAACCGATAAGATTCGGTTCGCATTATGAATCGTAGCCTTCTTAAACTCGGCGCCCCATTTCGGAGCACCGGCCGGAACCGGTTGATACTGAATCGGACGAAGCCCCGTCTGAGTAAAGCGAATATTGGCTCCATGCAGAAACTTCAAATCGCTGTGATCGAAGTTGTCGCCATTGAAGTCGTCCAAGCTGCTGCCCAGAGCCCCTGCGCCCATTGCCAGATTGAATTCGCGGTCTTCATAGAACGCACTCGTACTCGCACCATTAACTTGATAAGCATAGTTGCGACCAATCGCGCCGGTATCGGAATCCGGATCATAAGGCTTCCCAAGCTTGGACATCAGCAATAGACGCACATTCGAGAAAACGTAGCTTGCCAGAATCACAACATCCGCCGGCTGAATGTACTCTTCTCCAGTCGGCGTGTTGACATAGGTCACTCCGGTTGCCTTCGAACCGTTGTGCAGAATGGATGTCACATTCGAATGGGTGCGCAGCTCGAACTTTCCTGATGCCTGGGCGACCGGAAGCACAGTGACGACAGGATCTGCCTTGGCGCCGTATTCGCAGCCGAAGCGTTCACAATAACCGCAATACTGGCAGGCTGCACGCTCGATGCCATCGGGATTTTTGTAAACCTCCGTCAAGTTTGCGGACGGAATCACATAAGGATGTAAGCCAAGCTTAGTGGCCGCATCCTCAAACAGCTTCATGCCCGGTGATTTCTTCATGGGCGGCGTCGCGAACGACTTAGACATAGCTCCAACGTTCGGAGGGGTTGTATTCTCCCCCGAAATCCCTGACATTTGCTCGTACATCACGTAATAAGGCTCAAGCTGGTCGTATGTAATTCCCCAGTCGCGGATCGTCATGTCTTTAGGAATCTTGTTCTTCCCATAACGCTCGACCGTCTTGCTGTGGATTTCAAAATCATAGGGCAGGAAACGATAATACTGGCCATTCCAGTGCACGCCCGCGCCGCCAAGTCCGTCCCCCAGCAGGAAAGACCCGTAGGTCCGCATTGGCAGTGCTCGCATTTTATAGGTGTTTCGGAACGTCACCGTTTCTTTGGACAAATCCTGCATCAGCTCATAACGTGCCGCATAGCGAAGCTCATCATGGACATGAAAATAATCCTGCGTCCCGCGGCCCTTCCCTCTCTCAAGCCCGACCACTTGAATACCGGCCTTGGACAATTCTGCGGCGATAATGCCGCCAACCCAGCCCATTCCGACGATAACGACAGGTACTTTCGGAAGTTTAGTCGCCATATTCCATCACTCCTAACCTAAATCGAGATGATCAGCCAGGCTAAGCGGTTCCATTTTGACGAATTCTTCCTTTTCGATCTCTTTGGAATAGCTCATTTGATTGCCCGGAAAATTCCTCATTTTCCACCCTTGCATGTTCTTATTGCCTCCATAGAGCGGATCCGAATAGATCCCTTCAAGCGTGAGATTCTGAAACATCGAGAAGAAAGTCGAAGCCGGCACCCCTTTTAAGTGGACTTCGTCTTTCTCGAATGCAGTCAGAACCGCATCCTGCTCTTCAGGGGTAATGTCCGCAAACTGCTTCTGATACTTTGAATTGCTATACAAGTTGAGGGAGTCGAGTCCTAAAGCCATGAGCTCCTTACGCTTAAAGGTAAGCTGATAGCCTTGCGACGCTTCCGCTTTATAGAATGGCGGTGACATGTAGTCGCGCGCATTGGTTCCGAATGCACTGGCCATTTGATGGTCGATGAAGAAAGCAGCGCCTAATTCTTTGGCCCCCGGACCCAGATCATCCTTCGGGAAAATCCGCTCCGATGCTGCTTCTGCTGTCAGAAACTGATCCTGCGAGAAGAACATCAGCGCATGATTGTAGTCCTTGCTTTCGACCGGCGTCGGCGCAGGTGCTGCTGGTTCCTCGTCCTTCGTTGTTTGTTTGACGCTCGAACCGATTAATCCGCCAATCACACCGCCTAGAACAACGCCTCCCAGTGCGGTGCCTGAATATTTTAGAAACCTTCGTCTGGATTCATCTTGTGGCTGTTTTGAATCCGTTGCCATCATGATCTCTCCTTTATGTTCACTTAAGCTAAGTAGGCTTTAGTATTTTCCACTTCATGAATAAACATCCAATTAATTATTAGAGTGCCGATTTGGCGATCGGGCGGCATAAGGTAGTAAGGAGCAGGTTAACAAGTGTCACGATTGGAGATGAAAAGCAATGAATGCCGGTAAAGCATTACGGATGTTGATGTTCGGTTTCATGATTGCTGTCCTTGCGATTGGGCTGCTGCCGTTCCTTGTCATTTACAATTGGAGTGATTTATATGGTTTGTCTGAAGTCGATAACACCTACTCACCGCTAACTTTCCTGCAGAAATATACGAGGTAATCTTTAAGTCATGAAAAAGGCTGTCTCCAAAGTCGCGTTCAGCGCTTTTGGGACAGCCTTGAGTTGTGTTTCGGACAACTATGCGTTTTGACAAAACCGCCTAATAATATACAGTTACAATATCAAGAATGTAGTAGAACAGGAGTGGATCATAATGAGTGCTCAGAACCAAATTGTGCTCGTCACTGGCGCAGGGAATGGGATTGGAAGGAGCGTGGCCGTTGCCTATGCACGGGAAGCGGCGACTGTCATACTCGTGGACAAGAATGAGGAGGCGCTTGAAGGAACGACAGAGATTATAGTAGCGGAAGGTTTAGAGCGACCGATTAGCCGCGTACTTGATTTAAGTGAGCCCGCATCCATTGAAGCCTGCTTCTCGGAGTTAACGGAGAGAGTGGGCCGACTCGATGTACTCATCAATAACGCCGGATTTGGAATATGGAAATCGGTCTTTGATCTTACGATCGAGGAATGGGATCGTGTCATCAATACCAATCTGCGCGGTACATTTGTATGTGCGCGAGAAGCAGCCAAATTAATGAGATCCGGCGGCAACGGCGGGGCAATCGTGAATATCTCATCCACGCGCGCGATCATGTCCGAGCCGAATTCGGAAGCTTATGCCGCGTCCAAAGGCGGGATTCTCTCGCTGACGCATGCGATCGCGGTTTCGCTGGGGCCAGACCGAATACGCGTTAACGCGATCAGTCCGGGCTGGATCGAGACAGGCGATTACGATAACCTTCGTCCCGAGGATCATCACCAGCATCCGTCGCACCGAGTCGGCAAGCCCGATGACATCGCCAGAGCCTGTCTATATCTGACAGATCCTCGAAACGATTTCGTGACGGGCACAAATATTGTCATCGACGGCGGGATGACGCGCAAAATGATCTATCTCGAATAGTCATCCACCCCAAAGCCCATCCTTCGTCTCTCTTGAAATACATAGCGTTATAAGCCACCAGATGGTGATGCCCAAACAAATATAGTGCATGGTATCGGCATGATAAAACACCGAGTAGAGAATCCAGCTTACGCACCCAACTGCAAACCAGAACCAGGAACTCACTATGAAGAACAAAACGCCGATTCCCGCCAGCAATTCGAGGAGCCCATCCCAAATTTCTTCCATTCCATCCACCCTCCCTTTAGTTGCTTATATAGCTACTATATGAGGAGGTAGAAGCTTTCGATCATTTTGGGTATGGGAAATAAATCCAATTTTTCGTCTTTAGCGGATATTCAGCTAAAGGTCATCAAGCCCGCTGCCAAACCGCTCGAAACTCGCATTATGCCTGGCGATTAGCGGATATTCCGCTTATCGCCTCCAAACTAACTCCATTTTGGCATCTTTAGCGGCTATTCCGCTAAAGATCCTCTATCCTGCTACCAAACCACTCGAAAAACGCATTATGAATGGCTATTAGCGGATATTCCGCTTATCGCCTCCAAACTAACTCTATTTTGACATCTTTAGCGGCTATTCCGCTAAAGAGCATCCAGCCAGGGCTGGGAATTTATGATTAAGAGCTGAGAGTTCAATTTCGCAACTCTCTGCTTCTTTTTTCTTTGGTTTCGCGGTGAGAGTTCGGTTTTCGGACTCTCAGCATCCGGTGCGGAGGGTTTTGGGTTAATTTGTTTGCTGAGAGTTCGATTTCGGAACTCTCAGCTTCTTTTTTCTTTGGTATCGCCGGTGAGAGTTCGGTTTTCGGACTCTCAGCATTCGGTGCGGAGGGATTGGGGTTAGTTTGTTTGCTGAGAGTTCGATTTCGGAACTCTCAGCTTCTTTTTTCTTTGGTTTCGGCGGTGAGAGTTCGGTTTTCGGACTCTCAGCATTCGGTGCGGAGGGATTTGGGTTAGTTTGTTTGCTGAGAGTTCGATTTCACGACTCTCAGCTTCTTTTCTCTGTGGTTTTGCTGATGAGAGTAGGTTTTTCCGACTCTCAGCTTCTTTTCTCATTGATTATCACGATGAGTGTAATCTAACTCAATGCTGCCAGCATCTGTTCCAGAACACGAACACCTTGAATTTCCGCCGCTTTCGCTTCTTGCAGCCGTTGAATCGCGCGAGTCGCTACAGCCTCATGATTCGGCTCGCCCCCTTGAGGGAAAGGGAACATACTGACTAATGCACCAAGCCGGTCTGCTACTATTCGATAATGAGAGGAAGCTTCAGATGCCAGCTTTCGCAATTGCGTCGAATCCTTCTCACTCTCGTCCGGCCAGTTTGCCACTACCTCATCCAGAAATTTCACGGCAAATTCGCGCGCATCCCAAACTTTCACGGTATTCACGCTGTTTCCGAAAGGTTCCACGCTCCGGTTCGTGAACGCTCTGATCCATGCATCATAAGCAGCGATCCCGTTGCGGTGAGGTCCTTTTTCCAGTTCCCGTTGGGGCACCTTGGCATGCTGCAGCGCAAGCTCCAGCGCTCCCTTCAACATCGTTCTCCGATCGACGGGCTGATAACCCGTAATCCCAAGCACATACAGCTCCGTTACTTCGCCTCGTCCCAGTTTCTCATAAGGCAGGTCGCCATCTTGACGGACATCTCTACACTTAAAAACCCGCCGATTATCGTCATAGCCGTAGATTACGCCCCATTCCGGTATAAAAAGATCCCAGCTAAGCGCGGGAATACCGCGGTCTATCGCCTGCTGCACAAGCGCGATCCCTTCCTCCAGCTCTTCAGGTGTCGGAGGATTGTTCGTCTGTTTGCCGGCATATTGAACGGAGAATCCAAGATTGTTCAAAGCTGCTTCATGATGCTGCTTCCAATCGAAGCAAGAATAACTTCCCACCTCTACAGCGTCTTGGTCAATTATGATTCGAAATGCATGCGCCGTGTACCCCATCACCTCAACCAAAGTCATGCCTGCCAGCTCCGTATATTGCACCATACTGTTCAAAGCTGTTGTGTCGGTATTGTGGCTCCAGCTGCAATCGGTTTTCGCTATCATTTCCATTGTTATCATTCCTTCCAAGTCATTTTGTACTGCGGTGGAGCGAGCAGCTTCACTGCCGGCTTTCCTAACTTCTTGCGACCGTCGATGTACAGGCTGATTTGAGTGCGAATCCGCTCCTGCTGCAGCTTCTGCCGAGCTCTAGAAATGCTGTTGTACACATTGGCGACCGCCGTGTTCATCAAGGAAGCGATATGCTGGGGCGGCAGCTGATCGAAGAAATACGCTTCGAAGATCCGTTTCTCCCGACTGGTTAAACAGTGCATCATGCCGCGAATGCCATCGACTAAATCTTTGCGCAGCAATGCCGCAGAGGGATCATTCGCCTGTTTCGCTTCATCAAGCGCAAGTTTTCCGAGACGGAACAGCACATGGTCGATGTTAAAAGGATCATCTAAGCCGACACGTGCACCTTCTACCGAGGCAACCTCACTGTTGCTCCAGCTGGTGAATGGACGCTCCCTGCGATGAGGCCCTCCGCGGCGCAGCTTCATGTTGGCTTCATTGCGCACGATGGTTTTGAGCCACGGGGCGAATCGGCTGCTGTCCACTAGCGATCCCAGATGAAGAAATGCCCGCACAAGCGCTTCCTGCACCACATCCTCCGCAAGATGGTGATCCTGCGTTAAGGAGTACGCAAGGTTAAACGCTTTGGCACGGCTTCTGCGGACAAGCTCCCCGAAAGCATCCGGATCACCGGTTCTCGCCAAGGCTACCAGCACCGCTTCATGAGCAGGCACTTTCTCATCCCGTTGCACTTGTTCAGCATGATTCGAAACCAACAATTCGCTACCTCCTACATCAACCTATATCTAGGGATGCCAGCCGAAGCGGCAATCTATCTGAATGGTTCAAACTTTTTTTAAATTACTCCTTACTCACTGTACTCTTATTCCTCACATCCATGCAGAACCCTGTTTAAAACACAAAAAAACCGCCATAGAGGCGGTTTTCTCTTATAAATTCTTATTCAACATTCGGAGCAGCTTCATCCAACCAGCTCTCAATGCTGCCAATGACAGAAGCTACGCAGCCATCTTCGAACGGGGAGTTCAGGCCGGCAACCTTCACTAGCTCCGTGAACGACAAGCTTCCGCCTTGGCGGCATAGATGCAAGTAGTCTGCCCATGCTTCCGGACGATCCTCGTGCATCTTCTTCCAGAATTGGAACGCGCAGATCTGTGCCAGCGTGTAGTCGATATAGTAGAACGGACTGTTGAAAATATGTCCCTGTTTATGCCAGAATCCACCTTGCTCCAAATACGTATTGTTCGCGTAGTTGCGATGCGGCAAGTATTTACGCTCGATTTCGCGCCATGCTTGCTTGCGCTCTGCAGGCGTTGCATCCGGGTTCTCATAGATGAAATGCTGGAATTCATCCACCGTTACGCCGTATGGGATAAAGATCAATCCGCTAGCCAGATGATCGAACCGGTATTTGTCCGCTTCGTCCTCGAAGAAGAGATCCATCCACGGCCACGTAAAGAACTCCATGCTCATGGAATGAATTTCACAAGCCTCGTAAGTCGGGAAACTATACTCTGGTACGGCGAAGCCTCTGCTCTCATAAACTTGAAAAGCATGGCCGGCTTCGTGCGTTAACACATCAATATCACCGGAAGTGCCATTGAAATTTGAGAAAATATACGGTGCGCTGTACTTGCTGATGTATGTGCAATAGCCGCCGCTTTGCTTGCCTTTCTTGGCCACCAGATCCATCAGATCGTTATCCTGCATAAAGCGGAAGAACACATCGGTTTCCGGAGACAGCTCGGCGTACATCTTCTCGCCGTTCTTCACAATCCACTCCGGATTGCCTTTCGGCGTTGCATTCCCCGTCTTGAACGAGAAATTCTCATCGTAATATAGCAGTTCATCGACTTCGATCCGATTCTTCTGCGCTTCCTTCAGCTTCGATGCAACGGGCACGATAAATTGAAGCACCTGTTTACGGAAGTTCGCAACCATCTCCGCGTTGTAATCCGTACGGCTCATTCGTGCATATCCAAGCTCAACATAGTTGCCGAAACCAAGCTTCTTCGCAATCTTCGTACGCACCTTCACGAGATCATCGTAGATACGATCGAAGGTTGCTTCGTTCTCAGCCATGAAACCAGATGAGGCTTCCATAGCTCGTCTACGCATATCGCGATCTTTGGATTGCTGGAACGGTCCGAGCTGGGATAATGTCCGTTCTTCGCCTTCGAACTGGATTTTGGCAGATGCGATCAGCTTCGAATATTCGGTCGTCAGCTTATTCTCTTGCTGCAGATCCTCAATGACCTCTGGGCTGAACGTCTTGAGCGACAGCACGGCCAATTGAAACAGCTGAGTGCCCCATTTCTGCTCCAATTCCGTTCTAAACTTGGAACCCACAAGTGCGCGATAGTAATCCGTTATGTATTCTTGCACGATCGGGCCGCTTTCGTCGAAGAAATCTTGCTCGGCTTTATAAAACTCGTCATTCGTATCAATGGAGTGGCGGATGCTCGCGATTTGCGCTTGCGAATCGAACTCACTGCGAAGTTGGTTTAGCTGTGTCATGGCAACGTCTTGCTCGTCATAGGTTTGCGCGGATAGGAACGATTCCAATTGCGACTTAAACTTCTGTTCAAACTCTTTAACATCCGGGCGTTCGTACCGGTACTCGCTAAATTTCATGAATACGCACCTAACCTTTCGTAAGAGGAATAATGTAAAAATGGCGTGACCTCCCAATTATAGCCTAAACGCACCCAGACCAAAAGAGGCCGTTCGGGGCTCGCCCCCTCGCAGCCCCCTACAGCATTTTTCTATGAAATTATGACGCTCGGAATCGACCGATGATATCCATCACGTACTTATACATGACAGAAGCCCCGCCTATAAAGAAAAGCACGATAAGCGTGTAACGGGTTGGGTCGATGGAAACCATCGAAAGCAAGAAATTCAAAGGAAGGACATAGAAGACAATGTCTTTCAGATAACCGAGAAATGTTGTATCGAAAGTCCCTTTCCAGAACGATTTGGAAAAGGCTATAACAAAATCAATGATCATAAGGGCAAATACTGCCCACATCGTGTAGGTCACCCATGCTGCAAGTGTAAAATCCATTTTTCATCACCACCTTCCTACACAGTATGCTAGGTTGCTTTCTGGGTGATGAATATTCGGCTTGGTGCATAACTTTTGTGTATAGCGTGTGAATTTATGCAGATTATCGCGGCGGCATGGAGGCGAGCAAACGATGTCCGATCGGAGCAGCATCGTGTCCGACTATTTTGAGAAGATCCTCAACACGATTGACGTAGGGGTTCATTTCATTGACCAGGAAGGCAATACCGTCTTCTACAACGATAAAATGGCTGAAATTGACGGGCTTGACCGAGAGCAAGTGCTCGGGAAAAATATTTTGCACCTCTACCCTTCCCTTACGCAGGAAACGAGTACGCTCGAGAAGGTGCTTCAAACCGGCCAGCAGCTGCCCGCTCATATTCAAACCTATTTCAACGTGACGGGAAAACGCATTATGACCATAAACAGCACCTATCCGCTCTATGACAACGGCAAACTGATCGGCGCACTGGAAGTCGCAAAAGATATTACGAGTATTGTACAGCTGCATGATCAGATTCTCGACCTCCGGCATCAGCTCTATCAAGCCAAGCAGAAGGAAAACAAAAATAAAGGCACGGCAAGATATGAGTTCAGCGACCTCATCGGCCGAAGCAAACCGTTCCAAGATGCTTTAACCCTTGCGAAAAAGACATCGCGGACGGTATCCCCTGTCATGATTTGCGGGCCAACAGGCACAGGCAAGGAATTGTTCGCGCAAAGCATTCACAATGCGGGAGCTAGACGGAACCGCCCTTTTATTGCACAGAACTGTGCCGCCGTTCCGGCTGATCTCCTGGAAGGCATCATGTTCGGTACGGCAAGAGGCGCGTTTACCGGTGCTGTCGATCGGGCCGGACTGTTCGAGCAAGCAAGCGGCGGCACGTTATTTCTGGATGAGCTGAGCAGTCTGGATGTTTATTTGCAAGCCAAGCTGCTTCGCGTGCTGCAAGATGGTATGGTCAGGCGAATAGGCGGAACCAATGAGCAGCAAGCGGATGTCCGCATCATTACCGCTATGAATATGGATCCCGCGCAGGCGCTCGAAGAGGGGCTGCTGCGGTACGATTTATTTTATCGGCTGAGCGTCGTGAAGATCGAGCTCCCTCCTTTGCAGCAACGAGCAGAAGATATTCCGCTGCTGGTGAGCCATTTTATCGAGAAGCTGAATCCGGTGTTCGGACTTCAAATCCGGTCCATCTCACCTGATGCACTTCGTAGATTGATGGAATATAGCTGGCCTGGCAATGTTCGCGAGCTGGGTCATGCGATTGAGTCTGCCTTTAATATGGTGGAAATCGATGAGGAAACGATTGAGGTGTGGCATTTGCCTAATGGGCTGATGGCGGATCGGGTGATCGCTGAGGTGGAAAGTGGTGAAAATGATCGACTGCCTGATCGGATGAAGCAGATGGAGCGTGAAGCGATCGTGATCGCTTTTCAGAAGAATGGCTACAATGTCAGCCAGACTGCGCAGGAGCTCGGGATGAAGCGGCAAGCCTTGCAATATAAACTGAACCGATATGGAATTTCAAAGAAACCTTGAATCAATGGGTGGCGTGATGATGGGGTGCGGGTTGGCTTCTGCATGTAGGCAGAGGCCTTTTTTGCATGGAATGGGCTGCGTTTGGCAAGGTTGGCATGTTTCTTGCACCAATAGGTGTGAGTAGCAAATATCCGTGGAGGTGCGCCAATCATGAGCAGGTTAAACGATAGCGGGACGGACAAGGTGCCCCTAAGCAGCAAGAGGCACTGGAAGCAAGTAGCGTTGTGGAAAGATGTGACGGATGAACAATGGGATGACTGGCTTTGGCAGCTCACCCATACGATCAAGACGCTGGATGAGCTGAAGCAAGTGGTCAATTTGACGCCTGATGAAGAGGCAGGTGTGCTCATTTCGACGCAAACGATCCCCCTCAACATTACGCCTTACTATGCCTCCCTCATGCATCCGGATGATCCGCGCTGTCCGATTCGGCTGCAATCGGTTCCGATCTCCGCGGAGCTGTTGAAGACGAAATATGATCTCGAGGATCCTCTCTATGAAGACGAAGATTCACCAACACCGGGATTGACCCATCGTTATCCGGATCGCGTCCTCTTCCTCGTGACGAACCAATGCTCCATGTACTGCCGTTATTGTACGCGCCGCCGGTTCTCCGGCCAAGTGGGCATGGGCGTGCCGAAGAAGCAGATGGACGATGCCATCGCCTATATCCGAAATACACCGGAGGTTCGGGATGTGCTGTTATCCGGCGGAGATGGGCTGTTGATTAACGATACGATTTTGGAATATATACTGAAAAACTTACGCGAAATTCCCCATGTCGAGATCATACGGATCGGCACTCGGGCGCCGGTCGTTTTCCCGCAGCGGATCACGGAGAACCTGTGCACGATGCTTCGCAAGTATCACCCGATCTGGTTGAATACCCACTTCAATCATCCGCTGGAAATTACAGATGAAGCGAAGAAAGCATGCGCGATGCTGGCTGATGCCGGCGTGCCGCTCGGCAATCAGTCCGTTATCCTCGCAGGGATCAACGATAGTACCCATATTATGAAAAAGCTCATGCATGAACTGGTGAAAATCCGCGTGCGGCCTTACTATATCTATCAATGCGACTTATCCGAAGGGATCGGCCACTTCCGGGCGCCCGTCTCCAAAGGGCTCGAGATTATTGAAGCGCTTCGCGGACATACGAGCGGGTATGCTGTGCCTACTGCATTTTTTATTTAATGTATAGAAAACGGCAAAAAAAAGACACCGTCTCAACTAGCACGCTGTCCCGATTTATATAAGTTTATGAGTGCTTGTGCGAACAATTTGTAATTTGGTTGATTAACTTCTCTGACATTCCCTTTCGGTCTGCTCATGGTGAATGCTCCTTTCGTGATGCTAGTATATTGTATGATTTCATTGGAATGTCCGATTACTGGGGTGGCGTTGTTGTCATACACTTTGCCCCTGCCGTATCTCGATATGAGAAGTAATTCACCAGTTGAACTTCTCCGCAACAATTAAAATCGATCAGCAGCTTGTGCTCTGTTCATGTCGTTTCCGTCTCCCCTCGTTTTGTCTTTTCACGAAATTAATCACAAGGAGACAGCCATTTTCACATAGGGAATATTTGCAATTAAATTCGGACGCAAAAAAAGGCCCCTGCACATTGCACGGACTTGGGTCAAGCTTT
Source organism: Paenibacillus sp. J22R98 (assembly GCF_059383835.1). Taxonomy (NCBI): domain Bacteria; kingdom Bacillati; phylum Bacillota; class Bacilli; order Caryophanales; family Paenibacillaceae; genus Paenibacillus; species Paenibacillus sp. J22R98. Next base: position 284,889 of record NZ_JBXENW010000005.1, read on the forward strand.
GTATAAGTTGGGCTATTTGTTTTCCTAATCTGTTATGAAACTGACAATTAATTACAAGATACTGATTTGCCAGTTAATTTAATGCAGCAGATCAATTGGAGACTCATCAATTATGCTATAATCTGGAAGTAGAGGATTCACTCACTTATTTTCGATAAAGGATGAATAATATGAATAAAACATTTTTGAAATTTGTAGGCACATATTCAACCATAAATGATATTTTTGGCAAAAAACTTCCTAAAGAACAAATTATTTCAATTATTAGTCAACTTCCTTTGGGTGGTATTTTAAATTTACTATCGCAATTACAGTACATTCCAAAAGAAGATAAAATAATAAAAGGTAATTTTATATTATTTGTCTCTGAAAAGCTTGGGATTGATAGTGAATTTATAGAGAATAAATTGCAAGACAGAATTCTCTACACTGAACAGGGGATCTTGTATCTATGGAAATGGTTACTTGCATATGGGGACGAATCAAAATTAAGCGAAGAGGTAGATATAGATATTGGAATTAATCAAATATTATTTCTTATCTTAGCGATTTCAGATTATTTGTATGAGAAACCAGAAAACCCAGAATCAGTATACTACGATTTCTTCTGCAATCTTGTCTTTAACTCTAGCATTGATTATCGATCTACAATCGCACGTTCATGTTATATTTTCGATAATCTATCAAAGAATGCAGAGTTATACAATGAGAAGGAATATGTGGATTTTAACAAAGACTTTACTGAGCATTACGGATATACAATAAAAGAATATCTAGCGGTGATATATGCGATTTCGGTGGGATTTGTAAATAAAAATGAAATTGGCACAATCTGGACCAAAAGACTCGAAACTTATTTCGAAGGTACTGAAGTTTTAGAAATTGCTAAAGTAATAGTTGAACCCTTACTTTTTAGTTTTACCGATGGTAAAAAATGGGCCATCGAAACTATTGATGAATCTTGGAATTATTTTATGTTAAGAAAAAAACCTTTATTTGCAATTAATAAAGAGGGTTTCTTTCCTATTTCCCCCAAATTAGTTTACGAATTAATGTTTGAGGAACTATTCCATAAAATTCGAATTATCTATCCAGAAAACGATTTGAGATTTAATCGTTTTTTTGGAAGACCATTTGAAGAGTATACAAATTCATACATGGCTGCGGCGCTTACTAAGTCAAGACTATCATATGAGCATTTTCCCGAATTCTCTTATGATGGAAGACGCTCACCAGATTGTATGATAAAGCTTGGTGATAAATTGTTAGCAATTGAATCCAAAAGCAAAAAGTTACGACTTAACTCAATCATTTTAGCTGATAAAGAATCAATTGATAAGGATCTAGACAGTATGATCGTGAACCCTTTGATTCAAGTAACTAAACGACTATCAGAATTGAGACAAATTCAGCATCCTTCAATGAATGGTGTCCGTGAAATCTATATTATGGTTGTTACTTTAGGTGATAGTCCAACACTTCAACCTTTTGAGCAGAAAATAAATGAAAAATTACGAGAAGAATCAGCGATTGAATTTAAACATTTCTTTCATTTAGATATCGAGGAGTATGAGCTGCTCTGTTATCAAATAAGTAGAAAGGATAATCATCCTGTTTTTAGACTGTTAGATAATAAAGCAAAATCATACCCTTATAACCCCTTTAAAAACTTCTTGTTTGCTAGTCACCTTCCTTCAAAACGATTGGATGATTATCATAATGAGTTCTTAAAACAGATTGAAGAGCTTTCTATATTATTATTCCCTTCATTTAAGATTCCTGAAAAGCTTCCGTCATCTCTTTGAGCCGTAATAGAATTTACAAGCAGATTTTATATAATGTTCATTTGTAGTCGAGGTGACTATTTTATCGTCATGGGTTTTAATAATGACTGCTGAATCCAGTAGTTCTCCTTCTTGAAAAATTACAATAGGTCGTGAAAAAACTCGCATTCTTTCAAAGTCTGCATGAGTGGTTATTTGGCGTATTTTAGTCATAATTCCTCCAAAGGGTATTTCGATTCAATCAAATATTAATGTACATTGTGATAGGATAGTGGTCAACCTTGATGGTGGCAACATAGACCAAGTATGACCCCAGATCCTGACCTCAAAAGGTTGGGATTCTTTGTTGTATCCTTAATTTTTCTGTATCATCAATTGTAATTATTACAATCTATAGGGTCGTTTTTTAGGGAGAACTTTTTGAACTAAGTAGAACGTGCGGTGGCAGGAAAAAACAGAATCGATACTTGAGGAGCGCGGGGGGATTGACACGCGTTTGAAGTTGTTTCAACACTAAACATAGTCACTCCTTGAATACACTTTCGGGCATAAAGAAAAGCACAATCGCTTGGATGTGCTTTATCGTAACTTGTCTTTATTGAACTTATATCGTCTACTTTTTTTTGTATAGGAGTGTTTGCTATTTATCAACTTTTTCAAATTTGAACGGAAAAATACATCGCGCAACTCTCTAGGTTTTAGCGGAATTAAGGGGCTGAAATACGGTACACCTATGCTTTTCAGCATCACAATATGGATGAATACTAACGTGGTAAGCACAATTACGCCTAAATGCCCCGTTAGCTTTGCAGTCAATAAATAAACGCTAAACAACGTGAGCATGGTCGGAGCTAATCCCCGACTTTGAAATATAGTGGTTACGACAAACGAAAAAGCTACTACACATAAGCAAAATGGGCTAAATATTTTTATTTTCAACATGTTTTCACTTATTAACACCGTAGATACGAACGCAAAGAAAGTAACGAGATTTTTGTTTATCTTAGACATCCCATCGACCAGAATTTTTAGAGTAATAATTAAGATAATCACCGAAACGAATGGTGAAAATAACATATCCTCGGGATATAGCATCTTGTGTGCTTTTTTAGAAATTAATTCGTTGCGCTCTAATAATATATATATCGCTGGCGCATGAGTCGCTATTATGAACGAGACAAACTTAATAATCCTGTTAAGGACGCTTCCGTATTTACTGTAGTATTCTTCTGGCGATTGAAAGTAACTAAGAAATAAAGTGGGACATAGAATTGCATGTGGTGAATTATCTACAAATACAACGACTTTCCCTTCCAAAATGGTACTTGCTGCAACGTCTGGCGCTTCGGTATTTGAAGTCAACGGGAATATAGTCCAACGATTCTTCGCAAGAGCCTCCTCAACAATGGCAGACTGTAATATGTACTTTACATCTATTTCATCCAACCGTTTCTTTACTTCTTGAAGAATTCCGTCATCTACAATATTTCTCATATATACAATCGAAATAGTTGTAGGTGTTAATGTGCCTTTTTGGATGGTTTCAACCGTCAAATCAGGTGTCTTAAGAATTCCTCGCAGAATACTAATATTTGTGTTCGCCTTTTCTGTAAAACCTACTAACATACCTGCTGAATTGCGTTCGGTTATTGATTCAGACACAGGGCGCTCTTTCCACATTGTCACATCAATACTAGTTAGGGTGCCTAATTGATATTGAAGAACAACCGCTTTGCCTTGCACGATCGCTTGAACGGCCTGCGCTGAACTGTTCATCACTGTTATGTCAGCCGAATAAAAACCCGCATTACTATTATGTACAAGTGGTTTGATTACGTGTTCCTCTAGCCTATCGGAATTAACCAATCCATCCATGTAGAAAATAGTTGCTTGTATTACACCGTTCTCTTCAATATTTCGTATTTTAAAATCGGAACTATGTCCTAATGCTTTTTTTATCTCCAACATATACTCCTGCACAGAAAACACCCCCAAAATGCAGTGTTCCCTTCTTTTTGTTATACTATTCTGCCCCAAAGCGTAATGAAGAAAATCAACATGAGTTTTTAAATTGCCTATGCTTTAAGACCGATTGAAAGCAAAAAGGATGGATCATACCAGACCTCAAAAATAGAGCTAAAAAAGCCAGTAAAATCAAGGGCTTAATTGATGCTATTTGACTTAATTTTGCCGTAATGTTTTCTATTCGTTTTGCTTCTTCTGATCGCCCTGCAAACCTCACCACAATAAGCCGAACGTCCAACACCTTTGAATCGCTTGTTACACTCATTGCAAGTACGGAAAGTTTGTTCAATCGATTTCGTTTCGTCCATCTTGTACAAAGGCGGCGCAACGTGTGTTTCAAAGTAGGTACATGGGCGGTCTGTGAAATGGGCAATTCTACAAAGAGAACCTGTAACCAAACATTTACCATTAGTAAAACTGGCACATTGAGCTGCCTGACTGTACCGTTCTTGATGGGTTACTTCCCTGTTATATCTTTCTTGATTCGTCATCTTTCCGTTCCTCCTAGGAATTTTGTATTTGAGCTTGCATCTCGTTTCTTCTTGTAACATCCTCTGCACCATCCTTGTAAAGTGTTGTGCATGAATGTGATAGGGACATACCGATTACACTGATAGCACTGTTCAGATCTCAAATCGTGCGACCCATTCCAGTCCGTTTTCCGTTCACTCAGATGACTGTATCCTTTGTTGCTCATGTACCCATCTCCTTATTTTTCATCTTGTAATTTCAATGCGTGTCGTACATATGCCGATACCGTCATGCTATGGGAATGGGCTAGTACTTTGATCTGTTCTAATTCTTCTTGATCAACTCGAAAGCTTAGGAATTTGTTCTTTGCCATTGTGGTCACCTCCCAGCTGTGTCACGTAATGTTTAAATAAAAGAGCCAACCCCGTGAAGGATTGACCCTGTGAAATCTACTTGCCTGTCAAAACTGCGAACTTGGAAGCATCACCAATAACGCTATCCAGTTCTAGGAACGATACGATACCCGTTTGGTACTCGGCTGCATAACGCTCAAGAAGTACCTTGACTTGGACGTTGGTAGTCATCTTGATATCAAGACCAGAGAAGTCACCGTAGAAGACACCTTTTGCATTCAGTGCCAATGCTGCTGGCATTGCGTCCGATAGCATCACGGGCTTCCCAAAGAGAACCAAACCGCCATCAGCAGAGATACCAGTGTCGTCACCGTTCAAGAGAAGGTTACCAGACGCTCCAGTCAAGGAACGGATTGCAGTCCATACAGCTGGATTCATCAACCATGCACAGTTGGCTTGGTGTACCTGAGGAACGGACATCTGCAGCTTGATCAGATCTGTTACGTTCTTTACATCAACTACAGCAGTAGTCGTGTTAGTCGAAGTGACCGAATTGGTTACACCGCTCTTAAGACCCTTCAGCTTTGCACCAGATTCGTTGATCAGTTCGTTCTCAAGGAACAGTGCAAGCGATAGACCGATCTGGCGGATGATGATCGAGACCACATCGATGTCAGCGCGATTGATCAAACTGTTGGAGATCTTGGTCAGTGAGCCAAGAATGAAGTTCTGCAGTTTCGGCCCAGTGAATGTACCGTTGCTGTCAGTTACTGCAGTGCCTTCTGTGACGTATTGGAATACGTTTTGTGTGTAGTCGTATGCGGGAAGCTGAAGGTCACCGCTCACATTCCAGATCGTAGCCTTTTGAACCAGAGGGCTGACGTTCTTTGCTACCTCGACCACTCGAGCTGCGATAGAAACAGGAATTACAACACCGTTACCCGATGCTGCCATACCACCAGTTGCACGGTTCTCTTTAACCAGTGTCATGAAAGCTTGCTCATCTGCTTTGCGTTGTTCTGCCTCTTTGTTTGCTTCCACGTCTTTTACCATTGTCATTTTTTCAACCGCTCCTCTGATTTCAACACCTGCTAAGATGCTATCGATTTCATTGATCCGTGCTTTTGCGTTGTTTACGGCTTTCTGTTCAGGAGCCTTGAAACCGCGCTTTTCTGCCTTTGCCGTTTCTAGGATGTTTTCCACGATCTCGATCTGATCCCAGCGCTCATCTTTCAAGGCTTTTTCGTTAATGTGTTCTGACATTGTCGTACCTCCTGTAAATTGGATTGTTTATGTGTCGTTTCGTGCTATGCGATTGTCGGATTCAGTTGTATAAGCCCTTGGACAGCGATCCGCCCAGATCAGTGCCAAGAACTCGAGTGGAACGGCAAAAAGCCCGCCAATGAAGGCAGGCAACTTGTCCAATCCATTGACAGCCCCAGCAGTAAACTCGGAGGAGAAAAACCTGCTAGGAAGGTCAATGCATGGGACAATAAAAAAGGAGTCGGTTATTTTCTCAATGTGGAAACCGACAAACCACGTACCCGTTTTGCTGAAATGTGGACAACAGGCAAACCACAGTCCAGTTATAGTTACTGGACGCAACTTGGAAAAACGAACGACCTCACCTAAAGAGGGGCGAGGAAGATCATCTGAAGAAGATCCTCGTTAGAAGAAATTCACAAGAGACCAGACATCGATGCAACACGAAAACTAGAGTCAACGTTGAAGTTGATTCCTTTCTGCTGTCTCTTGTGATCTAGTCACATTATGAGACGAGCGTGATCGTTGTGGCGTCAAAGGTGAAGCGAACTTAATAGGGGACATATCCTCATTTACGACATGCCCACTAAATGTGGTACTGAGCAGGACGAAACCTTGCTGTTCCCGTTTGTGCAAATTGCTTGCACCAGAAGGCCCACGATCAAAAGGTCATGAGCCATAGCTGAAAGCAATTTATTCTGGAAGTAGCTGCCCGCCGTATTGACGTTGATGGGCGTTGATTCGTTCCACAGCTTGTTCCAATCTCCGATCCTCTGAGGCAATGATCGCGTTGATTGCTGCTTTACGAATAAAACTCGGAAAATCAATATGCTCATTCTCAGTAAGGAAAGTATCGACAATGGCTTGATCTTTATCTGACAAAACACGGAAGGTAAATCGTTTGTTATTGGACATGTTGTCTGTCACTCCTCGGTATAGTTGGTTGTATTGTGCGGGCAAAAAAATGAATTCCGTTTTACCCTCTTAATATCTATTATCGAACTGAAATATCCACTTTTACCGTCATGTCGCCGAAAAGTGTAAAATTATTTTCTTTCGTAAATTCCCAATATGCCGCAACGTACTCTTTCCTCAGTTGCTTGATCTCATCTTCTTCTCGTCTGATCTCGTCATCTTCTGCTTGATCAAATCTGAAGTTGTAATCATTGGTCATGAGGTTTAGTTTGCTGGTCTTGAAATCCTGTTCACGCTTGTTGATGACCGTTCTCATAAACTTGACGAATGGCTGATAAGCAAGATCCAGATCCCGTGGGAAATCACCGTTAACCTTACCTGTCCACTTTGACCGATCGATGTCACCATTGAGCCACTTGACCAATTCCTTGACCACCATTGCCAACAGATACCGTTCCATAGCCATATCATTGACGTACCCTTTCTGGTAATCACGATAGGACTCGATTGTCAAAGTCATTGGTGAATAATCAGCATCTAGGACATCTGCAGAATAACCATCTGTGCGGTGTAGCCCACTGTCATGCCACACCAGACCTTTGTCTCTCGTAAAAACACGGTCTGCAACGCGCTTGTATATCATTCTCAGAGTCTCGTTAATGCATTGGGCAATGTACTCGTTCTGGTCAACAGGATTGACGTTGGTCATGACGTACTGCATGAAATCGTCTCGTTCAAATCTGTGATGTCTCATAATGCTTCTCTGTTCCCGTTCACGTTCCCATAGTGGTATGCTCCACCATCCAATTCGTCCTGTTGCTGGTCTGCCCACTTTGTTCTTTTCCATGATCTTTTCCCCTAGTTTAGTTTGGTGAATATTAGTTCCCAGTAATGACAGCCTACACCGTCCACTTTGGTGTCATTGGTGTCACCAGATGGATAAAAAAATATCTACCTCTTTCCACCTACTTAATCACAACTCAACTGGATTTTTCACAATCGATGGAAAAATAAATTTCAGAACGTGTGTCAGGATATGGACAGCAGCTCACAAACCATCTCAGACGCGTCAAGAAGTCATATACGGCGTTGTAGGCGTGTACAGGTATTTACACCAGAATAAGCGAATGGAGTCACAGTATGGCGCACAGGTGGTCAGGAGATGGACAGAGAGCATTGGACAGGCACAGGACAGAACAGGTCAAGGGATGGGTTACAAGAGAATTCGAAATATGTAACCTTTTCGTAACCCAAAACCCAGTAGTACCAAGGGGTGTTACTTAAGTTACAGGGTTACATATCTTTTTAAAATTATATATTTATATAGAAGACTGTAATGGTGAATGATCTATAGGGGAAAGCTTTTGGGGCAGGATAGTGTAACTATGACCATTTTGCTCAATCCCTTGTGTACCAAGGGTTTCAGCCGTTACAGAACCAAATCAGTTACAAGCCCAGAACCGTAACCATCCTTTTTGACCCCATTTTGCCCCCTGTCCTGACCTTGCCCAGCACCTTGAAATGGCTGCCCTTGGTTGGTCATTGGATGAAATCCAGCTCAAAACCATTTGAAAGCCACTGTCAGTTGCCCTCAGATCGATTAGATATTGCTTGTCCGTACAAAGTGCCCATGCTAATTCAACACAATGTCATAGATGCTGACATAAAAAGGAACGCTCCCTGTTCTGGGAACGTCCCTTGTCAAAAGTATTCAATAGCTAAATCATATGGGAAGTCGCGTCTGATCTGACTCCTTGTTGTCAGCTTCTTAACTTCAATAGGCATTTTACGTGTGAAATGTATCTTGTGAATAACTTGTTTCAACACAATGTTTTGCGCTTCTGCTGACAAAGAATCTAAGCCGTCCAACAATTTAAATAGTTGAGTAATCTGTTCAATGTGATTTGTAACATTGATGGACTCACCTTGTTCCAACAACTTCTGGCGACTTTGTTCCAACGCTTGCCCCATATCGATCAATGCTTGTCTTTTTGACTTCAACTCATCGTGCGTAAAGATACCTGAAACAGCTAATTCAATCAAATTGGCTTGTTGTCTTTGATTCTCACTGATCTGGGACTCCACGTGTGCTAATCTTTCTTGTAAATCGGCTTCAACGTTAGACAAATCCTGTTGCTCAAGCAGAGAAAGTTCATGTTTCATTCGTTCCTGATGTGACTTCAACGCCTCAAGAATATCGGACTCGACGTATTCCAGTTTGACACCGCTGTTTCCGCACTTCTCAGCACTATTGGGTAGTTGAAATCCACATGGCTTGATCGTATACCTCCCGTTTGGCTCTTTGGTTATAGTTGATTTCCGCCCACAGATGCCACAGTATAGCAAATCCTTAAGCATAGTCGTTCCTGTCTTTGGTGCCGGCTTGTTACGATATGCCCCAAATGTTTCTGCTCTGGCAACCCGTTCATGGTTTGCATTTTCCCACTCTTCAACAGGTATAATAGGTGGGTGGGCATCGTGGTATTCGATTGTGTTCAATACCTTGTAAACATACTTGCCACCCTCTTTAATGCGTTTCCGATCTTGGAAAGCGACTGTGCCCTTGTATGCAGAGTTCTTGATTATTCGTTTTACCGTGGGCGATTGGAATGCTTCTGATCGCTGCGGTTTGTAGCCTTCTTGGTTCAGGATGTCAACGATTTTGCGACTACCAAGCCCCTGTGAGTGAAGATCAAAGATATAACGTACAACTTTTGCTTCGGGTTCAAAGATTTCAAGCTTCTTTGTTTTCGTGTTCCGTCTATACCCGTATGGAATGCCACCTGCTATATGAAGTCCCTGTTTGGTCATAGCAATCTTATTATTCTTGGAACGTTTACCAATTAAGGCATGCTCTTGACTCGCTATTAATGAACCAAAACGGAATGTCAGAACGTCAGTGTTGCTGTTGGCAAGGTCGTAAGTCTTGTCAGGGGTCACGATAGGCTTGTCATAATCCTGACAGTACTTTAGAACGAGTTCCGATATATAACCATTACGGCTCAACCGTGACAACTCAATTACCAGTATTCCGTCAAAGCGTTCAATAGTATTTAACAGACGTTGCAGTTCTGGTCTTTGATCCATATCAGATGCCCCACCAGATAGTACTTCTGAAAACTCCTCAAAGGTGTGTCCAAATTTTTTGCAGAACTCGACGAGAATGTTCCTATGATTGGTTAGAGTTTCAACGCCCTCACCCTTTTTTTCTTGTGAGATACGCAAGTACATAGCTAAGTGCATTCCCGTTCACTTCCTATTCGTTGATTTCCCTCAGTTTATCATACATCATATAAGAAATGTAGTACCGACCTTCGTCGTCGATGCCCCTGGTGGAGGCGGTAAAATCGCACTTCAGCCGAACTATCTGATCTCGCAAAGTCAGGATAAAGTGATTTTGCGAAACTATGAAGGCGTCATCGTCGGTTATCCCGAGCCTAGCAATTATGTGCCCGGCCGTGCAGATGAATATTTCAACGAAATCTATGGCATCGAGAAGCAGCCGCCGAGCACCGGCATCATCTCGCTCATCAAGGATGAAAATTTCAACCTGGTGCCAGAAAATTTGCGCCGCATCGGCAGACGCAAGCTGTATGAGCAGGCGGCCGATCACCACTCGCTCAAGGACAAACGCGAGAAACGCGACGAGATGAAGCAAAAGCTCATGCGCGCGCGCCAGCAGGATCAGTCGGTTGGCGATGGTGCGAAGCAGCAGCCAGCGCCTGCCGGCGGGGATGGCGCGCCGGAGCAAGCGGCGGCGCCGAAGAGCGAGCCTGAAGGCACGAGCGAGTAAGCGCTGCGGCGACGCTAGCTGCCGTTAGACGTTTAACTACAGCAAAAAGCCGCTTCAATAGTGCGCAATGCGCTTTTGAAGCGGCTTTTGTCATGCTGTCACGGTGGCGTTCACCCTGTGAAATCTCTAACAAATCACAGAGGTCTTATTTAGGATAATTTCTATCATTTGAAATTCTAACGAATCCTACAAACGTTATTTTGTGTTAAAATGCCCTTTTGCGCTCCTATTGCCCCTAATAAGACCTCTACGATTCGTTAGAATAAATTAGCAGCTGTTTTCGAATGAATAAGGCTTCTACGATTCGTTAGCGCATTTTTATGGGTTTGTTCAGTACATGTAGCCGAAAATGGCCGCTTGGCCATTTAGTGCCGATGAATTTTTGTTACGGTTTGTTCATCTTGTTGTGCTCCTGCTCCTGCTCCTGCTTCTGCTTCTGCTCTTACTCCTGATTCATGCGCTTCATCTACCTCTATTGTAACTCCCTCTCGTACGTCAACTTCCGTTCCTACTCCAGTTTCCACAGCGTGTACCTGCACGACCACTCCCGCCGAATCCACACTAACTCCAACCTCAACCAGTACCACACCACCACTATCTTCATCCCCGACCAATCTAATCAACTCTTCTGCTTTCTCCTCATCCCTTAATGTTACATCACATGCTCCCGAGCCCCCACCTACGCCTACGACTTCACCTTCGCCATCACTTTCAACCTCAACCCCGCACCACTCCGTCAACGTGAGCGCGATGATCTCGGCTGCTTCGAACATGGCAGCGAGCTCGATATGCTCGTTCGGGTAATGGGCCATCTGCGTCAGGCCGGGGCCGAACACAATGCACGGCGTATCGGCCAGAACTGTCAGCAGCCCGCCATCCGTGCCCCACGGCGAAGCCTCCAATACTGCCGGTTGATTCGTCACCGACGTGTATTGCTCCGCCACGATCCGCACCAACTCATGGGCCGGATCTACACTTCCCGGCACCCACCTGGCGCCGAACCATTCGAGTTCCGGCGGTGCAGTGCGGAACCACTCGTCCTTCTCCTCGAGCAGCTCCAGCCAGTTGGCCATTTGCTCCTTGGCATGCTCAAGTGATTCTTCCGGCGCTACGCCCATGCGACCTTCCAATGTCACCGTGTCCGGCACGGAAGACGGCCAATTGCCGCCTTGAATCATGCCGATATTAATCGGGATGGGGATCGGATTATCCGCGAAGAGCGGATCATGGATCCCCGCATTACGCACCTGCTCAAGCTCCAGCACATGAGCGACCACGAGCATGCTTTTCTCAATCGCGCTAACGCCTTCATACCGCGTTCCCCCATGTGCGGCCCGACCCTTTACCACGATGCGGAACCACATGGACCCCTGCTGCTTCGGAAAAATCCGCATATTGGTCGGTTCCGGTATCAAAGCCGCATCCGCCTTATACCCTTTCACAATCATAGCCAGCGTTCCGGCTCCACCGCTTTCTTCCTCGACGACGCTTTGAAAGATCACGTCACCTTTCAGCGTAATACCCAAGCTCCTAATCGCTTGGATCGCAAGCAGCAACGAGACATTGCCGCCTTTCATATCCGATGCACCGCGCCCATACAGCTTCCCGTCCACGACTTCACCGCTATACGGCTGACTGCGCCACTGCGATCGATCGCCTTCCGGCACCACGTCCATATGACCGTTTAAGATGATCGAACGGCCGCCCCCGCTCCCTCGCATGATGCCCACGACATTCGGACTGCCCGCGAAACTTGTTCTCGGCGAATAGAAATAAGGATGCTTTTCCAGCAGGGCACCATCGGGCTCCCACAGATCCACATCCAGTTTCATCTCGAATAATTTGCCTGCAACGAGCAATTGCGCTTCCTGTTCATTGCCTTGCGTACTGGCGATTCGGACCAAGCTCTGCAGCAATCCAACGCCTTCCTCACGGTTCTGCAGCATCCATTCATGAATTTGCGCCTTCAGGTTCATGCTGTCCGCCTCCTTCATCGGCTACGTGATGTAATCAACCTTATCGGGTATGAGGAGTTTGGCCTCGGTGCAGTTGATTACTTCCTCAATCGTGAAAGGAGACATCACTTCTTTCAGCACAAGGCCCTCATCCGTAACTTCCATGACCGCCATTTCCGTAATGATAAAATCGACACAGCGCTGCGCAGTGAGCGGCAGCTCGCATTGCTTCTTAATCTTCGACTTGCCGTCGCGATTCACATGATTCATCACGGCAACGACGCGTTTGGCTTTCTGCGCCAGCTCCATCGCGCCGCCGATGCCAGCCGTCCGTTTACCCGGTACGATCCAATTGGCCAAATCCCCTTGCTCGCTGACCTCCAGCGCCCCGAGCACCGTCATGTCGATACAACCGCGGCGAATCATGGCAAACGCGATCGCACTATCGCAATAGGAGGCGCCGATAGCCAGTGTTACCGGATAACCGCCCGCATTGCACAGAAATCCATCCTCCTCGCCAACTACAGGTGTCGGCCCCGTTCCTAAAATGCCGTTCTCCGCATGGAAAGTCACATGGACGCCTTCCGGTATAAAATCAGCCACTCTCGTCGGAATGCCGATCCCCAAATTAACGACCATGCCATCCTTTATTTCACGGGCGGCTCGCCTTGCGATCCGGTCACGGCTTGTTTCTCCCACACCCATTGCCAGTTCACCCCTTTCCCTGTAACGACAGCATCTACAAAAATGCCTGGTGTCACAATACACTCCGGATCCAGCTCGCCTAACGGAACAATCTCATCGGCCTCCGCGATCGTCCGTGTGCCTGCCATCGCCACTAGCGGATTGAAGTTACGACCGCTTTTGTCATAGATTAGATTCCCATACAGGTCAGCCTTCAGAGCATGAACGATAGCGACATCCGCTGTGAGCGCCGGCTCGACCAGATAGGTTTTGCCATCCACGATGACCTTCTCTTTGCCTATTTCCAAATTAGTACCGATTCCGACATCAACGAGAATGCCGCCCAGTCCCACGCCGCCTGCCCTGATTTTCTCCGCCAACGTGCCTTGCGGATAGAAAACCACCTCCATCCGACCATCCTCCATCATGCGACCGGCATTCGGATTAGAGCCGATATGCGAGGTGATGACTTTCCGAACACGCCCTTCTGTAACCAGCCGACCGATACCAATCCATGGAAAGCCGGTATCGTTGCCGATCAGTGTGATGTCCCTTACGCCTTTATCCAATATCGCCTCAACAAGCGTTGGAGGAGTTCCGATCCCGCCGAATCCGCCATACATGAGCGTACAGCCATCTACGATCCACCCAAGCGCCTCATCGATCGCGATCATCTTCTGTTTCGTCATCAGACCATGACCTCCCCCATCACTTCGGCAATCGTTTCTTCAAGCAGTGAGGCTAGCAGGTCCATCTCTTCCGTTGTAATCACGAGAGGCGGCGCGATAATAACGGCATCGCCTTCACCGTTCGCGCCTCCCGCCGCTGGATAGATAAGCAGCCCTTTGCTCTGCGCGCGCTCCACGATCCGCGTCGTTACACCAAGCGAAACCGGGAATACTCGCTTGCTCGCACGATCGGCGACAAGCTCCAGCCCGAGCAGCAGCCCTCTGCCGCGAACATCGCCAATCATTGCACAGCTAGACGCGATCCTCTCCAGTGCTTGCCGCAAATAGCGGCCCTTCTCCTCGGCGGCAACTACCAGCTGTTTGGCATCGATGTAATCAAGTACGGCCAGCGCCGTTGCCGCAGATTGCGGATTTGCGCTAAACGTATGGCCGGACATGACAATCTGTGAGCCGGCCAGAATCGGCTCCATGATCCGGTCCTTCACCAAGGTAGCCGCGATCGGCGTATACCCCGCACTAAGTCCTTTACCTAAGGCGATCAAATCCGGCTCCACGCCCCAATGCTCCATTCCGAACATCGTCCCGGTGCGGGCAATGCCGGTCATCACCTCATCGGCGATGAACAGAATCTCGTATTTCTCGCAGATCGCTTTGATCCGTTCATAGTAACCGTCCGGGGGGACGACAGCCCCACCGGCCGCTCCGATAATCGGCTCCGCGATGAATGCCGCGATATGGTCGGCGCCGATTCGCTTAATATTCGTCTCTAAGTCATCCGCGCACGATTGCCCGCAGCTCGGTGCCGACAAGTGATACGGACATCGGTAACAATACGGCGCCGCTACAAGCGGCAGCTCCTCAAGCAGCGGAATAAACCGCCGTCTCCTCGTTACGTGACCGGACATCGACAATGCTCCGAGCGTGATGCCATGGTAGCTCATCCGTCTGGAAATGACTTTATTTTTGCCGAGCCGCCCTTGCTCCTGCCAATATTGAATGGCAATCTTCATCGCGGTTTCTGTTGCCTCTGAGCCGCTGTTCACGAAGAAGGACCAGTAATCATGACCCGGTGCCATGTCACTGAGTCGCTTCGCAAGCCGTTCCGCCGGTTCACTCGTAAATTGGGACCGATATACAAAAGACACCTTCTGCGCTTGCGCCTGCATCGCATCGATTACCTCTTGCACCCCATGTCCGATCCCTGCTGTTACAGCGCCTGACGAGGCGTCCAAGTAAGCTTTTCCATGCTCATCGTACAGAAATACGCCTTTACCATAGTCAATCATCGGATAGTGGGCACTTAGCAGCGGCTTGATCAAATGCTCCCGCGTCAATCGCTTCCCCTCCCATCAGCCTTTCTTCTCGCCCATACTTCATGCAATTTCCGTGCCAACTTGAGCAACACGCCTACAATTTCACTAAGCTGGCATTGATTTTGCATGCAATCCATGTAGAATAACGGAAACGGGATTGGAGGATCAGTCATCATGGAATCGAAGCCGAATGATAAGCCGTATTATGCAATGGAAACCGAACAGGGAAGCAGCTTTACCCTTCTATTATGCCGAGATGATTTCAACAAGCGGCTGCGGGTCGATGATTATAACTACGAGGACAATGTGGATGCACTGTGCAGCCGTCTCACGGAATTGCTAGACAATCCCCTGTATACGAAGCTGTTCGTAAAAGCGCGTGAGCAGGATATGCGATCCTTTATGGCCCGGGGGTATATGCTGGAGGGGATTTACAAGGGGTATTTCGATGGGCATGATGCTTATTGCATGGCCAAATACACCGACCTCACCAGACGCACGAGCGATCACTGGATCGAAGAGGATCATATTCTTGAGCAAGTGCTTGCCCTACAACCGAAGACGGAGAAAGAACCGTTAGCGGATGCGTTCTCCATCCGGAGTGCTGCTGCTCAGGATGCGCAGGAGCTTGCTTCCTTGTATGGGCAGATTTTCGAAACCTATCCGATTCCGATGAATGACCCCGCATACGTGGCTCATGTCATGGAAGAAGGTACGGTGTTTTATGTCGTAGAGCATGAGGGCCGGATCATCAGCGCTGCCTCCGCTGAAATCAACACCACCTATCGCAATGCGGAACTCACGGACTGTCTGACACTGCCCGCATACCGTGGACATGGTTTGATGCGACAGCTGCTTCATGTGCTGGAAGGGGACCTGCGGCAGCGGAATATTCGCTCTGCTTATTCGCTCTCGCGCGCATTGTCCTTCGGCATGAATGCTGCATTATTTCAGCTAGGCTACGACTACCAGGGCCGTCTGACGAAGAACTGCGATATTTACGATAAATTCGAGGATATGAATTTGTGGTGCAAAATGCTCCCGGAACATTAGTCACAGCCCTTGTTCCTTAGCGCGCTTACGTTTGAAGGAAGAGGCAATGCCAAGCTCCTCCCGATACTTGGCAACGGTTCGCCGGGAGATTGGAATGCCTTCCCCTTCAAGCAATACCGCCAGCTGTTGGTCGGAATACGGCGCACCGCCTGCTTCCTGCTCCACCATCTCCCGCAGCTTCGCCTTTACACGCTCCACTGTGGACGCATCTTCCTGCCCGCTGTTGAAGCCGGACGGAAAGAAGTAACCAAGCTCGTAAGTGCCCCATGGTGTCTGCGCATATTTTCCAGCAACCGCGCGGCTGACAGTGGATTCATGCAGGTCCACTTTCTCCGCAATTTGCCTAAGCACCATCGGTTTCAGGTGATCCATGCCTCCTCGAAAGAAAGCAGCTTGTTCTTCCACAATCGCCCGCGTTACCCGCAATAGAGTCAATCTGCGCTGCTCCAAGCACTTGAGCAGGAAAGCAGCGGCACTTCGTTTAGCCAAGAAAAAGCGGCTTGAATCATCCGATTTCCCCAGCTCCTTGGCGATCCCTTCATACTTCGTGTTCATGGTCAGTCTAGGCGCTGCCGATTCTTGTACGGAAACGACAAATTGATCGCCGACCAAACGAATGAGCACATCCGGGATGATGTAATCTGCGTGTTTCGGCTGAAAAGCAGCACCGGGTCTTGGATTCAGCGATTTAATGATGCCGATTGCCGACACGATCTCCTCATGCGAGGCATGCAGCAAGCGCGTTAATTTCTGAATGCGATAATCCGCAACCGCTTCCAGATGGGAAGTAATCAAAGTGACGACGAGTGGGCTGCAGCCCTTCGTTTTCTGTACTTGCAGCAGCAAACATTCCGCCAAATTTCTGGCACCCACCCCTGCGGGCTCCAAGCCTTGCACATAGCTTAACGCGCTCTCGAACTCAGCGGCCGAAATCTTCAGTTCCGCGGCAATTTGCTCCGGCGGGCAGTCCAAATAACCATTCGCGTCTAAATTCCCAATGATATAGGCGGCCGCTTTCTTCATGGAAACCGGGATCTCCGAATCGAAACGCAGCTGTTCGTTCAAGTGTTTCTCCAGTGTCAGCCCCTGATCTGCTGCGATGAAATCGAACGGAGCCGCGCTTCGCGGGCTTCGAGCCCAATCCACGCCTAGTCCGGCTCCTCCCTGTCCATCCAAGGCTTCCAGAAATGGATTCTCTTCAAGCTCATCCCTAATAAAATCAAGTAAATCCGACGTTGGCAGCTGCAAAATTTTGATCGCTTGCTGCAGCTGCGGCGACATATGCATATGGGACTTCTGCTGTTGATACATCCCGAACCCGTACCGGGAAGTCATAAGAATCACCTGCTTTGAGGGTGGATTCCTATAGTATATTCGGCATGGGCTAGGTCCGATTAATAATAACCGTTTTGATTTCCGTCATTTCATCGATGGCATATTTAACGCCTTCGCGTCCAAGCCCGCTTTCTTTCACTCCGCCATACGGCATTTGATCCACTCTGAATGTCGGGATATCGTTAATCATGACGCCTCCGACATGCAGCTTCTCCGCTGCATCAAGCGCCGTGTGAATATTGTCCGTATAGATGCCGGCATGGAGACCGAATCTGGAATCATTAATAAGCTCGATCCCCTCCTCCACGTTCCGGATCCGATTTATGAGCACGATTGGAGCGAATACTTCCTCGCAGCATACTTTGGCTGAACGATCTACTTCCAGCAGCACGGTAGGATGCAGAATCTGAGCAGACGAAGTGCCTCCTCCACTAGCTATCACTGCCCCTTGCTGCACGGCTTCCTCAATCCATGAGAGAGCCCGGCCAGCATCGCCTTGCGTGATCATCGCGGATAGATCCGTATCCGGATCAAGCGGATCACCGACCTTCAGCTTTGCCGCTGCCGCGCAGAATTGAGCCACGAAATCATCATAGCAGTCTGTATGCACATAAATGCGCTGCAAAGAAATACATACCTGACCTTGATAAGAGAACGCACCGACTACGCAGCGCGGAATGATTTTGGACACATGGACTCCTTTATCGATAATTAAAGCGGAATTCGAGCCCAGCTCAAGCGCAACACGCTTCAATCCGGCGCGATTGCGAATGCCTATGCCCACTTTCGGGCTGCCTGTGAACGAGATCGCCTTGACTCTGTCGTCCTTCACGATGACATCCCCAATAACGGAACCGGAGCCTGTTACCACATTCAGCGCGCCGGCGGGAAGTCCCGCTTCCTCAAGCAATTCGGCTAAGAAGAAGGCGGATAGCGGGGTTTGCGATGCAGGCTTGAGCACAATTGTATTCCCGGATGCAATTGCAGGTCCCACCTTATGTGCCACTAGGTTCATTGGAAAATTAAACGGCGTAATCGCACCGATGACCCCGATCGGCTCTTTCATCGTATACGCGATTCGACCTTCTCCGCCCGGAGCAGCATCGAGCGGAATCATTTCTCCGCTCAACCGTTTCGCTTCTTCAGCGGCAAACTTATAGGTCTGAATCGTGCGATCCACTTCAGCCTTCGCAGCTTTGAGCGGTTTAGCCGCCTCCATCGCGATAATACGGGCTGCCTCACCGGCACGCTCAGTCAGCAGGCGGCTTAATGTTTCCAAGATCGTAGCCCGCTTATGAGCAGGCAGCTTCGCCATTACGCCCCTTGCCAAGTAGGCGGCTTCGATTGCATGCTCCGTTTCCTCTCGGTCTGCGAGAGGAATTTCAGCTAATGCCTCACCGGAGTAAGGCGCCGTCAACGTCGTATAGGACTTGGCTTCCAGCCACCGTCCACCTATATAGAGCTGCTTCTTGATCATCTGCCAAGCCTCCTTTATATGGTCGGTAGTTCCTGCGTATAGAGTTGTTCTATGATATCAGTTAGGATGTCCAGTCCCTCTTGCAGCTGTTCAACTGTTATTACCAGCGGCGTTAAGAAACGAACCACATTCCCATAGATGCCCGCACTAAGCAAGATGACACCCGCTTCATAGGAAGCTTGAACAACCTTCGCTGTAAATTCCTTCATTGGCTTCTTAGTCGCAGGATCGATAAATTCAACGCCGCACATCGCACCTAAACCGCGCACCTCTGCAATGACAGGTACCCGTTCTTGTAGAGCCGTGAAGCAGTCAATGATTTGCTTCCCGATTTCCAGCGCGCGGTCGCAGAGCTTCTCGCTCTGGATCTTCTCGATAACAGCAAGTGCCGCGACGCACCCTAGTGGACTGCCTCCGTAGGTACCGCCGATTTCCCCGGAAGAAGGGGCATCCATTATCTCTGCTCGGCCTGTAACGGCGCTCAGCGGTATCCCCGCAGCAAGTGATTTAGACATTGTAAGAAGATCAGGCTCTATGCCAAAATAGCTCGATGCAAACATCGTACCCGTTCGTCCGAAGCCGGTCTGGATTTCATCACAAATAAACAGAATATGATGTTTACGGCATATTTCATAGATCCCCTGAACGAACGAAATGGGCGGAACGATGAAGCCCCCTTCGCCCTGCACCGGTTCCATAATGACAGCTGCCAGCTCTTCGGGGGCGGCTTCCGTCAATAGAAAATCCTCAAACTGCGAGACACAGTGGGTGGCATGCTGCTCTTCCGTCATTCCCTCAGGTCTGTGCAGCGGATAGGGATACATCGCCTTATAAGTAGCGGGCGCAAAGGGACCCATACGATATTTATACGGCCGAACTTTGCTGGTTAGTGACATGCCAAGCAGGGTTCGCCCATGAAACCCGCGTGTAAAAGACACAATCCCCGGCTTCCCGGTAAATTTCCGCGCAATCTTAACCGCGTTCTCAACCGCCTCTGCCCCGCTGTTCAGCAGAATGGTTTTCTTCGGATATCGCCCAGGCGTGATCTCCGCCAGTTTCTCCGCCAGTTGGACATAAGGTTCATACATGGCCACATGGAAGCTGGTGTGAATGTACTGCGAAGCTTGTTTCTTCACAGCATTTACTACCTCAGGCGGACAATGCCCGATATTTAGCGTGCCGATCGCACCGGCAAAATCAAGAAACACATTGCCGTCCACATCCGTCACCAGTGCGCCGCTTGCCTGCTCGACAAAGATCGGAGTCGTATTGCCAATGCCAAGCGGTACGAATTGCTTTCGCTTCGCCAGCAGCTCTTTCGCCTTTGGACCTGGGAATGGCTCCTCAACCGAAACATAGGCTCTATGCTTCCTCATTAACGCGCTCCTTCCGCGCCTTACGCGCGAGGTGGTTTTTTGCTCTTCCTTCTGCTTGCTGAATGAGCAATTCTCATGCCAACCCGGGCGAAAACAAGAAAAAGACGCCTCACTTTCCTTGGCGTCTGTTCCTTCTAGCTGCAAGTGTATCGCCGCGTCGTTACCGAGGCACACTCACATTTCGTAACTCTTCATGCCTAGCAATCACTTGATCCATTACACATCGGAATATAGCTGTTGCATAGGTAGCGTTTAGTCCGTGAGCTTCTGACAATTGCGCGATTTTGACAAACTGCTGTGCTTCACGGTTCGCATCTTGAGCGTTCAAATTGTGGATCGCCTTATAGTTGCCCACTTCTTCCGTTAGTTGGAACCGTTTAGCAAGCAGCGCAACCAGTTCATTATCAAGGCTATCGATGTTTTGTCTGAGTTCATCCAATCTAGTAGTCATTTATTGTCTCTCCTTAGTCGCATAGCAAGCGTCGCAGGTTCGAGGTTTCGCGCTTTGACGCTTTTTTGCAATAAAGCAATAATAGCTACTAGATTACCACAGATTGTATCGTTATGTAAGTGTAAAATGTTCTGAAATCACTCAATGAATGAGCCGAATCATCTGAACTACCGGCCTATTGTCGCCAGGAAGAACGGTTTCGGCAGCTTGCATCTGTGAGGATCCATCACCATCGAGGAAAATCCCGTCAGTCAGCTGGCCTTCTCCAATTTGCTCCATAATCGCCGCTCGAAAATCCGCCAACGTTCCCTTCGTACTGCTAACGATTAAGTAAAGCATTCCCGAGTTGTCATAAACGGCCGCGGTTCGGAGCCTCTCATCGTCCATGTTAGGCGCGTTCTCAAGCTGTGCTTTCATCAGCCAATCTTCGTCATGTCCAAGGCTCATGCTGATTCCGCCTTGCGCCCAGAAATGGGCTCGGTCCATGACTTGCAGCTCAGAAACGTTGGATACCACCTGCACGCTCATTTGATTAGCCGCCTCATCCCATACGAGCGTGCCGCGCGGGTATTTCGCATTTTCCGATCCGGAGCCGTATTGATTTAAGACGCCTGCCACGGGACTACCATTAATAACAGCCATGCTGAGTAGAGCGGATTCATAGAAGAAACCGCCGTTAATGCCGTAATAATCGGATAACGTAATATTATTACGTATCGTTTCAAAGGTAACATTCGAGGGCTGCGTTTGCAGCACATGGAGCTTGAATCCATTCGATGCTTCCCGCTCGAAATAATGATAATCATGCGCAGGGTATCGAACCACTCTCGGTGTGTGATGCGCATTTAACGCTTTCACCAGCAAGAGTAACATTCCGCCGAGAACCGCGAGGATTCCCAGCAGAATGGTTGAAGCGCGAATCATACGCCATCTGGTTGTCAATTGCAGGGCAGGTCACCTTCTCTTCACTTGCTCTATCTATAACTAAACGAAATCTGACTTAGATCGTTTGAACGACAATATAGCTCCACACGCCGGCTGCCAACACGACTCCACTAAGTAGACACATAAAGAGAACGGATGTTTTCATTCTCTAACCCCCTCATTAGTCAAGCTGCACTTCACTTATACTGACTCCGTTGCGTATCAAAAGGTTGCACCCAGCATGATCTGCTTGAAATGCGAACTCTTTCCTGTCATGTTTATATAAGGAGAATGCGGTGCTTGTCTGAAAGGTATGTGGACAGCCGGTCATTTCATAAGGAGGACACAGGAATGAATCATCCAATTGGCATGCAGACACCGGAAGGGATTCACATGCTGGAGCAGGTTAGGAAAATTTGCAGCAGCCTTCCCGAAACAACGGAAATCATCGACGGACATGGCCATACTACATTTAAAGTGAAAGACAAATCCTTTATTATCATGAGCGATTATGGCATCACGTTTAAGTCCGATCTGGAGAATCAAGAAATCATATTGCAGCAGGAGCAGTTCTATAAACCGAAGTATATCGGACATCGCGGCTGGGTCGGTGTAAATTCACCAACAGACTGGGATCAAATGGGCATTCTGCTCAAGGAAGCCTATTTGCACGCTGCGCCGAAACGTCTGATTAAGCAGCTCCTGGAAGTAAACTAATCATTTAATCCTTTGCCGCTGAGAATCTGCTCCGTATATTTCTCAACCCGTGACACGCGTGTTTTGGATTGTTTGGGTTCGGAGAAATGAAGTAGGTAAGCTCTTTGTCGTCCCGGTGTTAGCGCCTCGAAAGCTGCTTTCAATGCTGGGACTTCATCGAGTTTCGACTGAAATTCTTCAGGTACCGTATATTCGGTATTCTTCTTGTAAGCCACTTCCAAACCGGATTTCTCGACTTCAATGGCTTCGCGAATATAGGCTTTCAATGTAGCTTCCATGGCCACTATTTGCTGCACGCTGGTGAACCGAATCTGGCGCGCGGCTTGGACATTCTCAGTTTGCTGAATGAGGATGCCTTCGGGATCCTTTAACAATGCGCCTTTATGAAACAGCAGCGCGCAGTATTCTTTGAAGCCATGGATTAATACGATGTTTTTATCTTGGAATGTGTAACAAGGATGCATCCACTTAAACTCTTCGGTCAGCTCGCAAGCAAGAACGATATTTCGTAATTCTTCATACTCTTCTCGCCATTTCTTGGAACTGCTTATGAACACATCCGCTTTGTGATTCAATCTGCTATTGGCCATCTCCGTATACTCCTCGTCATCATATTGCAGGTATAGCACAAAGGCACTCCGACAAGGAGTGCCTTACCGGTCGGTGGATTAACCATTCATTTTGCTGAAATCCATGTAGAGCACATTCCACTTATGTCCGTCCAGATCCGCGAATCCGGCGCCATACATCCAGCCCGCATCGTGAGGTTTGCTATAAATAGTTCCGCCGGCCGCAGTGACCTTCACAAGCAGCTCGTCCACCTCTTCCTTGCTGTCAGCGCCGATGGAGAGCAATACTTCCGATGCTTCACTGGCATTTGCGATTGGGCTGCTTGTAAATGTGCGGAACGTTTCTTCGGGGAACAGCATCACGACAACGTTTTTCTCGCCAATGATCAGTCCTGCTTTATCATCCTGACCTTCGAACTGCTTGTTTAACGTAAAGCCAATTTCTTGAAAAAACGCACTTGACTTGCGGACATCCTTTACCGGCAGGTTGATCCAAATATCCTTCGGCATCAATTTCACTCCTCTGTAGTTTAATCGAACAGCCCTCTGCGAATGAGGTTGGCCGTGATCGGCTTCAATCCCAGCTCACGCGACCAAATCGACAATTGACCGATATGATGAATTTCATGCGCAATGACATGCCGCATAATTTCACCGTATTTAAAGCGCTCTGTTTCACCTTCATTATTCAGATCGGTCAGCAGCTTCTCTTCCAAGCTGTCGTTCCAGCCATATACGAAGGGGGCAATAGCTGCATGACATTGCTCCGAAAATGCTCTTATTTTCTGAATAGAAGCTAATTCTTCGAAAGGTGGTATCGGTGGTTCACCATTCCCTTGCAAACCGTTAATCCAGCTAAATTCAACATCGATAATATGAAACAAGGTATAGAGAATACTGCCCATTCCGCCAATACGTTTCTTAAGCAATTCCTCTTCTGTTGCATTCTCACACCATGCAAACCAGTCCTGGCGGACCTGCCAATTGTATTCAAACAGTTTCTGCATAGAAGTCGCTCCTTCATGACCAGAATTTACTATAAACACTACAACCTCCTACTAATTCGCCAAAGTGTTCGTAAATCCTGTCTCCAGAAGCGAACAGCATTGCCCAGCGCAGCTGAAAATAAATAAGCCGCGACTTTGATCGCGGCTACCTACATTAAGTTAGACGAGGCAAATATCGCTCATGTACGACATTCATGTGATGCTGAGCATGTCCAAGAATGAAATACGCACCGGCTGCAGCCGACGTTTTCGTTTCATTGAGGATGCAGAATTGCTGGATCTCCGATTCTGTCAATCCATGAACCAGGGATGCAGAAGATGCTCGCACAGTGCGATACTCTTCGACCAAGTCAATTAGCGGCCGACGATCAAAGTTGGTTAAGCTCACATATACATCTGCATGTCTAGGCAATGGCGTCAAATCGCCCCTGCCGGCAACGAGAATCCGATACGTCATCAAACGCTCGGTATCGATAATATGGCCCAGCACATCTTTGAGGCTCCACTTGCCTTCCGCATAGCGATATAGACTTTGTTCCTCCGTCAGCGAACTGTACAACTCGCAAATTTGCTTACCTTGGCTCACAAGAAGTTGAAGGATGTCGCCTTCATCAACCGTTGCATAGTAATTGTCCCATACGGAATTATATTCTCCTGCTTTGGGTTTCGGTATGTACATGCTGATCACCTCATCGGAAAATTGGTAATAAGCCGTATTATATCAGCTTCCGCAGCGTTTGTATGGATTTTTTTTCCACTGCTGATTTCAGCCCACTGCCTTCCGTTTGTTGAAGGACTCATTGACAGCAGTCAGCTTCTTCAAATGCGGGACAAGCTCTTGCAGCAGGTCCTTCTTTAATAACATAATGAAATCCAATTGCATGCCTACGTATCGATTACTCATTCTCATTTCGTTCGCACGTGCTTTGAACTGCTGCATGGTCTTATCAAGATTGGCCATCTCCACGGCGGCGTCACGATTGGCTTCGAGTGAAATTTGATCGATTACCTGCGGCTTGCTTAACCAGTACCTCGAGCTTGTGCTATATACGGTTCTCCAGAGATCGGCTTCAAAAGCAAGAATAGCTGCATCTTCCTGCTGCTGAGAGGTCATAATCAGGTTATTGACCCGATGTCGAAGTTCTTGGTCCTGCTCTTTGAGATCCGCGGCCTGAATCAACAGCAGCAGCTGATTGGTCACTTGGCTGGCCTGTTCTTTGGCGAGATCGAGTACCTTCTGGTTATGTTTGCGATCTTTCATATCACGGATGGCCGAGATTTCGGTCAAGGATTTCACAAGCGGCTGAAAAGAATTCACGTTTGCAAGCATTTCCAAAAAATAATCATTCGTTTTCTCCTCATAGAGTGCCTGCATCTCTTGCTGCTCGTTATGCTGATTGGTCAACGCTCTAAACTGCAGGAAGACAGTGCAAGCCAGCACCATACAAAGCGTTAACCAACCATAATGGATAACCCTGGATTTATAACTCCCCAATGATTCATCACCCCTATGTTAGTTTCAGTGGAAAACGTTTTTTTTACTCCTTACTTCTTCACAGAGCTATGCGGAATGTGATCCGATGCAAAGAAAAAAGCGGACAGTTATTTCAACTGTCCACCATGTGGCATCTAATGCATATTCAGTTCAGCTTTGACAGCTTTCGCGCCTTCTTCGCTTCTAGGCATACGGAGCTTGCCGAAGAAGATGGCCGCAACCAAACCGATCAAGACGACAACAATACCGATTACGAACACGGACGTGATCGCATCGCTCAGAATTCCTTGCAAAGCTGCAAGCAGCTTATCCGGAATTTGCGCCTTCACTTCGGGCTGAAGCAGCGCTTGTGGATTCGCAAACTGACTAAGCTTATCTGCCGGTATATCGGTGAAATCACCTTGAATATCTTTGATTCCGCTTGTCATGTTATTCGTCATGATAACGCCCATGATTGCAACACCAACTGTACCGCCAATGGAGCGTGTAAATTGCGTAGTAGAGGTCGCAACACCACGCAGGTCATGGCCAACCGCGCTTTGAGCTGCGATGGTGAGTACCGGCATAAGCGCCCCCATACCGAAGCCGATAATAATCATGTACAGAATCAGTTCTAGTCGGGTAGTATCTACATTCATTTGGGACATGAGGAAGTAACCGACCGTCATAATCGCCATAGCAGACATTACAATTGTACGGTAGCTCAGCTTCTTGATCAGAATCCCCCCGATAATGCTGGAGAGAATAAGCGATAGCATAAGCGGAGTGAGAATATAACCGGAATTCGATGCTGACGTACCGATAACAGCTTGTGAATAGAGCGGAATGTACGTAATCGCGCCGAACATGCCCATCCCCATCATGAAACCAACAATACTGGATACCGAAATCGCCTGAAGCTTAAACAATTTAAGCGGAATAATCGGCTCCTTCACTTTGGATTCGATCCAAATGAAGATCAGAATGAGCAGCAGGCTCGCTCCGAACAAACCGAGAATTTGCGGCGAATCCCAAGCGTATTTCGTGATGCCGCCCTCGGACGAACCGCTACCGCCCATCTCAATGGCAAGCAAGAAAGCTACTACCGCACCTGTTAGTGCAGATGCGCCGCCCCAGTCGATCGATTTTTTCTCCGAGCTTTTGGATTCTTTCAGAGCCATGGATAGAATAATCGCTGCGAAAATACCGAAAGGAAGATTGATGTAGAAAATCCACTGCCAAGCAATATGGTCAACGATAAATCCGCCTACTGCAGGACCGACAACACTGGACAAGCCGAATACCGCGCCGAAAATACCTTGCATTTTACCGCGCCGATCAGGCGGATAGATATCCCCGATAATGGTCATCGCGATTGGCATAAGCGCTCCTGCACCGATACCTTGAATCGCACGGAAGATAATCAGTTCCGTCATATTGTGGGACAGACCGCAAAGCGCGGAACCTACAAGGAACAGTCCCATCCCGATCAAATAAACAAGTCTTCTGCCGAACAAATCGGCAAGCTTTCCGAATATCGGAACAGCCGTTGTTGAGGTTAACATATAAATCGTAAATACCCAGCTATACAGGCTAAATCCGTCTAGCTCTGCAATAACATGCGGCATGGCCGTCGATACAATCGTTTGATCGAGCGATCCGAGCAGCAAGCCGAGCATAAGTCCCGTAACGATCCAGCGAAGCTGTCTTGGACTTAAATTTGTCATCGTACCACTTCCTTCTGTCATTTTTCCTCGAGTGCTTGCAATAGCAGCTTAAAAGCATCCGTGATGAGATCTACCTGATCCTCTTCCAGCTGTCCGACCAAGCTGGTGAACCATTCCATCCTCTGGTTACGAATCTGCTCAACCGTTTCCTTGCCCTTCTCCGTTAAGCTTAATTGTACGACTCTGCGGTCATCCTCCGGTCTCGTCCGTTCAATGAGTCCGAGTGTAACAAGCTTATCCGTCAATCCCGTAGCAGCGCCTGATGTAATGCCGAGGAGCTTCACGACATCATTCACCCGGCAAATTTCCGTACGTCTTAAGTACATCAATACGAAAACATGCCCGTTCGCGAGGTTGAACGGATTTTCAATCAGCTTGATCTGATTCTTAGCTCTCTGCGCAAATCGTTCCATGAGGAGCTGAAGCTCAGCAAGTTTATTTCCGCCTGAATGTGTAATCATTCTCCCTCCACTCTGAACAATGCGTTACTTCCCTCAATCAGTTGCTTACCCATTCATTATCTTACTGAATAAGATATTAGGCCTTTAAGAAAATACTACACAATGACGGCTGTCGTCAATAGTTTTCATATAAAAATTTTTACATAACGTCTTGTGATTCAAACAAAAAAAGCCTGAACTCTCGCGTAGGTACACGAAAGCTCAGGCTTTTCAACGAAAAGCTACTGGATGAAGAAGATTGCAGGAATCTTTATATTGCTAATGGAATTTGGAACAGCTCATGCAGCTCCTGTACGCTCCGCACATAATACTTCGGCGATTGTGCCCGTAACTCTTCTTCGCTTCCGTAGCCGTACTCTACTCCAATGGATGCAACTCCGTTACGATGAGCGCCGATCAAGTCATGCTTGCGATCACCGATCATCACTGCTGAATCCGCAGTGAGCTGCTGCGATTGTAGAATATGAGCGATAATTTCACCTTTATCCGACATCGTACCATCGAGATTGCTTCCGCATACATAGTCGAAATAAGAGTCGATTTCAAAATAGCTTAAAATTTTCTCCGCAAACACAGTCGGTTTGGAAGTGGCGACCATTAAGGTTCTCTTCTGTTCCGCGAGCATTTCAAGCAGTTCTCGTATCCCGCCATATAACTCATTCTCATAGATACCTTTATCGGTAAAATACTCGCGATAGTAATCCACCGCTGTTCGCGCTTCGGATGCCGAGAATCTATATCGTTCTTGAAAAGAATTCGCGAGCGGCGGCCCGATAAACGGCTCCAACTGATCCAAGTCTGGCTCAATGATCTCGTATTTGACCAGCGCGTACTGCACCGCTCTGGTTATGCCTTGCTTGGGATCGGTAAGCGTTCCATCCAGATCGAACAATATGGCCTTATACATGATGAGTGCTGACTCTCCCTCGACTACAGTGTGCTCGACGCCTCTGAAAGCACTTTGCCAAGCAATGGCAAATCAATCGGATCCCCTTCACGAAACTTCATCCATCTTCGTTCCACAGGCCCTTCAAATTTCCCGCCTGACAGATCGAGGTTCGTCGTATTGAAAATCATGAATGTAACCGTATCTTTCGCCGTGCTGATAACGGCCGCGTATTTGCCATCCTTCAGAAAATGCGGCTTTTTATACTGGATACGCTCATCGATCGATGGAACTGTTTGATGAACCAACTGACGGAGTTGATTACACGCCTCCACCTGCCATGGCTGTTTCAATTCCTCGATAAAGCTGCTCACTTCTTGATTCATTCCCCACACGCCTCCTACAGCTATTCGGATACTTGCATACTGCCTGTATACACCGTGCGAAATTTAATATAACTCGCGATACGCCAAGGAATGACGTAACCAACAGCCACAAGGATGAAAATAGCGCTTAGTTCATTCGGATCCAGATCAGATAAGTAGTCGCGCATGAAGAGTCGAATGAGCAGCAAGCCGACAAACGAGATCATGAACCCGATGCTCTTCTTCGCATAGATCTGGCCGTCTGCGCGTACTTCATAATTCGTCGTCAGAATTAGCGGTATCGATAGCAGAAGTCCTGCACCAACTGCTGCAGCCAATTCGCTCGCCGGCAGCTTGAAATCCGGATTAAACAATAACGAGAAGGCCGGAAGCAGGAAAATAAGCGGAAGCAGCAGGCGTCTGCCATTTCCTTTAATAGGCCGATACATACTGTTCCTTCTGCGCCAGATGACTAAACCTGCAACGACGATCAGGATCGTGATGACTTGTGGATTCATTTCACGATTTCCGCCAATCGCTCTTGCAGATTCTCCGTACACAAGCCGCCATGATAGACAATGACTGTGGCAATATCAAGTTTCTGGAACTTCTTAACGGACTCGATCGCAGTCGCCCAATCCGGGGTGAAATTCGGAGCAGGCGGCATCAGCGCGCCTTCGTTAGCGGTCAGTGAGTCGCCGGTAACCAGCGTCTTGCTCGGAATATGATACAGCGCGATATGGTCCGGCGAATGTCCCGGCGTATAGATGACTTGCAAACCACCGGCAACCGGCAGCAGATCCCCATCATTCAGAACAGTATCGACCTTGACAGGAGGCACCAATGTTTTGCTCTTCAGAAGTGGAAACTCGCCGGCGATGTAAGGGACGCCTACTTCGTGAGCAAGCACTTCCACCCGCCCCTCTAACAATTCCACAAGCTCCGGAAGCGAGCCGATATGGTCACGGTCTTGGTGTGTAATGATGATTTTGGTCAAATCCGCAAAATGGAAGCCTTCCTTCGCCATCGCTTCTCGAATCACTTCGACTTGTCCGGGGATTCCGGTATCCACGAGGATAAGCTCCTGCTCGTCCCACACAATAGCTGCATGGACAATGAAGTCATTCCCATTCGCCAACATGTTTAGCTGAAGCGCCTTAATTCCTGATTTCTCCATTGTTACTTACCACTCCTCTCAACTTTGCAACCTTGTAAACTCTACCTAATAATATAATCGTACCATTTGTGCCTCGTGAACAAAAGTCAGTTACTTTTACTTCACTAGTCTTTATTTCTTAGCCGCCATAAAATTCGTTTGCGCCGAACGAATCGTCTGCTTGTATTTGCCCGGCGTCATACCGAAAGTCTTCACGAACTGCCGGTTCAAATAGGCAGCGTCACCAAGACCGCATAGTTGCGCCAGCTGGCTAAGCGGCTCCTCTGTCGTCTCAAGCAGACGCTTCACTTTGTTCAGCCTCATCTGCCTCAGCATCTGCATCGGGTTAATGCCATAGGCTTCTTGGAAAGCTCGGTCAAAATAATTCGTATTCAAATGCACCTGCTCGGCGAGCATATCGCGCGATAGCTTCATCGCCATATGGTCAGCCATATAACGAATGATAGGAAAGAACCTCTCATATTTCGCGGAATAGGCTTCGCTGCGGCCAATTCTTCCATGTGCTTCCCAGCTCTCGAGCAGCATCGCAGACAATCGAAGGATGTCAGCCGTGAGTGACACCTCGCGAAAGGATGAGCTGCTCTTCCAAGTACGAAGCAGCGATTGAAACACGTGACTATACGCGTCTCCATCGAGCAGCTTCACAACGGGCTGGACTTGATAGAGCTGGAACAGGTCTACGTTGTAGCTCGTTTGGATTTGAACCGAAACCCATTCGTGTATGCCGGGTCGGTCCGCCCGTTCCGAGAACGGCAAAAAAGGAGGGTGCAGCATTACCCCTCCTTCACGTACCTCATGCTGCTCGCCATTCGTCGTTGTGATCACATGCCCTTGACGCACATGGCTGATGACCCAATTCGGATACATAATGCGCTGATGATTAAGCGTCTCGTATTTACCTTCATCCACCATGTAGACATTGACCTGCCACTGATCGAAGCTAGTGCTTGTAAGCGATCTGGTTTCCACCGGTTCCCCCGCCAATCCTATCAGCTAGTATATTTCTAGTTTACACCAGCTCATGTATGGTTTGGAAACGTTATTTCAACAGCTTCACGTCAACCTCATTACGAAGCGCTGCTTCATCGTTAGCACCGATCCATGACCCGTTGATCGAGAGTGCCGGTCCTCTTCTACAGCCGACGCACTGATTTAGGCAGTGGCTGAGCGAGACATCGTGGCCCTCTTGAACGAGCTGATCAAGCATGGTGCCATGACGATTCTCTTGCAAATTTCGCAAACAAACGACGATGACCGCACTCATTTGGTAATCAGTGCTCTACCGTCTTGAGCGATGAGCGGCCCATTGTCGAACACTTTGCCGGTTACCGGATTCCTCGCTCCTTCAACCGAATATTGAATGACATAGGCTTTGCGCGTACGGTCGCTTTGATTCGGCGTGCTGCGGTGGAAGAGAAGGGAATGGAAGATCACCATGCTGCCTTTAGGCAGTGGAACCGGTTGTCCCGGATCTTCGCCGAAATAACACTGCCAGCCCGTATCCGTCTGCACATGCTCCACATAACCTTGAAGATGCGAGCTTGGCTGAATCCAGATACAGCCATTTTCGATCGTTGCATCATCGAGTGCCAGCCAGCAGGTCATATAGTGAACCGGATCAGTCGGTACATAGCCGTTATCCTGATGCCATGGGAAGTCTTTCTTCGCTTCCGGACGTTTGTAGACGGATTGATCCCAATACAGCCGGATGTCCCCCCCTAGCACGCTAGTGGTCAGATCGACAAATCGCTGATCACCGATAAATTGCTCGAGTTCCTCATTTCGTCTGGCCAAATTGCAAGTGAAATTGATTTGATTGGGGATATTGTTAAACCCTTTGCTGCCCTGCTTAAGAGCCTCTTCGCCTTCCAAGTCAAAAACGTCAATAATCGTGCGAATTCGGTCCATTTCTTCTGCTGTAAATAGTTGATCGAAGATAACATATCCCAACTCATGATACTGCTTCAACTGTTCCGCATTCAGCATGTTTCATTTCACTCCTCGATAGTGGATGAAGGTGGTTTACCTTTATTATCAAGGAGTTTCGAGTAGCGGACAATGAACGGATTCCTGTAGTTGTTGTACTTTTTCCACCATTTTATCCGGTTAAATCAGTTGAGCATCGTTGAATCCTACCCGTCCCAAATAGCCGATCTGACCGGTGCTTCGAACTTGGACCTGATCGTAATATTCCAGTCCGCCTCTTGGGCCTTCTTCATTCGTACTGCTTGGAATGTTCCATCTCATCGAGAAGATCTCCGTACCGGCAGGTAACGCTGTCGACGTAGAACTCCCATTGGGCTCGGCATACAACCGTTGATCCGCCGTAAAGAGATGTACTCGTTTGGTCACTTCCGGCACTAATTTTGCTCGGCGCAAAGCCAGCTTCGCGAGCTCTGTCACGTACGGTGTTTGATCTTGCGTCGCCAACTCTAATGCAGCTTGGGTTGCATCACCTGTTGCGATCCGCCCTAAGCTCATCACGGTATAATAGCGAACGGTTTCACAGGGGTGCTTCAACAGCGGCACCAGAAACGGAACGGCTGCTTCCCCGAGTGTTTCCCATTGGAAGGAACCGATATAGTAAATGCCATGCTGCTGCATGGAATTTAGATTACAATCTGGGGATGTGGCGGTTTGCTCCCATTCGGATGCTAATCGCGCCGGGTCCGGGACTGTGAAGCCAGCAAGAAGCTCACTTCCAACCGCTAATGGTGCGGCTAACGATAGCCGATTACTCGCAGCTAATGCAGCCGGCGTTTGGTGAAATTGAGGGGCCAAGCAGGTTAAACTATCCCCATATTGAACGACGTAATAGGGATAACCGCCTGCCCTCTGGTAGTCAATGCCGGCATCCGGGATTAGAATAGGTTGACCTACCAGAATCAGTTGTGGATCACAGATCACATTCACTTCCAACAGCCGTGCGACACTAGAGCCGAAGCGGTCAGCGATTCGCTCTAACGTATCGCCGCCTTGTACGACATAGATCATGCGCATCTCTCCTCTCCTGCCTATACGGTATTCACGCGCACAAACAAAAGGAACTGCCCCTGGGAGCAGTTCCTTTTGTTAAATAGATTAGATTGGGTTTCGCTTATTTCAGCAGATCATGATCCACGTAACGTGTTCCGTTCAGCTCACTGATGACATTAATGGCAACTTTAGCACCATCGCCTGCAGTAATGATCGTATGCACGCTAACGCCAGCCGCCGTACCGGCTACCCAAACTCCGGCAACGTTCGATTTTCCGCTGGCATCCACATCGAATACTTGTTTAATACGCGGCTCCGTGCCTTCTTTTACCGACAAACCGATTTTCTCAGCCAGATCTGTCGAGATGCCCGTTGCCACAATGACATGGCTGCCTTCGAATTGCTGCGATTCCGTCGCTACGCTGAAACCGTTCTCACTCTTGGTTACATTAACTACTGTATCTTGAATCAGCTCTGCACCGAATTTAACTGCTTGCTTCTTGCCTGTCTCAACGAGCTCGGGACCTGTCGTTTCCAGCAGACCGTAATGGTTCTCGATCCATGCCTTCTTCGTCATGCTCTTGTCGCTGTCGATCAGAAGTGTCTTCTTGCCAGCCTTGGCTGCGAATAATCCTGCACTTGCTCCTGCAGGGCCTGCTCCGATAATGATAATGTCGAACATGAATAATCACTCCTTCATATGATTACAGATCATTGCAGCATTCCTACTCCCAATCATAAGCCATTCGATAGAGCGGTTGCAAGTTGTCCATTAGAGCCGGAGCGACATATGAACTTGTTCGATATAAGGCTTGAAACCAAGACGATCCAGCAGCTCAAGCAGCTCTTCATTGCTTTGCCTAATGTTAAGCGTCATTCGTTTATAGGGCATTTCCAGCGGGCTATACACTTCTTTGAGAAGTGCTTTGAGAATCTTCCCTGAATCCGACCTTCTTGGCGCCGCTTCACACTGATAGAGCACAATCGAAGCCAACATGCCGTCATCCCTATAATTTCGTTTGTATATCGCATATCCTACGAGCTCTTCTCCATCTGCGATGATGAGGCATTCTCCATCCTTCTGAGTATGCCAGCTCGTCTGCCAAGCGGCATCATGATTATAGAAGGATAGCATTCTAGCGTCTCGCGGCTTTGCATGCCTGACCACAAACCGATGCGGAAAGCTAGGCAGGAGTAAGCTCGGGTCTAAAGCGTCCTCATTGACGGAACAAACCAGTTGTCCGGTGATTTGATAACCGGCACCTTGATAGAGCTTGATTGCGGCCTCATTTTGTTTAATGGCTTCGAGGAGTGCAAGATTAGCCGCTTGTTCCCGGTACAGCTGCACATTTTGCGCCATGAGCTGTTTTCCGAAGCCTTTGCCTCGATGCGCAGGAGCAATTCCCGTACCGCCGTTCCAGGCTATTTTCACTCCGTTAACGGTCCGGAAGCCATTCATCACAAATCCGGCCGGTTCACCGTCGATCAGCATGGCCAGCGAATGCTCAAGCGACAACCCTTCACTGACTGTTCGAGCCATAAATCGATCGAGATCCATGGCGGCATTCGTGAAATACCCTTCGAATCCTTTGTTCCAAAGGGAGACGATCTCATTAGCCGGAAGTTGGCTGAAGCGGTTAAACGTAATCATGCTAAGTACCCCTCTCTAAAATAGGAATAGTACGGCTCCACCGGTGAATGGAATCGCAAAAGTCACTTTCGACCCGCCCTGAACGGACTCCGCTGGCAGGACAGCACCATTCACAGGATCAAACCATTCTACTTGCCAATTACCGGGAGCCACGCTTAAGTCGATGATTAACGGTTCGTTTGTTTGCTCGGCATAAATAAGAAAGCCGTTCTCCGGCGAAGCGAGACAATAACGGGAACTTGCGATTTCTTCATTGGGAATCGCTTGCTGAAGGCCGATTCGATCGGCATACCGCCGAATGTAACCCATATTACGGCGAAGCGGCTCCCAATCCGGATAGTCGCGCGAATTCAGCTGTACGTTACCCGGATAACCCGGCAGTGGAGCACCCGGAACCGGACACCATGAGTCCATGAATATGGGATTGAGCCCTCTAAGGAATGATTTCCACACCCAATGATAATTTCCTCCATGGCCCCACAAGTGATCGGTATCGGAAATGATGATCTTGCTTCCGTCGCCTGCAGGAGGATCAATTTGATATTCGTTATCTGGCCCTTTTCCCGGTGAAATCCAGTCGGCAGTGGAGTCAAATAAAAGGGTATTCTCTTGCTCCCCGCCAATTGCCGTCATCCCAACCGGATGCTGCTTCGGCAGTCCTGACTCGTATTCATACACGTACTGTATCATGTGAGTATGCCACTTTAGAGCCCGATCCGAGTTCTCGACTTCGTTAATGATTTCGAATAAAACATGGTCCAAATCATTCACGGTATCGATACATTTGCGGATAAATGCTTGCTGCAGCTCTACGATCGACGGAATTTCCAGGCTATATATATCCGTTCTACCATCGCCGCTGCTATCGCCATGAATCCCATTTCCATTATTAGCTCGGTTATAGGGATGCGAGAGCCACGGGTCGCTTCCCTCCCTCGCATTCTTCGGGCACCAGCCGTCGAAGAACATCACGGACACATAGATACCGCGTTCCCCGGCTTGCACAACTCGTTCCCGCAATCGTGCAAAATACGACTCATTCCACTTCGTTAAATCAAATTGCGGCAGCCCATCGTGAGCTGCCTGATCTCCTGTCCGCATGTACGGCATCGGATCGAAATATACGTTATCTAACGTCCACGGTGCATAGAGCGGGTGCCCCCACTGCCATAACCGCATGAAATTATGGTTATTCTCTGCCATCATGGTGAGATATTCCTCGTAATCAAACGCCGGTCCACTTTCTAAACGGAGATCCTGAAGGTTCGCCCACGTATGCGAGCCGGTTAACAGAATGATTTCGCCTGCCCCATCTTCAAAATACCTCGGATTCCGCTCACTCTTTCTTAATACCCCATTCGACATAATCGTAATCGTCATTGGATTTCACCCCTACCGATGATTATGGATTGATTATCCGGAAAGTATTGTCCCAATTATCTCCATCATAGCATACAAAATAGGCATGCAAGTCGCGTGTTATTCGGCGATTGGGAGAAAAAATAATGCGTTTGACGACAGGCTGGCTAATAGTGGTTGGAGTTAGTACAAGTGTGGCTGCTAGAGCTACACTTTAGCGGAAAGTGAGCGGTTTGGGGGTATGTGTGGCTCCTAGAGCAATACATTAGCGGAAAGTGCGCGGATATCGTGAAAGTGTGGCTCTCAGAGCAACACATTGGTTGAAAGTGAGCGGTTTGGGGGTATATGTGGCTCCTAGAGCTATACATTAGCGGAAAGTGCGCGGATATCGTGAAAGTGTGGCTCTCAGAGCAACACATTGGTTGAAAGTGAGCGGTTTGGGGGTATATGTGGCTCCTAGAGCTACACATTACAGAAAGTAATCTTTCCTTCAGATAAAACAACTCTGATAAACGAATCATTCACTATCCAGCTATACTTTAAAAACCTAAATGAGCTTCTTGAAATCATCAATCAATCCTATTGAATGTTCTACGTTATTAAGGCCCCAGCGAGCAAACATGGCCGCTTCAGCATTATTTCCAAAAAAAGCATGTGTACGAGCGACTAATAAAGCCATTCTTAAATCCAGAGGAGCTCCATAACTGTCTAAACGCTTTGAACGATTGATTATTTCGTCCATCGTGATTGAGGTTACTATATTTGGAAAATCATTAAACTGAGAAAAATAACTCATTCCCTGATGCAGAATCTGTTTCTTCATTTTTTCTATTACGGTTATTGCCTCGTCTTCAGTATCTCCATACGAGAACCAAATGTCACGTTCCCTCATTAGAAAGAGATGTCTTTGAATCCAACTAACTTCAGTGAGCAGTCGTCTTCTGAATTCACAGTCATAAACGGTTATCTTATGTATAGGACTATTCTCACCACTACCAATCGGAAGGAAATCAAAATGGACCCCACATTCAATAACGCATGAACCCCCTTATTTATCAGCCTGAATGACGATCGCGTTTTAAGCGATCAACTTTTACGAACCTAGCAAAAGGACCTCTGATAGGTCCTTTTGCTTAGCTCCTACCTTATTCACCTTACACCGTAATCGGAACTATCGGCTGCAGCGCGTTCGATCGGTCGATGAACACGAAAGCATCATACCGTTCCGCCATGACGCTAGGGACATAATTTCCTCGCTCATAATGCGGATGATAAACCACGCCGATTGCGCGATGGCCGTACGTATGGTGAAAGACCTCTGTATCCGTCCCTCGGAAAATCAACCATTGATCATATGCACCTGCATCGTGCATCAGATCCTCCCAGCTGCCGCGCCGCGCTTCCGGCACACGAAGCACCTCAAGCGGAGATTCCCAGGCATCGGCAGCGTTTACTGTACCGCTATGCGTCCCAAATCCAATGGCGTACACTTCAATCTCTTCGCCCTGCTCACGGAGCAGCTGACCCACATTCACCATGTTATCGGCTTCCATATCTGTAGCACGCGCATCCCCGATATGGGTGTTGTGCTCCCATACGATTGCTTTTGCATCCGGACCGTAGAAATGCATCACCCGATTGAGCGCTTCAACCATATGCCGATCGCGAATATTCCATGAGTCAGGGCCCCCCTTCACCATGGCCTCATAATAACGCTCCGCATTAACCGCAACCAACGCATTGATTT
Source organism: Paenibacillus sp. J22R98 (assembly GCF_059383835.1). Taxonomy (NCBI): domain Bacteria; kingdom Bacillati; phylum Bacillota; class Bacilli; order Caryophanales; family Paenibacillaceae; genus Paenibacillus; species Paenibacillus sp. J22R98. The sequence continues at coordinate 322,866 of NZ_JBXENW010000005.1, forward strand.
CATCATTCAACAATGCTTCATGCGTACCGCCGGCCCGACTTCGTTTCGCTTCCAGCTCCCTCAGCAGCTGAAGCACCTCATCCTGACACAGCTCGGAGAAGAAGGCAGCAGACATGCCATAGTTCTGCCCCTCCCGGCTATGCGGTTCGAAACACGAGAAAGCATTGAGCGCTGCAGCAAGCTCCGGCGAATTTGTCTTCTTCAGATGCTTAATAATCTCATCCATCGACTCCCAGAGACTATACACATCAAGACCATAGAAACCTATCCGATATTCCGCAGGAAGCTCACGATTGTATTCGCGCAGCCAAGTAATGAGCTCCCTCGTTTCCCGATTGGCCCACATCCACGATGGCCAGCGATCGAAGGATTGAAGCACTTCGTCGACGGAACCTTTGGCCTCGGGGTGATGCTTGACGTATTTGTTCACCTCATAACAGGATGGCCAATCGCCTTCAACCGCAATAAAACTGAATTGATGCTGTTCGATCAGCATTTGAGAGAGCGCTGTCCGGTTCGTGTAAAACTCACTCGTTCCGTGGCTCGCTTCGCCCAGCAATACAAATTTCGATCCGCCGGCTGCGTTCGCAAGATGTAGAAGATCGGCCGGCTGCTCCAAGCGGTTTGCCCGTTGCTTTATCGCATCGACTACTTTCTGTCGATCGTTCGATTGTCTAATAACGCTCATCCTCGAAAGTCCCCTTCCCACAAGCTAGAAAATAATGTGTTTATATTTTCCAATTTGTGCAAGAGTTATGAGCCGGGTTAACTAAAGCCGTTTCACAAACACGACATCTACGTTCCCGCCCAGCAATGTTGGACCGGATAAACGCAATCGAATACCACGTTCGCTTTCATCCTCTTCGAAGCGAACTACCCTCGAATCCGCTCAACTGATGTGCTTGACCATATTTGGACTTTGTGGCCGCTTCAATGAACTGCCTGTCTGTATTGCCTAGCCTGCGAGCGAAAATTCGTGCCAGCGCATCCCCGACATCCTGCTGATGAAAATAAATCAACTGCGGATTACACCCTGCAATGATGCGCTCCACTTCCGCAACTTAGCGAATGATTTCTTCAGGCGGAACCAGCTGCGGAAATAAGCTCCAGCTCAGATAACCGAGCTTCGAATTCGTCGTCACCAAGCTTCTCTCCTCCGCTTTGCTAATCCCCCCATGGAATAACCGTCAGTTCCGGCCATTTCGCCTTCCATTTCTCTGATTTCTTCAAATAGAAGGGTTGCGTGATCTGTGCCTTATTGGCTCGTACGACTAGCGCGAATAGATCATTGAATCCAAATGGCGCATACACTTTCCATGTGCCTTCCACATCTCTTCTTAGGCCAATTGCCGTAGCAGTCGCGGGCCATTTATTAACGGCTTCCTCTAAAGAACGATACGGCTGAATCGGATAGCCATAATGATCTTCATACCAGAGATGAACGCGAGCTTGATTCTTCACATCCAGTTGATAGGGCAGTTCACCGAACGTTTCTCTGACTCTGTCGATGACCTCCCCCTCTTTGTCGTACGACAAATCCTCATCGTAATACACAAAGTCCAGATCCTTAATTCCCTCATTCAGCGGTCGCCCGCAGAGATAATTCCAGACCGTCTGCGTAACGGCGCCTGCCCCTATGTAATAGTGCTCCAATTGGAGCGACGGTGCCTTGGTTAATACTCGTTCCAGAACGGGATTCATTTGAACGATCTGAATAAGACAGTTCATTTGACTTGCGATATCTTGATTGTGAGCAAAATAGGTCTTCACGAACATCCGCCTTCCTGCCCCTTCTTTTCAACCGAATATAACCTCAAATACTCCGGGTAAGCGCGCAAATGTGTTGCTTGTGCCCTAGCCTGCGTCTTCTCTCTCAGCTCCGGGATCGACTCCGAATCCACGTAATCAGCCAGAATGTCAATGACATCATCTAGCAGACTAGCTCGAAAATAAATCGACAGCCGCTCGTAAAGCTCCTCGCCTGCCTGCTCGATCACTTTCGCCTGCCAATAAGGCCAATCAGCCGTGCGATACAACGGCCAGAGCAATACGGAATAATCCATCGCCGCGTCTCCGTTTGCTGATAAGTCATCCCAATCTATCATCCAGATCCCATCACGCTCATCCACCAGGACATTGTTCCAACCTAGATCATTGTGCACAACATCATTCGCTGTTTTCTGGAAACTCGGATGGGCATACACTGTATCTCGCAACACCTGTATCTCAGCATCAAACCAATGGAGCGTTTCTTCCGTCACAAAATGAAGCAAATGCTTCCCTTCTCTAATCGTAACCATATCTCCCTCGAAACGAGAGATGTACGCTTCAGCGAAGGCATCTGCATATGTATACGTTTCATCGCCGCGATCGAGCGCCGACGCGAGCTCTAGATCACCATGCAGCCGTTGCAACTTGTTCAGCACGTTCGGAATCGCAGCCGATGGGTTCGAGATCGATGTCAAAGATTCGCCATGAATATATTCGAACACCAGCCCATATCGATAATCGGGTATGATCTCTTCCCGTATTTCACGGATTAACCGCGGAGCGTTATATCGGCTCGACAGCTGCTCGCTGACGACAGCCCATTGCTGAAGTCGATGCCTTTTATGATCAGGTGCGAGCTTGAGATGTCTCATCGTCTTCCCATCTGAAATCCGGTAGGACTGATTCACAAATCCGCCAGGATTGTAAATATAAGTAACCTTCACTTCAGACCCCTGCAGCAGTCCTAATGTGGCCGCATTCGACTCCGCCCACTGCCGGATTCGTGATTCATTGTGTTCTATATTCATGTTCTTCTCCCTCTCTTCAGCAATCATGAACAACCATGAAGAAAACCGAATATTTCGATTGACAATAATGAACAATACGGAATAGGATATAGGCAAAAGAGTTCTATTATTTAGTAAAAGCCGTGGAGGTCACAATGCTCGCTGAGGAACGCAGGCAGCGCATCCAAGAGATGCTTGCCAAGGATGGAAGAGTTGTCGCACAAGAGCTGGCTCAGCAATTTCAGCTTTCCATAGACTCTATTCGTCGAGATTTAACGATCATGCAGGAGCAAGGCCTCCTTCAGAAAACATACGGAGGCGCGATACCGCTAGCTCCGAACGAGCCGCATAAAGTGCGTGCCAAACCGCAGCCGAAGAACATCCGGTACGGGGAAGGCGCGCCTCATCAGAATGCCATTTCCAAACTAGCGGCCTCTTACATTCAACGGAACGATACGATCTTTATCGGCGGAGCCGGTATTCAATACGGCATGTTGAAATATCTGCCTACCGACTTTCCGTTTACCGTTGTTACGAATTCACTTATGATTGCAGAATCCATACGATCCATGACTCATATTGAAGCGTATCTTGTTGGAGGTAAGCTTCGGGCTGCCGGTGAAAGCTTAATCGATGTCATCGCCGTCGAAATGATCGGAAGATTTAATTTCGATATCGGATTTATTACCGGTGGCGGCATTGCACAGAACGGCATCTGTGTCGCTACACCTGAGAATGCCGCTTTAATCCGAGCCGTAGCCGATGCCTCTCAGCGTAGAATTTGTCTTGCGCCGCATGAGAAAATTGGCGTCCGAAGCTTCGCCACCTCTGTCCCCTTGCAGCAGATTAACTTGCTTATTACCGACCAGAAGGCTCCCGATCCCTTTATCCAGGAATGTGAGAACCGTAACGTCAATGTCATCATTGCCGATGAACAATATTCAAGCGGAGGCGTAATCGATGAAAGCAATTAAAGTGGAATGGTCCAACTCTCTTCATGGCAGCGTTCATATCCCCGGTTCCAAGAATAGCTCACTGGCCCTGCTGGCAGCAGTTTGTTTGGCCGATGAGCCGGTCACGCTGCATGGTATACCGGATATTGCTGATTTACGGGTTATCTATGAAATGAGCCGTGAAATCGGACTTCAGGTAGAGCGTCATGAATCAGGCGCAATTACAATGGACCCTCGTCCTATAACGAGCACTGTACTCGATCCTGTCAAATCATCCTCTTTCCGAGCTGCCTATTATTTCGTCGGTTCGCTTCTTGCTAAATTCGGCAAAGTTTCCGTCGGTTATCCCGGCGGGGATGATTTCGTCAGCCGTCCCATGGATCAACATATTAAAGCCCTCCAGATGATGGGCGCAACGTTCACGTTTCAACCGACTTCTTACACCGTAGAAGCGAAAGAACTGCATGGTGCAACGATTTACTTTGACATGATCACATCCGGCGCGACGATTAATGTCATGATGGCAGCTGTTCGCGCGAAGGGTACGACCGTGTTGCTCAATGCGGCACGCGATCCCGAAGTGACGGATACGGCGAATCTGCTTAATTTATTAGGCGCCAAAATAACCGGTGCCGGCACGGATACGATTCGAATTGAGGGCGTTTCTTACCTGCACGGCGGTTCCTATACCGTAATTCCGGATCGATTGATTGCCGGGGCATTCTTGATGGCTGCCGGGGTTACGGGCGGCTCGGTTACCGTGGACAATGTGATTCCCGAGCATCTCTCCTCCTGCTTAGCGAAGCTGCGCGAAATCGGAATGGAGCTGGATGTGCACGATAACGCCATTACCGCACATTCTACCGGCATACTTCGTGCAACCAGAGTGCGCACGGCGATGTATCCGGGGTTCGCGACCGATCTGCAGCAGCCATTGACTGCATTGCTCACCCAAGCCCGCGGCAAAAGCATCATCGGCGAGCGGATTTATCCGGCTCGTTTCAATCATGCCCATCAGCTTATTCGCATGGGTGCGGATATTAAGATCCGCTCAGGCGTAGCCTCCATCAATGGCGGCAGCGTGCTGCACGGCACGCTGGTGCATGCTTCCGATGTGAGAGCCGGCATTTGCTTGATTCTGGCCGGACTCCGCGCGGAAGGCACAACTACAATTGCCGGCGTCCAGCATATCGATCGCGGTTACGAGGATGTTGTTGGCTCCTTCCGCTCGCTTGGCGCGAACATCAGCATGTATGATAGCAATGAAATGCCAGCTCAGAGCGTAATCACTGGCATCAAATAATCAATCTATCCCAGAGCAGCTTGCCGAGAATGGCTTGCTGCTCTTTGTTGAATGGAGGTGGGAGAAATCATGCGGGCAGCTGCTATCGTTCTCGACCTTGACGGCACACTTTTGAATTCGAATAAAGAAGTAAGCCCTCGTAACCTGCGGGCTGTGAAGCAGTGCCGCGAGCGTAATATCCCTGTCATTATTGCTACCGCAAGACCACCTCGCGCGATCATTCAGCTGCTGCCTGCGGAATTATTAGATCTGGGGATAATGATTTATTACAATGGAGCTCTGGTCGTTAGTGAGAGTCTAGAGGTTCATGAACATTTTCCACTTGATCCATTGCTTCTCAGTGAACTCATCACGTATTTCGAGTCGTTCCGATCGCCATGGGGAACGCCATTCGCGAGCTTCACGAGCTAGCTTACCGAGTAACGGATACCAACGATAATGATGGCGTCGCACTCGTATTGGAACAGCTTCTGTTAGAAGCAGAAGCAGCCCAGTAGCCGTTTATTACTAGCCTCTCTGCAATTCTCTTATCTGTTTCCATGATACGAGATGAATGCCTTCTCTCGTCAAGAGACGTCCGACATCCTCGTCCAATAGCAATCGATATTCGATCTCCCTTTCACGAGCACAGGTTGTGAACGTTTCAAGCTCAGGTGTGCGTATGGAAGGGTGAACCGTCCATTGTGTGACTCCCGGTTTTATATTCGTAATCAGCTTCATGAGTTGATCTTTGGCTTGCTCGTATCCCGTCGATTCATCCATGCAGTATGGCAAAGAGATCATATCATGGATTAGCACGATGCCCCGTTGCCTAGCAGCATCTATACTCGTCTGAAACATCATCCTCAGCTCCGAAGGGATGAATGACTGCTCCACGATGCGTGTCGGCAAGTTGAATGGCAGCTCGTACTTCTCGCATAAATCAAATACAATTTCAAGAAAATCCCGCCCTCCTGCCAATCCCAATACCGCTCCCCCATGACTGTCCAGATGGGTAGGATCGATGCCAAATGATAGAGCTAGCAGAATCTGCGCTTCTAGCTCGCAGCGGACTTCTTCCGGGTCGGCATGCTGCTCGATATACGAATAGTCGCGATGCAAGTAACCGTCCGCTGTCACTAAACTGGACAAGCTCCCGGTTTGGTACACAGGTCGATATGGATGGGTTTGCTCGCTGGATAAAGTTAGATGAATGCCGATATGACTAGTGGTATCCTGTGAGCATAGCTGAACAGCCTCTCTTGCGGATGGACATGGCATCATGATGGAAGCCGAAGTTATGGAGCGGCTTGCGAACAGGTTCGAGACAGCCTCATTCGTTCCCTTCGTGATACCCAGATCATCCGCATTAATGATTAACAATCGATCCTCGGCTGCAAAACCTAACCTGTGAAGCACTTCAGCCAGCCCCTTAGTGCAACAATTTGATAAAGTCTTGTAAGGCGTGAGATATCCATTTCTTCGGGTGAAGAATAAGCTGCAGGTCCAGCCTAATATCCGAATGCGAGAAAGGCAGAACCGCCAGCTCTCCGCGTACAATCTCTTCTTGTACCGCCATGCGGGGAAGCAGGGCAATGCCGGAACCGGACTTTAAGCAGCGCTTGATCGCTTCCGGATTGCCGAGCTCCAGTCCCACACGGTAGGAAATACCTTGCTCCTGCAAAACCCGTTCCAGCATCATTCTGTAATTGCAGCTTGGCTCGGACATCAGCCATTCCGCGTCTTGAAGATGCTCGAGGTTAATGGCTTCAACCGTTGTAAACGGATGCTCAGCGCCGGTTACCAGAACTAGCGGCTCTTCGCGTATAGCTGTCCAAGCTAACGGGGTATGCGCTGGTTTGTTTTCCAGCAATAATCCGAGATCATACTCCCCTTCGCGCACCTTCTCCACAATGGCAGCTTCGCGATCCGGCTGAATTCGGATTGTAAGTGACGGATATTGCTGCCTCATATGCTGAATAAAAGGCGGGAGATAATACGATGCAAGGGAATCAATCGTGCCGATCGTCAAGGTTCCTCCGCCTTGAACGGCCAGCATCCCCTTCGACTGTTCAAACAAATTCAGCATCTGAACGGAAATCTTGAGCAGTTCTTCTCCTGCCAGTGTCAGACGCAATCCTCGGCCAAACCGTTCGAACAGCTTTACCCCGTACATCTGCTCCAGCTTCTGGATTTGCATCGTAACGCTCGACTGCGCATAACCCAGCTCTCCCGCCGCTTTGGTGTAGCTCTGATGGAATGCAACCTCGCGAAAAGTCTGAAAATAAGTAAGATCCATGTTGTCACCGCTTCAATATTATTGATAACACTCATCACTTATTATAGATAACTATGATGCGAAAGAACATGGTAAAGTGATAGCAATGAGATCTGAGGAGGATGCTGTCATGCTGAATGAACGTGATTTAACCGGAACCTTTGTGCCTACTCTTACACCATTCTTACCTACGGAAGAGCTGGATTTGGACTCCTACCAGCGTTATCTGGCGAATCTACTGCAACATAACATACAAGGCATCGTCATTAACGGAACCACCGGCGAAGCCCCGACCGTTACATGGGATGAAGTTGCTGAAATCTTCACAGCGACCAGACAGACGATGATAAGGTGCAACCGCGAGCTGCCGATCATTGTCGGTACGGGAACGAACAGTACTCGCTCCACCGTACAGCGGACCGAACTAGCCGCTGAGCTTGGCGCAGATGCCGTCCTCATCGTAACGCCGTATTACAGCCGTCCTTCGCAGGAAGGCGTTATCGAGCACTTTCGTAGAACGGCCGAAGTCGGAATTCCCATTATTGCCTACGAAGTCCCGACTCGTACCGGGCTGCAGCTAACATCGGAAACCGTAAGAACCATCCTCGATTTACAAGGCGTGATTGGATTAAAGGACAGCACCAGCAGCACGCAGCTCCTTACCCAGCTTGTACAATCCGGTACGAAACCGATCCTCTGCGGCAATGATCAAACGTACTTGGAAATGTTAGCTAGCGGAGCATCCGGCGGAATATTAGCTTCAGCGAATGTTCGCACCGAGCAGTTTGTGCAATTATTCCAGCACGCTTCCCAAGGAGACATGACTGAAGCGCACAACCTGTTCCATACGCTCTCCCCATTGATTCATGCCCTGTTTCAAGAATCCAATCCCGCTCCATTGAAATGGGTACTAGCTGAGCAAGGTCTTCTATCATCACCTTCGCTGCGTCTGCCCATGAGTCCGATTAGCTCTGGTTTAGCTCAACAATTGAACCGTTTACTGCTTCGGAGCTAGGGCACACAGCCTTAGCTCTTCTCCTTATACGTCAAAGCCCGAATGGCAAAACGCGGCAAAATCAGCTGTCTGCGCCATCTGGACGGTTGATTGAGCAATCGGTACAACCATTCCACATTCCACTTCTGCCAGATCGCCGGCGCCCGCTTCACGGTTCCGGCGATAATATCCAAGCTGCCGCCGACGCCAATGGCAATCCTCGCATTAAGCTTCTTCTTATAACGGTGAATCAGCCGCTCCGATCTAGGCGCTCCTAACGCAACAACCAAGATATCCGGACTAAGCTTCTCAATCTCCGCAATAATGCGTTCCTCTTCCTGTTCGGCATAGAAACCATGCTGTCTGCCTATCACGACAGCTCCAGGATATTTCCGTTCAATCTCTTCCGCTGCTAAGTGATTCGTCTCAACACTTGCGCCAAGCAAGTAATACGTTCTGGTATTTAGACCGCTTGACTGCAGCAGCTGCAAGAGCAGATCGCAGCCGGTTACGCGCTCAGGAAGCGGATTTCTCTTCAGCTGAGAAACCATTACGATGCCAATGCCATCAGCTGTGAGCAGCCCCGCTTCATCGACAATATTGCGCAGCTGCGCATCATGCTGGCAGGCCATCGTGATTTCGGGATTAAGCGTAACGACATGGAATAATTCAGATCGGCGCTCGTCTATCACTTGATTCATTATAGCTATCGTTTCTTTCATCCTTAGCTTAGGAACCGGAATACCCATAATGCTCGAATAGGTCGTCAATTGTGCAGCCACCTTTTGCCGAAAGTTAGAATTCGCTTACATATCCAATATTACCCTTTAGCGGCAGCCTGAAAAAGAGTAAAATGGAAATGGGTAACGATTATTTGCACGACTACGACTCGATCGCACAAGGAGATGGCTGCTTAGATGAAACGATATGCCTTCGTGACAGGCGCTGATCGCGGACTTGGCTTTGCGCTTGCGAAAGGACTTCTTCAAGAACAGTATCACGTTATTGCAGGTCACTATATGGATCAAAGTTCGCAGCTCGAACAGCTGGCTTCTGAAAGTCCGAAAGCACTCAGCCTAGTGAAACTGGACGTGGCGAGTGATTCGAGCGTTGCCGAGGCAGCAGCACAAATCGCCGCCATCACAGACACCCTGTATCTGGTGCTCAATAATGCGGGGATATTAGGCGATATTCATTCGACCATTATGGATCCGCTTCCATTCGCCGACATGCAGCAGGTGTACAATGTAAACACGCTCGGACCGCTGCGCGTTACTAATGCGCTTGCTCCTCTTGTGCTTCGCAGCGAAGCGAAGCTGTTCGTCACGATCTCCTCGGAAGCAGGCAGCATTGCCGATTGTGAGCGTACAAGCTGGTTTGGCTATTGCATGTCGAAGACCGCCCTGAATATGCAAGGAGCACTTATTCATAACGAAGTGAAGAAGAAAGGCGGGCAAGTCCTCCTGCTCCATCCCGGCTGGGTTCAATCGTATATGAGTGGTACGTTGAATACCGAAGCGACCCTCACCGCTGATCAATCTGCAGCTCATATCATCGAACGCATCCGTGAGCTCAAGCCTAATGAACCGTCCGATAAGCCGCTGTACAGAGACTACTTAGGGAATGCAATGCCTTGGTGAGAACTAGAAAGCGAGGGATAATGCGATGACTGCACAGAAGCATGTGCTCGTGCTTGGTGACAATACACGGGCGCCTTACCATCCACTGATCAACATCCAAGAGGAGCTCACCGCCATTCTTGGCGAGGAGCAGTATGAGATCAGTTACACCGATAATTACAACTCGCTCGATGCCGATATCCTGCATGCATGCGATCTGTTTATTTCATACACAGACTGCTGGAGCTTTCCAATTGAATTGGAGCAAGCCGCTGCATTAATGCAATTTGTACAACAAGGCGGCAGTCTGTTGGTCATTCATAACGGGATTTCGCTTCAATCCAGAGAAGAATGCGTCGAGCTCCTTGGTGCACGTTTCACTGGGCATCCCGACTATCAAAGCCTGGATTTTCATTTCACTAACGAGGAGCATCCGATTACGCTTGGCGTATCCCCCTTCTCCTTAGAGGAAGAACCGTATCGGTTCGATTTCCATCCGGCCAGCAGCGTCAACGTGTTGATGGAATATGCGATGGAGGGCCAACGTTATCCAGCCGCATGGACTGCTCTGCGTGGTAAAGGCCGACTGGTTTACCTAATGCCCGGGCATCATAAGCCGTCTTTCCTGCATCCGGCTTGCCGGCAATTGATCCGCAATAGCGCAGATTGGCTGACTAAACCGCTCTAAGTGACATCTAACCCACTGACGAGCCGGAGGGGTACACACTCGCATATCGATCATCTTCACGATCGATCATGCGAAGAGCGTTCCCCTCCGGCTCCCTTCATTACCGCAATCCCCTACAACTCACCGCTTCGCCTTACCCCGAAATAAGCCATCAACGAACCGAATCCAACGCTAACTAAAGCCAGAATCGACATGGTCTGCAGGCTTTGATACAGGGCATCGTTATTCAGAACGACCATCCCCGAATTCGAGATGATAAACGAGCTGACAATCAGCGCCGGCATTGTCTTCCGAAGCATCCCGAAGAACAGCGGAACGAGAGACAAACCCGCAGCCGTAACGGCGATAATGACGATCCGAGCCGCTTCCTCCCAGAGTCGATCTCTCGTTAAAGGCTCCGTAATATAGTGATAATGAGAATTGGCAACCAACAGCGCGCCGGATACGACGAGATGCCCAGTGATAACTGTCAGAAACGTCCAGACACCGATAATCATCAATTTAGCCGTGAAGATCATGTGGCGCGGTACCGGATAAACGAACAGAATCGTCACGGTTTTGTTGCGATATTCATCGATGACCATTCTCGACATCAGCACAGACGCGAAGATGACAAACGTAATGCCCACGTAATTCATGATGCTTTGAAAAGCGCGATCATACGTATCCACATCATTATTGGGTACATCGCTGCCTACCACCCAAAGCACCAGCATCAGAACGGTAACCAGTGCAGAGAGCAGCAGTCCACGCCAGCGCGTCTTCTTAAGCTCGAGCTTGATCAGCTTCCATAACATGCCCGCCGCCTCCTTCGATCAATCCGAGGAAGTACTCTTCCAGCGAACGCGACTTCTTGTTCAGCGCTTCAACGCCAATGTCGTGCTGTACCAGCAGTCGATTCAGCTCAACAGGTGATACGCCGGAGTCATAGATGCGAATCGCCCCTTGACCCATCACTTTATAATTGACGATGGACAGCTTGTCTTCCAGAACGAGAACTGCCTGCTTGCTGTCCGTTACCGTTACTTCCACGTATTCATTTTGCCTCTCCCTAACCCGCTCCATCGACACTTCTTCGATCAAACGCCCCTGATTGATCACGCCGATCGTATCCGCCAACTGTTCAATTTCCTGCAAAATATGACTGGAAATCAGCAAGGTCATCCCATATTCCTTGCTCAGCATCCGAAACAGATCACGCAGCTCCCTGATTCCTGACGGGTCCATGCCATTGACCGGTTCGTCGAGAATAAGCAGCTCCGGCTTCGTGCATATCGCTCGCGCGATGCCAAGCCGCTGCTTCATGCCAAGCGAGAAATGGTTGACCGGCTTGCCCCGTTCAACCCCGGATAAACCAACGAGCTCCAGCGCATTTAAGATTGCGGTTTTGTCATAGTAGCCCATATACTCGCAGTGCAGCTCCATATTGGCGTGCGCAGACAGATGCTCATAGAAGATCGGATATTCAATAATACTTCCCATCCGTTTCATCCATTCATACGAGCCTGGTGTCTGCTTCTCGCCGAACAGCTCGATTTCACCGCTTGTCGGCTGCACAAGTCCTGTCACCATCCGCATGACGGTCGTTTTGCCTGCTCCGTTCGGTCCGAGAAAGCCGTAGATTTCACCTTGCCGCACGCTCATGTTGACGCCGGAGATGACTTCTTTCTTCTTATAGGTCTTCGATAGCTGTTTCGTTTGCAAAATAATGCTCAAGTCTGTCTTCCCCCCTCGTTAGAAGCGGAATTTCGTAAATCGAATCGTAAATACCGTCTTCTCATCCGGAATACTCTTCAATGAAATTTCTGCTTCCATCAGCTCCACAAGCCGTTTCGTAATCGTTAAACCAAGCCCGCTCCCTTGATGCGATTGATTCCTGGAATCCGATAACGTATACAGCCGCTCGAATACACTGGCCTGATCCTGCTGCCCGATCCCTTTCCCTCGATCCCACACCTCAATAAGTACATCGTCTCCTTGCTCTACTAGCGAAATGCCAACGACACCGCCGTCATGTCCGTATCGGATGGCATTGGAAATGAGATTAGTTAATACGCGGCCAATCGCGTCTTCATTGCCATAGACATAGATCGGCTGCTCCGGAATATCCGCCTCCACTTGAAGTCCTTGCGCATCAATTTCCTCATAATAGAACAGGATACTGCCGCGACAAGCAGCACTTAGGTTGATTTTGGACAGAGGAACGGGTCGATCACCGGATTCCAGCCTTGCCAGATCGAAGAATTGATTCGTCAGATTGATGATATCGAGCGTCTTCTCATGAACTTTCAAGGAGAGCCTGCGCTGCTCTTCAACATGATCCGAAGCTCCTTGCGCCATTGTTTCCGTCAAGCCAAGAACTACAGTCAGTGGCGTCTTCAAATCATGCGACATGTTGGCGATCATTTTCTTCAGCGCATTCTCCATGCGGATGTAGTCTGCCTTTGTTTTCCGATTGGCGTCAAGAAGGCGGTTAACGGCAATTAACAGCCCTTGAACCTGCCTGCCTTCCGTATGCCGAAGCACCTTCTCCGCAGAATCCTGATCGATAATGGCATTTAGTTTGTGCTGGATATAACGAAGATCACGAGTGACGTCCGTTCGGCGCTTGTACTGAATGAGGACGAATACAAGAAGCACCACGATGAGTCCAACAAGAACGAGATCAAGCATTATGCTGGAACTCCCCCATTTTGTAGCCGATCCCCCAAACCGTCTTAATGTATTTCGGACTCGCAGGCTCATCCTCGATCTTCTCCCGGAGGCGTGAAATATGAACCTGGATCGCATTGACATCGTTAAAATAATCATCATTCCACACCGCACGGTAGATTTGTTCCTTTGAGAACGCGCGTTTCGGATATGTCATCAATAGCTTCAGAATGAGCAACTCTTTGGCTGTTAGATTCACAGGCTGGCCGCGTTTCGTCACCAAATGCTCCTCGGTATGCAGCGTAAGCTCATGTACGCGAAGCACCTGCTGCGGTGCCGTAACGGCTGCTGCTCCAGCATATTGCGATGCCCGTCTCAGCGCCGCTTTGACTCTGGCTGTAAGTTCAATCAGCGAGAACGGCTTGGACAAATAATCGTCCGCCCCAAACCCGAGCCCGAGCGCTTTATCGACGTCGCTGTCTTTGGCAGAGAGGATCAACACCGGAACCGTGCTGCTTCCCCGCACGTGGCGCAGTACTTCCATGCCATCGACGCCCGGCAGCATCAGATCAAGCAGGACGAGCTGATACGTTTCATTAGCCATCAGCCGAATAGCCTCTTCTCCATCTGCCGCATGGCGGATAACAAAGCCCTCTTTCGTCAAATGCTGCCGGACCATATCTGCAATCGCGTAATCATCCTCAATGAGTAATAATTGACTTTGCATGCTGCTACCACCTTGATTATTAGTTGCTACAAGTATACCGTTTTCTGGCAATCCATGAACAGTCCGGCGGAATCGTCAGTTCGCGACATCCCGCTTGGAGAAAACAACCCATGCGAGCACGCCGAATACGGCCATATACCCTGCAAGAATGAACAAAGAGAAGCTCAGCGTCATATCGCTGAGAAACGGTCTGCCTGAGGTATACGAATACAAATCCAGATTGGCAAAGAGCAGATATTTGGTCCAGCCGAATGATTTCAGCATATAAGCCAGCTGTCTTCCGCTAAGCAGGAAGAACAGCGATACACCAATCGCGACGCTGCTTGAGCGAAGAACGGATGAGGTCATGAACGCGAAGGTTGCCATAACCACGAGTTCAATCACGCCGTAGGCCGCTGCTTTCAGCACATTGCGAGCGACCACCTCCGCACCGTCGCCTGCTCCGAAACCGAATAATAAACCGCCGGAGATAAAAGCCGTGATCACCATAACAAGCGCAATCGACAGCCCAAACAGGAGCACCGCCGCGTATTTAGCCAGTAAGATTTGCGAACGATTATACGGTCGAATGAGCAGCAGCTTTATCGTGCCGCCGGAGAATTCCGATGCCACGATCCCTGCAGCAACGATGATCGTAAACAACGTCACAATGTTCATGAGGTTCGGCACGGCAGTAAGCACGAGATCGAGAAACGCCATACCGTCCTGCATTTGAATCTCCTGTTCGCTCGAATAGAAACAAAGCAGTCCTGCAGCAATAACCATCACAGGAACAAGCAGAACCATGATCCATGTACCCATCTTCGCATAGAGCTTATGGAGCTCGTTAACGAGCAAGTTGTTAAATTGTCGCATAGCTGTCGCCCTCCGTAAGCTGTATATATTTCTCCTCTAAAGTTTGAGGCGGTATAGTTGGATCCCCGGCCGATGCTCCTGCTAAATCCTCGAGCGCAAAAGTCGCACGTAATCGACCCTCCATCATGACCCCGAATCGATCACACAGCTGCTCCATCTCCGCCAGTAAATGGGAAGATACCATAACCGCGATGCCATCTTCATGAGCAAGCTTGCGAACCAGTCCCCTCATCTCGCGGATGCCTGCGGGGTCAAGGCCGTTTGTCGGCTCATCGAGAATGAGGATGGATGGCTTATGCAGCAGTGCTTGCGCAATGCCAAGTCGCTGGCGCATGCCAAGCGAATAGGTTTTTACTTTATCTTGGATGCGGGGAGTGAGTCCGACAAGTGCGACAACCTCCTTGATTCGGCTTTGTGTAATCCCCTCGCCCATGCGGGCATACTGCTTCAAATTTTGCATACCTGTGAGATGCTTATAGAACTCTGGGTTCTCTACGATCGCACCAACATGCCTAACCGCATCTTTAAACTGGCTTCGAATACTGCTTCCGCCTATTCGGACATCGCCGTCACTCATCGCGATTAAGCCGACCAACATGCGGATCGTCGTCGTTTTGCCAGCTCCATTGGGGCCGAGCAGCCCGAAAACTTCGCCTCGATGCAGATTAAAGCTGAGATGATGCACAATTGATTTACCGCGTATGTTCTTCGTCAAATTATGGACCTCAACAATAGGGTGGTTCATTACGTTTCCCTCCACTACTCATTCATTGCTCTAAGTGTAATGGAGAAACCATACCTGACCCTTTCCCAAATGTTACGAAAGTCTTTCGAAATGCTCCGCAAATGGCTGTACGCAAACGATCTTATCACTCATACACTATCAACAATATTGATACGGCGATGCCGCAGAATGCCCTGCACACCGACCAATGGGGCGGTTTATGCTGCTTCCGAGTGTTACTGAAGAAGAAGGCAGCCCGCTAAGTGAATTTCCATTTAATCCCTTGTGCCCTTGCAACTGACATAAGAAGAGCATAGTTATAAATGAGCACTATCGAAAGCTGTCTATGGGCTGAATAAAGGAGGAAGCAGCGCGGAGAAATGGTTACGATAAGCCTTTGTATGATCGTGCGTGACGAGGAGCAGGCACTGGAACGATGCCTATTATCGATTCATGATCTCGTAGATGAGATCAATATCATCGACACGGGATCAATTGACCGTACGAAACAAATTGCACGGAAGTTTACGGAGAATATTTATGATTTCGATTGGATCGATGACTTCGCTGCTGCGCGCAACTTCGCTTTTCAGAAAGCAACCAAGGAATTCGTATTGTGGCTGGATGCCGATGACACCATCGAAGAAGAAGATCGGATCCGCTTCAGGCTGCTGAAGCATGCGCTAACGTCTGCCGTTGATCGAGTAACGATGCCCTACAATCTAGGATTCGATAATGCCGGCAAAGTAACATCCAGTTTACGACGCAATCGACTTGTACGAAGAGCATGCAGCTTTCAGTGGATAGGACCTGTTCACGAATATCTGAATGCTTGGGGACCTGTGCTGGATAGCGATGTTTGTGTGACGCATAAGAAGGAGAAAACATACACCGATCGGAATCTGAAAATCTATCAGAAGCGTCAGCAAGCGGGCGAGGAATTCTCCATTCGGGATTTGTATTATTACGCCAATGAGCTTCGTGACCATCGCTTGGATGCAGAGGCCGTCGAATTTTATGACAGAATGTTGAAGTCCGGCCAAGGCTGGATTGAGGACAACATCCAAGCTTGCCTCAAGATGTCGGATTGCTATCAACGATTAGCGAATAAAGAAATGCAGTTCAACTCGCTTACTCGAGCTCTTCTATACGAACGTCCGCGACCCGATGTGTCCTGTGCGATCGGGGCATATTTCTTCGAGGAGAAACAATATGAGACCGCGATTTATTGGTATCGTCAAGCAACTGAAGTACCCCAGCCTGCGACGATGGGCATGGTGAACAATGCAACCTCGACATGGTTTCCGCATCTGCAGCTCTGCTTGTGTTATGACAGACTTGGGCAGTATGAGGCCGCGTATGCTCATAATGAGACTGCGCTAAGTTACAATCCGGCTCACCCGAGTTTATTGTATAACCGCGATTATTTTGCAGATGTTCGCAAGCTCGGTGGGATGTCTTAAACGAAGGGGGTTATGTCAAGTGACAGAGAGACTGGGGCGTATAACGCTTTCTATGGTTGTACGAAACGAAGCAGGACGTTATCTTCGCAGAGCGCTCATGCAGCATCGTGAGTTTATTGATGCAGCCGTCATCATTGATGACTGCAGCGACGATGAGACCGTTGCGATATGCATGGAGATGCTGTCGGGTTTACCGCTCAAAATTGTGAGCAACAAACATTCGGAGTTTAGCAACGAAATCGAGCTTCGCAAACGGCAATGGGATGAAACGGTGGCTACCCGGCCCGAGTGGATATTGAATCTGGATGCCGATGAAATCTTCGAAGCCAATATGCGCGATTATGTGCCTGCCATGGTTAATCAACATGCGATTGATACGTTTGGGTTCCGCTTATACGATATGTGGAGTGAAACGCATTACAGGGAAGACAGCTTCTGGCAGGCTCATCTCTTCTATCGTCCCTTCCTAGTCCGATACCGGCCGGACATCGTTTATAGATGGAAGGAAACGCCCCAGCACTGCGGGCGCTTTCCGCTCAATGTTCTGGAATTTCCTTTTGCCATCCACGAAGCTAGGTTGAAACATTACGGCTGGGCGACTCCGAACGATCGACAACACAAATATGAGCGCTATATGCGGCTTGATCCCGATGCAAGATATGGGTGGAAAGAGCAGTATGATTCCATTCTCGACCCGGCTCCGCTGCTTAAGGAATGGTTGGATTAAGGAGAGTGACTCTATTGAGTAAGAAGCGTGTGCTGATCGCCAGTCCTGTCAATCAGATTAAGAACATATTGGAACCATTTTTGGAATCGTTGATGGCACTGGAGAAAGGCGAACTCATCGTTTGCTATCTGTTTATCGACGATAATCAGGATCCTGCGTCGAGCCTCCTCTTGCAGGAGTTTCATCAGACCGCAGGTCACACCGAGCTTCTGCCCTACACTAGTCTCAGCTCTCCAGACTTTCGAACTCCACTCTATCACAAAGACGAGAATACCCATTATTGGAAAGAAGATTTGATTTGGAAGGTCGCTGACATGAAGGACTTTATGATTCGACGAGCGATCGAGCAACAGTTCGATTATATCTTCCTAATCGATTCTGATCTGGTCCTGCATCCCGGCACGCTGGAGCAGCTCGTCCTGGCACGGCGAGATGTGGTATCCAACGTATTCTGGACGAAATGGGAACGAAGCGGCATGGAGCTGCCTCAGGTGTGGTTGTCGGATGAATACATCCTATACGATAAGAAGCGTGAGGAACATTTGCTGCCAACTGAAATTACGGTCCGTACGCAGCAGTTTCTGGAGCGACTTCGGGAACCTGGGGTGTATGAGGTCGGCGGATTAGGCGCGTGCACGTTGATCAGCCGGCATGCTCTTTGCGCTGGACTTCGATTTGCCAAAATTCCCAATCTCAATTTCTGGGGAGAGGATCGGCATTTCTGTATTCGTGCGGCGGCGATGGGCTTTTCTTTGTATGTAGATACGCATTATCCGGCTTATCATATCTATCGAGAAACCAACTTAGCTGGGGTAGAGGCCTTTAAAGCGAAGGGGTGCCGAACGGTGAGGGATCGATTGGGTAATGCGCAGTGGCTGCAGCAGCAGCAATGCTTTGACTTGGCTATTGTGCAATATGCGGCTTATTTGGAAGAGGAGATCGGTCTACCCGAGCAGAAGGTCGATGCAGCAAAGAGCCAGGCAGCGTGCTGGGAGAAACTAGGGAATAAGGCCAATCAAGTGCGATCGCTGCGCCGCGCGCTCGAATTCGGACTACAGCTTCCCGATTGCTATTGCCAGCTTGGAGCCATATACGTGGCCAATCAGGAATGGCAGCAGGCGATTGAAGCTTACACCGCTGCCGCGAACATGAGCGATCAAGAAATACCGCCAGACATATGGAACACCTATTGTACATGGCTCCCTCATTTGCAGCTAAGCCTGTGTTATGACCGTCTGGGATTGCTGGAGGCCGGCCATCGGCACAATGAAATCGCCTTTACCTATAAGCCCGAGCATCCTTCCATTCTGTACAACAAAGCTTATTTCGCGCAAGCGATGCAAGGAAAGGCTCTCAGTTCGGACTAAATCCAATATCCGAAACTTGCCCGTTTGGCACAAACCCGATGTTTCGATAAACTTTGTTAGATCCGGGGTTACGCACATCTGCATATAACATCGGTGTTAAATTTTCTGACAACAGCTGTTCGGAAACCGCGGCAACTACCGCACTCGCATATCCTTTATTTCGCAGCCGCGGCGGCGTAAAAACAGCATTAATACGTCCATGTCTCGGTGAACGATGAGCAATGTTAGCCATCGAAACCGCTTCGCCATCAACGCGCCACATAGACAACCTGCCAGTTTCGATCAATCCCCGCGCTGACTCCAACTGACTCTCCGGTTCAACTGCCCTTCCATAGGCATCTTCCGAGAATCCGGCTAGAAAATGCGCAACCACTTCAACATCATGCAGCGTCGCGACACTCGCTTCTCCTTTCACATTCGACGGCTTGTACACCTGAGGGCAATGGTAAGACTCCATCGTCATTTGAGTCGAGTGGCGCAAATTGTTCGTCCTGCAATATTCCACGGCAAAAGGATATGCGGTTTGCGGAGCTCCGGAAATACCGGGCAATGAGTGACCCTCCAGGTGATTTACCAGCTCCAGAATCATCTGCTTCTCTTCATCCCCCACTAACGATCTGGCCATCCATAACCAACCGTTGTGTCCCTGCGATTGTGCAAACAGCAGCTGACCGTTATCGGATCGAATGCATAATGCATCTTCTATCTCTGTAATACGATGAAGCAGATTGTATCGGACTTCATCGTGAATAAACGGAAGTGTCTCCAAAACGTTGTCTTTTTGACCCAATCGAGCAAACATGATTGACCTCCCAGAGGATTTTAATCTTGCAGCGTTTTACCTACATATTACATTCGTGCTTGGATCTTACTTTTCCTTTGTCGTTTTCTCTTCTATTTCCTTAAAATACGACAGCAAACAAGCAACAGCTGCTCACGAGCAGCCGTTGCTTGTTTGGGTTCACGTTCACGTATTCGTCAGTCTTACGACTCTTCCGGTTTCTCCGTATCGTCGTCGCCCTCTTCTGTGCCTTCCTTCAATTCCTCTACAACTTCGTCTTCGATTTCCTCGGGCTTCTCGATTTCTTTATTCTTCGAAGGCTGATCGAAGATGATCGTCCGAATGATCGACGGCTCCGGCCGATTCTGATCGTACAGCCTGATATAGATTTGCTCAATTTCTTCTCCGGTTAGGTCTTCCTGATTCAGCAGCTCTTCCGCAATGGCATGCACAAATTCGGTATGATCCGATACGAGCTTCTTCACCTGATTCATCATATCCTTGAGCAGCTCGTTGATTTTCGGACGAAGCGACCGAAGCGCGTCCGCTTGGGAACCGACAGCGAGGAAGCTGAACAACTCATCGCCCATACCAACCGCTCCCAAATACGCACCTGCCATATTCGTAGCTTGCTGCAAGTCGGAGGTCACGCCGTTTAGCTTCTTGCCTAAGAACAGCTCTTCCACCGCCCTAGCCGCCAAACTGACTTGGATGCTTGCCAAAATCTCGCTGTCGCTGCGGTTATAGCGCTCATGCGTCGGCTTGGTGGCTGCAAGTCCGAGCGCATTCCCGCGCCGCACGATTGTTACTTTCCAAACCCGATCATGTGGCTTCAGCAAATACTGGGCAACCGCATGACCTGCTTCATGGTAAGCCACGTTACGTTTCTCATCGGGACGCATGGAGCGAAGCGGCTGTTTAAGGCCCCACTCGTACGTTTCCATGGCAACGCGAAAATCTTGATATTCGGCAACCAGAACACCGCGTTGATGGGCGATAACAACCGACTCATTGACGATATGTTTAATTTGAGCCGGGCTGTAACCGATCGTATCGAGCGACGCCTTCTCCGGTGTTAAGGAAGAATCATGTTTCACTTTCTTCAGATAATATTGGAAGACGTCCACACGGCCGTCATAATCTGGCGTATCGATCCATAGCTGTCTGTCAAACCGACCCGGCCTCAGCAGCGCGGAATCGAGCACATCCGGCAAGTTCGTCGCGGCTACCGTGAGCACCGCAGGGCGATCTGCCTTCTTACGGCGCAGCCCGAGCATACGCATCATTTTCGCGATTCGGGTATTATCGATATTCGGCGGATCCATTTGAAGGAGCAGCTCATTGAGCAGTCCTGAGCCCCCGCCCATGCCCATCATTCCGCCCATGCCCATTGCGCCGCCGCCACCTTGGCGTTTCATACCGATGGCGTCAATTTCGTCGATGAAGATGATACAGGCGCCGTACATTTTGGCAAGCTTCCGAGCCTTCTTATAAATACGCATGACTTTGAGGTTACCAACCCCAAAGAACATGTTTTGAAAGCTTGGTGCCGATGCATAAGCGAAGGGAACCTGCGCCTCATTCGCAATAACTTGAGCCAAGTAGGATTTACCTGTACCCGGAGGACCGCATAGCAGAAATCCCCGGATCGCCTCTCCTCCCATCTCCTTGAACTCTTTGACCCCTTTGAGCAGGATCACGATCCGCTTCGCGTTCTCTACGATTTCCGGGTTCCCCCGGTAATCGTCCCAGGTAGCACCTGTCTCACCCGGCAGAATCCAATACGTTCGCCCCCTCGCGAGAAACCAGAACAGAGCCGCGAATTGAATAATCATGAACATCATGGCAAACAAAAGCTGGAATAAGAGACTGACAATGCTGAGCGTAATCCCCCAAACCTGGGGCCCCCCTGTCCACACCAACACGCCAATGATGACGATGACGGTGAGCCTTATGAGGAATTTGCGCCACTTGATCCACTGATAACTCCTCATGGCTACACTTCCTTTTCACACGAAATGTGCTCGCTCGTAATTATTGCGATACTCATTTTTACTTAGTAATATTTGAAAATATGCTTGGAATCAAGAGAAGAAAGTCCGTCGCATGCATCTGTAATATAAATGAAATACTAGATACCTGACATTGAAAAATAGAACGGGAACGGTAAAATAAGCTAATATTGACATATACGAAAAACCCTCTATCCACTTATGGATAGAGGGTAAATGTGGTTCGTATTCGCATAGTCTTGGCTACTGTTTGCGGAAGCTAGTAAGCCACTGAATACCGAAATCAACAAGCTCCCGCTGCGGCATTAATTTAACCTCAGCATCTCCCAGGAGGCCCGACTTCATAGAAGAGCCGGCGTGTGTCTCAAAGGCTGCGCCAAGCTCAGCGAAGTCATCCGAATTGAGATTAATATCCGGGAAAGTGACCCACTCTCTGACGCCATCCACCTCGATCGGCGCTCCTTGCGTAACTTCGTTCTTGCCCGGGTAGCTTGTCCGATACTCCGATAAATGCAGCGAAGTATTGTTGCTATGTCCAACACCGAGCAGAAGGACAAACGCCTCGCATTCGTAAAGTTTGGCAAGCGGCGAACGTTCTCCGAGGCCGAAAGCTAGTGAATGGTTTTCTATAATAAACGCCGCCTTGGGACCACGTGCCGCGAAAGACACCTGCGGATGCTGACTCCGCAGCGTCCCGAATTGTTTGCGGAAACATTCCACCAGCTGGCCCATCCCCCGCGTTACCGTAAGATCCGGTGAGAAAGCAGGCGTTTCTTCCCGAATGATTGGCCACCACTCCTGCGGTACCGGTGGATTCGCCCATAGCGATGGATCGGATAAATCCGAGGTGTGTGTCGGCATGACCAGCGTTCCTTCTTCTCCAATAGCATCTTCGAGTCCCAATACAACGGCTTCAGCTCCGCCAACAATCCATCTATTGCATGCTTTCAGCGAGGAATGAACGAGTAGGGTCATCCCCGGTTTAACGCCAATTTGCATGAGTGCTTTAGCGATGGACGCGCGAGTCAGTGGAAGCTCCGATTCATTGATGACCATGATTGCTGTCCTCGTCCTCTGCTTCGCGAATAAATTGACGAACAACCTTCAAGTAAGCATCCGTTTCTTCCAAGTACCCCATATGCGAGCTTTCTTCGAACACATGCAGCTTCGCACCAGGGACGAGGGATTGATAGTACTGCGTCGCCTCCGGAGTCGCTTCATCATATCTGCCGCAAAGGAACAACGTCGGAGCGTTAATTTCATGCAGCTGCGCCGTGACATCGTAGGTCTTCAAGCTGCCGGTCGGGCAAAATTCAGAGGGTCCCCACATGGACAGATAAACCTCTTTGTTCCCTTTCGGTCTGCTCTCCGCCATAATGTCCGGCCAAGGATCAAGTCGGCACACATGCCGATTGTAATAAGCTTTAATAGCTTCCCCATATTCATCGGAATCCGTAGTCCCTGCCGCTTCATGATGCGCAATAGCCTGCTGCATCTCTGCCGG
Organism: Paenibacillus sp. J22R98; assembly: GCF_059383835.1. NCBI lineage: Bacteria > Bacillati > Bacillota > Bacilli > Caryophanales > Paenibacillaceae > Paenibacillus > Paenibacillus sp. J22R98. The sequence continues at coordinate 346,269 of NZ_JBXENW010000005.1, forward strand.
CAGCTGCGCAAGCAAACGGTCCGCATCCTGTTTCCAGCGAAGCGCACTTAAGCATGGACTGGACAAAATCAAGCTCCGGATACCTATTGGTTTCCGCTGTATGAAATAAGAGGCTGCCAGCATCGTTCCCCACGAATGCCCAAGTAAATACACGTCATCCAGTTGGAGCGCTTCCCGTATGCAAGCAAGCTCCTCCACGAACCGTTCGGTATTCCATAATGACGGGTCCTCGGGACGATCGGAATGGCCTGATCCCAGCTGATCATAGAAAATAACCGGTCGCTCGTCAGCTAACGCACGCAGCGCCGACTTTAAAGGATCATGTACATTTCCAGGTCCGCCATGCAGCACTAAGAGCGGTGTTTTACCTGAATCACCTACTTGCACGTACCAGACTTTACCACCCGGCACTTCAATATATCCTTCATGATTGATCACAATGAGTTCCTCCTACATGACATAGAGCTGTTTCTTTCTTGAAAATCGCTTGTCTATCTCTTAGATCCTACCTGATTGGAGAGGAACTCTGCAACAGCGTTAACGTTACGTCTGCTGAGGATCTTCCTGCATATTCGGTTTCATGATATCCATATAAACGTTGCCGCCGGAGAGGATCGGTTCATATAAGTCGAGTCCTCTTGTTACGACATAGGTAGCGTTTCCGAATCGATCAAATTGTGCACCGTGACAGGGGCAATTAAAGAACGTCGATTTGTCCTTCGCCGCACTGATCTGCGCCTCAGTCGCCGGCTCGATCGTACATCCGAGGTGCGAGCAGGCAGGCGACATGATCCGCAGCTTGCCCTCTGTATCTACCGACACGTAGACGAACCCCTTCACTGGCTTGGAATTCCAAGCATCTACGTAAATTGCGGAGTATTCAATTTTCTTTACACTATTTAACGACATTAATGAATTATGATCACCTAGCAGCGCGTAGCTCTCCGGTAAACCTTCATTAACATTCCCACGGTGCTTGATCGCCCCATAATAGAATAAACCACTCGTTGCGGCCAATGCGCCAACTACCCCAATAGTAAGCTTTCCGGATGTGCCGATAAAGGCTCTTCGCGTCATTTTGTTAGGTCTGATCTCGTCCATAACAATCACCTCCACTTCTTCCATAATACCCCACGCAGGTACGAAAAAGAAGAACAGCATTACGATCGAAGCCCCGACGCTAATTGCTTAAGCCGGTTTTTCAAGAGTAATACTGTCCCATGCAGAAACGTTTAATGCAATTAATTATCCAAAGCATTCTCCAGTAATTCCAGCTCCACAACGGTATCGATGTCATCAGGGAGTGAAGCACCGCTGAAGCTTATGAACGCATCATGCGGATATTCCCAGGCATTCCACGGTGTTTCCACTTTGATCTCCGTGCCGTCTGCGAGCAGGCGTGCACGTTTGATTTTGCCATTCAAGCCGCGGAAGTTAATCGGTCCCATGCCTCGATCGTAGATATGGGCGTATAAGTAGTTGCCATTCTGTGTATAGCGGCCCCACTCCGGTTTCTCCAGCTTGGCAGCTCCGCTGCCATATAGGCTGCCGCCGTTGTCCTCCATCCATCGGCCGACTTCAGCTAGAATCTCCAGGGATTGCCGTGGAATTTCTCCTTTGGCATTCGGACCGACATTAAGCAATAGGTTACCGCCTTTGCTCACGCATTCGACGAGTCCGCGAATGACGGTCTTCGGCGACTTGTAGTTGTTGTCACCTGCGCAATAGCCCCAATGATCGTTTAGCGTTATGCACGCCTCCCAAGGAAGCGGCTCACCGGCTTCATTTACAACGCCTTCCGGCGGCAGAAGCTGCTCCGGACTCATAAAGTCTCCTGCATACACTTCGGGTTCAGCCGACTTCTTATCGCCGCCAAGCCGGTTATCGATTACGATGTCCGGCTGCAAGCTGCGCATCATCTGCACGAGCTCCGTAGCCTTCCATTTCTCGCCCGTCATGTCATCATAGGAGAAATCGAACCACATGACATCTATCGTCCCGTAATTCGTAAGCAGTTCTTTCACTTGTCCGTGCATGTAAGTAAGATAGCGGTCAAATTCAATTCGGTGATCCCGATACTCTTCGTTATCCCGCATGGGATGGATTTTGTCCCCGAAGTGAGGATAATCTTCATGATGCCAATCGATGATGGAATAATAGAGCCCTACACGCAGACCCTCCGAGCGGAAGGCTTCTATATATTCACGGATCAAATCCCTGCCTGCCGGGGTATTGGTCGCTTTATAGTCGGTCAGCTTGCTATCGAACAAGCAGAAGCCATCATGATGTTTGGCCGTCATCACCGCATACTTCATGCCTGCCGCCTTAGCAGCCCTTGCCCACTCTTTCGGATTATACTTAACGGGGTTAAATTCCTCGAAGAACGGCTCATAATCTGCTACAGACAGCTTCTCCAGACTGCGTACCCACTCCCCGCGCGCCGGAATCGCATAAAGTCCCCAATGGATAAACATGCCGAACCGATCGTCCATAAACCATTTCATATGTGGTGCAGCGGTGCTAGTGCTCGTACTCGTGCTTGCCATATCCATACGCCCTCTCTTCGTTATCTTTTGTTCTCCCCATTGAACCGTTCAAACACCTCAGCGAATCGTCCGTTACAGCCTACATCAACAAACGATATCGGCCGAATTCCGCGTGACCATGCCATAGAACTCGCCTCGAACGCAAAATCTCCCGCAGCGGCTCCTGTTATCAGAGGGTCCGTAAACAGGTTCCCGTCTTTCTCTTGCAGCTCATATTCTTGGATCGACTTATAATGAAAATATCGCTTAAACCGCCTCGATTGTTTCCGACTTACCAACATATTGTTCTGTAAGGAGACGATCCCATCCGACGAGGAAAACGTGCTCATATAGGGATGCGAGTCATACTCCTCCGAAATCAAGCCTTCCGGATTCCCCTGCGGTGTATGAATTTCGATTGCGTCAGCAAGGAGAATATTTCGTTCGAATCTCGTGCCGGATGAATTCAAAACCGACACAACCTGCAGCCCTTTATCCATAAAAATATTGTTCTCGAAGCTGCAATCACGCGTCATATGACTGAGCATTGGAACACCGAGATTTACGGCTAAATTGTCCTGGACGATACAATTCGTGCATTTCTCATCCAAGTAGTACGCGTATCTGCGTACTTTATCGGAACCGTTATATAATGCAAATACCGCATTGCCGCTTACTGTCACGTCGTCGCTATACCAGCAGATATAGATCGCGGAGCCGTCCTTCATAAATTGCATCGTATTATATAGCAGATTACCGCTAATCACCGTGTTCGGACTGCTGCTTGCGATTCCGCTATAGGGCGTATTATTAATCTCGTTGTGGATGAGGGTATGATTCATGCCATCGCTGTTGACTGCGATCGAGCTTTGATACGTCAGCCCAATGTCATGGATTCGTGATCGCTCCAGCCGAACGCCTTCGCCTTTCCACTTGATGCCGCCCGCTCCGGTATGGTGGATGTGGCACTCGTGCAAGTGAAGCTCTTTACCGCTTAGGTTGAACGCCCACCCGCCCGTATTCCGTACGGTTACGCGATCGAATGCGATCCTTTCAACTTCTTCACCGTGGATAGCGGCGCTCACCGCGATTGCCCCAAAGCCTCCGGCTGAGAGAGGCGTTGCAGCACAAGCGAAGGTTAGTCCTTCAAACCGAACATCATGGGTTCCGGGCTCCAAAGAGAGGATATGCTCCTTCGAAGGAACGATGAGCTGAATGCGGTCTATCTCCTCACCGGGAAGCGGCCAGTAAACCAGCTTCTCGCTCGTTCGATCTAAGAACCACTGTCCCGGCTGCTTCAAACCTTCGCGCACATTCCAAACCACATAGGTTCGTGCATTCGCATTGCGTTCATAGAACGCACCCGGAGGGTGTCCCGGCGCATTCAAGAATTGAATGTCAGCCTCTTCACCTTCTGACCGAATACACGCAACACCGACAAGCGATTCATCCCATTCATGATAAACGGTCAGCTCCGCATTACGAGCGTCAAGCCAGTCCGAGACATCCTCCCGTTTCACGCGCAGTGACATCATTTCTTCATCCGTCGGCGGACGCTTCCAACCACCGGCGAATGTAGATAGCCACTCCACCTTAAATTCGTTCAAGTGTTGGAATGCTCCCTGCTCAGGCAGCCGTGACCGCTGTCGGTACATCCCATCCACTTCGATCAGGCGAAAATCCAGCTCCCGATCCAACACGCCGGCAATCGGTGTCGTGATCCAATCCCCTTCCCGCTGCCAGGACGTGACGGGAGCACCGCCGAACAAGATCGGTTGTTCTTTCGGATAGGCCGTAATCTGCAGTCCCGCATCTTCTTGACTGAGCGTCAAGCTGACATCGTAATAATGCCCGCCACGAACGAAAATACGTTTCACAGCAGCGGCATCACTACCACCAGCGTTCATTGCTCTCGTGCGTTTCAGCGCTTCACCTAGTGTCCCTACCGGCAGTTCCTCCGTTCCGGGATTGGAATCCAGCCCACTCGGAGCCACATAAATGGAATTAATCATCGTAGTCATCACTCCGAATTCACCTCTTGTGAGCTTCACATTGCTCGAATTGCAGCTTCACGCTGCTCCAATCGCCTGCTTCGCCAAACACGAGCGACGTGTTCTGCGGATTTAATCCAAGCTCCTCGAAGATAATGAGCTCATTATTATCCGGCTTCATCCAGCTTCTCGGTAAATAATAACGATCCTGCGTGCCGCCATACGCCCACATACGGCCGACATTATGACCATTCAAGAAAATTTGCCCTTTCTGCAGCTCACCGATCTGAAGATAGACTGGGCGATCGCCATCCGGCAGCTTAAAATGAGTCTGTAGATAAGCCGGTTTCAAGGATCTGCCTTTCCGGGCAACCCTGTTTCCGACCGGAAGCAGTACAACCAGCCCTTCCTCTTCCTTGGCGTTGCCGTTCATGAGCTGCGAAGCCGAGAAGTCGCCGCTCTCCTCCCAAGGCTTCCACTGCCAGTTGGTCAGTTCACCTGATTTCGGCGCCACATAGACAGCCAAATTCTCCTTCACGGCATCCGGTACATTCTCAGCGTAATGAATCCGCACTTTGAGGCTGCCGCCGATTTCCGCTGTCACGGGAAGCTGCCACGTGATCCATCGTTTGATTTGGGAGAACATCGTCCAAGGAGAGTCCGGATAAGATAACGGCAGCACTTCTTCACCATTCACCGTCACCCATGCCTTCACGCCATGAATCATAATGAAAGCTTGCTGATCCGCCTGCAGGGAAAGCTCGAATTCAATGGCCGGCAGCGGCTCTTGTTCGCGGTAGAAGCGGTTATATAAGAAATGGAATGCTTGAGCGGACATCGGCTGCGGGCTCACTTCACGGAAGGTCTCGATCTGAACGCTGCGCGATCCGACTACTACCGGCCCCTGGATACCGACTGCTATAGGCACGTCATAATTGTGACCGAGATCATCGGATAAGAAGACGAAACGATTCGTTCCCTTCTTCAGCGTGACCGTAATTTCCTCAAACGCCCAATCCGCCGGATGGCCGTATTCGTCTCTCATTCGCACGGATCGGCCTTCCGCATGAATGCCGCACAATTTCCCATTCACGAACACCGTTGCCCGAGTGGGAGTATGACTGAGCAGCATCGTCTCAACACCGTCTTTATCCCATTCCAACTCCGCACTGTACCAGAGATACCCTTGAACGACGCCTAAGTCCTCATGGGACCGAGGCTTTTCAAGTGCAGTCCAACCAGCCGAGTCCCCGCCTGTGTGAAGCTCCGGGCAAGGTGCTATTTTCCAAGAATCAAGCTCTGGCAAGGCGATTTGTAGTGCCTGATGCTTGAAGGTGCGGCTGACCGGAATCCCATTCGCATCGAGATAAACCACCTCAGGTGTCCCATTGCTTACCCGGATATCAAGCGAACCATCGTGCTGCCGTTCAGCTACATAATCGGGGCCGAAGACGATTTGATCCTCGACGATCCAGCATCTTCTGGCCATCTCTTCATCAACAACGATGATAGTAACGCCATCGATAACCGTGTGCTGGACCTTCCGCCTCTTCACGGACAAATCGTATTCCATTCCGTTCACGCTTATCACGCCATCAGTCCCAGCCGGCCCGTACAATAGCAGTGCTTCCTTCGTTTCATGGCAAGCCAGCAGGCACAAATTGCTGTAATTGACCGTTACGCCATTGCCCTCCAAACTACCAAACAACTGCAGCTCCACCGGAAGAACCGCGGCAGCCACCTCGCCAAGATGAACCGTCAGCTGTTTCCCGCCTTTGGTTGTTATCGAAAGCTCCCGCTTCGCATCGGCTGTCGATACAAACGCGAGCGAGCCTCTGTCACTCTCACGAACAATAAGTCGCACGCCTTCTTCGCATGCCATGCCTCCGCGATCTTCCAGTTCCGTGCTATCCGTGATGTATTCACTGAAATGAGTGATAAACAAGTTAGCCGGACGCACCGCATAATATTTGTCCGTCAGCTTCCCGCCTTCACCGACCGGATAGCCGGAGGCATACGAGGTGGCAATATTGTTGCCGCCCCAGAACCCGAAGTTCGTTCCGCCTTCGAACATGTAGTAACAAACCTGCGTAGCGGATGACGTATACTCATAGACCGCTCTTGCCAGATCAAGCCGGTTCGGCCAGTCGCTGATTTGATTGCCCCAATAAATCGGCGCACCGCACCAGAATTCCGTCGTAATCAATGGCGCGTTCGGCTGCTTGCTCTTCAGATCGTAAACGGGCTCAACCTCAACGTGATGGTTGTAGGTCAGAATCATACTCTCGTCGATAAACTGGTCGGCAGCATCCGTAGAGTCATTGATTTTAACGGTCGTCGGGGTAGCGCCATGGACATTACAGGCCAGAATCGGGATATCGATGCCATGTCCATAATAAATTTCATTGATTTTATAGAGATAACGGCGCATGGATTCATCCCAGCCGCCCGGATACTCATTCTCGTTCTGAATGGTGATGACAGGACCGCCCCGCGTAATCTGACGTTCGCTGATCAGTGGTATAAGCTGATCGAACCAGCTCTCTACAGCTGCCATATAGACCGGATCGTCCTCCCGGAATCGAAGCACCGGATTCGCGCACAGCCAAGCCGGTATTCCGCCGCCATCCCATTCACTGCAAATGTAAGGGCCCGGCCGCAGCATCGCATACATGCCCAGTTCCCCGATAAGGTCGATGTAAGCGGCAAGATCCTTATCGCCTGCGAAATCGACTTGACCTTCCTTCACTTCATGAAAATTCCATGCCACATACGTGCATATCGTATTTAATCCGGCGCGTTTTGCCCGGAGCAGCACGTCTCTCCATTCCCTTCGCGGATGACGGAAATAATGGATTTCACCGCCTACAATCCAAATCCGCTCGCCGTCCTTCATAAATGATTTGCCGTCATACGTCAGCTTCATCCTTACACCTCTATCTTCAATAGTCATGGAATCCCACTCTCACACTTTCGAGTATACGAGCCGGAAGCAGTACCCAATATGAAGTAATCTACGATTTTTGGACGATTTCGCTCTATGGAAATAGAAAAAGCGGCCAGCGCACGCATGCACTAACCGCTCTCTCTACTGTTACTGCGAAATCTGGATTTTATCGAAAGAAGCTACGCCGGAGTACCACATGTTGCTGGCATATGAAATCTGTGAAACGCTTGTAGCTGAAGCCATTACCGGCGCATTCGTTAATACAGCTGTGCCGTTGATCGACAGACTAAACGTTCCTGCGGTCAAATTCACAACGATATGGACATCGTACCACTGGTTCGCCGCATACGACATCGTGGTGTCCGTCCATGCGATACTTGAATTGACATAGCCGAACTTTCCGTTCTCCCGGAAAGCGAACTGCACGATAGGCGTTCCGCTGCCGTTCGACAGCGTAGGACCGGCGATGAGCGCATTCGTTTGATTCGCTTTCATCCGCGTATCGATCGTGATCGTTCCCGAAGTGGATGCGAACGACTTCACCGCGCTAACGTCCGCAACGCCATAGTTCGTTTGCGTCAACGTTAACGCGCGATTCGTCGTGTTGGTCCCGTCGGCAACCTGCTGTACCGACGCTGCGCCGCCCGCGGTGTTAACCGTCCAGCCGGCAGGCATTTGCCCAATTGTCGTGGCATCAAACATTTCCGCGAAAATGTTCGTTTTCGCATTAACCGAACTGCTGGCAGCCGACAGGTTGGTTGCGGCATCGTACGCTTTTACCGTATACGCGTAGGTTGTATTCGCCGTCAATCCGCTGTCCGTATAACTGGTGCCGGACGGGGAGCCCACTTCGACGCCATTGCGGTAAACCTTGTAACCCGTCACGCCGACATTATCCGTCGATGCCGTCCAAGTTAACGAGGCAGTTGTGTCCGTTACCGAGGCGGCAGCCAAACCGGTTGGCGCGGTTGGTGCTTGCGTATCTCCGGTACCGACTTGAATATTGTCGTACGAAACCGCACCCGTGTACCACATGTTAGATGAGAAACTAATTTGCGACAGGTTGTCGGATGAAGCCATCACAGGTACATTCGTTAATACAGCTGTACCATTGATCGTCACACTAAACGTTCCCGCAGGCAGATTCACCACAATATGAACGTCATACCATTGGTTCGCCGCATACGACATCGTCGTGTCCGTCCATGCCATGCTCGAACTAACGTAAGCGAATTTGCCGTTATCTCGGAAGCCGAGCTGCACGATCGGCGTTCCGCTGCTGTTCGACAAGACCGGGCTGGCGGTGAGCGCGTTCGTTTGATTCGCCTTCATGCGCGTATCGACCGTTACCGTTCCCGTTGCTGCGGTGAACGACTTCGTGGCGCTGACATCCGCCACACCATAGCTGCCTGACGATTGCGTTAAAGTCAATGCGCGATTCGTCGTGTTGGCGCCATCAGCGACTTGTTGGACAGACACCGCGCCACCCGACGTGTTGACCGTCCAGCCGGCAGGCATCTGCCCGATCGTCGTGCTTTCGAAATTCTCCGAATAGCCGCTCGATCCGGCCGTTGTTGTAGCGTTCACCGAGTTGCTGGCTGCCGATAGATTGGCTGCGGCATCGGTTGCTTTTACCGTATACGTATACGTCGTACTTGCCGTTAAGCCGCTATCCGTAAAGCTGGTTCCGGTTGGCGTGCCCACTTGCGCGCCATTACGATAAACTCTGTATCCCGTCACGCCTACATTATCCGTGGATGCCGTCCATGTCAGCGAGGCGGTTGTATCTGTTACCGAAGCTACCGCCAGACTGGTTGGGGCACTTGGAGCGGTTGTGTCGCTGCCGGATAGCGCCGTCGTCGCCGATAACATAATGTCATCGACGAAAGCATATCCGCCGGTCGTCGGCTTCAATCCGTAAATCGTCGCACTCGTATTGGCGGCTCCGGTCGTAAAGGTAAACGTCTTATTCACCCATGAAGTTGTGGTGTTCTCTTGATACGTGTCGCTGCCGCCGTAATTTTTGACGCCAAGCCGGACGGTTTGCCCGGAGGAGCCGGCCCGCAGATAACCGGAAAGTTCATAGGTCGTATTAGGCGTTAAGCCCGTGATCGTCTGCTCGATTCCATCTGCCCCCGTTCCCAAGCTGGCGCCGGTCTCATAGCTGAATCTAGTCGATACCTTGCCTCCTGAATAGTCATAGGCAGGCTGCGCCGTCAATGAATTCGTCTTAGTCCAGCCGTATAAGCTATCCATCGCCGGATGACGCATCCGGTTCATGTCTAAGCTGCCGTTTACCACCAGATTCTTGTAATCCGTATCCACCAGCTGATAGGTCGGACTTGGCGGGCTGGCAAAATTAACACCGGCCGTCCATGTTGTGCCGCCATATTCATAAGCCCCCGCATCCGGTGCCGTGCCGGTAAAACCATCCGTTATTCCTCTGATCGGCAATCCGATGTCTTTGGCTCCCGAACCGGACTGCAGCTGGAAATTATTCGTCGCCGTATTCACATATAACGGTGTACCGGAGGTCATATTGTTGCTGAACACCGCGCCGATGGCGGAAGCACCGGTTCCCAGCTCTTGAAGCGCAATATTGTTTGCTATTCGGTCTTTGTAAGCATCGATCCCATAAGTAGGCTCCGAAACTCGGATACCCGAGAAATTATACGTCGTGTTGTTATAGACCATGACATAGTCGGAGAGATGATTGACGATCACGCCAACCCAGGACAAATTCCAAGTCACGTTCTTATAAATGAGAGCATTGGCCGAGGATTCGTCCAGGTAGACCCCGCCTGTCCAGCCGCCTGAGCCGTTGGCATCTGCATTGGCACGGCTGACGGAATCATGCCAGAAATTGTGGTGAATCTCGGAGTTCCCGAGATCATTATGGGCTGTATACAGCATCGCGGTATCCTTGGCAAAATAGTTCCCGTGATGGAAATCGTTATATTGGATGACCGTCGCGAAAAATTCGCCGCCGATAAGCGATCTTCCTGAGTTGTAGACCGTATTGTGGCTGATCAGGTGGCCTCTGCCGGTAATATCTACGACGGAGTTGAAGACGATCGGTCCATAAGTTCCGTCATGGATCGAGTTATTAATGAGCTTGTTGTTATCGCCTTTGATGGTCACGATCGCACCGGATGAATACTGCAGCTCGCTGTTCTTGAGCGTATTGTTCGTCCCGCACAGGCACACCCCGGCTGAATAGGTGATCGCGCGGTTGAACTCCGAGACGTATTTGGCATTGATGCCGTCGATAACATTGTTTGAACCGTCTGTCGTATCAATGGCCGCTGCGAATAGTTTCACATTCTTAATGACGATATTGGATTTGCCCGACAAATCGAAAGCCAAATTCCTCGCTTTATACTCGACCGTATGGGATGCCGGACTATTGCTGGCCGTTGTCCGCAGGTACAGCTGTCCGGCTGTTTTGTCATAGTACCATTCCCCCGGATAATCGAGCGCGGCCAGCTTGCCCATAATAAAATATTCCGCCGCCCCATAGCCCCAGTTGGATAAATCGATGACACTGCCCGGCGGCATTTCCTTGCGGAACACAAGGTAAGCGGTACCTGCGCTTGTCAGCTTCACATCTGCGGAGTAAGTGAAATCTTGGGCCGTGGTCAACGATTCATACCAGGCATTCGTCCCAGAAGTTTGAGGCTGCGTGTAGCCAAGGAGCGTAGCGCCGCTTGGTTTCCAGTACCCGGAAGCTTCCGGCGCGTACCAGCCTTTTATGTTACTCGTGAATGGTGCCGCTTCACGGCCAGTCGCTTGATTCGGATCTTGACTCGAAATCGCAGCGTTAACGTTCGTGAATTCCGCTTTAGCCGCTGTCGTGGAACTGTTCGATTCCACGCCTAACCCGAAGCTTCCTTCTTTCAAATTCGTATCGGTCGCCGTGATGACGGGTGAGGCTCCATTGTTCAGATAGACATTAATCGTGCTGCCGGATGTCGTGACTTTCAGGTTATAGGTCGTGTTCTGCGCGATCGTCACATTGTAGGAGCCTAATACCGCACCGCCTACGCCAAGCAATTTGAGCGTGTTATCATAGGTGGAGAATTTAAGGCTGTATGCATTTTGCGAGGTTTTCAGATTCAAATTACCGGGGGTATAGGTAGTTGCCAGCGCGTTGCTGAAATTCCATTCGCCGGAGTCCTCCACGAAGACGGAAGCATTATCCCAATAACCCGCAGCCTGTGTCAAATTGGTGGAATCGACGAGCAGTCCGCGGTTTGAGGTGTTGTTATAATGATAGAGGGCTGGATCATAGAGGTTGCCGACGGCGGTATTCGGAGATCGGGCCAAATTGTTGGCAATTCCATCGACGTAGACCGAATCCAGGTAGTCGCCCATCGGCAGTGTCGCGCTCGCCTTGTAAATACTGCCGGAGTGGACCGACCACGAGCCGGTTACGAGATTCGCACCGCTGATCGTGACGTCTGCACCGGTATCCGGCTGGAACGTTATTTCGTTGCCCGGCGTTCCCGAATTGGTCGGTTTGACCGTTTCGCGATAGACGCCGGTACGAATTTTGGCAGTGTCGCCTGCCGTCATAATGCTTGCCGCTTTGCTGATCGTTTTCCACGGACTGCCCGTGCTTCCGGTGCCGGTTGTGTCGCTGCCGTTCACGCCATCGACGTAGTACGTGTTTCCTGCTGCGGATACCTTCTGCGGGGCTGCCGTAACGCAACCGGTCATTAGCAAAGCCGCAATCAGAAGATACGAGATGAATCTTCTCCTCATCAATTACACCCTTCCCTCACTGCAAGATTGTATCTCAAACCCCTCGACTTGCGGACTTGAAATCAGCTGGTACACCTAGATCCACTCGAATCTACCTACCTCCTATGACTTAAGAAACTGTGTATTGTCCGACGGCCAACTAAACTTGAAAACGCTTTCTTTTACAACTAAGAGTATACTGCTTCGAGGCGGATAGGTGAATGAAGATTTCTACTATTTTTGGACAATTGAGTTATAGGCGATATGAAACCGAATTGTTGAATTTCTATCGCAATAGGAGATATAATAACAATAATAATATAGTCATAAACGAAATTAATTTATTGAATAACGATAAATGATATGGTAAAGTCATAAAATCAGTTACCGTGCTGTATCCCTAGAAAAAACGAAAAAATGTGAGGTGTTTATGTTGAGAGATGTCACAACCTTGTTTTTAAAAATAGCTGTGTTTATTATTGGACTGCCGGTTCTTGCTGTATGTATATTTTTAGTGCCTCAAATAGCGAATTTCGCGGCAGACATGTATCCAAATATGGTCGCCATAAAATATCTCTTGTTCCTCGTGCTGTATGGAGCGGCTGTACCCTTTTACATTGCTCTCTATCAGGCTTTCAATCTACTGCGGTACATTGATGAGAACACCGCATTCTCGGAACGATCAGTAAATGCGTTAATGAACATAAAGCGCTGTGCGATTACAATCAGCGGTATATATGTTTTAGGTATGCCTCTCTTTCGTTTTATAGCGAGGAAAGTTGACCCTCCTGTTGGATTTTTGGGACTCATCATCATTTTTGCTTCGTTGGCAATTGCCGTCTTTGCTGCTATCCTCCAGCGGCTATTACAAGAAGCGATTAACATTAAATCAGAAAATGATTTGACGGTCTGAGCTGTGAAAAGGCGGCAGTACGCTCCATTCGCGCACTGCCGCCCCCAATTACCTATTCGACCAGATTCCCAACAAACTGTACAATCGGCAGCTCGCGATCTTCCGGCCATGGAATCCGATACGCCATTCCCGGCCATACATCGAAGAAGTTATCAGGCAGCGGCTCTGTTCCATTCAAATCGATACAAACGCCCCATGCAAAGACGTCACTGCGGAACAAGGCGTACGATTCCTCTCTGGACACTTCAATACGAGGTTTATTCCATTTCATCTCTACGAATCGAGGTAAAATCAATCGATTCCGCGCCACCGTGTCCCCTTGTTCATCAAGCAGTCTCGCAAAAACCGCGGAATCGCCAATCCCCGCAACTTCCCACTCTGCGTCGCTGAATTCCATCACACATATGGATGTATTCGGCGGCAATTCTACTTTCCGAAGTTCATCCATCACATATTCGCCGGAGAATCGGAACAAACCGACATTCAACTCCCCAACCCATGTCTGATCGGTCTCGTTGATCCCAAATACACGAACCGTTTGTCCCTCCTTGGCTGCCACGACAGAGATCGGTTGAAAAGCCCGCTTAACCGGATAGAACGCAGGGGTCCGGTTCAAATAATAATCGACGACTGTCCAGCTTCGCGTTGCGGGCCAGCAATCATTGAACATCCAGAAGATCGCCGATGCGCAGTCAAACATGCGTCGGCGGAAATTATCGATGTACTCTCTCAAGCCTTCCCCTTGTATCAAACCGCCGTAATAGACGAATTGCTCGATCGACATGGCCCGCGGATCAAGTCCGATCCAATCGCTGATCTGCTTATCAGGCGCCGACAATGCGAACCAAGAGTCAACGGCATTATCATGCTGCTGCCAGGCATACGAGAGCACGGATCGTCCGTTATTTTCAAACCCGACCGTCCAAGGATGCTGATCGCCCCGATCATTCGCATTGGGATACTGATGATCCGGCGAGAACGGGCTGCTCTGCTGATAATACCTGCCAGGGTCCTCCTCCTGCACGATGCGTGGGAGAATATGATGGTAGAGGGCATAATCCGGATAGATAATGCCTTCTTCTCGATAGAAGGTATGCCACTCGTTCTCATTGTTTCCGCAGTACATCACGAGGCTCGGATGATGCGCAAGCCGCCGAACATTATGGATCGCCTCCTGCTTCACATTGCTCATGAATGAAGCGTCCGTCACCGGATAGTCCGCGCAGGCAAATACAAAGTCCTGCCAAACCATGATGCCATGCTCATCGCAAAGCTCGTAGAAGTCATCCGTTTCGTAGATGCCGCCGCCCCAAACACGCAGGAAATTGAAGTTCGCTTCGAGCGCTCGGCTGATCAGCCCTTCATATCGAGCACGGTCTGCGCGTTGAAATATCATATCCGGCGGGATTGCATTCGCACCTTTCGCGAACACCGGACGATCGTTCACCTCCAGATAAAAATAGCTGCCTCCGGAAGGATGCGGATCTTGGTTAATCCGCAGCTTGCGGAATCCAATTCGCTTCGAGCGTTTACCGGCAAGCTCGTCCGCAGCATACAGTTCGACCTCAACATTAGCTAGATGCTGCTCTCCTTGACCTGCCGGCCACCACAGCTTCGGCTTCGCTATCGTGCACTTCGCTTCAAGCCGCTGTATACCCGGTTCAATTGTATAGTCAAACGACTGAACCGCACTCGTATTCTCGCCGATTCGAACCGATAGATTACCTGTTACCGGATTCTCCCCGCAGCCCTCTACGAATGCGCGAACAGTCACTACCGCTTCATCCATCGTTTCATTGACCTGAGATAGTATTACGACATCATCAAGCCGCACGCTTGTCGCCCATTCAAGCGCAACAGGCTTATGAATGCCAACATTCACGAGGCGGGTTGACCAGTCCCAGCCGAAGGAGCTTTGCGGCTTGCGCAGCCAAATCCGCTTATGGAGCTCATGATCCTGCGAGTTCTCATAGTAGCCATCTACGGATTTGTTCCCAGCCATATGTAGTCCGCTGTCGAGTACGATGACGAGCAAATTCTCCTTGCGCAGCTTACCGGTCACGGCTACTTTGCAAGGACGATAGAAATTGGCGTGCTCGCCAATCAGCTCCTCGTTGAGATAGATCTTCGCATGATAATCCAGCCCTTCGAAGATCAACCAAGCATGATTGCTGATGGCTTCATCCGGTGCGGTGAAGCTTCTTCTGTAGCTCCATAGATTCTCCTCCACCCACCGAGCGGACAAGGCATTCAGTCCTTCTGTCGGTTCCTCTATCAGTCCTTGCTTCATTAACTCGAGGTGAACTTCGCCCGGGACGGTTGCGTCCATCCACTTCGCTGCATCCGTTTCAAATAGGTGATGCGTCTTCACCGCGCCGCGCTGTCCATCCGCTCCGCGCAGCTTCCATGCTCCGTTCAATTCCTGTCTGCCCATATTCAAGTCCGTCTCCTCCCTATAAACAGCAAAAAACACAAGCGCCGGACAAGTTGAATCCTCTCAACAGTCCGGCGCTGCATGTTTTAAGCCAGCTTTTGCCGATTATTCAAATTTCGCTTTTGCCTCGTCGAACGCTTTAAGCTGCCATTGGTAGAACTGGTCTGCGCCTGCATCGTTCAGCTTATCGATCAGCTTCTGCTGTCTGGCTTTATAATCTTCATCATTCTTCGCATGCAGGACGATATCCGGAATGCCTTTCGTAATCAGGTCATCCAGCTTCGTTTGGATCCGTTTGATATCTTCCGGCGGCGGCGCCATAGCAGCCTGCACGTCTTGCGGAATGACATCAAGCGTCTTCACTTTGCCTTCATCGGCATACTTCTTGTATGCTGCGGCAGGGTAAGCAACGCCATAGTGCTCGGAATAATCTTTGTTAAGCGAGTTGAGCTTCGTTGCATATACTTCCGGCGAGTTGAACAGGTTGACCGGGAAGCCGTCGCTCAGAACCGTGTTGTCGGAGAGACCCTGTTGGTTCGCCATCATGTTAATGCCCGTTTTCTTCCATGGGTCGCCGCCTGCTGCAGCCAGAGCTACAACTTCCGGCTTCATTTGCGGTTTGCCGTCTACCATATCCCAGTGAACGCCTTGAACGCCGCTTTCAATCAGACGGGAACCTTGCTCCGAGGACAGGAAGTTGATCAGATCCATAGCGCGCGCCGGATCTTTACAGTTCGACGTAATCGCCCAAGCACGGTCGCCCCAGCCTGCGATTGTCGAGCCGCCGGTCCATGCGAAGCCCCAATCCAGCGGAATCGTTACGAAACCTTTATCCGGACCTTCTTTCAGAAGCTCACCGTTCGCTGCTTGGAACGGCCATGTTGCGATGGCATTAAGCAGTGTACCTTGGGAAGCCTTCGTTACGAGATCCTCGTATTTCGCCGTGAATGCATCCGGATCGAGAATGCCTTTTTGTTTCGCTTTGTACAAGAATTCCGATGTGGACCAGAAGCTGCTCTTCGGAACGTCTGTGTAGTTGTTGACAACAGGATCACCAGGGTTTGTCAGAAGTCCCATCCCGCTCAGACCCCATGTGCCCCAGTCATTCCAAATGGCCGTACCGTAAACCTTCTTGCCATCCGGGGATTTCGGGTGCTTCGCAACCATATCGGCAAGGATGTTCACCATATCATCGATATTCTTCACTTCCGGATAGCCAAGCTCTTTGTAATAATCCCAACGAACGTTAAAACCGATTTGTTGGTCAAAGCCCCATCCAGCGTTACCGATTTGTACCGGAACGACGTACAATTGACCGGTATCATTACTCCAGAACTTCTTGCTGTATGCAATGCTTTTCTCGAAGATCGGCTTCTGAATATCCGGACCGTTCGACGCAACCAAGTCATCGAGTGGGATGATGTTTTTACCTTCAATAAGTTGTTTCAAGTAGGTTGTTCCCACGTTCTTCACTTGGATGATATCCGGCAAATCGCCGCCAGCGAGCTCCACCTTGAACTTCTCTTCATCGAATGTTTCGAGATCCATGGTGACGCCCGTTTGTTTCGTAATTTCGTTATATACCTCGGTGTTCTCAAAATCCTTGGTCGTGCTGTTTACTTGAACCTTCAATGTAACAGGTGCTTTGGCAGGCTCTGTCGACTCGTTGGTCGCGGCTGCATCATCTGTAGCTGCGGCGGTGTTGTTCGTTGTTGCAGCATCTGTGTTGGTTGCCGTTTCATTTGCTGCAGGTGCATTCGTCGCCGCTGTATTGTTTGCATTATTCGCCGAGTTTCCACCGCAGCCTGACAATACAACCAGCATAGCGGCCAGCATCATTGCTGCCTTGCCGCGTAATGCTTTCTTCCCCTTCATACCATGACCTCCCGAATTTAAGTTCTATGATGATAGCTGCTATGAGCTATTGCATCCTCCAGCGGTTGAACCCGGACCGAAACTTAAGTATTAACCCTTGATCGCACCCAGCATGAGGCCTTTGACAAAATAACGCTGCAAGAACGGATAAACCAGCATAACCGGCAATGTAACGACCATCGTAATCGTGATGCGAATGGAGTCCGGCGATATTTTGGAAGCCAGACCACGATTCAAATCCTGCATGTTGCTGCTTGCCACAATGCGCTGTGCATCGGTCAAGTAGTTGTACAGAATCAGCTGCAGCGTCTGCAGATTGTCGCTTGAGACGAGGAAGTAATTGTCATACCAGGTATTCCACTGCCCCACCGAAGCGAATACGGCAATGGTGGCTACAATTGGCATGGAGAGCGGGAAGATGACATTGGTGAAGATTTTAAAATGTCCGGCGCCGTCGATCATAGCGGACTCTTCCAATGCTTGCGGAAGCTGTTCAATGAACGTCTTCAGCAGAACCACGTAGTAGGCGACAACTGCACCGGGCAGGATGTAGAGCAGGAAGTTATTTTTCAGGCCGAGCTCCTTCATCGTGATATACCAAGGAATCAGACCGGCGTTGAAATACATCGTAATGACCAGGAAGCGATAAATATATTTGCGCAGATACAACTCGTTCTTCGTCACGGCATAAGCAAACCAAGAACAACAAGCTATGGTGAGCGCGGTTCCGATAACCGTTCGCAGCACGGAAACCACAAACGAATGAAGCATATTGTCGAGCTTGAAGATCGTCGTATAATTGACGATTGACAGCCCCCTCGGGACTAGAAACACGCCTTTGAGCGCCTGCTGCGGATCGCTGAACGAGTAAATCAAGATATAATAGAACGGGTATATGCACATGAGCGTGAATAGGATTTGAACGGTGTAGTTGAAGATATCGAATAGGTTGGTAGAATCTTTTTTCATTGGTCGTCATTACCTCCAGCTAGAATACCGAGTGGCCTCTTATTTTCTTAGACAGTGCATTCATCGAGAACAACAGCAGAATGCTGATAATCGATTTGGCAATTCCGATTGCGGTACCGAAGGAAATGTCGCCTGTCGTAATCCCGACGCGGTAGACGTAGTAATCAAGGGCTTCAATTCGGTCTGCTACAAGGGAATTGTAGAAGACGAAGTTTTGCTCAAAACCGGATGCTCCGTTCGACAGAACGCTGGCAATGTTGAGCAGCAGCAGGACGAAGAAGGTTGGCATGATACCTGGAACGGTTATCGCCATGATGCGTTGAAACCTACCCGCTCCATCGACCTTCGCGGCATCGTACAGCTCAGGATCAATGCCTGCTATCGCGGCCAAGTAGATAATAGCGCCCCAGCCTAAGCTCTTCCAAATCGTAACGCCGGTCTGGAACCACCATGTTGCTGCGGAGTTGCCCAGCACTGTTGTCGGTTCGTCGATGATGTGGAACTTCATTAGGACTTCATTGAGCAATCCACCGGATGAGAACATGAAGAATGCCAGTGAGTATACGATGATCCAGCTTATGAAGTTCGGCAGCGTCGTCAACGTCTGTACGACTTTCCGAAAACGCTTACTGTTTAGCTCGTTGAGCATGATCGCGAAGATGACCGATAGCGGTGAAGCCAGAATGGATAATAAACTGAGTGCAAGCGTATTGGTTAAAACTCGGAATAGATCTTCTTTCTCCTCGATCGCCCAGCGGAAGAACTTCAATCCGACGAACGGCGTCTGCGAGAGTGGAATACCCGGCTTGTAATCGTAGAAGGCATATACCCATCCGAACAATGGAATGTAGTTGAAGACGAAAACCAGCAGGATAAACGGGATAACCATCAGAAACAATGTGACTCTACTTGCTTTCCATTTCATCTCTCGTATCACTCCATCTCTTTTTCTATCCTCAGTATAAGAAATCGCCAAGGACGTAAATATGAAGTTTTCTACGATTTTTGGACTAAAATAGGCTCCCCCACTGCAGCAACATGCTGCTTTGGGAGAGCCTGAATTGATTTTAGATCGAGTTGTAAGGAATTAACCGCCTGGAAGACGCGCCTGTGTTTCCTCATATGATCGTTTGTACCAAGCGAAATAGGTATCTGCACCGGCGGCTATTAATTCCTCTATCAATTCTTGCTGATTGGCTTTGAAGGCTTCATCGTTCTTGGAGCCGAGCACGAGGATCGGCATCCCTTTCACGAGCAGCTCATCCAGTTTGGTCTGAATCCGTTTCATATCATCCGGCGGTGAAGGCATCGCACTCAGCACATCCTGAGGAATATGAGCAAGCGATTTCACTTTCCCTTGATCAACCAGCCGTTTGTACGCCTCTGCCGGGTAAGAAACATCGTAGTACTCGTCATAATCCTTGTTCAATGCATTCACTTTAGTCGCAAATACTTCAGGCGTATTGAACAGATTGACAATTCCTCCGTCGCTGAGCTTCGTATAGTCGGCGAGACCTTGCTGGTTGGCAATCATGCCAATCCCCGTCTTCTTCCAGCTGTCCCCGCCGGCTGCTGCAAGCGTGACGGTTTCCGGTTTCATCGCCGGTTTCCCATCCACATAGGTCCAATGTACGCCTTCAATGCCGCTGGCAATAAGCCGCGAGCCTTGCTCGGACACGAGGAAATTGATCAGATCCATCGCACGCTCCGGATTCTTGCAGTTCGCCGAGATGGCAAAAGCGCGATCGTTCCACCCCGCTATTGTCGTGCCCCCGACATTCGTGAATCCCCAGTTCAGCGGAATGGTGACGAACCCTTTATCGGGTCCTTCTTTCAACAAGTCCGCATTTACACGTGTAAACGGCCATGTCGCGACAGCTGAGATCAGCGTCCCTTCCGAGGCTTTGGCAACAATGTCGTTATATTTGGCAGTGAACGCATCCGGGTCCAGAATCCCTTTCTGCTGCGCCTTATACATAAACATCGCGGTGTCCCAAATTTCACTGTGAAGCGCATCGGTATAAGTGTTAACCAGCTGCATGTTATTCGTATTGAACATGCCGCTGCCGGTAATCAGCCCCATACTTCGAATGCCCCATGTTGCCCAGTCGTTCCACATACTGACCCCGTATACTTTCTTGCCGTCCTTCGTCGTTCCATGCCTTTGAACCATATCAGCCAGCACGTTCACCATATCGTCTATGGATTCGATCTTTGGGTACCCGAGCTCCTTGTAATAATCCCAGCGGACATTAAAGCCAACTTGCTGCTCGAAGCCAAAATCACTTGAGCCAATTTGCACCGGTACCATGTACAGCTTGTTCGTGTTGTCGCTCCAGAACTTCCGGATATACTCGAAGCTCTTCTCGTACACCGGGAGCTGTAAATCAGGCCCGTTCGTCTTCAGCAGCTCATCCAGCGGAATGATGTTATTGCCTTCAATGAGCTCCTTAATGTTCTTATTGGGCACCTGGATAATATCAGGCAAATCGCCGCCAGCCAGCTCGACCTTGAATTTCTGTTCATCATACAATTCAAGATTCATCGTGACGCCGGTTTGTCTCGTAATCTCGTTATAAACCTCTGTATGCTCAAAGTCTTTACCTACACTGTTCAGCTGTACCTTAAGTGTAACCGGCTCTTTGGCCGGCACAACCGTCCCGTTGTTTTCTTCCGACTGTGCAGTCTGCGGCTGCTGCTTCGACTCGTTGGCTTCACTGCATCCGGTAAGCAAGGCAAGTATGATCGTTATCGTGAACACGTTTCGCGGCCTAATTATCGGCATCAAGCTGTTCGCCTCCAGTAAGTTTGGTTCGCGCTTTTGGGTTTTAGGAAGCAGCACTGTCATAAATAGCGGGGATGGTCATGTACACCTTCGTTTCGACCCCTTCTTTGCTTTGCACTTCAATGCCATATCGTTCGCCAAAATGCAGCCTGATCCGCTTGTTGACATTGTTCAGCCCGATTCCTTTCGATGCCCGATCACCGTTAATTTGGGATTGGATCTTCCGATTGACTTCGATCACTTTGTCCGCCGCCATTCCGCCGCAGGTGTCATGCACAACTACCAGCAAATCGCCGTCATGTTCGGAGACCGAAATTTGAATGACCCCTTTATGCATCTCGCCATGAATTAACGCATTCTCGATGGAAGGCTGGATCATGAAGCGCAGCGTTTGACATTGCAACAGCTGCTCCGGCACGTCAAATTCGAATCTCATTTCCTCGCCGTACCTGAAATTCATGATGTTGATATAGTTCTGCACGAACGCAATTTCCTCTTTAATCGACCATAGCGGCGAAGGATCATAGTAGATCGGCCTAAGCATATTGCCTAAGCTGGTCATGCACTCCATAATATTGGGCGCCTTGGCGATAGCCGCCATCCACTTCACCGTATTCAGCGTGTTGTACAGGAAATGCGGATTAATCTGGGATTGGAGCGCCTCGATCTCTAGCTGCCGCTTCGTCTTCTCGGTCTCCTCATTCTGGTTCATGAGCTCCAGAATACCGGTCGACATGTTATTGAACTGCTCAATTAGCAGTCCGATCTCTTTGTTCGATGCTTGCGGCAGCGTCATGCCGATATTCCCCCGACCGACGTTCTTCATCCCTTTAATCAGCTGGTGCAGCGATTTCATAATGCGATCCATCCATAAGGAGGCGAAAACGACGATCAGAATGAGCGACATCAGGAACACGGCGGCCGTAAAGCGCCCGATCTGGCTAATATCTTTCGTATACAGCTCCGTTGGCACCTCATTCACCAAGGTCCAGCCGGTTTCTTTCATGCGATAATAAATAATTTGCTCATGCGTCCCGGCGCGACTGCCTGCTAAGCTGCCGAATGCTTGCTCCGGCTTAAGCTTCGCATAGAATGGATACGGTTGATCGATCGTATCCTCGATCGTGCTTGAGATCACTTTGCCATTGCGGTCGATGATGTGCATCGAGCCGCCCGGTGTACTCTGCAAGCTTCCGTAGCCGGAATTGAAATACCGCTCATTCACATTAAAGACAAGCTCCGCGCTCATCTGGCTGCCGCCGATCCATCTGACTCCGCGAAGGGATGAAATGACTCTGGAATTGGACAATCCGTCCGGAATCGAGCTGCGCATGAAATCAATCGTCTCCAGTCCGCCGCTCCAGGTCGTTTGGGGGAAGCTGGTCTTCACTTGTTCGTACAATGCAGTATCATAGAACGGATAATTCTTGCCTACGTCCGCCGTACTCTGATTTTGAGAGAGCGTGCCACCGATTACGGTGCCGTTCTCCGCGAAGATATAAACCGAATCCAAATAATTATAAGTCGTTAAATATTGATTGATCCGATCCATAATGTCGCGTTCCAGTGCAATGAATTCGAGATCAGAAAGCTTGTCGCTTTGCAGAAACGATTGAACCTTGGTTTCCATGAGGAACGTCTTGGACAGCTTATCCACCTCATGGAGCAAAGTAAGCGTATTCATTTCAATCTGACGAAATTGCGATAAGGTGGTCTCCTGCGTTCTCGTTTGGAAGATATCCAGTGTTTTCTTATAGCTGTAATAAGAGCTGACGGACAGGACAAGCAGCGTAACGGCCATAAAGGAGAAAATCAGCTGTGCCTTGAGCGAGATGCCTGAGAGTCGGAACTTGAACTTCGCTGCTTTAGCAATCATTTGTCCTCCGCCTCCGCTGTACCTGTCCAGTCGTTGATCCAAAGCCTGCGAAAGCCGTTCGGCCTGACCCCTGTATGTTTCTTGAAAGCACGGCTGAAGTAGCTGTCATCGGTAAACCCGACCTGCTGCGCCACTTCGTACGATCTGAGGTTGGTGCCGAGCAGCAGCTCCTTCGCTTTCTCCAAGCGAATGCGGTTGAGGTATTCGGAGAAGTTCATTTGCAGTTCTTTCTTGAACAATACGCTTAAGTAATTCGGCGTCAATTCCAAGTACTGAGCAATTTGCTGGAGCGAGATGTCTTCGTGGAATCGATCCTGGATGAACTTGACGGCACGCGCAATGTCTTTGCTTAGCTGCTTCTTGATGCCGCCTCTTGAAATAATTTCGGTTAGGAATTTACTATAAGCTGTCGCGGCTTCATCCAGCGTTTCGCATTTCTGCATCTCTTCCCCGTAGGTTGAGACAAGCGCTGTTACCTCCGATTCGCTAAGCATAGCGGTGACAGATGGGCAATGCAGAAGCCGCACGAACAGTTTCCGAATATCCTGTTCATGGCTGAGCCGCCCGGATGTGAGGAAGGATTGCACAATGGCTTCCACATCCTTCTGCGCCGATTCTTCGATCATCGACCATTTCTCATGGAACTGCTGCAGCTTCCTGCGCACCAGCTCCTCGGTCGCATCGTTATCCACATCGCTCAGGAACAGCTGTCGCTCCGTACCATAGAAGAATTTCTGTGCAACCGCCCGCTCGCTTTCTTTGTACAGCGTGTGCAGCGAAGCATAACCGCTCTTGATTCCGCTCACACCAAACGTTGCGGAGATGTTAAAGAACCGCCCCAGCACCTTCTGGATCTGGGTCATTATCCCGATCATTTCCTCGCGAATATGATATTCACTCGCGATATCGCGGAAGCTGAAGATGAAGAGATACCGTTTGTCTTCATCGGACACGACTTCGCCGCGCTGCGACTGCACGAGCAGCTCATTCAAGACATTCAAGAAGGTGACGCGAATCAGTTCGCCCTTCTCGTCATTGAATTTCGTCTGCACCAGCTCGAAATGGTCGATTTCCATCATGGATACGATAAGCCGCTCCGGGTTCAGCCGCAGCTTCAATTGATCGATATGATGAACAAACTCGTCTTTGGAATAGAGGTGGTAGAAGACGAAGTTTTTAATAATGTTTTCCTTCAGCAGATCCGGATTGCGGATAATTCCTTTGGATGTACCGAGCGTAATCTGCGTGCCGAGCTCTTCGCGCACACGCATCAGAACATTATGTATCTCCTCCTCCGTCATCGTCAGCTTTAGAATATAACTGGAGATGCCAAGCTGCATCGCTTGGCGAATTAAATCAAAATCCTCCATGCACGACAAGATGACGATACGCGTCTGTGCATCCTGTTCCCTGATCTTCTTAATGAGCTCAATCCCGCCCATGATCGGCATGCGAAGGTCGGTAATGATGACATCCGGACGCACGCTGTTCGTGTAATACTCCCAAGCTTCCCTGCCATTGGCTGCATCTGCGCATACGGTCATCCCGTAATTGTCCCATTGCACGGAGTTTTTAAACCCTAAACGTACGAGCATTTCGTCTTCAACAATCATGACGTTGAACATGCAGAAGCCTCCTAGCCCCTCTGATGGTGCTGCAAGCTTACCATACTATTTTGTCTGGCAGATGGTCAATCGTTTCCGTTTGTTCGATAGATTTGTCCGGTTATTGGGAAGCCGGCTTATTTCGGTTAACCAGCAGCAGATGATCACAGACCAGAACGGTTTCCTTATTCTGATTGATGACCTCCACATGCTCCACAACGACGCCGTATTCCGGACGTTTCGGATAATCCCGTTTCTCCGAGATGGTGATGCGTACCGAGATCGTATCGCCTATAAATACCGGCCTCGTGAAACGCAGCTTGTCGTAACCGTAGGAGAACGCTTCCGGATTCAGTTCACCTGCGGACATTCCGACGCCGACACTGAACACCAACGTGCCATGCGCGATTCGCTGGCCGAACGGCTGCGTTTTGCACCATTCTGCATCCATGTGATGCGGATAGAAATCGCCGGTTTGGCCGGCATGCAGTACAATATCCGTCTCTGTGATCGTGCGTCCGAACGTGCTTCTTGCAGCCCCTATCTCATAATCGTCATAAAATAAGCTTCTCATCGTTATTCGCTCCTCCTAAGTCATGTTAGTCGAGATGAAATACTTCCTCCATGTCCGCCCACCATTCGCCTTCGCGCCTGGTCGCGAGCGGCTGCTGGCATGGCTTGCAAACGTCCCACCAACGCTGCGTCGTCTCATCGGCGGCGATCTGGGCCATGTCTTTCTCGTAATCTTCACCTGTATATTCGAAGTAGCTGAATAGCCAGCCGTCCTTGTAATAGATGGAGTAGTTCTGAATGTGACTCTCCTTGATACGCTCTAACACATCCGGACAAACGGCAGCATGCAGCCGTTTGTATTCCTCCAGCATCTCGGGTTTCACTTGGATGACACTTCCATATCGCTGCATTCTCGCAGAGCCTCCTATGATTTGATTTGATAAAATTTCGCCGCAGTGCCGCCGAGGATCGCATTCCGCTCCGCCTCCGAATAAGCGGAGATGGCGCGGTTCGTTTCTCTCCATACTTTGCCGTAATCCCCGGCTAAGTTCGCGACAGGCCAGTCGCTGCCGAACATAAGACGGTCCGCACCGAACTGCTCCTTGGCGTAATCGATGTACGGCTGCAAATCCTCAGCCGACCAGTTGTCGTGATCTGCAGCCGTATTCAGCCCCGACACCTTGGCGTAGACATTCTCGTACTGGGCTGCACGCGCGAGCTGCTCCGCCCACTCGCCCATTATTTTGTCCTTGATCGGCGGTTTGGCCAGATGATCGATGACGATTCTGAGGTTGGGCACTTCTTTCGCCAATCGTGGCGCATGCTTGAGATGATCCGGGAACACAGCTACGAGATCGAAAGCCAGGTCATAAGAGGCAAGCACACGCAAACCTTCGATGACCGAATCGCGAATGATATAGTCCGGGTCCTTCTCCTCGTGGATTAAATGACGGACGCCTTTGAAATACGGATTCTGCTTGAATTGCTTGAGTTTCTTATCCGCAATTTCAGGGATATTGAGCGGTACCCAGCCTACGACAGCGGCCACCCAGTCCTTCTCCTCCGCCACTTGCAGCATATATTCCGTATCTTCGTAGCTGTTCATCGCTTGAACAATTACGGTCTTATCAATGCCCGCTTCCTTCAGAAGCGGTTCAAGCTCTGAGGCCTCAATCGTTCGGCAAATCGTGCCGAATGCCGGGTCCAGCCACGGGTAAGCAACCTTCTCCAAGTGCCAAAAGTGTTGATGCGCGTCGATTCTCATCATCTTTGGAGTCAACCTCCTTTAAGTGGTAGGGTCAATCAACTGCTTCCGGATTGCTGCTGTATCCTCGCCGACTTTTGGCGAGCCTTTCTCCGAGCGAAACTGCATGCCGTCTATACGGATCGGGCAGCAGGTCGTCCGCATCGTAGTTCCATTGCCTCTGGTGATCGACTGAACCATATTCAGTCCTTTCACATGTTCCTCTTCCAGCAGCTGCCGCCAATCCAGCACTTGTGCGACCTCGTAGCCGACAGGCTCCAGCGCAGTGGTTAGCTGCTGTGCTGTCATAGTGTGGGCGGTGTGCAGGAGGGATGCAGGGTTTGCTGGGTTTGCTGGGTTTGCTGGGTTTGCTGGGTTTGCTGGGTTTGCTGGGTTTGCTGGGTTTGCTGGAATTGCTGGAATTGCTGGGTTTCCTGTGTTCGTTGTGTTCGTTATGTTTGTTGTGTTCATTGTGTTTTTTGTGTTAGCTGCGTTCACTGCATTCTCTGCATCAGCTGCTACTTGCTTCTGCGGAAGCACGGTGACGTAGCCGTCGTTTGTGGCATAAATGCCGCTTGGGACGTGGTAGTCTGTGGAAGGCGGATGAGACTGCAGCTGCGGTTGCGGCTGGGATAGTGGCTGCGCACTTTCGTCCCCGCGATTCATATACGCGGTCAATGACTCTATTTGCAGATCGAGCGCCGATTCCAGCAGGCTCACCTCTACTCTCGCTCCGACTCCGGTCACTCCCCTTCTCACAAGACAGCTCAATAGGCCTTGAACCAGATGAGCACCGGCAATCATATCCGTGACCGCCAGTCCGAGCGGCATCGGCGAACCGCTGCGAGTGCCTCCTTCATTGGTCAAGCCGGACATCGATTGCACCAGCAAATCCTGACCTGGCTTGCCCACCCACGGACCTTCGTTCCCGTAGCCTGTAATTTCTCCATATACAATGGCTGGATTAATCGCTTTGACAGCCTCGTAATGCAGGCCAAGCCGCTCCATGACGCCTGGGCGGAAATTTTGAATGAGCACATCCGCCTGCCGGATGAGAGCATGGACTTGAGCTGCATCGTTCGGATCGCGCAGATCGGCAGCGAAGCTCTCTTTATTGCGGTTAATGGAATGGAACAACGTGCTGTCGCCATCCAGCTCCATATTGGAAATATACAATCGGCGGCAAATATCTCCGCTTCCCGCCCGCTCCACCTTGATCACGCGAGCGCCAAGATCGGCCAGCCTTAGCGCGGCGGAAGGGGCAGACAGAAACTGCCCAAAATCAAGCACGAGCAGTCCTTCTAGCGGACGGTTCTGTTGTATTTTGCTGTGCGCGGTATCGCTATAGCTGCTAAAATCGATCAAGCTCTCTCGCCTCCGTTAGGCTGCTGCCCTTTAACTACTCTGCATTGCGAAGCTGAAATTCCTGCTCGATTGCCGCATTATGCTCCCCAACCCTCGGTGCAGCTTTCGTATCAAACAACCGCTCGCCATTGATCCGAATCGGACAACGTGTCGTCCGAAGTCGACGGCTGCCATCTTCACGCCCTACTTCTTGAACCATACCTAACGCCATAAATCCTTCATGAGCAAACAACCGCTCCCACGTCAGCACATCTGCGCACCAATAGTCCGCCGGCTCCAATACTTGCAGCCACTCTTCGGTGCTGCGCGTGTGGATGTGCGCTACGAGAATTTGTTTAATTTCATCTCGCTGTATGAACCACGATTTTGGATCTTGAAAGGACGCGAGCGCTTCGCATGACAGCAGTTCTCCGAGCCGCACAACCGAGCCCATTGCGAGTGCCAAATAGCCATTCTTTGTTTCATAAATGCCATAAGGTGCTCCCAAGTAGGCATGTGCATTGTTCACCGCACTTCGCTGCGGCAGCTCGCCGCCATCGTTCAAGTGTGTCGTCAGCACCTCAAACTGGAGATCCAGTGCGGATTCCAGCAAGCTAACTTCCACCCGTCCCCCTTGGCCGGTTCGTCCACGACGAACTAAACAAGCTAGAATTCCTTGCACCAGGTGAGCTCCTGCGAACATGTCCGCGACCGCGAGCCCAAACGGTACGGGCGGCTGGTCCGCATTGCCGTTCAGCCATGCAAGTCCGGATAAAGATTGAATCAACAGGTCTTGCCCAGGCTTATCTCGCCACGGTCCTTCCTGCCCATAACCCGTCACAGTGGCATACACGATGCCGCTGTTCAGTTCCTTGACCGCATCATAGCCTAGTCCAAGCTTCTCCATGGTGCCCGGCCGAAAATTCTCAATAAGCACATCCGCTTGCGCAATCAATGCCCTTACGCTTGCTGCATCCTCGCTGTCCTTCAAGTTCGCCGCATAGCTCTCTTTTCCCCGATTAATCGTATGAAAAAGCATACTGTCGCCGTCTACCATCTGATTCTTGATCGACAGCTGCCTGTTCAATTCCCCGGTCCCCGGTCTCTCGATCTTGATGACCCGCGCACCTAAATCACCGAGCCGCAGCGCAGCGGACGGACCGGCCAGAAACTGACTGAAATCCAAAACCAACAGCCCCTCTAATGGTTTCACTTCGCCGCCTCCATTCTGGATGACCGATAAAGCCCATTCAGGCGCTCAAGGACTTCCTGCGGCCGCCCGCCGGAAATGATATAATCCCTCACCACATCGCCCGCATGATCTTGAAACTCCAAGTAGCCGCTGTATCGCGGCCTCAAGTAAGCGCGGTCCAGCGCTGGCAGTGTTGCATGGAAATACCCGTTCGTGCGCCGATTCAGCTCCTCGTCGACCCAAGCCGAGCGATGTCCGGGCTGCCCGCCGTTTTCAGCGAATACGGTTCGTTGGATATCCGGGCTAGCCATGTAGGCCGCATATTCAACCGCCAAATCTATATTAGCGCAGCGTGCCGAGACACCGATTCCGGTTCCGCCAAGTGTGGACCGAAGCGGCCCATGAGAACCAAGCGATACCATGTCGGCAAAATAAAGCAAGTGCCGCGCATACCCCATACGAGCGTAATTCGAGTAACCATAAGCGAACGGGCAATACGCGATGTTATCTCCTGCGGACATGGCCTCGTACACCCGAATTGGATTCCAGTTCAACATATCTTCCGAGCATAAACCCGTTAATTCACGAAGCAGCTCCAACGCCTTGACACCAGTTTCCTCGCTCACTACTTCTTCACCGTTTATGATGCAAGGCTCCTCACCCTGCGTGACGCAGAGCATATAGAAATTCATCAACGTATCGACCGGAATCCCAGCGAAAGCGACCCGGCCTTTCTTCGCTAAAGCAAGCAGCTCCTCCCATGTCTGCGGTACCTTTTCATTAGCCGCCGCCAGCAAATCCTGCCGATAAGAAGCTACCGGGGTCGCCGCATCTACCGCGAATGCTGTCTGCACGCCATCGAAGAGGTAGCTTTCATGTGAGCGGCCAACCGTATGCTGCGCTTGATCAGCGAGAAAATCCGCTGACACATGCTGCTCCAGCGGAACCAATATTCCTTTGTCCGCTGCAAAACCCGCCCAAGGATGATCGATGATGAGCAGGTCATATTGCTCGGCGAGCCGCTCGATTGGTGCGTCGGCAAACTCCTGCAGGGATCTTTTCTCCCATGTGATCTCCACGCCTGGATGCGTTTCCATAAACCGCTGCGCCGTCGCCACCTTCGGCAAATACCCTCTGCTATGGTTCCATGTAATGCCTCGTAATGTTGTCGTCACTTCGTCATCACCTTTCATCTGCTCGGCTTGTATTGGGCGGTATTCTGGTAGTACCACGATTGATGAAATGAATCGTGGCGGATCATGGCCAGTTCTTTACTCGGTTTTTGATTCGTGTTAAGCTTTTTGTGAGAATCGGTTCTCTGGTAGTACCACGAGACCAGATTACCATGAACCATCATCTTCCATCAATGCTAATTTTCAATGCCATGTGCCGACTAAGGAGACTACCTCTTATGATACAGATTGAACCTGTCAAACGATTAACGGTCACCGAACAAATTATGGAGCAAATTGCTCAGCTTATTACGAACGGTCACCTTGAACCCGGAGCGCAGCTGCCTAATGAACGGGAACTAGCCGAGCGGTTCAGCGTCACTCGCGGTCGAGTCCGCGAAGCACTTCGTGCGCTTGCACTTATTGGCCTTATCACCATCAAGGCGGGTGAAGGCAGTTTTGTAAATAAGCAGGAGGAGCCGATTCCTTCGGATACGATTGCGTGGATGTTTCACCGGGAGAAGCATAACCTCGATGAGGTTTATGCTGCACGGCAGTTGATCGAAACCGAGGTTTACCTTTCCGCCGCCGGACAGCTCACCGAAGAGGAGCTTGCTCTGCTCGATAAGAAGCTTGCCCATATGTCGGAATCGGTTCATATGGAGGCGGACGCTTTTCTCCA
The DNA here is from genome assembly GCF_059383835.1 of Paenibacillus sp. J22R98. Lineage (NCBI taxonomy): Bacteria > Bacillati > Bacillota > Bacilli > Caryophanales > Paenibacillaceae > Paenibacillus > Paenibacillus sp. J22R98. The sequence goes on from NZ_JBXENW010000005.1 coordinate 377,077, forward strand.
TCTGCTTGATGATTTCGACCTTCGCATCGGCGAACGCTCCGATAATCGGATCTTCAACAAGCTGATGCAAATGAGCATTCATCTCAGAAAAGAAACGAGCCTGAAGCTGCTCCGAGTACCAGGCGCCAAAGAAAACAGCGTCAAGCAGCGGTCCGCCATTCTCGCGGCGCTGACTTCCCGCGATAAGAAACAGCTGAACGCCGCGCTTAAAGGACTGTTCACATCTTCGAAGCAGTTCTACGCGAACATTATGAAAAACGACTAGACTCCCTGCCTGGGTCCTCTGATTTCCTGACCCGAATTGCTTGGAGGGAAGCTGAGAGACGGAAAATCCGACTCTCAGCTTCGAAAACACACTAATCTGACGCTGAGAGTCGCTAAATCCGACACTCGTACTTCAGAACTCCCCATTCTCACCCTCGCCAAGGGCTGAGAGTCTCAAAATCGAACTCTCAACCATAAAAACCCACTTATCTCGCATCGAGAGTTCCGAAATCGAACTCTCACATTCCTTCCCGCCTATCTACCTCTTATCAGCGCGGACAATAAAAAAGAGCCGCTTCAAAAGCCACAAACCCGCTTTCGAAACAGCCCTCTCTATTACTTTCTCATCGCCTCATACACATAACTCTGCTTCCCGTTGCTAGGGGCTCGGCCATACTCATAGTCTGCTGACACGACCACATCTGTGAAACCGATGCTCTCCAGCACGAGCTTAAACTCGTGAACGCCGTACCACCGTAAGGCAAAACGCTGCAGCTCCGTCTCGATCAAAGCACCTTTACGCCACTTCTCGTACTTCAACAGGGACACTTTGTACTGATCGAATAGATTCGCTTCCAGCAGCTTGCCCTCCATCGTGATCAGATCGCCGTCCGGCAAATGAAAGGTCGAAGATCCGCTGAACCCGCCGCTTTCAAAGTTGGTATCCGGCAGGAATAGATCCAGCAACAGGCGACCGCCCGGCTGCAGATGTTCATACAATCGCTTCAATGCAGCAATCGAGTCCTCTCGATTCTCAATTAATAAGAATGAGCCGCCCGGAATAATGATCGCTTCATAGCGATCGGGCAAGTCAAGCTCTACGAGATTCGATTCCAATAATCGAACGTTCAGCCCTCTGTCTTCACATCGTTTCCGGCAAGATTCCAGCATCTCGGCCGAATAATCCACGCCGTCAACAAGCAGTCCCGCCTCCAGCAATGGAATGATGACGCGCCCCGAGCCTACCATGGCTTCGAGAATTCTCCCTTTGCACGAGCTTAACCGTTCTTGGTAATATTCCAAATCGCCGCCTAGAGACTGGCCGACCCGCTTCGTTAAATCATAAACCTCTGTGCATAATTTTCCATAATAGCTATACGACATTTATGCTTCCCTCCATGAGTTTGAATGTTCACGAAAGGGACTCTTCTTCCATTATCCCTTCCGCACCGTTTGATATTGGGATGGACGCATTTTCATAGCAATCACTCACCTTCTTTAAATTAACTCCACTATAGGTCAAAGGAAAAATTTGGTCAATCCGAATTCCTACAATTCAAATTGCAGTTGAAATGATTCCGGCACTAGCAGCGGCTGCTTTCTGCCAAGCAGATGGAGAACGAGCTGCGATACGAGCACACCCGGACCTAAGGCTTGTCCAACGCTGATCGTCGGAATCGTCTTATTCGTCAACCATTCTTGGAGGTGGTCGACCGTCACGTAAGAAGGCAGCTTATCGGCATAGCTGGATGGCGGGAATGTTGCGCCTCTTAGTTGCTCGATCGGCATATCTTCCGGAATGCCGGCGATTTGTTCAATCGTCATCCCGTCCGGCGCGAAAGTGAGTACCGTAGTACCGAACCCAAGTGCCGCTGCCGTAATCATATATTTGCCGTGCCTGCGGGCAGCTCGGTGGAGAGCAACTGCATCGTGAAAGGCGAAATAATCGATCGCATCGATGACATAATCGGCGTCTCGCACGAATTCGTCGACATTCGCCTCACTCACTCCGTTTGGAAACTCGATAATTTCCAGGTCCGGATTAATGGCGAACAAATGATTTTTCAATGCAGTCACTTTGGACATCCCGACGGTATGATGGGTTGCTGCGCACTGCCTGTTAATATTGGAGATGTCAAACGTATCGGGATCAGCCAACACGAGTCGGCCAATACCCATACGCGCCAGCAGCTCGGCCGAGAAGCCGCCAATGCAGCCGCAGCCGGCAATCACAATCGTCGAACGCTGAAGCTTATCCACGTCGATTTCGGACATAATCCCTAAGTTGCGAACAAATTGCTCTTTCATTAATTAAGCACCTCCAAGTAGCGAGCTTCCTGTTCAACTAAGTAGTCGTACAATGCGGGACGCTCTTCTCTAACCGTATTTAATACATCATCCAGCACTAGCACGCATGGGATCGTATTCGAGCCCAAGTAAACGCGAGGTTCTCCGATCAGTCGGAATGGGAATTTGAAGATCCGATTCATATAATTATAGACTCTCTCATCTACACAGCAAACCCAATGCGTGATGCCGATATGAAGCGAATATTGCAAGGCAGTCTTCAGCAAGCCAAGTGCTACGTCATGTGCGGGCAATTTGGTGAAAGCGCTCAGCTCGGCGTACCGAATGACTTCAAGCTGCTGGAGTTTAATGCGCTCAATGTCAAAGATGCGAAAGTTTTGCAAAGTTGGCAGTTCATCCAGCTTTTCGAAAATCAAGCGAGTTACGCCAACTACCTCGTCGGTTCCGATAGGTTGAGAGGTGAAATAGGTAGAATTGGCTTGATAGGGATCCTTCTCATTTTTGTTGAAAAATCCGACTTCAAGGTACCGTTCGACATGCAGCTTAATCGCTTTTTCACGCATTTTCCCTCTTGCAATGCTGTAAAAATACTGAGAATCTGTTTTCATAAATAAACACTCCTCTTATTTTGTTTTATGTACGGTGTTTCGGCACATTTTTATTCATTAAAACGGTTACTTCTTCCTGCTTTTGGTCTTTTATTGTCGAATGTTGAGTGATACACTGATTTTAATAATCTGCATATCTCATGCTGAAGATGACTGGGGCATGACTGAGGATTTATATAGGACTTTTCTCTCTCCATCGATCAACTCCTAGTTCAAATGGATTATATATCCACTATACCAAACGTTTGTCGTATTCATAGAGGTGCAGGAGAATGAGAGATTAATTGATTTACGAATTGGAGTCTACTACTCCGGACGGGATGGACGCATGCTGAGCGAACGAAAAAAACTACTGTCTTCATATTACAAAACACACCAGCGAAATCTCAGCTTAAACATACTGAAGATCGCACTCATCTATTTGCTTCTGAGCATCGGGTGGAATTCGGTTTTTCGTATGCTTCATATGCCATATTCGAGAGCGGAGATCAAATTTCTGCTCATTCCTGTTGCTGTTCTTGCCGTAATACTGCTTCTCAACCGTTTTATCAAAATAAAACCGATTATTATGCAGCATATCGTTCTCTCCTTTAGCGTTCTGGTCATTTGCTGCTTATATTTTGGCTCCGGCTACAGAGAGGCATGGGGCTATTTTCTAGTCATCCCTATTCTGGCGGGCATGTATGGTAATTTACGGATATTGTTCCTTTATTCGACTGTTGGTTTTGTCATGATGTTAGGTGTAAATCTGTACCATCCGCTTGTCAGCGGCGTGTTTGATTCCATCGACATCTCTAATCGGGCACTGCTTTATATGGTCCTTGCTACGTTCAGTTACTTGCTGCCGAAACAACTGGATCAACTGTACAACAATCAGGTTAGCTTGATTATCCATTCGATGGAAACGACGATCGAGCAGGTTGTCAAAACGTTCATCGTATCGATCGAGGCCAAAGACAGCTATACATTCGGACATAGCGAGCGAGTGAGCAAATACGCGGTCGAGCTGGCTGCAAGGCTTCCCGAGTTTCAGGACAAACAGCGTATGCAGACACTTCGGTTATCCGGCTTGCTTCATGATATCGGGAAGATCAACATTCCCGAGTCCGTGCTGACGAAGGCAGGCAAGCTCACGGAAGAAGAATACGAGATCATCAAATCGCATACGGTCGTTGGAGGCCGAATGGTAGAGAAAATACCGGGACTGGGACAATTAAAACCCGGCGTACTCTATCATCATGAGCGGTGGGATGGCAAAGGGTATCCGACCGGAGCAGCAGGTCTTGATATTCCGCTAGAGGCGAGGATATTAAGCATAGCCGATACATTCGATGCGATAACGTCTAGCCGGTCATACCGCCAAGCCGCATCGGTCAACGAAGCGATTGAGCGAATCAAGGAAGCAAGCGGAACGCAATTCGATCCAGCATTAATTATGATTATTGATGAAGTAGTCATGAGCTGGAGGCGAATCTATAAAGAATATAGCGAGGATCTATCGGAGTTTGAGACGTTGCTGGATTTGCCGTAATTTTTGTGTACCGATAGTCTTGACGAACCTAGAAAAGGGACAACCGATGCTGTATCGGGTGTCCCTTTTTTCGATCCAGTTTTATCACAGCGCACTGTTTTGTCCCTCAGCTTTGTTGTCCATGCTAACCATTGTAGGCGGCAACGCCACTCCCCTGCATCTCACGGCTGCGTGCGGAGAGATCATTCCGAAGGAGCAAATCGAACGCGTAATGGATTCTACAATGGATGCTTTAACCAGACAAGCCTATGCCACGCCTGCAGTCCGAGCGAACCTTGTCAATTCCGGCATGGTTTCGCTGTATTGTGATTATTCCGGTTCTGAGCAGCATGTTCATGCGGTTGCGTGCACATTTGTTTTCAACCGTTCCCTGCATGTGCAAGCTAAGCGGCTTGAGTACGATTATGCCCTCGGCTCCGATTACGGCGAGCTTCAGGCGATTCATTTTAGCCTGGAATGGCTAGCCCGTGCCTTAACAGATAAGCAGCTCGAGCCTATGCCCAAATCAGCTGTCGTTTTCACCGATTGCCATGCCATCGTGCGGCTGCTGTCGAAGACTTATTTTGCCGATGCCCGTTATGCCGTTGTTCGGGATGCGATTCAAGACACCGTTGATCGCTTGCGCACCTTGTATCCGAATATCGAGATCCGCATTAAACATATGCACCGTCATAAAACCAACAATGCGCTTCACCGCATGGCGCACAACGCCGCGCGAAATTGTATCGGCAAATAAGGTTAGAAACTTTTCATATACCCCTGATTCCTGACTGCGCGCGCGTATTGTATAGACATGCCATATATTCTGCCAAATGGAGGAAGATCAATATGTCGCAAGAATCCTCTGCAGCCACTGCGCGCAGCTTCACGGTTTCCGGTGAAATCTTCTCGATGCCCAATCTCGATATTTATGCCCAAATGACTTATATCGTGCTCAGTTCCGGCGCGTCAGACTCGTTATCCTTGAGCGTGCCCGACATGGCCCGAAAAGGCCGAATGACCATCAAGCAGGTCATTAAAGCGATGCAGGATCTTACCGAGCAGAAGCTGATCTCCCATAAAGTGTTCCGACACTTAATCGGCGAATTTCAAGACGATCGTCTGTCTTGGTCGGCAAAAGGGCTGCTCACTTACTGCAAGGAACATCCGAGCACTAGCGTAGCCGAACTGATTGCCCTATCCGATCAGTCCGATGAAGATGAAACAACGATTCGCAAAGCGCTGCTTGAGCTGAAGCATGCAGGTTATTTGGAGGACTATCCGGAGCTTCGCCAGATCGCCACGTAACATTGGAACGCGGGCAGGCATGCCGCTTGCCGAGCAAACATACCTATAACCATAATTGCCGCATGTCTGATATAAAGGAGAATCGGCTTATGGGACCTTTTGCACCTGATTTATTGAAGGGGAAAGTCGTGCTCATTACAGGCGGAGCCACCGGCCTCGGCCGTGCGATGGGGGAAAAATTTCTTGCCCTCGGCGCTCAACTGGCCATTGCCGGTCGCCGAGAGGAAGTGTTGCAGCAAGCAAGTACGGAAATGAGCTCCGGAGGTTCGGCACCTGTGTTTTATCAATGCTGTGATGTTCGGGATCCCGCTGCCGTGCAAGCGCTGATGGATGCGGTGGAAGGCCACTTCGGCCATATTGATGTCCTTGTCAACAATGCTGCAGGCAATTTCATCAGTCCGACCGAACGTCTCTCTCACCGCGCAGTCGACGCCGTGCTCGGAACCGTACTGCATGGCACGTTCTACACAACGCTGGAACTCGGTAAACGCTGGATTGAACAAGGAAGAGCCGGAACGATGCTCAATATCGTGACCACCTACGCCTCCTCTACCAGCGGATCGGGTTACGTCGTGCCTTCCGCCGCGGCCAAGGCCGGCGTGCTTGCACTCACCCGCTCGCTTGCCGCCGAATGGGCACCTTACGGAATCCGGCAGGTGGCTATCGCGCCTGGCCCCTTCCCAACCGAAGGTGCCTGGTCGCGCCTGATGCCTACGCCGGAGATCGAGCAGCGACTCCTTAGCCGAATTCCGCTCGGGCGAGTCGGCGATCCTTCGGAGCTTGCCAATCTCGCCGCTTATCTGATTTCCGATTACGCCGGTTACATTAACGGCGAAGTCGTGACCATCGACGGCGGAGAATGGCTGCAAGGCGCCGGCCAGTTCAATGGACTTGCCGATGTCACGGATGAACAATGGGACACGCTTGCCGCTTTGTCTCGCAAAGGCAAGTAAGCGCGTGCTGTCAGGACTAGGACAACGGATGCTCCCCATATCCTCCAATAAGGGAGGGGATCATGATGCGTTTCACAGTCCGCTACATCCCGCTGAGCAAAATCAAACCCGGCTTGCCTGTCGGCATGACCGCCCGCCTTCGCTATTTACGCCATTTGATGTGGGATGGCTTGCATCTCATCGTCGTGCAGAAAGACCGCAAAGACGGCCAATATCGAATCGTACTCGGCAATGACCGCTACGAGTATTTGCGCAGCCATACGAAGAAACTGACGGCACCTTGTATCGTCGATGAATCCAAACTCGGCGCCGGTCTTCAAACCTGGCTGCAGCGCTTCGCTCGCAAGCCGCCCGCGACCGGACCAGCTACTGCCTCTGCTTCTGCGGGTGCGCTGAAACGGCTAACCCCCTCCAGCTGGGCAATCGTTCGTGCCTATCTGAAGGAAGATCACCGTTTCAATCAGCTCTCCCGCAAGCAGCAAGCGCAAGTGCTCCTCCTAGCGGTTCGTCACAAACAGATGATCGTCTCGGCCATGAAAGCCAAGACGGATCTATTTCTTGATGCACAAATAAACGGCAAAGGCTGATCGCGCCTTTGCCGTTTATTTGTGTTTGAGCTTGCTTGTACGCGATCAGGCGCCTACGCTTCAACAGATTCGTGCCTCGTCGGATCGCTCTTCCCTCTTCGCTCCAGCATCCCTTGGATAAACCACGTATACCCGATAAAACCAAGCAGCGTAGCTACCGCCGTCAGAACAAAGGGGAGCAAATAATGATCACCCGCCAGGATGTACCCTGCCCAATAGGAAGCAATCGTATTGCCGACGCTGCGGGATACCGTTCGCATGCCCGCAAATAAGTTGCGGTCTTCCTCGGCTACCGCGGACATCGATTCGCTGTCTATGATGTTGTTAAGCATCGTGAAGCCTGTCCCGCGCAGCAGGAGCAGAATCGCGAATGGTGCCGCCGGTATAGCTACAGCCATCAGCGCCACAATCAGGATGTTGTAGAGAAACAGGAAGATGAAGCTTCTTCGGCTTCCCAGCTTCTCGATGACGTACGGCATAATGATGGAACCGATGAAGAAGAAGAAACCGGACAGCGCAAGCAAACCGGAGATCGTGTCATCATTCATGTCAAAGCGGAATTTGAGTATGACATTCAGAAACGGACTGAGCAGCCCGTAGGTGAAGCCGGAATTGAAGATGAGCAGCGAGAGAGCAAGCAGAAAATAAACGGCATGCCGCTTCTTTTGCCGTCTGCCTGCTTCAGCCTTCGCGTCTTCCTTCTGCTTCACTTGTCCTTCTATCGGTGCTTCGTCAGGCGATGGTAATAAGATCCCTCTCAGTATTGCAGAAAGTGCAAAACAACCTGCCGCTGCGAAGAAAGCATATTGATAGACCGTCGTACTGCCATGAATCCAGTTCGGCAGAAACCCGCCAAGCAGCGTGCCGATCCCTGTAAACAGAGTGAATACGGCAAAGAGAAGTGAATAAGCGTTCGTCTCTTCCTTCTTGCTTTTGCAATATTGGAAGATCAGTTGAATCTCCGAATTTACAATGGCTGTAACGCCAAGCGACCAGATGAGCTGTGCCACTGTGACCGCCGCCCTGCTCGTACCTAAGCCGAACACCACGAGCGAGATAAAAGAGAACAGCATTCCAATAACCAGCATTCGTTTACGTCCGACACGCTGTACGATGAGCCCGACCGGTAAGCTTGTAATTCCGATGGTAAGCGCCCCGAGCGACGTAATTTGACCGATGGCGCCTTTGGAGAATCCAAGATCAAGCAGATGCAGGTTGAGAATGAGACTGAAGATCCCTGCCCCGATGCCAAACAGACTTTCCGTGGCAATAAATCGCTTTACGCCCGGAGATAGATCGCGAAATAGATGATACGTATACTTCCACATATGAACGCCTTTCCTCTTGCTGATGTCCTCCTATTCTAATAGAAGCAGTGGACACCTTCAACCGCTTTCGACATAATGATGGCCTCCAACTCAGTATACGATTGATATTTTGTTATCCTTCGAAGACCACGTAACAGCTGCTCCAAGTTGCTCACTCATAAATTTCAAAGGGATATACGAAGTCCCATTAAGCACGAAGGCTTTTGTTTGGGATACCATCTTCTTTTCTTTTAAGGAGATCTCTCCATTTTTCACGTTTATCGATATACGGATTAGAGGCGAGCTTCCTTCTTTACTTTCCACAACAACCTTACTATTGGTTTCAAAACTTATGTTTGCACCAAGCATGACAAGTAGGGATCGAAGCGGGATAAATGATTGATTGTTCCGTATGATTACACCACTGGTCAGTAATACGTCCTCACCATTGACCTCTAACGATATTGGCGGACCTACTGGTACAGGCGTTTTTGAAAAAGGGATATTGCTACCTGCGCCAAGTTCTGCAGTGGTATTTATTCCCCATCCCCACAAGGTACCGTCCTTCTTTTGCATGATGATATGACTTACGGCCGCTTTAATACTTACTGCATTAGTTGCAAGTAAGTTGAACTTTGGATTTTTCGTCATTTTATTTTGGTTAATCGGAGTTTCGTATACCTCTCCGCTGTCGGTCAAGACAATTAAAGAGTCTCTAATGGTTACAGCGTCCTTCACATCATCAATGGATGTAATCATTACCGGTGTTTGCTGTTTTGTAAGTTCCTCATTGGAGCTGTTAATATAAGTGCCACAGAACCAAAGTCTTGATTGATCGTCGAGAAACATGCTGGAGTAGAAATCCGGTAAAATTGACTTGATTTTGACTAAACCTTTCACTTGTGCAGCAGATTCATTAGGTTCACCAGTCCAATACCAAACAGTCCCGTCGCTCTTTAACGCATGATTACGGTAAATATCTATAATGTCATCCAATCCTTTAACAGCAGAAACTGGGCTGGCATAAAACCACTATACGCCCACACAGTTCCATTATCCTTCAGAAATACCCAATTCCTTCCAACCATATAAGGTGCAGTCTTATCAAAACTCGTAAGATCTGTAATATTATCGACATCTACCCTCTTTACAAGCCGAAAATCGTAGCCAAAAATGTCGGTATCCACCCATGGAATAAAGAAGACATTACCTTTTAAATCACGAATGGCCATTCCAAAAGAATCCTCTGCTTGTGCAAAACCGCCGTCCAATTCTTTAACTTGAACTAAATTAGCATGAAGATCATTTAGTGTTTGATACTTCCAATACCAAACTGTATTATCGTTCTTCACAAAAAAATTGCCAAAGCTATTTTTAACGTCTGTAATACCTTGCACATGTGTTGGAACTAATTGGTCCCTACCCCAAATCCAGTATGAACCGTCACTCTTTATGAATGAACCAGCATCATAATATGGAATGTTTGTGGAACCGGACTCAGCTTTAACTGTCGATACACTCAAAATTGATAGGAGGAATAGGAACGATAATAATGGCAGTCTTGTTATCAATTGAATGAACCCCCTTCTTGACTCATCTCTCATCGCGATGTACATTGGTTTAATCGTCATACTCTATGGAGGACCTATGCCTAAAATACGTCAGCTAAATACACATGCAGACTTCGAACGAATGAGAATTTTCACTCGTCCAATCGTAATATTCCAACAAGATGAACTCCTAGACTCAGGCGTCATTATTAAATCGCATGATGAACATATCGTTACATCTACCAAAAACGAACAATATAAGAAGGCTGATTGTCAATTTTATTACGGCTCCAAATAATTTACGTTCGCCAAGAAACGGCAGCCTTATGCGGCTGCCGTTTCTTGGTGTTTACTGGCTACGCCGGTTCTCGCTAACACGGAACGCCACAATTCTCTTAATTAAATCGTAGGGTATTGGCTTATTAAGTGGAAATTGAACCGATCCCTTCGCCATTTTATAAGGTGAAAGTTCCTCCTTAAACATTTCAATTCCACTGGGCGTAGGATAGAATCCAATGTGTTTTTCGAATGCTGCAAAATGCACCAAATTGCCATTCCATGCGAACGTCGGCATTTGATAACTGATCTTCTCAGTCGCCTCCGGTGCGCAATTGTGAATGAGTTGTCTCAGCTTGTTAAGGATCTCTTGGGTATCGCCGGTAAACTGTGCAATATATTCGTCAATCGTGTTCATTCGAAGTTTCTCCATTCTTCATCCTCCTCTTTATGCTTATAATCCTGTTTTATGTATGTTCCCCTCTACCAATAAGACTCCAATTTATCTTAAATGAACATATTCGTCCTCCATTTCAAGCAATCCTTCCACGAGAGTGCGACAGTTAGACAAAGTTCACTCCAGAATACACCTTGCTAAAGCAGTATTTTTTGCATGCAGGCGGATATGCCGTCGTATGCTTAATTGACAAGCTAGCCGACTCTTTCTATTCATAGCCCCATCGTCCTCCAGCCTCTCGGTATTCTTGTCTTTTCACAACTCCTCAAGCCAGGTACAACCATTTCTCTCTTTATGAAGGAGGCGGTCTTCCACTACATAAAAGCGCTTTCAAAAAAATGATCATTTATGAAAAAGGAGCGAAGTAAATGACAATCATTACATCCAGCAAACGCAAAACCAAGTCATTACCTGTTACGTTGCTTGCAGCCTTAGCTATGGCAGCATTACTGTTCGTCATAGGTTTCGGTTCGCAGACCGCCTTCGGCGCGAATACGACCTATTATGTCAACAATTTGGCCGGTTCGAACTGCAACAACGCAGGGGCGGGAACGTCTACTGCCGCGCCATGGTGCGACTTTACACCGGTCAATAGCCATGGCGCTTTCGGGCCGGGCGACAAAATACTGCTGGCGCGCGGCGCGACCTGGAACCAGCAAATGTCTGTCACTGGTCAAGGCACGTCGACGAACTTGATCGAGCTCGGCGCATACGGCACGGGCAATCGGCCAATCGTCATGCGCAACGGCCTGGAGTCGGACCGCGTGATCAAGATTACGAATCCGTCTTACTGGAGCGTCCACGACCTGGAAATCAGCAATGCCGGTTCGGGAATTTTCGTCTACTTCGATACCATCGGCCACGACGGATTGTACTTCAGCAACATTTATGTGCATGACATAACCGGCATTCATCAGAGCAGCTTAGGCAACGCGTACACGACAGGGCCAAGCGGACCCGCCGACCGGATATGGAATTCCGGCGGCATTCAAATTACCGGCACGGTTACGCTGACCTCGTCAAGCCAGTATGTCCTGCGTACGCTGCGGCTCGATGGCATTGAGGGGACGAATAATTTGGACAGCATCTCGCTCGATTTCGATAATGGCGGAAGCTACGGCGTGACGCTGTCCGGCGGAGCCGTCGGAGAGAACCTGCTGCAAGATGTCATTATCAATCATGCTTATTTGCATGATGACGACAACAGCGCGGCCGGCTGCGACGAAGGAATGCGGTTCGACAACATTAACGGCGGCACGGTGATGAACTCGATTTTCGACAACGAGGCGTCCTGCCATTCCTACAGCGGAACGGCGGCGATTTTCATCGGGGTAACCAAGAACGCCACCTTCGTGAACAATATCATGACGAACGTGCCGAATACTTCTTCTGCGGACATGGTAGCCGTCGATTTGGAATCTTCCACCGACAGTATCCGGTTCCGCAACAACTATATCGCGGGCAACGCGGGAGCTGGCCTTTCGTACTTAGCGATCTGGGGCGACTACAGCAACAACAACGAGGCTGCCGGAAATCTGTTCCAGACCAACGGCAACGGCTCGTTCCGCCGCGCCGGCAATTCCGATCCGATACCGCCCAATGGGACGATCCGCGACAACCTGTACACGGAGCCGAACAATTTCCTATACCAAGACGGAGCCGATTACAGCGGGTTTACGGTTACCAACAACCAGAGTATCAGCTCGACTTCGAATGCTTACCATGCCGCTTCCCAATTCGCCGGCACGCAAGGCTCGAACAATTGGTCCTATCAATACAACAACGGCAGCTCATGGACGAATCTGGGCTACTACGACAGCGCGGCGAAAGTGTGGCAGCTGTCCTCCGCAACGAACGTACCGCAAGTGTCCACATTCGAACAACATCCGGGCACTTGCGCCAATTGCGCGGTCGCTCGCGCATGGACAGCGCCGACTACGGGGACGATCAGCATTCGCGGTCGCGTGCTGAAATCCAATATCGGCGGCGGCGATGGCATCATCGCTCGGGTGACGAAGAACGGGACGCGTATTTGGCCGGCTTCCGGCGACCAATCCATTGCTTACAACGATATCGTCGGCGCTGAGCAAGCACTCGATAACGTGTCCGTCACGGCTGGAGACGTCATTCGTTTCGAGGTGACCAACGGTTCCAGCAACGACAATACGTACGACATGACCAGTTGGGCGCCGGTCGTCGCTTATACGAGCACCGGCACAACGGTAGCGAAACAATGGGACTTCAATACAAATGGCAACTTCGAAGGCTGGACAATGACCAATCTGATCAGCGGCAGCGTGTCTGGCGGCATTCTTACGTTGACTTCAAGCGGCAGCGATCCCTACGTGACTTCGGCGGACAATCTCGGCATCACCAATGCCGCAACGAATCGGTACGTCAAAATCCGGATGAAAAATAATACGAGCGATACGACGGCCGAACTGTTCTTCACGACTACGACGGATACGACCTGGAATGCGGCCAAATCGGTTTCGTTTCCGACAATCGCGAGCGCCGGCGGCTACACGGATTACATCTTCGACATGGGAATCAACGCAAACTGGACCGGTACGATCAAGCAGCTACGATTCGATCCGTTCAGTGTTACCGGTACGATGAACGTCGATTCCATCGTCGTCACAAGCGCCGGTTATACTAGCGTCAAAGATTGGAATTTCAATACGGCCGGCAATCTGGAAGGCTGGACGAACGGCAATCAGGTAAGTGCAATGACCGTTTCCGGGGGTACCCTGAACTTGACGACGACCGGGACAGATCCGTACGTTTACGCACCTGATAATCTTGGGATAACGAGCCCCTCAACGAATCGTTATTTGCGCGTCAGGCTGCAGAACAGCACGAGCAGCTCCTACGGGGAAATTTATTTCATCACTACGTCCGATACGGTATGGAACGGAACGAAGCAAGTGGTCGTTCCGCTTGTGCCCAACAGCGGCTATCGCGACTACGTCGTCGATCTCGGGACGAACGCATCCTGGACCGGCACGATTAAGCAGGTCCGCTTCGATCCATCGATGTCGGCGGGTACCGTGAACGTTGATTATTTCCGCTTGACGAACTGATGAAGAGGTTCCTTTCATTAGCAAAATTGTGATCCCATAGAAAAAACGTTACGATAGAGTCAACAGCGAGATTAGCAGACTCCATTCGCCAAGCGATGAAATCAGAGGAGGAATCGAAATATGGACTACACCCGATTAGGCCAAACCGGCCTGGAGGTATCCAGACTAAGTCTAGGCTGCATGAGTTACGGTATACCCTCAAGAGGATCGCATTCGTGGACGCTGGACGAGGAGCGGAGCCGTCCCTTTATTCGCAAAGCGCTTGAGCTGGGCATCAATTTCTTCGATACCGCCAACGTTTACTCGGACGGCACTAGCGAAGAAATCGTCGGTCGCGCGCTGAAGGATTTTGCCCGGCGCGAGGACGTCGTCATTGCGACCAAGGTTCACGGTCGCATGCGGCCCGGCCCGAACGGCGCAGGCTTGTCGCGCAAAGCAATCATGAGCGAAGTCGACGACAGCCTGAGCAGACTTGACACGGACTATATCGATCTCTATCAAATTCACCGCTGGGACCCGCATACGCCGATCGAAGAAACGATGGAAGCGCTGCATGACGTCGTCAAGTCCGGCAAGGCCCGCTATATCGGCGCTTCGTCCATGTACGCCTGGCAGTTTCTCAAAGCGCAGTTCACGGCAGAGAAGCACGGCTGGACCAAATTCGTCAGCATGCAAAATCATTTGAATCTGCTATACCGCGAGGAAGAGCGTGAAATGCTTCCCCTCTGCCAGGATCAAGGCGTAGGCGTCATCCCGTGGAGCCCTCTGGCACGCGGCCGTTTAACGCGCGGCTGGGACGAAATTAGCGAACGCTCGGAAACAGACGCATTCGGCAATACGTTGTACACGTCCGCTGTAGAGTCGGACCGCGCAATCGTCGAACGTGTCGGACGCATCGCCGCTGAGCGCGGTGTACCGCGGGCCCAGGTAGCATTGGCCTGGTTGCTAAGCAAATCCGCGGTCACTGCTCCGATCATCGGCGCGACGAAGCCCGGCCATTTGGACGACGCGACCGCGGCGCTATCGCTTGCGCTCACTTCCGGCGAAATCCGTGAACTGGAAGAGCTGTACGTGCCGCATCCGATATTAGGCTTCCAGTAATTCAGCAACGAGAGGCGGCCTCCGAACTTTCGGAGGCCGCCTTGTTCATGGCTGGTCATTGCAAACCTACTGCTCGCACTACCCTTGATTTGGTTGCTATACTACTAGGAGAAGGAGTGAGCCATGATGAAACGATTCATTGACAGCCCCATTCGCAACGATGAAGAACGTAACCGAGCTGCGCTTGTCGAGCGGCTGGCAACCTTGTTCGCAGAGCGAGCGCCCCGGTACGATCGCGAGGGCTCGTTTCCATTCGATAATTTTGCCGACCTGCAGAAGAACGGCTATCTAAAGCTGACAGTTCCTCGCGCTTTCGGTGGCGATGAAATCCCTCTGTACGAGTTCGTCCTGCTGCAGGAACGGCTCGCTTACGGGGACGGCTCGACCGCGCTTGCCGTCGGCTGGCATCTCGGCCAGGTCATGCATTTGCGCACGACCGGTAAGTGGCCGGCGGAGAAATTCGAAGCACTGTGCCGCTCCATCGTGAAGGACGGGACGATGATTAACACATTCGCCAGCGAGGCCTCCTCCGGCAGCCCGAGCCGCGGCGGACGGCCGGAGACGATCGCGGTTGCCGCGGACGGCGGTTGGCGGATCACGGGGTGCAAGACGTTCAGCACGCTGTCGCCGATTCTCGACCGCTTCGTCGTTTCCGCCTATCTCCCGGATGAAGAATGCACGGCCGATTTTCTCGTTCATCGGTCGGACCAAGTATCGATTGTGGAGACATGGGACACGATCGGAATGCGCGCGACGGGCAGCCATGACGTCGTGCTGGACGGCGCTTTCGCTGGCGCGGACAGCCGGCTAACCGGCAAAGGCTCGGATGACGGAGGCGGTTGGCTGCTGCATATTCCGGCCTGCTATATGGGCATCGCCTTGGCCGCGCGCGACTATGCACTGGCATTCGCCCGCTCGTATAAGCCTAATTCCTTGGATAAACCAATTGCCGCCCTCCCTTCCGTTCAACAAACGATCGGGGAGATGGAGGTCGAGCTTCGCACTGCCCGCACCCTGTTGTATGCGGCGGCCGACAGATGGGACAAGGAACCGACGGAACGGACCGCAATGAAGCCGGAGCTCGGCCTGGCGAAATATACGGTCACGAATAACGCCATCCGCGTCGTCGACCTGGCGATGCGGATCGTCGGCGGCACCAGCCTATCGCGCGCGAATCCGCTGGAGCGCTATTACCGCGACGTCCGAGCCGGCTTGCACAACCCGCCGATGGACAGCTCGGTCATCCAGACGTTGGCCGCGTCCGCGCTTGGCGAGGGTACATAATCAAAACAAATCGTCGCTCTCCCGCTGCGGCGCGTTGACGTCCCCTTTCAGGAAATACTCATACTTTCCGAAATGGGACAGCGCCGCTTTATCGGATTGCCATACCCATTCGTCGATTTCGGTCTGGCAGCGGTGAGCGCGGAACGCGGCGAGCTTAGCTGCGTTGTGAGCCTGAACCTCGACACGGACGACGTCCTTCTTGGTGTATCCGAAATGCTCCGGACGCTCCAGCGCGTCGCCGAACGTAATAAAGTACAGCGCTCCTATATCAGCTGAACGCCGGAAGGCGGCCGTCGCGGCCTTGCCGATCGCGCAGTGGTCCGGGTGACCGCCATACCGTTCATGGAACGTCAGCACAACGTCCGGCTTTACTTCGCGGATAATCGCTTCAATGCGCTCGATTAGGGTTGCTTCGTCTTCGAATTCAACGGTTTTGTCACGGAGACCGAGAAAGATCAGCCTGCCGATGCCCAGGCAGTCGCAGGCTTCCCGCAGCTCCTGCTCGCGGGCGGCAGCCATCGTTTCGCGATTGAGGTACGGCGGGTTACCCATTCGGCGGCCCATATCGCCCTTCGTTGCACTTACTAGCGTGATCTCGACGCCATCGGCGGCATATTTCGCCAGCGTGCCCCCGCAAATAAACGACTCGTCATCGGGATGGGCGAATACCGCAAGAAGCTTGCGATTCCGCACTTGTTCATGGCTCATTCCGGAAACGGCTCCCTTCCTAGGTGCAGCGCGACGTTCATGCGACCTCTGTCGTCATAACCAGCCAGCAGCAGACTGCCCTGCCCGTCCACCTCGAAATGCGTGAGCGCTTCCATTCGCAGCCAGCCGTGGCCGTCGAACCGAAGCGCAGCGCGGAAAGACCCTTCCCCCGCGATAAAAGCATGCGTTACCCGTACCTTGAAATTACGGACGAACATGAACGACGTCGCTTCGCTGTGGATATAAACCTCGTTTCCGACGAATTTCCGAAGCTCGGCCTCCACTACTATTTTGTTTATAGGAATCATGGCGCAAATCTCTTTTCTTTTGGAATTATACTTCTATTTCTGATTTCTCCGAATTCTGGAAAAGACGAGGAGCCCGGCGATCAACATAGCTATGTAACCCAAGTTTTTGGCTAACTCGGATTCCATTCCTAACACCATACAAAGATTGGTGACCAAACTCTTCGTTACGAGCGCAACCGCAATCAGCATGATCGGACGAATAATATTGAACCTATTCATATGTACCACCTTTTCTTTTGTGTCTGCTAATACTTCATTATGATTCTTCAGCTATCGTGATCCGATATCAGCTTTGTACTCGTTGAATTGTATCACGATTTGTGATGAACGTCAGAATAAATAGAATGAAAGAAACATATCCCCTTAACAGCTTTCCCAATTATCATAACTTGTACGGCATATAGGGTATATGGTTTCGTTTTCATTAGTCGACCATTTGAATATCACCCCGACAAAAATAATATCGTCATCGATCTTAAATAATCATACCGTCGCAGAAAAAAATGGCCAAGGAAGTTTACTCCTTGGCCATTTTTTAATTTATTGGTACGTGATCGACAGCTTCGGCCGGTTAGCCGTTGTGGCGTCTTCTGCGGAGTAGATATCAACCGCAATATTAGTTGGATTATCAATATACAGCAGAACGCCCTGATTGGTGGACGGTGTGGTCAGCCAGCCCTGTACGACCGTAGGATCGAGGGTGATATCGATCACCTGATCGCCGGTCGCTGTAAAGCTGGTTATCGCAAACGATTTGCCGGACACATAATCGGTCCCGTTGCCTTTTGCTCCAGCAGTCGCCCATTGCGCTCCGGACTTGCGGTTCTGCCACCCGATGAGCGAATAAGTCGGATCGTAATCCGTCTGCATGTAGCGGCCTTCCATCGTAAAGCCGGTCGCCCATGTGTTCATCTTGAGTGTCAGCTTTGCCGATGCGACCGTTTTGCCGGCCGGAATCGAAATACTATCGAAGCGCAGCAGCGAATCGATTTCATACGGCATTGTCTGGCTGGTTTGATCGAATACTTTCAACGTGCCGCTGATAATATTGCCGCCGTTGCCGCTGTATTGCGAAGTGAGTGACACATCCTTCGCGCCGGAGTAGCCGCTCACTCCTTGCTGGAAGGTGACCGTTCCCGTGGCGCTATTCGATACGGTTACAGGTACCGAGGAGGATGTCGTCGTATTGCCCGCAGCGTCCCGCGCTACAGCCGTAAACGTATGTGAGCCGTTTGTAAGCGATGTCGTATTATACGAGATCGAATACGGCGAAGTCGTGTCTTCCGTGCCGACATTGGTGCCATCGACTTTGAATTGGACGCCCGCGACGCCAACATTATCGGAGGCGTTTGCCGACACCGTTATCGTGCCCGATACCGTTTGGCCGCTTGTTGGCGCTGTGAGCGATACCGTCGGCGCCGTCGTATCGGCAGCCGCGCTTTTAGTCACGGACACCGAGGACGATGTCGTCGTATTGCCCGCAGCATCACGCGCTACCGCCGTAATCGTATGCGAGCCAGCCGCCAAGCCCGAAGTGTCGTACGAGATCGAATACGGTGAAGACGTGTCTTCGGTGCCGACATTAGCACCGTCGACCTTGAATTGTACGCCCGCGACGCCAACATTATCCGAGGCGTTTGCAGACAGCGTTATCGTGCCCGATACCGTTTGGCCGCTTGTTGGCGCTGTAATCGATACCGTCGGAGGTGTCGTATCGCCAGGGCCGGAGCCGGACAGCAGTTGGGATGCCAGCCACGTGAAGCTCCCGGTTGTGCGGAACTCCCAGCCCCACTTGCGGTTTGGCGTAATCCGGTAAGCGGTTTTTCCCGCTGATGGACCGGTCGGGCGAATCCAGAAGTTGACTCCGATATCGTAGCCGTAGTATAGGTCGTTTACAGCCGATTCCCAGGTCGTATTTGGCGAACCGCCGAGCAGCTGACCGAAGTAGTCGGCCCACAAAATCGCGTTCCCCACCTCCAGGTCATGCTCGATCGTCGTACCGCCGGTCGGATCGCTTGAGCTTCCGCGCCCGCCGTCCAGCGCATCGGAAGTGCCGTCATATTTCACCATATAATCCGGATAGCGAAGCGCTCCGACATAAGTATCGTAGGCGTGATAAGCATCGGAACGCGAAGCGTTATTCAGGAAGGTTCCCATGCGCTTCACGAAATTAGCGATAGTCGAATCTTCCGTGAATGCGTAAGCGCGGATCATTGCATCTTCGGTCAGCACGCTCATCCAGGTCGAAGCGATCAAATCGCCGGTTACGCCGTCGCCATGCTGGCTGCCGTAATGATACAGTCCGCCGTCGACACGGTTTGCCGGTATAAGTCCGCCTGCACCGTTCTGATGCCAGATGAAATCAGCCGTTTGATTTTGCACGTTAGTCTTGTAGGTCGTGTTGCCCGTAACTTCGTAAGCGATCAGGTTGGCGAGCAACCGGAAAGCCGTATGCCGTTCGGTCCAAGTTCCCAAGCTCGGATCCCATCGTGTTGGCTCGTCATTCGTTTCATGCGCCTGAACGATCAGCGGGATGTAGGTCAGCATATCGTTGTCGCCCGTCAGCCAGTACGTATAAGCCATCGACTCGTCGTAGCTGTACATGGCCCCGTTGCCGCCCGGCCAGCCGTTCGGATCGGGATTTTTTAACGTGAATAGCCCGACGGCACGGGAAGGCGTCGTTGTGGCCGGATAAATTTTCGTTTTGTAAAAGTCGGTATGCCGCACCGCCTCTCGCAGTGCTTTCAACGATCCGCTCCGCATGTATAGCGTGTACATCGTTGCCGCGCGGTCATATAGCCATGGATCGTAGTTTGTTTTGTAGTCGCTCTTGTAGCCTGAGCCGGAATCGCCTGCGATAACGGCAGGATCATCCTCATTGATGAGCATGTAGAAGTTGTTTTTGAATGCATGCTCCATCTCCGTGTAACCCGTCCAATGTTCGGTTGCATCCATCGTGGTCGGATTGTCCCTTGACTCGGTTATGCTGCTGTCGAACGTGCTCATCCGCGTTCCTTTCAGTACGCCTTCAGCAAGAAAGTCTTTCGGCAGCACCGCATAAACGTCGGGCTCGTAAACATTGTCCGATGCTACGAACGTGCCCGACGTCACTTGATGCCATGCCGATCTCGGATTCGTAAGGGTAGAAATGTTCTGGCTCCGGTTGTTGAGACCCCATTCCACTGTTATCGTCTCCGAATTCGGATAAACGGAAGCAAACGTGTTCTGAATCTGGATGCGCGCAACCCGAACGGAAGCCCCATCCAGAGAAGAGTTTGTTATGCTGCGCCATGGCGTTTGCATTTCAACATAAGCGGGAATTTCCGTGCCGCCCTTCAGCACGCGAATTTTCGATATATTCGCGGGCGTTATGGAGCCTCTTGGAAACGGTACGCCGAACGTAACAAGCTTCGTTTGTCCTGAGGTGACATTTTCCATCGGATACAGTTTGACGGAGATGCTGCCGGATGTTTCAGCCGGCGCAAAGAACGATTGGGTCGCGCCGAACGAGACGACAGGAAATAAACCAGTAAGCAGAGCGATCAAACATAGGAGGGAAACTAATTTAACGGAAAGCCTTCGCATAAATCCACACCTTCCAACATGTATTTGTTGGGTCTTCGAGTAAAAGCACGCTGTTGTCTTGGATGAGATAGCGAGCTAATACATGATGAGATCTCTTTTTTACTCACCTCCTTCTCGGAAAGCCCTAATCTCCACGATTGAAATCTTCTCAATTTATTCCAGCTGAAGAAGAGTATGAGGGATGTCTTCTTTATTTGATATATCGATATTTTTTAAAACTACCGTTTTTTTTTGAAAGCACAAAATAAGTGAAGAAAGTGATAAAAGAGGCAAGAAAACGGAATAAATCCCAAGCGTATAAGTAGGAAGCACAAAAAAGACCATCGCTATAGGTTTGGCAATGGTCTGGCTTCCACTCCATTTCGTACGATGAACCCCACCTTGCGGAGCAGTAAACTTATGTTTAACTTCAACCCGCTTTTAGTTAAATTCTATTAGGCAGATACTACACCACGATTATTTTGGGGCTTTGTCTTCCAAAAGATAATGAACGAAATAAAGACAACTACCAGGCATACCCAATAAACATCGCGAATCCCTACATACTGGGCAATGAGACCGCCGCCTAAATTCCCCGCTAGCCTTCCTATAATGGTTCCGTTGTAATAGATCGACGAGGACATCCCAGGTGAGTTCGGCAGCAGCTCCGAGAAATAACTAAGCCCGTTGCCCATTACAATAGCCACAAAGATCGCCTGTAGAAGCTGTGCTCCGATGAGCTGCCAGGAGTCCGTAGAAACACTTAGTGTTACGTTGTACATAATTGAGATAAAGCATGCGGTAATCATCAACGTATGGTTCGATAACTTTATGCCCAAAGCGCCGAGCGCAAGCATAATGGGAATTTCCAAACCAGCACAAATGCTAACAACCAATCCTACATCTGTATGCGTACCATGAAGCTCGTTTACGATAAACAATGGCGTAATGATCCCATTAACGGCATTTACCGCGAATAATAATACGAATGCAAGCAACGGATATAATATTAGCCTACGGTTAAGCGATCTTGTGCCAGCACTACCTGATTTCTTCTTTTGAATTGCTCTTCTTTTAGGCAAAAATAGGAGCACAAGTGTTGCGATTACAAGAAAAATGGAGGAAGTCCCAAGAAAAAGCCCATTATATCCAACCACACTTAAGATTATGGTTCCGATTAAAGGTCCAATTAGAAATCCGAGCGACACAAGTGAACGTAAAGTTGACATTGCAAACGTCTTGTCATCAGAATTGCTTTCATTTGCGGATTCCTGAGCATAGGCATAAATTTGCGGCATAGCAGCTGCTCCCAAACCACTAAAAAAGCTGACGATTATAAGCAATGCCATGTAATTATCAAAAAGGACATATGAAGCATATCCGGCTGCAGATGAAACAGTAGCTAAAATAATAATTCGTTTCCGATCCAAATTGCGATCCGAATACTTGCCAAAGAGCGAGTTTGCTAAGACACCGCTTAATGAACTAACCGCTGTGAATGCGCCGAAAGCTCCCGCACTCATACCGAGCTCTTCCGTGCAGTAGAGAGCTAAGTACGGCATTGTAATGGAAATCCCGATGCCGACAAAGAGAACACAGATGACAAATAACCGATACCCTCTAATGGCAAACAATTTATTTATTCGATTGTACACATTTATGTCTCCTTAAAATGAATTATAATCTTTTACAAATTTAGTTCCTTCCTCTTCTCTCTCGAATCCAACCTAATTATGCGAGAAATACAGGCGTAATCGGTATCCCATTCGTGCCGAATCTTTGCCTATTCCTCTCAAACCGGTTTTAGGTCCTGTCACCCGTACAACTCAAAAAGGCAAGCCATGTGGCTTGCCTTTTTCTCAAGGATATTCGTTTATGCTTTTAAGCGCTTAATATCTTGTCTAGGGGGAAAACCAAACATTCGGGAATATTCACGGCTGAATTGAGAGGTGCTTTCATAACCTACTCTGTAAGCTACATCGGTGGCATCGGCAGACTCGGTTAACAATAAGCGACGGGCTTCCTGGAGTCTCATTTGTTTTTGATATTGAATAGGACTCATGGCCGTTACTTCCTTGAAGTGCCGATGAAAAGTGGAGACACTCATATTCGCAATTTCAGCAAGTTCCTCGATTCGGAAGGAACGCTCATAATGGGTTACGATATGTTCAATCACATCTCGGATTTGGTGAATAGCGCTCTCTTCCATTACAATCGCCTTTAAAACATCTCCGTTTTGCCCTTGCAAAACTCTGTAAAGGATTTCCTTCGAAAATAAAGGAGCAAGCACAGGTATTTCGTTAGGCTTATCTAATAGCCGGACTAATCGGATGACAGCATCCAATAAAGACGATTCAATATGACTGACAAACATAGCACGTTTTGAATTTACTTTCGAATCATCTAACAACTCAGAGTCATGTAATACCTCTATAATCTGACTCGGTGTAAATTCAAGCCTCAGCCCCAAATAAGGCATTTCAGGAGTAGCTTCTGTGACTTGAGTATTAACCGGTAAGTGTACGGAAGCCACAAGATAATCGGCAGGACTGTACCTGAAGCGCTCTCTGGCTAGCCAAACCTCTTTCGCCCCTTGCACGATCATGCAAAAAGAAGGCTTGTATACCCCGTGGCTAGGTTCAGTCGTATTCGAACGACGTATGAAATACAGAGAAGGAATTGAAGTTTGATGTACGCCATCACTAACTGAATAACGTTCAATAATGTTAATAAGCTCCTGCTGACCTGTTAGGTTCATTTCAGACACTCGAGTCCCCCTCTTTCGTCAATCTTATAAACCTGATTATAATCTATCTTCTGCTCGGAATTTAAGTGGAGTGAGAGGATTAGGCAATAATTCGAGATGATTATGGTAACGATTAAAGCAACCCATGGTACATAATGAATAGGAAACAAGCTCGTAAATTCAAATTTCATTTCAAATTAAGAATAGAACCGGAGGATTTCGAATGCAAAAAGTAACTCTAAATAATGGCATTGAGATGCCTATTCTCGGCTTTGGCGTTTTTCAAATTCGTGATGACAAGGAATGTGAACAAAGCGTTTATGACGCTATTATGGCAGGCTATCGTCTTATTGATACTGCTGCCTCTTATCTAAACGAGGAAGCCGTCGGAAGAGCGATCAATCGTAGTGGTGTGGCAAGAGAAGAGTTATTCATTACAACGAAGCTTTGGGTTCAGGATACCGGTTATGACCGCACCAAAAAAGCATTCGAGAACTCACTGAAACGATTACGGCTGGATTATTTGGATTTGTATTTAATTCATCAGCCGTATGGTGATGTTTACGGATCTTGGCGCGCAATGGAGGACTTGTATCGTGAAGGAAAGGTCCGCGCAATTGGAGTCAGTAATTTTCACGAGGATCGTCTAATCGATCTAATGCTTCATAACGAAGTTGCTCCTGCCGTTAACCAGGTAGAGACACATCCTTTCAACCAGCAATTCGAAAATGCAAAATTCATGAAAGAGCATAACGTCCAAATCGAGTCCTGGGCACCATTTGCTGAAGGCAAAAATAACTTATTCCAGAATGAAGTATTGTCAGCTATAGCAGCGAAGCATACTAAATCCATCGCTCAGGTCGTATTACGTTGGTTAACACAACGAGAAGTCGTCGTGATTCCAAAGTCGGTACGTAAAGAAAGAATTATCGAGAACTTCCAAATTTTTGATTTTGAATTAGATCAAGCCGATATGGAGTCGATTGCTACGTTAGATACGAAACAAAGCCTGTTCTTCTCACATCGCGATCCTGAGATGGTTAAATGGATTGGTACGCGTAAACTGGATATCTAATTTCTAATCAAATTAAGCTTTTCTCCCGTTAGCGTAGTGAAGGCTGCCTGATCAAATTGACGGCAGCCTCTCAAAAATTTGTCCCCTATGATGTGATTCGTGTTCGAGATGCCGCTGACTCATTCCTGAATTTTTTTCTACAATCGTTCTCCGAACATCCTCCAGACACCATATCCACTTACCAATTTCCTTTTCGAAATCGGGTAAGGCTCTCCATCTTCATCCCCTCCTTATTGTTCAAACATACCGCTAACACAATGAGGGCAAGCTAAATATAGCGGATCCGGCGCATATTTAATGAGATCCCCACCGATAATTCGGAAGAAACAATCCACCTGCTTGGGTAACGGTGTTGATCGAACCGACCAGTTTTACAACTATATTTTTCAGGAGGAATTGGATTGACAAATAGTGACGCGTCTGTCGAGGCAACCGCGGAAACAGTAGAAACTTCTTATGTAGAAGCGGAGGGAATTCGCTACGCCTTTCGGACTTTCGGTAAACCGTCGGATATTCCGCTCGTTTTCTGCCAACGTTTCAGAGGTACGATGGACGATTGGGATCCTGCTCTCGTCAATGCGCTGGCAAGAGAACGGACGGTCATCCTGTTCGATAGTGCGGGCATCGGATTGTCATCGGGAGAAACGCCGGATTCGTTCTTTGGTACGGCGAAATACGCTTATGCTTTCATTCGGGCATTAGGACTTCAAAAAGTCGACTTGATGGGTTTTTCAATGGGCGGTTACATTGCTCAAATCGTGACGATAGAGCATCCGGATGTAGTCCGCCGGTTGATTTTGGCAGGTACTGGGGGAGGAACCGGAGAAGGAACGGAAGCCGGAAAACCGGAAGTGTTTCAAGTTGCGTTCAAACCGGTTAACGATGCCGATGATTTCCTGTACTTGTTCTTTGAGCCAACCGAGACGAGCAGAGCTGCAGGCTTAGCTTATTTAGAACGTCTGGCCAGAAGAAAAGAATCAAGAGCACCACTTGTAAAACCGGAATCGGTACAAGCTCAAATCAAAGGTGCCGGCGCATGGAGAACGACTTCAACCTTCGAAAGACTGGGAGAAATCAATCAGCCCGTGCTCGTAGCTAACGGAAATCGCGATATCATGATTCCCACCGTGAATTCTTATATTGTTTCTCAACGAATTCCGAATGTTCAACTGATTATTTATCCGGATTCCGGCCATGGCTTTTTATTTCAATACGCGGAGTTGTTTGCCGAGCACGTATTGATGTTTCTTAGCTAATTTATAGCTTGCATTGTGCTAATATGCCGATTGATTGTTTTGTGCACAAATCCAATGAAACGAAAAGCGACAACTTTGGACGAGAAAATAAAGTCCAAGACTGTCGCTTTTTTTTCGCACTATCGTCTCCGATTAGCTTACTTCTTTCTAATTATTCAATCGCTCAGAGAAGCCCATCCTCTTCCGGATCGAATCACTTCAATAATGCGTTGATCACGATATCCCTCTCGGAAAGTGGGATAGGATTGATAAGGCTCTCCTTTGACGTCTTTAACAAATTCACCAAAAAAAGCATTCCATTTATTCTGTTCGCCATTACCAGTATCCGGATATCCCTCTATAAGTCGATCCGGCAGTGTTTTAGAAATAGTTCCCTCATGGTCAACAATGCTTACATCATAAGAAAAAACACCTTTTGCATCTATAGCTCCTCTGTCTCCATAGATTCGAAAACAAGGGTATGTGGGAGAAAATGGCATCATGGCGTCGAACTGAATTACGCAAGTAAAACTGTCTCCAGATGGAAGTCGATATTCCATTATGGCATTAAAGGCTGAATCTGCATCCACCAATTTCCACTCGGCCTCAGCAAGCGCCTCTTCGCTCGAAATCACGAAGGATTGACGCCAATCATGAATATCACCAATAACAGGAGCCTTCTCTCTACCGAGTCGAGCTTCTCCCATCACGCGGATAGGATCACTTCCGAAAACCTTGGTCAGAATCCCAAGATAGTGTGTGAGAACATTATGCATCGCGCCACCGCCGAGTGAGAGATCAAATGTCCACGCCCACGGAGAGTTTGAGTTAAACATCGGTAAGAAGGCACAAATTTCTACCGCCTTTATCCGTCCGATTGCTTCCGAACGAACCAATTCTTGAATCCAGGAAGTTGTAGGATCATACGCTTGAGTTGCTGCGTAAGCATGCTTAATACCAGCTCTCTCAACCGCATTCAACATACGTTTTGCTTCAGCCGCAGATACTGCGAGGGGCTTCTCACAAACAATATGGGCTCCTAGGGCAAGAGCCTCTTGGACAACATCCTCTCGTAACGCAGCAGGTGTCGCCAGCGAAATAATATCAGGCTTCAATTCCCGCAATGTAGCGCGCCAATCAATCGATGCTACAGGAACATTGAGCCTGTCTGCTACCCCCTTTACGATATTAGCATTACGAGCGCAAATAGCAACCACTTCAACGCCTGCACTTCTAAGTCCTAAAGTATGGCCTTCCCCAGCCCAACCGGCACCAATAACAACTGCCCGCAACGGCGCGCTCATTTCAAACCACCTCCGCTTCACGTTTCCTACCGATTCCAATATATGCAAACGGCGATGCTCTAATACAAGGGTCAAGCAAGTTCTAATCGTCTCCAGAATAGGTTCATTGACTTAAGTCAATGAACCTAAATACCCTCCCCGCTACAATGGAGTCACCACGTATAACTAGGAGGGTCTCTGATGATTGTCCAAGGAAGAGAGCTGTCGAATCAGCGAAAATCGGCTCTAACTACCGGTATAGCACTCCTGATCATGACGCTTGCCGCACTTTTTTCATATGGCTTTGTACATGCAAAGATCCTGAATCAGGGAGATACGAACGCCGTACTCCAGTACATTATTTCGCATAATCATCTTTTCAAAGCTGAAATCTTGGGTTGGATTATCATTCTGCTATGCGATATTGTTGTGGCTTGGTCTTGCTATGTATTCCTAAAGCCAACAAATAAAAATCTGGCGTTGCTCGGTGCATGTTTCCGTCTTGTATATGCGTCCCTATTGGGAATAGCGATCTTAAATTTACTATTCGTGCTGCTGCTTACAAACGGGACCGAATATTTATCTAGCTTTACCTCAAATCAACTTGGTGCACTAGTAATGTTACATTTACAAGCCTTTGATGCCTTCTGGTCCGTCGGTTTAATCGTCTTTGGCGCACATCTGCTGATTATGGGCATATTGGTTCTCCGATCTGACAGCGTTCCGCGATGGATTGGCATCCTGCTGCTGTTAGCTTCGATAGGCTACATTCTCATTCACCTGGGTAACCTATTTTTTGCGGATTACGCGGAAATCAGGAAGATACTTGAAACCGTTTTTACTGTACCTATGACAGCGGGAGAACTAGGCTTTGGAATATGGTTGCTATTCAGTGGAGGGAAATAGATATATCTATGTTCAGCTATTAAAGTTCTCGATTCATTCTCTTTTTTATTCTACTTAAGGACTCCGGTGTTATGCCGAGAAAACTCGCCAATTGATGCTGAGGAACCCGGTCGATTAAAGAAGGTCGTTTCATTCGCAGGGTCTTGAAGCGTTCTTCAGGCGAAGAAGCGATAAAAGCAGCGAATTCCGCTTGTACCTGACCAAAGTTTTCTTCAATCATCTTGCGAGTCATCGACTCTAACTGCGTGTATTTGGTATACATGTCCTTTTCCGTATTCAGGTCGCCAACGACCGCCACAGAATCTTCAACGCATGCGATGGTGTAGTCAGATGACTTGTCTAACCTATAATGATTAAAAATGGCGATGGCTTGCTCTTCGGTGTAAAAGTTCGATGTAACCTCATTCCCCTCTTCATCGATCGAGTACTGCCTGATGCATCCATTCAGAACGAAATAACATTTTGTGGGAACCTCTCCTTGTCTAAGGAGGACGGTTCCCTTCTTAAATTCTTCTATATGAATCTCGTTTACGATCACTTGTTGTTCTTCTTCACTAAGGGAGGTCAATCTCGACATATACTTGAATAAAATATGGTTCATATTTCCCCACTCTCCCTCTTGACCAGTCATCCCGTATATCGCCCAAGCACACACCGCTAAACCTGCGACGCATGCCCAAAAAAGGCCGTAAGCCCTCCGAAACGAAGGATTCGCGAACGCAGTTCGTATCATAATCTCATTCACGGTAAGGATGAGTCCGACAAGCGAATATCCTCCCCAAATTTTAAGCAGCGTAAAAGCCGACTCGCCGGTATCGTTGAATAGACATGAGATCCCTATAACGCAATTAAATAAGGATTTGTTCCATTAACCTCCCTCTGTTCTTGTCCTCTGATAGTTCAGAAAAAAGTTCAATCTCGCTTATGCCCCTTAAGTTTGACATCCAATTTATCATAATGCTACTGTATACTTGAGGTGATCGAAATGGCAGAAACAGCCAAAAGTATGTTTGTTAATTTACCAGTAAAAGACCTGAAGAAATCTATGGCGTTTTTCACCCGGTAGGCTTTGAATTCAACCCAAACTTTACTGACGACAATGCCGCTTGCATGGTCATCGGAGAAAACATTTACTCCATGTTGTTGGTTGAAGCGTATTTCAAGACCTTCACCAAGAAAGAGATTTCCGATGCATCCAAAACAACCGAAGTCTTAGTTGCATTAATGGTCGAGAGCCGCGAAAAAGTGGACAAGTTAGTTAACAGCGCGATTGCAGCAGGTGGCCATATTGCAAACGACACACAAGATCTCGGCTTCATGTATCAAAGAAGCTTCCTAGACCTAGACGGTCATCAATGGGAAATCGGCTATATGGATGAAAGTGCGATTCCGCAAGAGTAAGGAATTTTGATATTGCTTGTTCATTATACGTAGGGATGTTGTCTTTGTGGTATAAATATCTCCCGTTAACCTTACAGGCCACCGATTAATCGGTGGCCTGTTCTTTCATTTACGGCTTAGTTTGCGGCCTAAGACGAGTTCGCTTGTACAGCATCATCCATATTTGCGCGGCGATGAAGATCGAGGAATACGTTCCACATAAAAGACCGAACAGCAGGCAGAGCGAGAACAGCCTAACGCTTTCCCCGCCCATAACGAACAAAGCCAATGCGGCGAAGAAAACAGTAAGTACCGTGAAGACGGAACGCCGCATCGTCTGCCACAAACTTGCGTTTACGAGCTGTTCCAGCTGCTCCGCGGTCGTGGGCCATTCCTTCCTCATGTTGCTGCGAATCCGGTCGAAAATAACGATCGTATCGTTGAGTGAATACCCGATAATCGTCAAAAGCGCCGCGATGAAGGTTAGATCGATCTCCAACCCGAATACGGAAAACAGTGCGATTGGAATTAGAATATCATGGGCGAGCGCGATGATGCATCCGATGCCGTACAAATAATGAAATCGAAGTGCCGTATACAGCACAATCGCTCCGGCAGCCATCATAACGGCGTAACCCGCCTTCTTCACCGTTTCGCCGGCAACGATGGGATCGACCGTCGATTCCTGTCCGGTCACCTGCTCCCCATACAGCTGCCGCAGCTTGTCTTCGATCGAGTCGAGCTGAGAGGGAGACAACACGTTGCCGAACGTTGTAACGGCGGAGGAGCCGCTGCCGTTGCCCGCCTTGACGATGGGCTTCATGTCAACGGACGGAACGACTTCGTGAATTACCGCCCCGATGTCCGCGGTTTCAAACGGCGCTCCAATCGCCAGTTCCAGTCTTGTCCCCGACTTGAAATCCACTCCGAGCTCCAGCCCACTGAGGAATATCGCCGCCAATCCCACTACCAGTATGAACGCGGAGAGGCTTAAATATCGCTTTCTGCGTTTGACGAGATTCGGATACCGCACGGTATTTTCGGATTTGCCGCCGACAATGCGAACGCCGAACCAGCCGATGCTGCGGATAGCCTCTCCTCTAAGCAGCAGCCACAGGAACAGCCTCGAACCGTACACATTGGTGAGCAGACTGACGACGATTGTCATTGTCAGTACGATCGCAAAGCCTTTTACGGAGCCATCTCCGAAAATCATTAAAATAAGGGCGGCAATGAGCGTCGTCACATGAGCGTCGACAATCGTGGCCATTGAAGCACGCGCGCCGATGCGGCAAGCGGAGCGCAAGCTTTTCCCATCCCGCAGCTCTTCTCTAATCTTCTCGTAAGTAATAATGTTCGCATCGACCGCCATGCCAATGGCCAGCACGAAGCCGGCGATGCCGGACAATGTCAGCGATGCGTTCATCCAATCGAGTGCAACTAGGCCGATGTAGGCGAAGCAGGCGATCGTCAAATTGGCTACCATCCCCGCAAGCCGGTAAACCGCAGCCATAAAGACGACAATCGCCGCGACCGCAATGCCGCCCGCAAGCAGCGTGTGATGCAGCGCCTCCTCTCCGAGCCCGGGCGAGATCGTATCGACCTGCAGCTCGATTAGGCGGGCGGGAAGCGATCCGGCGTTCAACAGGTCCTTTAGCTCGACTGAAGAGTCCTGATCGCCGCTTGTTATGGCGGATACTCCGTCTCTGATAACAGCTTGTACGACAGCTTTCGATACAACTTTGTCGTCCATCAGAAACGTAAGCGTCTTGCCCAGATTGTCCTGCGTTACCCGCTTCAGCTTCACCGGATCCTTGAATTTGACAATGACCTCCGGCCGATTCAGTGTATCAAACCCCGTATTCGCGCCGTTTGGCAGCAAATCGCCGCCGTCCAGCACGACGCGGCCCTGATCGTCTTTTATGCTGAGATAGGCAGGCTGGCCGATCAGCTCCCGCAGCTTCGTCTGGTCGGCATCCCCGGCGATCCGGACACGGATCCGATCAGCTCCTTCGATTGTTAGCTCCGGCTCGGAGACCTTCGTAATGTTGACGCGTTTCTCGATCATCCGCTCGGTCGCGAGCAGCAGCGGCTTCGTCACTTGCTGTTTGGAATCGATTGGCTTTACTTGATAGAGGATGTCGAAGCCGCCCTTAAGATCGAGGCCCAGCTTTAAATTTCCGACGATATTCGGCAGAGTCGATGTGATCAATGCCAGCACGAATAGAACCGTCAGTATAAACGGCAGCAAGCTTTTTATTGTTTTGGACAATTCAAATACTCCCTTTCATTCTATAAAGTCATAGATGAACAGAGAGCAAGCTCGTATATCGGGATTGAAAACGAACGGGGTCGAGTACATAGAGCCGTTTGAGGATTTGCACGGGAGAACGGAAATAGAACCTAAGCCTGACCTTGGGGGAAGAGGAGGATAAAAAAAGGAGAAGAAAAACAAAGGAGAATACAACCTGCGACACATGTTGGCCGTTCTTGGCTGCGCCAACTTCGATCGCGCCGAAGCCGTAATCGTCGCCGCCCGCGATAAACGCCGGACCGGACGCATAATTGTAATCCGAGGAGGAATCGGCATGCAGCAGCGGACATAAGCAAGCAATGAGTAGAATTGCGATTGCGAACGCAATATGGAACCATTTTCTCATTGTAACACCTCCCTTCCGCATAGCGGGATTATAGCATATTTTCATTCAGAAGATAAGGAATGTGGGATTTATCACCATTTATTGGGTTGTAATCGTAACTATTGCAGATTCTTCGTAATCTTTATTATCCTGTACCCATTTAAGGATGTATTCGTGAGTGAATTTCTTATCCTGGAAATGAACATTGCTAATTGTAAACCCTTTAGTATGTGGTTGAATCGAGCTGGTCGAAACTATCAAACTACCCTTAAGAGTAAGTGACGGACTAAATGCTATTGCATCTCCTAAATAATCAAATTCAATGTTATAATCGCTCATTTGACTATTTGGTGTTATTGAAACTTTCCAGTGGTCAGGAGTTTTAGATAACGACCATTCTAATTGCGTTACAGGCTGAACACTTTCTTTAGAAGTGTACTCTTGTATAGCCTTCTCTTTACTCTCGCATCCACCAATAAGCAAGACTGCCAAACTCAGTGTGAGCAATACGATTACTTTGTGCATTAGATCCCCTCTCTCAATGATCATTTCGCCCATAGATTGGGAAACTCATTCACACGAGTAACTCTTGTGGAAAAACCCTTTAAACGGGATATCGTCTTCCAGGCATTTTATGAGAAACGACAGTTCCTCATCACACTCCGGCTCCTCACCATTATTCTGCATCGTTTCAAATGCATCCACAATATTTTCCATGAGCGTTATGTTGATGAATAAGGGTAATCTATCCAACATCGTATTATCGATCTTAGTCTCCGATCTGTATCCTTCAAGGACTGTCTTGAAATAATCATCCATAAACTTTTTGCGTTTATCCGCGTCCGATTCAGCTGCTATCCAGCCCATTCCGCTTGTCCAGAGATCTGCTAGGTCATACATATACCAACCGAAACATGAATTATCGAAATCATATACGGTTATTTGTCCTGTATCGAAATCGATCGAATAATTCCCATCATTGTAGTCAAAATGGATCATACCGAAAGACTCACGGTTTCTGTCCAATCCTTCTAAGGTTTTAAGGAGTTGTACCAGCTTCTCCTTGAGCAAAGAAAACGTAGCTGGTATCCGTCTATTGATAGTTTCGACGTTGAATGTATCACTAAAACTATTCCGGCGATGGACTGGCGTATATGCTTTCGATAACTGGTGAAGTTTCCCCAAGACTTTGCCACAATTATAATAATATTCGGTAATCGGAACGCCTTCCCGGTACCGATAATTATTGTCCACTAGCCTTTTTCCTTTGGCCTTTTTAAACACACAAATATAATAGGTATGCTGATTATGAGCGATCTCTTCCAGCAGATTCCCTTTCCCAGAGCTGACAACATCCGAAACACTTCCGCCATGCTCGAATAAATACCTGACATACTCAAGCTCTCCCAGGTAATCATCCCGGGTTCTGTCATTTAAGAAAGCGATTCTAACAATTATAGAATCGTTGCCCTCTTTCTCACAGGTATAAACGACATTACGCCCTCCATCATGCGCATTAACCAACTTGACTTCATAACCTTCTAATCCGTATAACTCTGATACTATTGGAAGTAAATATGCATCACTGACTTTAATAACCTCTTTAATATTTATAATATCTCCTCCAGTCAAAACATGTAATTATCCAAGCATCCAGTCTAGATTATTCGCGCAATTATATTCAATCCCTTTTTTAGGGAAAGCCGCCTGTAAGCGACACTAAAACCATATAGGGTATCGATAATTTCATTTTTTGCAGCCTGTCTTTCCTTGGAAAGAGCGATCAGATGACGATGTCATATTCTAACCTGTATGTAGAAAAAGGCGCCCTTATGGGCGCCTCGATTTATTCTTATGTTGCTTCCGTATATCGTTTGAAACTATCCAAAATCGCTTGCCAACCCGCCTGTTGGAATTCAACGGGGTGAGTGCTCTCGGGGTCGAAGATTTCAACGACCTTAGTGGCCTCGCCTTGATCGACGAACGCAATATCCACACTCCGTCCATCTCCCAATGTGTAGGAGATCGTCTCATGCAGCTTCACTTCGTCGTAAATTCCGCTAAAATCAAAACCCATGCTGCCATCCATCGCTTCCATCCTTGTCAGGAATTTGCCGCCAACCCGCAAGTCGTTCTCCGCTCTTGGCGCATGCCATTCCTCGGAAGGTTGATTCCACTTCGTAATGTGGTCCGGCTCGGTCCAATAGTTCCATACTTTTGCTACAGGGGATTGAACGACGGTCTCTACGGTTACTTTCGTTGGATTGCTTGTTTCCATTGTGAAGGACACCTCTTTACGGGAATTTTGTTTCTCACTAATATAGACGAATGCCAATTTCCGAATTCATCGGTCTATTTGTTCCGGAAGCCCTAATCGGGAAAATAATTTTGCATTAATGAAATTTTGAACATGGAATATCCGATTATCTTTCACTTCAATCACGTGAATGCCCCAAGGCACCAGGACGGATGCCTCCTTACCCGGCACATACTGCGCCAGAGCGGGATAACCGCCATTCACTGTAGTTGGTAAAAATTTAGACCCCTCGCAATGCCAGCGCGTAATAGCAAAAAACGCGGACAAATCGTCTTGCCCGCTTATCCACATGGCGAAAGGCGGCATGGACATACAACCTTCCTCATGGAACAACGACACAAGCGCATGGATATCGAATTGCTCAAACGCTTCCACGTACCGCGAGAGAAGATCCTGATCGGGATCGACATCCATCTTACTAAATTGGTCGGAGCGAAGCCGCGTTCGTTCCATCGTCTCCCTGGCTCTTTGCACGGCGCTGTTCGCCGCTGCCGGCGACATTCCCAACGTTTCCGCAATTTGTTTCGAAGACCATTCAAAGACGTCCTTAAGAATAAGAACCGCTCGTTGACGGGGCGGCAAGGTTTGCAAGAGTGCGATGAAGCAGAGCTGAAGGGTATCCTTGCGAATAAGAGCATCTTCCGGATTTTCTCCGAATTCGGGTGAGGGCCAAATCCAGGACGAATCCGGCAGCGTTTCGTTTGGTTCGACAATTTTGACCGCCGGGTCGGACAGGTCAACGGGAAGTGTACGGCGCTTCGCTTGCCTCAGCTTGTCCAGACATAAGTTCGACGCTATGCGGTAGACCCATGTTTTAATGGATGAGTCCTGTCTGAATCGATCCCAGCTCTGCCATGCCCGAATATAGGTTTCCTGTACAGCATCGTCCGCATCATCTATGGATCCCAACATTCGATAACAATAAGAGGTTAACCCCGGCTTGTAGCTCTCAAATAACTTCATATCAAAAGCGGTATCGTTCATCTTCGCCCCCCTAGGTCTCTCTTCTTGAAACGCCCTCCTTCCATCATATTCGAATCATTCGGCAGCGACAAGGCGAAACGGCTACGCCTTCCTTTGGCAGAGAGGCGCGTTTCGGTACCAAGAACAAAAAGAGACCCGCAGCAACGGGCTGCGGGTCTAAAATGTATATTTTAAAAGGGGGTTGAGTTTTATTATAGCTATTCTTCATTAAACCGAGATGAAGATCGGATTTCAATCGTGTTACAATTTTTCGCTAGATTTATTGCGTCAATTTCTCATGACTTTGGCCTGTTAAATGGACTTTATAATGCCCGGTGGTAGTGTTCCTCTCATCGGTTGTACCCAATTCATAATAACCGGAAATATAAACGCCATCATCTGCAATTTCCCAGTTATCTCTTACAACCGCAATATTGCCTTCGGGAGTCTGTTGCAGTTTAACGCCATAAATATAACCTTTAACACCAAGATACTCTTCGGTATTATCCTGTAAATTAACCTTCAATAAATTGCTGTGATCATTTACTAAAGGCCACGGATCAACACCAGGACCATTAACCAAAATATACATATCTGTACCGGTGAATTTGATATCGAAAATAGGGTTAGCATAGATAAGTTTTAGCGTGCCGTCTATATATTGATAAATAGAATCTTCCCCGACTTCCGCGTCAACACTGAAGACCAGGTATTTTGTATCCGAAACCGTAAACCAATGAAACGGAGTCCCGGGAGTCCCGGGATAAGGATTATAGCTGTTAAAAGGATATTCGCGACCAGACCAATCATGCAAAACCATCGATCCATCATCCTTGTAGTAAACGAGTAAGTTATTGTCACCATAAAACACTTTATTACCTTTACCTTCTATTGCCCATTGAAACATTGCTAGATATCGATAGCTGTCAGCATATTTTTTAATGAATTCCGATTTGTCAGCAATGAAAATCAGTTTATGAGCGTTAACGTAACCAACCGATTTTCTCAAAGCCTCGCCAATAGCACGTAAAGGTAAATAAGTACGACCACCTGAAGCCTCAGCCGCTACATCCAGCTCCTGTTCAACCCCATTTACGTGTATTTTCTTGCTGCCTAATATCAAATCCACTTTCAGGCTGTTCAGCGTTACGGTAATTTTTTTGTTTGGAGCAGACCAATCTACTCTAGCACCAAGAGCTTGAGCGACTGTGCGCAGCGGCACCATCGTACGGCCCTGCTCAACAAATGGTTTATCGCCGCTGGCCTCATTGCCGCCTATAAAAAATCGTTCCTGCCCTATCTCCATAATGACCGTTTTGGAAAAATCTTCTTTCGAGAGACTTCTATTGTAATTTAAGAGTGTTGCCGCATTGACAATGTTAGCTATGTTGGTACTTGTATCCGCGTTGGCAGTAGCAGTTGCACCGACAACAGGTGAAGAGATCGAACCTAGCCCCAAGAAAGCAATAAGCCCAAAAGCAATGTGATTTCTCATCCTATCATTCTCCTCAATCATCTTTCAGTATTAATCACTTCCACCGAAGACCATGACATATCCATCCAGGTCCTTAACCGCGAAATGTTTCCACTGACTATTTCCCATTGGTTCTATTCTTGGTTCGTATGCAATTATTGCTCCCTTTGACTTGAATTCATTATACAATTGTCCAACCCCGTCAAAATTGCTATAAAAATAAGAATCCCATCCAATGGTTTGCTCGTCCTCGGTTGGTTTATCCGGCTTTGGATTAGGGCGAACGTCTTCCGGCTTATTCGCTTGTTGAAGGATAAAGCCAAGATTATTTCCGCGTTCGGTATGTCCCCATCCGTCGACTTGGAATCCTAGTACATCTTGATAATACGTTCTTGCTTTTTCGAAATCCGAAACTAATCTTACTTGTAGGAAATTCTTAAGATAAACATTCTCGTTACTCAAAGGAACACACTCCCGTTAGTTAATGGACTCATCAAATGTAAAATTCTTCATCCGCCACTCATACCCTTTTTTTGGATAAAGCATTACATTCGCGAAAAGCGAAGTGTTTACAGCCCAAGCATTTATTAGTATCTAAGTGGGCTATCGCATAATCGATCGCATTGCCTGTATGTTCAAACACGCGGTCTTTCCCAATTCGTTCAATCAATCCAGTTTGTTTCAGCAATTCCAATGGCTGCGACTGGATTCCCGATATCAAAATCATGCTGCCAAGTTTCTCTGTATGCTTCACTAGAACTGCGAGTTGGGACTCCCCTGTTGTATCCATGAATGGGATCTTACCCATGCGCAGCAATACAATTCTCGAGTGTATTCGGAGAGTATCCATGACTAATTGCTCAAACTTACTTGCGGTCCCAAAAAATAAAGGGCCTTCTATTGAGAGGATGTTGATTTGCGGACAATCGCGTTCTGCTGTCACCATGTAAGCTTTTACCTTTTCATGATGAATCGCCGGATCGGGTAAAACCTTTGAGATGGTCAACGTCTCGCTCATCCTTTTGACAAAAAAAATAATTGCCAAAGCAAGTCCCACTTCGACTGCAGTTGTTAGGTTTGTAAAAACGGTCAATGAGAATGTGATCAGTAATACCACTGAGTCAGTTGTTCTTGTTCTTAGGATCTGCATGAACTTCTTGCGCTCACTCATATTCCAAGCAACAAGCATCAGGATGGGAGCCATACTAGCAAGAGGGATATTTGATGCATAGGGAGCAAGTAATATGAGGATAAGAAAAACGACGATGCCGTGTATGATCCCTGACATCGGCGACACTGCGCCGCTCTTGAAGTTTGTTGCAGTTCGTGCGATCGCTCCGGTGACGGGTATCCCACCGACCAGGGGGGTCACCATGTTTGCAATTCCTTGGCCAATCAGTTCACGATTGCTGTTATGGCGGCTGCCTGTCATGCCATCAGCCACTACGGCCGATAACAGTGATTCGATCCCCCCAAGAAGTGCAATGATGATTGCAGGCTGAATGAGTATTTCTAACTTACCCCATGTCATTTCCGGAAAGTGAAAATGAGGTAGTGCACTAGGTATGTTCCCATAGACGGATCCGATTGTAGCCACGCTTCCTTTGAAGAACAATGCAGCAATGACACTAGAAATGACAAGTCCAACTAAGGATCCCGGAACTTTAGGTACTAATTTCGGCATAGCTATCATGAGAATCAAGCCTACTCCCGCAGTCAAGATGCTATAGATGTTTATCGTTGATAGATGCGTAATAATCTCTCTCATGTTGGGCAAGAAATGTTCATGTTTTTCAATACTTTTAAGCCCTAGGAAGCTCGCGATCTGTCCGCTGAAAATAATAACCGCTATGCCGGCAGTAAAACCTATTGTAACTGGGCGGGGGATGAACGTAATGAATTTGCCAAACTTTAGTACCCCCATCGCGACAAGAATAATGCCTGCAAGAAAACCGG
Organism: Paenibacillus sp. J22R98; assembly: GCF_059383835.1. Lineage (NCBI taxonomy): Bacteria > Bacillati > Bacillota > Bacilli > Caryophanales > Paenibacillaceae > Paenibacillus > Paenibacillus sp. J22R98. The sequence continues at coordinate 415,947 of NZ_JBXENW010000005.1, forward strand.
CAATCAATAGATTCTCGTAGCCGTACTGCATGACGATTGCAAAAAGGATGGGGATAAAAGCACCTGTCGGTCCGCCAATTTGGAATTTAGAGCCGCCGAACAGTGAAATGAAGATACCGGCAACAATAGTCGTATAGATGCCATATTCGGGCTTAACACCTGAAGCAATAGCAAATGCCATCCCTAATGGAATGGCGATAATCCCTACAACCAGACCGGAGACAAGATCTTTTCTGAACGCGGATAGATGATACCCTTCAAATCTTCCTGTCCATTTTATCCGATTCACCTTCTTATTTTGAATATTTGATTATTTGAATATATATGGAATAATACTCCTGGATTTAGTCGATGTCAACACGAAAAGAACGGGATTGCGTTCGCGAAGAAACCTCTAAGAATATAAAAAAAGGCCATCCATCATTTCACATGGATACCCTGATTTGTTCGATTTATGATTCTTTGCGAATGTCTTCGAGCAGTGAAATCGCATCTACGAGGTGATTATCGAAGATTTGCTTTGCTACGGATAATAAGTCTTTGATTAGCGGGTCTCGTAAAGAATAAATGACTGTTGTTCCTTCTTTTGAGCCATATACGACATTTTTATTTCTAAGTACCGCCAACTGTTGAGATACTGCAGAACCTTCAGACCCTAATATGTTTTGTAACTCATTTACGTTTCTGTCGCCTTCGCATAGAACTTCAAGAATTCGAATTCGCATCGGATGAGCGAGAGCCTTGAAAAACTCAGCTTTAAATTGTTGAATCTGGTTCATGGCATTTGCTCCTTAATCATTAAACTTCTAAAGATATGAATATAATAGCACACTTCCACAAACGGTTGAAAATAAGCTTTCCAGTCTGGGAAATAAACTCCCTCGGATGCACTAACCATTTAATAACGAGTTGGCGGGTCTCATCACACTGTAGGAAACCATCTTTTGTCATTTCCACAAGTCAAATCTTTCGTTACCTTCTTGTAACTGTTTCTTTACCGTTCTGTCATTCCTTTCAAGGCTGGTCTGGGTATTATGAGGTTGTAAGCCAACCGTCCCTTGTCTCCAATAATAATATGAGGTGAAATTCTAAATGTTGAACAAATCGAAACACTCGTATAAGTTAGCCGCCAAGCTGGCCTTGACCGGATTGATTGCGGTAAGCTCCATGACGGCAATCTCTCATTCGAATGTCCAAGCGGCAGCAGCCAGCGCTAGCACGAACTCGCAGAATGACTATATTGAGAGCATTTACAAGCTTGCGAGCGAAGGAAAAATCCCGGGCTTAAACGCCATTGCGGGCAAAACGCCGATCTCCGCCGTTCGTTACAAATGGGGCGAACCGGATGTAGGCGGTGACCTGAAAGGCAACCATTACGAAGGGTACAATTTGGGCATGGGAAAAGGCGAATACGGCTTCGGCATCAATAAAACCGGCGTCATCTACGATTTGCGCAATTTTGGGACGTCCATCGATCGGACGGGGGGCATCAAATCGCTGACCTTCGCGTCCGTCATCAATACGCTTGGTACGCCTAAGGAAGTTCGTTTCTCTGGCGCGGACAAAATCTATGTTTACCATCCATCCAAAGCATACGAACTGAAATTCGTCGGCCCAAGTAAAGTAGCCAAAGGCAAAATCGCGCATATTGACCATATCAACGTCTATGCGGGCAAAGCGAACACGTAACACGATGCAGAGCGAAAAAAACCGTCCCGGCGCAGCACTCGCTGAGCATGGACGGTTTCTTTTTTGTATACCAAGTTAGCACAACAAGGTACGGTCAACCGGCTGCTTGTCGGCAATCGGACAATCTTCTTTCTAAACCTCTCCTGCCAAAAGCTTGTACAATGCTTGAGTGCCGCTGTTCTCTTCTCCCTTGCTTGCAAGCTCATCATATAATGATTTGGCTAATTCAAGCCCGGGTGTTAATAATCCCATTTCTTTGGCAGCATCAAGAGCAATCCCCATATCTTTGATGAAGTGTTTGACATAAAAGCCGGGCTCGAAGTTTCCGTTGATCATTCGCGGTCCCAGATTACTTAATGACCAGCTCCCGGCTGCTCCGGTTTCTATGCTTTTCAATACGGTATCAGGATCAAGTCCTGCTCTTTGAGCATATACGATCGCTTCACAGACACCAATCATAGTGGATGCTATTGCAATTTGGTTGCACATCTTTGTATGTTGTCCGGCACCTGAATCGCCTTGCAATTGGATATTCTTGCCGATAATTTGAAAAATCGGAAGCAGTGCTTTGAAAGCAGAAGCGTCTCCACCAACCATGATTGCTAATCTGGCTTCTCTTGCCCCAATATCGCCGCCGGAAACCGGCGCGTCAACTGCGTAGATTCCTTTATTTTTCGATTCCAAATAAATTCTTCTCGCCAATGATGGTGTAGATGTTGTCATATCTATGACATATGTGCCTGCTTTTGCATTTGATATGATTCCGTCTGGTCCAAGATAGATTTCTTCCACATCTTTAGGATATCCCACCATAGTAATAACAACATTTGCTTGTGAAACTACCTCCGCTACAGTATCCTTCCAAACTGCGCCCTGAGTGATCAGTTCATTTGACCGACTTTTTGTCCGATTATAAACGATTAAAGAATATCCTGCCTTCAACAGATGACCGGCCATGCTTTTACCCATTACGCCAGTACCAATAAAACCAATTACAGTATTATCTTTATTAAGCATCATACGTGCGCTCCTTTAAATAAGAGAATGTCAAAACGTTCTTAGTTTTCTTTATTTTATCATTTCTGTCTATTCAACTAAACGGCCCGTTAGCTGAGAAAACAAAAACGGCTGCAGGAGCAACCGCAATTTCACTAACGTTTCCCGTTAGATCAATAAAGATAGCCTAAAAAATCTAAATTCCCCTCGCTCCAAGCGATCTTTCCTACTTCCTTAATCATCAATTCATCAATTGCCTCAAACCCTATACCATTTGTAATCAGAGTTTCATTATCAATTTTCACCCATTTACAATGGTTCTTTACTAATTTATAACCATTTTTCAAATACAAGGTCATGTTATCTGCAAATAAAAGTATAAAGTCAATATTTCGTCGCACAGAAAACTTATCGATTTCTACAAGCAGCGTTGAAGCCACTCCCTGGGAGCGAGTGTTTTGTGAAACACATAAATCAATTACACCCAGTATTCTTACGGGTTTCCCATTTAGATTCATCACCCTATAATCTAATCCAACGTGTCCTATAAGTTGGTTTTCCTGGTTAAAAGCTAGAAATCTAAAATGCGGTAGTTGCTTAAAATAAATTCTGTTTTTTGGATAAACTTCTGGAAAACTGGCGTTTAATAATTCTTGTATATTTGCTGATAATTCATTACTTAGATCATATTCAAATACCATATCTATCTTCAAATTACCTCTCCAATACTTAATTATTTGTTTTATGCCTTTTCTACATATCAATCAGCGGTAGCCTTCACGTTGTTTCATTATTTATGTCGGCGGCAAAGATCTACTCTACGAAATTTGATTTACCATGAGCCACTAACATATTTCCGCTAGGGTCATAAAAATCGAAATCCATTCCAAGGATCTCTGTTTCTCCGGATTCGGTACGAATAGCTCCTCTTTCTTCTCTTACCTGGCCAATTTGTACCTCTTTACTCTTTAGGTCGGACAGTAACTTCACGATATCCGTTGCTTCAAAACCGATAACGACCGACATGGTTCCCTGGTGCAATTCTCTTTCGCATAGAAAGATCGATGGACCCGAAGGGAGAGCAACTATGGCCATTTTATTGTCCGGTCGTTTAAAGTGCAGCTCGAATCCTAGTTTACTTATGTACCACTCCATGGAATCCTCAAGATTCTTAACTGGAACTTGAAGAAATGAGACACTGTTAATATTAGTTTCTGTCATATTAAATAGCCTCCTATAAAATTAATTGGACTCCTGCTTCCCTTTAACTCATTTACTCCAAATAAATTAATCGTATTAAATTTGCTTTGCGTGTTGTACTGGTGTAACATTTACTAATAAAAGCACCTTTGGAGAAGAGGACCTAATCATGGCAAAAGAAAAACCGCTATTCGCTGCTAAACAAGAATTAAAGACAGACCAAGATTTCGAATTAGCGATGATGCATAAAGAACCCATTGAAGCCTACCAAGATCGTATGCGTATGAGACCTATTTCCACAATTAAATCTTACAATGATCACTCCGTACGTATTGTCGATGGAACAACCATCGTCCGTGGCTCAAGCAGATTTTACACGTTAAGTGAAGAGGATAGACAGAAATACATTACAACTTAATGATACCGCGGAAGGGGAGGTGCATTGCGCCTCTCCTTTTCTTTTTAGCAAGCCCAGAACAGCAGTCCTTCTACGTCCTCTCGATTGAGCACATTTCGATCGGACTATGCGCGCGATTTCTCCTGTTGCCTGGACCATAGATTTTGATACAATCCCGTAACAGTCAGTCGGACAATGCCTTTTTCGCTTAACGTTATCGCATCCTTCTCATACGCATCATTCGGAAATAGGTAGAATGAAAATTCATCCCCATCCTTGAAATTAAGGCCGCCGGTGCCGTACGTGGCGCTTTCATACTCGTTTCCCTTATATGCAGCCGTCATCTTCGCAGCCATCTCCCTTGTGAATTCATGTTCGCCTACCGTCTTGTGATGCGTGCCCGAAATTAATGACGCTCCGTTACGCGAATAAGTTCCGACCGCCCGAAATCCGATCCGATATCCTCCTCCTTGCAAGCCGACGTTATCCATCCACATCACATAAATCCGGTGCGCCCCGTCATTGTACAACTCTTTACCTACGTTGCTCTCCAAATCGGCCAAATCAACGGAAACGGAATACTCCCCCGTAACGGCATAACCGTGCTTATCTGTAAATTTCTCCGTGTTATTCGCGATATCCGCCATTTGTATCGTCCATGCAGCCGGATAGCCAACCAGCCAGTAATAAGAAAATACCACAGCAGCCGCGCCGATTATCGCAATGATAAGTTTTGTTTTAAGTTTCATTAGAGCCTCCGAATCTGTTGAAATATAACAACTCTAGTGTAACATGATCTCGAGCTGCTCGCTTGAAGGCGGTGATTATTAGGCTATGTTATACTCTAAAGTCGATATTCAACCATAAGAAAACCGCCTTGGTGAAAAGGCGGTTCTGTATGTTAATAGTTTATATGCTTGATACAACGCAGAAGTTTATTATCGTGTCGCCTCAACCCCAAATCGTATTGCCTCTTTAAGCATATCAATGTTTATATCTTTTAGCGTTTTGAACTTCATACAATATCCGCTCACACTCGCCTTGCCCAGTTTTTTTCCGTACGTCCGGTTTAAATATGTCTTATCTTTAATACCAAGGATATAGACAGAGATTCCGGTTTTGTTAGCACTGATACCAATTTGATAAAACTCTCTGGTTTTTCCATCAGCATATTTTATAGTGTGAATTCCATATCCTATATTAGGATTGGAAACAGTTATATTTTCATCGTTTTTACCATCCAAGAACCATAACTTACATTCTGGCATTACTTGCAAAATGATGCGGTGCAAAGTTTGCATATCACTACGCTTTGGTTCAGATTGGCTCGTCATATAATTTTCGATTTGTTCTTGTACGTTCATATAAGTGCACACCTCTTCAAATAATTGCCTTTATTATTGTTTCCAGATTTATTTTTTTGACATAATCATCCCGCACTTATAATCTTGATTGCGGGTTTATTGTGTCATTCCTCACAGTTATAAGCTATCCTCTTACCTGTATCTGAGTGAATTACATTCTACCGATTCGAAGATTTCCAATCGTTTGTTTAAAACTCGATCAAGAATAGCATAATAAAGGAAAACTTAGCGTGCTGATTCAGGGGATGAAAAATGACAGCAATTTCTTTAGAAGCTTTAAAGCAGCGCCTCGCCCTAATTGAGGATGCAGAGATAATTGATCGAGATACTACCGACGGACTTCGTTTGACATTTATTTATCTTGAAACCTTAATCGATCAGGAGCGTCTTAACGAATCGATTCTTGAGCCCCTCGTTCGATCATTCCAAAGTTCGGTGGAAAAAAGCCTAGCTACCGCCAAAATTGCACGTTTATCCAATTTGGAGCAAGCCCTCCAGTATCTCATGAAGGGCTCAGTGCTAGTTTACGACTCATCCAGCAGGCAATGGCACGCTATTATGCTCCCCAACTCGCTCAGCCGGTCCATCGAAACCTCAGAGACGGAAACCATAATGTTCGGCCCAAAAGACAGTTTCAGCGAGCAGCTGGAGCAAAACATCTTGCTGATTAGAAGAAGGCTTCCTTTAACAGCGCTTAAAACAGAGAGATACTCCGTCGGCTCCTTAACCCAAACAACCGTAGTCCTTATGTACATCGACGGGCTAATCAATCCGGAATTTGTAGCGGTCGCGAAAAAAAAGCTTTCCAGCATCGACTTCGATATGTTTTTGGACTCTTCACATGTTGCAGCGTTTATGGAAGACCATTATCACAGCATCTTTCCTCAATATCTCCAGACCGATCGACCGGATTCCTGCGCGTATGCACTAGGCATCGGAAAATTGATCATTTTCGTCAATAACACTCCTTTCGCCTTAGTCGCTCCGATTACGCTGTTTCACTTGTTTCAGTCGCCGGAGGATTATATTAACCGCTGGTTGGTAGCTAGCTTCTTGAGGCCGTTACGCTATCTCAGTTTCCTTCTTTCCATTACTCTAATTCCAATTTACGTGGCATTAACGACTCATCATTATCAAATGCTTCCCCTACAAATTTTATATGTAATCATCGAGTCTCGTAGCAAACTGCCACTATCCCCCTTCTGGGAAGCGTTTATTATTCTTATTACGCTAGAAATTATCAAGGAAGCCAGCCTAAGAATGCCGACCAAAACGAGCCAAAACTTGGGGGTAATTGGAGGAATCGTTATTGGACAAGCTGCGGTAGAAGCCGGATTCGCAAGCAAAGTGCTAATCGTATTGGCAGGCATTTCGGCGATTTCCACTTTTCTCGTTCCAAACTATCTGGTCACCAAATCCAGTTTACTGCTTCAATTCATATTCTTGATTCTCGCGACCTATTTGGGCGTTCCCGGCATTTTGCTAGGACTCTTCGGCATGCTTGCCCATCTGAACGGGCTTACGTCCTTGAACCAGCCCTACTTGGCGCCGGTATCTCCGTTTTATTGGAGAGATTGGGTCGATCTTTTCATCCGAGGGCCGTTACACGCTATGCGCATTCGTCCTGAAGCATTGCGTCCTTTAAACAAGTATCGTATTAGCCGAAGGAGTAAATGAACCCATGCAAACTATGTCGCTGTTTCGAAAAACCTCACATCAAGAAAGCGGTTTTTACGCGCTTTTCCTCACCAATAGAATTCAAATGCTATATTACATGATTGTCATGCCCTCAGCCCTCGTTCAGCCGTATATGTTATTGGTGATTGTAGCAATGGGCATAGCCTCCCAATTTTGCCTATATATGCTGTCCAAGTGGTTCGCAACTCCCTACTCTGCCCAAGGGTACCAGGGTTTTGAAAGAGTATTCGGAAAAACAGGCATCAAAATTTTAGCTTTGGCAAGCTTGCCGCTCCTTTTGCTCAAGTTCTCTTTCATTTCAGTCAGTTATGCCGATATCATGCAGCAATTTGTTTTTCCTTCTATGGACCGAGAATGGCACATTGTGTTTCCTTTTATCCTTAGCTGCTATTTGGCGCTGTTTGGAATGGAAAACATGGTACGGTTCGTAGCGCTCGTGTTCATTGGAACGATTTGGATCTTCTTTTTGTATATTCCGTTTTTTTTGGTGCAATCAAATTCGATTCACGATTTATACCCTCTCATTCCGATTGGCCCAGAGCCGTTTACATGGAAATCACTACTGCTCGTTTTTTCGTCGTACTCCGGACCTGAATTTTTAATCGCTATTTCATACTGGCTTAATCCGCAACGGAAAATGCTAAAATATTTGACGGTCGCTAACGCCATCTCGGTCGGCGAGTATCTCTTTATTTCCATTGCGTCCTTGCTCTTCTACGGCTCCAAATACTTGCCAACCATCAAATACCCGAACGTGGAGATGGGGCGCTACCTGCAATCTCCTGTATTCGAAAGGATCGATATTATTCTGATCTCGGCATATATGTTCAGCTTCCTTTACTCGATCGCCTTGTTCGTGTTAATGATATATGGCGCATCTCGTTTTCTAGGCAAGACGAAGACAAGCACTACGCGTATTGGGCTGATCGTTAGCGGCTGTGCGGCGATGGCCGTCACTCTTCCGATCAGTAAATGGTTTTGGGAGCCCGGGATCGAGCAAGCATTTTGGCTCGAACTGCAGATGTGGGCAGGATCCGCCTCTTACTTGTTAGTGCCTCTTCTCGTCTGGATCGCGATCAAGCGCAAAGCCAGGACAACGTCATGAAACGCTTCGTACGAGCAACGCTTGTGCTGCTATCGTTTTCATTGTTGACATTCGCATGCAGTTGCGTCCCCTTACCAGAAAACAATATAATCGAAGAAATCACGCCGATCATTTTCTGGTCCGTACAGGGTGGAGGAGAAGAAGACGGAAAGATAACAATCAGCACGCTCGTCCCTCCTCTTATCAAGGAGAAGAAGCGCGTCCTTACCCTTAAGGTCTCTCTATTGAATGAAGGCAATAAGGGGTTTAATTTAACCTATTATAACGAACTGAAAGCCGGTCAAATCCGCTTGCTGTTCGTGGACGAAGCTTATGCGAAACGGGGACTGACCCGTCTTATCAATACCGTCCTGACCGATCCGAACATTTCGCAACGGTTGTACTTAGTCATCACGAAAGGCAACTTTAATGAATTCCTCGCCAAACACTTGGATGAAACAGACAATATTGATTATTACCTTTATCGCATGTTAAAACATTACGAGAAGAAAAAACAAGGCGAAATTACCGTCGTCAATTTGCACCAGTTTATGAAAATGCTGTACTCCCAGGTTTCCGATCCCCAGCTACCAGTATTTCGCGCGAAAGGCGAACAGTTCCTGTACGAAGGCACAGCATTTTTCGACCGGGACAGTATGGTTGCAGAGATACGTGGAAAGGACGATCAAATCAATCAATTGTTGTATAGGGACAGATTCGTACGATATTTAGTCCTTCCTGACCTCTCGGTTACGCTAGGGCATATTCGCGCGCATACCCGTAAGAAACTAGCCCCGGATTTATCATCCCTATCCATCGAAATCGACGTGAAGGGAAGAATTGATGAATTAGATTCGCTCTCAAGAATCGAAAATAACTTCCAATTTGTCGCTCTCACACAAAATATCGAACGGTACTTGGAGGAGAATGTCATCCGCTTGCTATCCAAAATGCAAAAATTACAGATTGACCCCCTTCAAATCGGGGGGTTGACTGCTAAACCGTTCTCCAAACCAATAACCAGAGATACATGGGATAGGCATTGGTCTACTATGAAGATTAATGTAAAAGTGCGGCTACATTTAGAGTCTCTGACGAAGGTAAAATAGTAAGTTGGAATTTTGTTCAAAGAGGTCGGCACAGCAACAGCCCCGGAAGAGAAAATAAAGCTGGTTCATCACCCAGAAAGCGATTACATTAAATTTGATCCCTATACATCTGTAACCATTTTTCCTGTATAAGTAAATTAGCCATAGTTGAGGAATGACGAGTAGATGGGTAAAATCACATCAACAATGGTTCCTTCGTTGACCGTGCTTTCGATGTGAACACTCCCTCCGTGTTCGTGGACAATCTTGTTGCTGACCATTAGGCCTAATCCCGTTCCCTTTTCTTTGGAACTATAAAAGGGTTCTCCAATGGATTTAATTCGTTCCGATGAAATGCCACTTCCTTGGTCTATAAATCGAAATTTGATAAACTCTGAATCATGGCATAGAATCTGTGTTTTGATGATTCCACCGTTTGGCATAGCGTCAACCGCATTCTGGAGAATGTTAATAAATACTTGCTTGATTTGATTCTCATCGCAGTAGATACGTGGTACTTCCGAGTCGTGTTCTTCAATAATCTCAATGTTGTTTAATATGGATTGTGTACTGAATAACAACACCACCTGTTGTAAAACAACCGCCGCATCAAATTCCTGCATTTTCGGAGTTTGGGGTTTGGCAAGCGTTACAAATCCCCATAATATAGCTTCCAATCTCCCGACCTCAGATAGAATCAATTCAATATACTCGGGTTTTTCGTTACCTTGTTGTAACAGCTGGGCGAATCCCTTGATCGAGGTTAGAGGATTTCTAAACTCATGTGCAACCCCTGCCGCCATTTGACCTACTATCGAAAGCTTTTCAGTTCGTAGAAGGAGTTCTTCTGCCTTCTTTCGTTTTGAAATATCACGAGACCCGTACACGCATTGCACTACTTTGCGATTTTCATCAAATATAGGAGTGCCCCTGGTCTCGATATATACCCAACTGCCATCTGCTTTTTTACACCTCCACTCAAAATCGAACGTTGATTCTAGTGTAACCATGTCATCGAATTGCCTCTTAACGTACGCAAGATCGTTAGGATGAACGAAATAAAAAGCAGAATTTCCTTCAAACTCGCTGGACGGAAATCCCAAGACCAATTCATGGGACGGCGAGGCATATAGAACTATACCTTCCATATCCACGACACCGACTAAATCCTGGGTATTTTCGGCAACAAAACGACACTTTTCAGTCGTTTGTGGCGGGATCCAATCGGGATGTTTCATTGGGTCAAATAATAGTTTGGTCACACCTTACTCCTCCTCCATACTCCTCCTATAGAACATTGCATTTAACAGTGAGTAGACCTGGCTCGAAGAGATTCGTCCAAGTACCAGGATCCTCGTGTGTGACACTCCAAGTATGTACGATCTATTAAACTGCCAGTTAGCGTAATAAACAATCGGTCACGGATCCATTGGATTACCTCCACAAAAGCATGTTACCTTTCTAAACGAGTAATTGGAAGGGTTTGTTACAAGAACAACACAGAAAAGACCAAACAGCACTATCATGCGGTTTGGTCTTTTCTACTAATTTCTATACTCCAATCAACCTCTTATTACCAGCCGATATCATCACGCGATGCAGCTTTTTCACCGACATACGCAGCCATTTCCTCTACGCCGGCAGATTTAAACTTGTCTTGAATGCTGTGCAGCATCTTCAGCGCTTCGTCATCGGATTTCGCGTAGCATGCTTTGCGGAATTCTTCGTCAAAGTTTAAGCTTGCCGTTTTATCCCTGAACTCTTGATATTTAGGCCAATCTCTTTCCAGATAAGTTGCGCTGACCTTGTCAATGATTTGGATCGGCAGTCTCTTCGAATAGCTAGCCTCGAGTTTCTCCCATTGCGTCTTCTGGTCATCCGGAATCGGCCAAGTGACTTCAGAGGAGAAAGCGCCCATGAAGCTGCCGGATAGATAGTTGAGGCCTTCGTCACGCTTCACATCCGGATTATCGTCGAATTGCTTTTTCACATCTGCAACCCATTGCGGCTTGCCATCTGCCAGCGTATAATCTTTGCCTTCGATGCCCCAGTAAGCGAGAAGTCGGCCTTCATCGCTGTTCAAATAATCAATCAAACGCAGCGCTGCATCCGGATCTTTGATCTTCGCGCTCAAGAAGATAACCGGGAACCCGGAACGACCTGGCTTCTCGACTTGCGTCACAATATTACCGCTCTTATTCTTCATTGGGCCGAGCAGTTCGTATTGCATTTCAGGATTCGTTTTATAGAGAGTTTTTTGCAATTCGCCAATCATGCTCTGAGCGCCGAATACAGCCAGCTTGCCTGTAGCGAGCTTCTCATTCGCTGTCGTATCGGTATTGCTGAATGCCTCAGGGTCAAAGAGACCATTTGTGATCAGCTTTCTCATATAGAGCAGGCGAGCTTCTTGGTCTTTGGATTGTGTCCAGTGGATAAGCTTGCCGTCTTCCTGACGGAAGTCCGAAATGTTGTAATCAGACCAGCCGGATAGGAATTGGCTATAGTCCCAACCATTATGCATCGTACCGGAAGGGATGACCGGCTTGCCGCTAATATCTTTGAAATTGCCGTTCTTGATTTTAGTTAACAGATCAGCAAGCTTTTCTTCCGTGTCGATATCGGCACCATTAACATTCAACGCCTTTAGAATATCTCCACGGGCATAGAGGCCGTAGTTCCAGTTATGAATGCTCTCTGGAGTGCCGTCCGGCGTCTGCATAGGAATGACATATTGCTTGCCTTCCAAATCAGGACTATTCAGGTCAAATTCTGCAAAATCCTTCGCTACACCTTGCGTCATCAGTTTCTTCACGTTCGGATATTTATCAAGATAAGGGGTTAAATCGAGAAGTTGGCCTTCCAAAGCTGCTTTCTTGATGACTTGTCCTTCCCCGCCTGTCGTGGACCAGTACGGCGCATTTACGATATCCGGAACCGTATCCGAAGCGAAGATCGTGTTCAGTTTCTCAACTTCGCTTGTTGTGATCGATTCCAGCTTTAACGTTACGCCGGTTTTCTCTCTAACCGCTTTGGCAACCGGATTGTTTTCCTGATCCTGCGGAAATCCCGCACCGCCGCCGTTCCAGGCGCTTAGGAAGGATAGAGTAGCCTCCTTAGGTGCATTGGATTCGTTTGTCCCCGAAGAATTCGTTGTTCCCGAATTGGAGGAACCCGAATCATTGTTGTTTCCTCCGCATGCTGTTACGGATAATGCAATCATCGGGACGGCAAGCATCAAGCTAAGAGAACTTTTTAGTCTGGTCTTACGCATTAGACAAGCCCCTTTCTTTTGCTATTTTTTTTTATATAAAAGGCGATGCCTTCTATACTCGGTACTCGACTACTCCTTGAGCGAACCTACCAGTACGCCTTTAACAAAATACTTCTGAAGGAATGGGTACACACAGATGATCGGTGCCGTAATAATGATAACGAAGGTCATCCTGAGTGCCTCAGGCGTTACACCTCGCAGCGCCATCTGGTTTTCGTTCATGTTTTTAATGGACGATCCACTGCTCGAACCCGTCATGGACTGGAACGACGCTTCACTGATCATTTTGTTCAGGAACGTTGCTGCAGGTTGCAGATCTTCTTTTTGGATGAAGAACTGTCCGGTAAACCAGTCGTTCCAGACGCCTACCCCAACGAAGAGGGCGATGGTAGCCATTACCGGCATCGAAAGCGGGAGGATAATTCTCCAAAATACGCTTAACTCGCTTGCGCCGTCGATTCGCGCCGATTCCGATAGACCTAATGGGATCCCGTCGAAGAACGTCTTCATAATAATGGCATTGAAAAAACTATACAGCGATGGTAGGACAAGCACCCAATACGTGTTCAGGATATGCAGTTCACGGTACAGAATGAAGGTCGGAATAAGTCCCCCGCTGAACAGTGTTGTGAAGAAAAAGAAGAAGACGATATACTTTCTGCCCGGCAAGCCTTTCCGCGAAAGCCCATAGGCTAGTAAGGCCGTCAGCAGCGTAGAACCTACGGTTACGATAACCGTTCGGGAAATGGAGATCCAAAATGAATTAATAATGTGCGGATTATTGAATGCTTTGCTATAGTTCTCAAACGTACCTACCCTCGGGATGAAGTAGATGCCGCCCTTCATGGCGTCATAGCCGTCATTGAAGGATAGCGCCAAAAAATAGATAAAGGGATAGAGTGCCGTCAGGCAGAATATGAGCAGCAGCGTATAGTTCACTGTGGAATAGAATTTATCAGCCGCCGACAGTTTTCTCACACCCATACCTGCACCTCCTTAGGTTCATAAAATAAATGTTGCCTGATTACCATAGCGATACGTCGCTCACTTTTTTGGAAACTTTATTAACGGCTACTATGAGGAGCAGAGAGATCAGTGACTTAAACAACCCGATCGCCGTGGAGTAAGCAAATTGCCCCTGCTGAATACCTGTTTTCAAAACATAAGTGTCTAATATTTCCGAGACGCTGAGTGTAGCAGGCGTCTGCATCAACCAGATTTGGTCAAAGCCGGCGTTCAGAACGCCGCTGAGAGAGAAGATCAGCAAGATACCGATCGTAGGCGTCAAAGATGGCAGCGTAATCTTAAACAGCTTACTCCATCGACCTGCTCCATCCATTTCCGCAGCTTCATACAAATGCGGATCGATATTAGTCAAAGCGGCCAAGTAAATGATCGAGCCCCAACCTACGCCCTTCCAAATATCCGAAATGACGACCAGTGGATAAAATAAGGACGGCATCCCCATAAAGAAGATCGGTTCAAGCCCCATATGATCCCTGATGTCATTAACCAGTCCCACATTAGGAGAAAGAATTTTCTGCATCAGCGTCACAACAACGACCCAGGAAACAAAGTGCGGCAGATAGGAAATCGTTTGAAAGAGTCTTTTTATTTTGCTATGCATAACGCCATTCAGCATCAATGCAAGGATCAACGGCGCCGGGAATCCAAGCAACAGCTTCAGGAAGCTAATAGACAGCGTATTGTAGAGCACCGAATAGAAACTGGAATCGCCTAAGAATTGCTTGAAATACCGAAGGCCTTCCCACGGACTGTGCAGGATCCCCAGGTTGTATTTGAAATCTTTGAACGCAATCAAAATACCGTACATCGGATAGTAGCAAAAAACGAGATACCAGATAAAAGCCGGGAGCATAAATAAGTAGATATGCCTGAAACTCCATACTTTAGCCCATGCATTGTTCTTGTTTAACCGCGCCACTTCGGGCATGACTTCAACACTTGCTTCTTTTGCAATCATTATTCCTCCCACCTTCTACAGGATATAGCCAAGCGAAGCGCTTCAACTAATGAATCGACAGACATGGATGCGTGAAGTGCAAAGGCATCGGCTGATCGCCAAGCAAGTTCTGCGTCGTCCTGCAAGCGATTACATTAATCTCATACAACAATATTATATTTAATATATTTATTCAATACTTATCAAAAAAATTGTTTTTATCAGTGCTTTCGACACAAAACACTTCTTTTAGCATACTTTTTTATTTGAAATAGGATAAATTACTCATATTTTCGAGCTTTTACAAAATAATTTATAGTAAAATATATTTAATATATATTTAAGCATTAAGCGTTGGTATGTAGGAAAATCGAGATTGGTGTCGTAGCAAACCCGAAACATTTAGGTATAAAGGAAGAGGTACTTTTATTAGGCTAGTGCTGTTACATTCGCCATTTGAGCATATAAAAACGCCTCAAATCCATATAAAAAACCACATTGGCTAAAAACACTCCCCGTAATTTCTGTCGCGGATTGTTTTTCAACCAATGTGGTTGCTTATATTCCTGATGCCTTCTTCATTTTCAGTGTTACCATCCAATATCTAAATAAAGCTATTCTACCCGCGACCTCATTTTCATGTGGTCGTAAGATTGCAGTAGCCCGGGATCGAACGTTCCTGCCCGTGCGATCCGTTCATCCCCTAGCATGAAACTATCAAGATAGTGTTTTTAGCTGAGTATTGGTCATATGACACAAAAGAACTCACATAGAAGGCCAAAGCCTGGCTTTTTGGCCTTGTGGAATTTCGAGTCAGGCAGACCAACACCGCCTGGTAAAACCTACCTCCCCCTCCAATTCATCATACCTTACCAATTCTTAACTTTTGGGCGATTCCAGCCTTGAGCGAGGCGGCCTGCCCTTCCGTTAAGCGGCGCATCGCAACCGCATAGTCGACCGTCTGCAGCATTTCATCGTAAATTTTAAAACGAGGCTGTGGATCGATTAGGTCCTTCCAATTAAATTTTTGTTTGGGCACGTATTTATTAGCGACGTCTTCGTATTTCAACAAGCACTTAAAATATCTTTGCAGAAATTGGAGATCCAAATCCAGCTCCTGCACGTCAACAACAACAACCACGTTGTTTCTGCCGACTTCGGCCCCTGCCACGTTCGTCGCGATCCATGTTACCGTATAGCGATAGTTGTTATCGACGGTGTCGTTATAAAGTTTCAAACCTTGGCTACCGTCCGAGCCCTTTTCGCGAATAAATCGAACCGTAACGGGCTTTGAGGTCGTTTTAGATTTTATAAATATCGGCACAGTATCGGGTTCGTAGGTGAGGCATTCCGTCGTGAAGGTAATGAAACCTTGATCCCGATCGGTCGGAACGGGCTGACCCTCAATTTCCCACTTCACAGTCATGTATGGGTATGTAAAGCGGATAATATCCTCGTGCAATGCCGTTTTGCTTTTCCAGCCGATATGGGTTCCTGCTGTTATGCATAAAGAATCTTGATCCGTGATGATTTCTCCTTCGGCCAGCTGCTGCTGGTTCAAAACGTTCGTGTTATGCTTGATGTCTAAAGACGATATCTTCACAGTTCTATTTATTTGTCCTAGCAGCTCGTATTTTGAAGTCCATTGACCATCGGCGTCTGTCGGTTCGATATCGAAACGAAAAGGGAAATGCGGTGCCGCATTTATCAACTCCTTCTCGTCGTAAACTAGACGAACGTTATCAATCTGGTCATCGGCGTCGAAGAAGTTGACGATCAGATCAAACACATTGGAGTCCTCGATAACGGCATCTTCCACCACGTGTTTTGCCGACTCTCTCAGGTTATCGGCGAACTGTTGAAACATACTCTCGACCGCGGCAATCAAGTCTTGAGTTACTGCAAACGCCTCGAGTACTTTCTGTTCGGTTATGCCATTTATAAAAAAATTCCATTGATCCTCCAAAAAAACTCGCAGCGCTTCATTTGCCTTCAAGATTGAGGAGTCGGCCGTAGCGTCCTCATCCATGAGTACAGCAACCATCACCATCTTAGAGGGGATGAGGTGATTTAGGCCACCATATTGCAGTTTGATGGGACGAAGTACAAAGTTGTGGGCGCCGACATTGTGAGGGATGTCGTACATGTTGTCGTGTCCGGGAACGTTACGTCCATTGCCGATATTGCCATGACCCCCAGCTCCCGCCGTAACTGTGATGTTCCCTTGAAAGGAAGCTTGACCGGGGATCCGTTGACGTACGGTGGAACCATCCAGTTGAAAAAAATATGTCCACAAATACGGTTCGTCGCCGCCAGCCTCGTCATTCCAGAGGCAATTCAAGCGCGTTAGCTCCAAATTAACATTCAGTTCCAATTTCCATCTCCCACTTTCTGATTCATTTTCGTTACAACCTTAAAAGGCAGCTCCTATTCGAATTTATCTGGGAAGACTAAGGCTGCTCATGTTATAGATTTTATGAGACGAATCTTTCTTTCAAACCATATGCCCTAAAATATTCCATATTTGACCAAGTCAACAGAGTATTTGCTGCCTTCCCCTGCCTCACTAATAAATAAATTCTAGTAACCTCAATAGGAAGAGAAATCATTTATTTATCGCTAGCGAAAGAAAAAAATTTATAATAATATCCATTACTGGAATTATATTTAATCTATATTGAACTGATATGAACTAACATACACGTTAGCGTAAAAGATGATCGTAATGGAACTAAAACCTTTCCATGAAATACAATCAATAACCCGATAGCGGAACAGGCTACCGATTGTCGGTAGCCTGTTCTGTTGCATTATTGTAACTGTTATTTGCGCCATTAAATTTATCAAAAGTTGCTTATACGACGACGTTACTTCTTAATGATATGTTCTTTTCATTCATCAGAGTTCTCCCCGTCCGTACTTCGCTTATTACTAATGTTCGTTAATTCAAAGTCCTCCTTGGAAATCCCCAAGTCTAAGGCTAATCTTTTCTTGATTACCATAGCCTGCTGCAAACTGGTGGCTCGATACTCGATAGTAGTTCCGGTTGAATCTTCGAATAAATAGTAACTCTTTTTATTAGACATAAACGATGCTCCTCACTTTCGGTGGTAGTCAACAAAGTCATTATGTCCCTGTCTCTAGATTATAAACGTCCCCCCTCAGATAAGGGATGAATCTGAAAATCACTTCGTTTCATTATTACTAATTCTTTCTATTGTTATCGTTCTCCATTAACCCCGTATTCCTTTAGTTAAATCCAGTTTGTTACTATCTCTTAACCTAATCACTTTCTCATTGTAAATTTCCAACTTGTTTTCAAAACTGTGTCTACGTTGTTCAAACTCCCTTGTCCATTTGTACATCATCTTCAACATCGTGATATCTGACTTATAATGACACCTTTCGATACCAATTTTTTGCTTAATAAATCTTGTTAGGATTCTGACCTTTCGCTTCCATAATGGAGTATCAAGAAATATGATTGTATCTGCCATTTGATACAGACATTGATAGGAATCTCTATCTGTACCTTCAAATATCCATGTTCCTTTATTATCGATCTCTTTTATAACTTCAATTTGTTCCTCTGGAGAACGTTTGTAACGTCCAGTAAGAGTTTTATGATGGACGATGGAGTCAAGTTCATACCAAGGGACACTAATTTTCCTTGACAAGCTTTTAGCCAATGTCGTTTTACCACTAGCCACAATTCCAATAATGAGGATCTTTTTCATTCGTGGTCGATCTCCTTGGATTGGCGATTTTTTACTATTACCCTTTCGCCATAGCTACGATTAACCCTTTGTTGTGCTATCAATCTATGAAAACCTGTTGCTTCAATGAAAAACGGCAGCCGATAATCAATCCAGCTGCCGTCGTATTCTATTGTGCTATCGTTTCCCGTTAGTGCACTATATATTGATTTCCATTATTTCCATCCCTTGATATGTCTACGTTCATCATGGTTGGGATGTGTTTTTTCGGAACAGCCAGCAAATGAACAGGGGCAGAAGGGTCTTTACAGTGAAATACAATAACCCGGTCATCTTCATATTCTACTTTTGCTGGAAGTTTTCTGTCGACAAATTTACAAAAGACGCAGTCCATCTCCATTTCACTATCGCCTCCATAGCCAACTACCCGTTAAGCTAAAGGCTGCGCTTAGCAGCCTAACTATTCGTTCGGCCAAGTCGGGTTCAAATTGCATGTCTCATAGACGAGCAACGACCCGCGCTCGTCGTCCGGCACCGCATACAGCCGCAGCTCTCTGCCCGCGGTCTCCAGAAATACCGGATTGCGCGTGATCACATGTCCTCGAGGCGAAAATTCCGTAATGGGCACTTCGTGAATTGCCTCCAGCGCGTTCATATCGATCAGAGCTAAACCGCCTAGCTCGTACGGCTCGGCATGGCCACCTGCCGGATTGGGATTGGCCAGCTCGGAGATGCCGCTCGCGATCATTATCCCCTCGCCTGCATATTGACCGTCCTGATAATCCACAAAGTGGCTCGCATTGTCTTTCGTTCGCAGCATCCGCCCCGCCCGGTTCCATTCGTAGAACGTGCGCGAGCCCCAGCTATTCCCGATCAGCGATCCGTTCCGGCCATCATGAACCACGCCCCCGATGTGATCCCGGACGCGAAAAGCTTCCTCTGCGAGCATCGTCATCGGATCCACCTTGTACACGATAGATTCGCTATGCGGCCTATATTCGGCGACCGGCACCCATAGATGTTCGCCGTCGAAATCAATTCCGCCCGGATGGTACATGTCCCTTTCGCCAAGCAGCGTATGCTTCACGAGCTTCCCTCGGTTGTCAAAGGCAAACAGGTGCCCGATTCCCATGCCGGGAGAACGGTCATACCCGTCCAGCGGTTTATCGTAGCGAACCGGCATCTCGGTAAGTTCAACCGAGGACATGTAGAAGAGGTCACCTATGCGAACCATCCCTTGGGCATGGCCGTTGTTGAATTGCAGACCAATCTTGTCTCGCAGTTTCCACTTCGTACTGCGTGTAAGCATTCGGAACGATGCGATGAGCTGATTATCCATAATGAGTTTGTCCTCCAAAGTAAAAATGGCACTGCGATCCGATGCCCCGTCGAACTGCAAAACTGTCCTTGTTGTTTGATCATCTCTGCCTGTTAGCTGGTATTTATAAACAGTTTTCCGTTAGTGTAACAGTTAATCTATCAATATTAAGATTTACTTATTGGATTTAGTTCAGATAACCATCCGTACACATTAACTATTCGTCCAGTCAACTCACCATCAGTACCAACCTCAGATATAACAAACGACGGATATTCGGAATCATCTAAATTGTCCATATAGGGGTGTTCAAATCGATAGAATGTGTCCATGATTCCTTCATAATGGAATACTTTCAATAGGGTCATCAATTCCTCGGGCGTAATACCTGCATTGTTCACTTTTTGAACGATCTCCTTGATTAAGGGATATCCATTTCTCTCAAGGGAACTTGCACAGTCTGACGGGTTTTTATCGTAATCAGCAAGGCTATTCTTCAGATATCGGATAAATCTGTACTCTGACAGAGCCGGTGAATTTCTTTCGATTTCTGAATATGCAATCCCCAACGCTTTTGTCTTTTCAATATTGGGGGTAATTCTTTGCACTTTGTCAATCAGTAAGTCCGCCTGGGCTTTCTTCTGCATATCGAGTTTTTCATACCAATTTTCATAATACATACTATTACACTCCCCAACATGGATTTTATCGAAAAAAGATGCAAAGATTTCACCATAAAAAATACTACATTTTCATGAGTGCGAATACTATCCGAAATTTGAACTAAACTGCCAGTTAGCAGAACAGGCTGCCGTCTATGGCGGCAGCCTAGTGTCGTTGAGCTATTGTTCTCCGATAGTTCAATCATTTCTAACGCCGGTCGATTGCCGAAGTGGCAATTAGGCAGTGATTTGAGCAGCGATGCCGTTCAATTCAGCTACGTCTTTGGCGGAAAGCTCCAAGTTGGATGCACCCGCGCAGTTAACGATGTTCACCGCTTTGCTGGCGCCGGGAATAGGTAGAATGACGGGCGACAATCGAAGCAGCCATGCAATCGCGATCTGCTGCGGCGATGCATCATGACTTCTGGCGATCCGCGAAAGCGTCTCGTTGCTGCCGATGCCGCGCGCGTTGCCCATGCCGTTTAGTGGGCTGTACGGTAGAAAGGCAATACCCAGCTCTTCACAACGCTTCATCACGTCCATGGATGAATGGTCAAACAAGTTCATACGGTTTTGAACAGACGAGACCGTTACAATTTTGCGTGCTTCTTCCAGCTGTGCAACGGTAACGTTCGACAGTCCCACGTGAACGACCTTCCCTTCCCGCTGCAATTCCGCGACTGTTCCCACGGATTCCGCAAACGGAACCTTAGGATCCGGACGGTGGAATTGATAGAGCGTGATTGCTTCCACGCCGAGCGCACGCAAACTGTCCTCGCACGCTTGACGCAAGTGTTCAGGACGACCATCGGTTTCCCAGCGTCCATCCGGACGAATGTGGCCGCCTTTTGTCGCGATGACCACTTCGGGACGGTTATGTAATGCTTTGGCGAGTAGACGTTCGTTATGACCGTTTTCGGTCGAATTCAAGCAGTACGAATCAGCTGTATCGAACAGTGTAATGCCTTGCTCCAATGCGGCATGCACCGCTCTGATGCCGTCTTCCTCTGAAGGGCGTCCGTTAACGGAAAGCGGCATTCCACCCATCCCGATTTCCCCCACGATTATCCCCGTCGAACCTAGCTTACGTTGTGGTATTGTCATCTTACATCCTCCTTAGAGTTAGTTATGAAGCTTCCAAGAGTATGACGAAAATTCCATTTTTAAGTATACCAGTTCAGCTTTTTCACTAGTAGTACTGAAAAAAAGTTCCTTATTCAACATAACTGCCAGCTAGCTCAACAGGCCGCCGATGTTTCGGTAGCCTTTGCTATGTTGTGTTAAAGTTCTCCGTTTAGCGTAACAACTCATTGGGTTGTAATATTGACTATTGCAGATTCTTCGTAATTCTTATTGTCCTGTTCCCATTTAAGGATATATTCATGAGTGAATTTTTTATCTTGGAAGTGAACTTTACTAAGTGCAAACCCTTTAGTATGTGGCTGAATCGAGCTTGTAGAAACTATGAGGCTACCCTTAAGAGTAAGTGATGGACTTATCGCTGCTGATTCTCCTAAATAATCGAATTCAATATTATATTCATTCACTGTATTACTTGGAGTTACTGAAACCTTCCAGTGGTCAGGAGTTTTAGATAATAACCATTGAAATTGCGTTGTTTGCTGCCCATCTAGCATGGTAGATGAAATCTGTACTGGCATTTTTTTGTCCGATTGGCATCCTGAAGTAATTGCAACAGTCGCAATCATAACCATAGATACAAATAATTTCACAGTACACAACAATTCTAACCTCCATCCCTTATGTTTTAAGATTTTCCTTCTAAATTAATCAATATTCCCCTCTATTTGTTATACCGCTGACTTTACTTTACATCCTTAGTAGAGTATCCTAATTTCTCCATAAGAGATATAAATTAAAAAGTAAACAAATCGAGATAACAATCAGACCAGTATTTTTAGATTTATATTCTGCCCACATTCCTCTTTTATATCTCCGCACTAAAACAACAACTATTGATATAATGAAGGATGATATCATCATTGCAACAAGAAACTCCATTTTATATCTCCTTTCTTCCACTATTTAGACGTAAACGTTTGGAAATTGTTACGCTAACCTGCCCGTTACTTCAAAGAAACAAGGAGCAGTTGCCCCCGGCAACCTGCTCCTTGTTCGTTCCGAAACCGACAGATAATTGCGGTCTTCCCACCAGTCTTGCTACTTCGTGAATGGTCATGATAGATCCTTCGCATCGACTTCATTCATCAAGGAAATTATACGGAGCATCGTCTATTAATCCTGCCTCTCACAACACGAATTACGAAACTGATTACTAATAGCACAACTCCGACTTCAATCGCATGGTCCGCCATATTAAGCACGCCATTACCGGAGCGCGAAACCAGAAAATCCGTAACCCGTCCGAACAACAAACGATCGATTCCGTTCCCGGCCGCGCCCCCTACTAAAAAAGCTATGCTAATCTCGTTCAACTTCCCTTTGAACATTCCCGTTTTTCGATAATAGATCACACATGCTACGAATAAGACAGCCACAATCCCAAAAAATCGACTGTATCCTTGTAATAAGCCGCCAGCCATACCGCTGTTCTCAATATGGGTGATTGGAATTCCCCAAAGATTACTGGTCTCGTCGATATTTAAGTTTAAGCGGATAATGATTTTGGATAGTTGATCGACCAGTACGACTAGAACGGTAACCATATAAAAAAACATGAGCTTCACACCTTTCTTATTACCTGGGACATTTTATTAACCAAGTATAGAGTAGTCAATATGTAAAGCCAATCATGTCGATAACAATTAAAAATATAGTTAAGATTTCTATACCAAATATACATTTTTGTAATGCACCTTTGTGTGTTTCAACCCTATATTCCGGACTGCGAGTCAATAAAATTCCTCGGTGGCAATGTGAGCCACCGAGGAACCGAGGAACATTTAACCAATTAAATTGAGCATTTTTTCTGCTTATTTCTAATTAACGCAACGACTTGAATCCCCGTCTTCCAGGAAAGACGAACCGCTGAAATCGCCGTGTTCATCAACCAGAAGAGTGTGATGTTGTCTAGAACATCGTCTCGTACCGGACGGCAGCGGTTTCCGGACTAGATCGCAGCATCAACTTCAGACGGGATTACTTCGGGCATATTGGTATGAATGCCGAGCAAGACTTTAGGCTCTTGAACGCCCCTCATGTTCACGACGACCGATCCCCGTTCGCCGCCCTGCGCTAAGCCAAGTCGAGTGCGGCTCTATCAGCTTGATTTGCTCAATGATAGAACCCTATAGTCGGTCGATCTGTTTCACTTGCTTTTTCAACAACATCATTTGCCCGATATGGTACGCGTTATGAATGCACAAATTTGAAATGACACCCCACCACTGAGCATTAAAGTAGGATGGTATACTTCTTTCTAGTTTAGACATCTCACAATGCGAGATCATGTCTCGCCATTCTGCAAAACCATTATTTAATCGCTGTATGGTCTCATCCCAACCTTTTTCATTCTTCTTCGTAGGGTCCAATTCAAAAGTTTCATCATTTCCTATATCATTCTTCTCGATGATATCATCATTAATAAACCTTCTTAGCCACATTTCATTCCAGAAAATGAGATGGTTCGCGATCTCCCAGATGGAATTTGAGTTACCCTCTGTTTTCCAGAGGGCTTCAGCCACGGATATATCTTCTAAAATCGTTTTAGACGGTTTAAACCAACTTTCATCATTATGGCAAGCTGCCAACTGATCGAGTAAAACTTCCCTCACGCTAGTCATCAGTACCACTCCTAATTCTATATTTCAAACGACTTCCCCCTACTTGTCAGCGGAACAGGCGGCTGCAGTTTATGACGGCATCTTGAAACTATCACGCTCCGACATAATACTGCGCCTGTGCATTCCACAGTTCAGCGTATTTCCCGCCCCGGTCGGTTATAAGTTCGTCATGGGAGCCGCGTTGAATGAGACGACCCTCGTGAAACACGGCGATGTCGTGACAGAACTTACAGGACGAGAGCCGATGGGAGACGAATATTGCTGTCTTATTGCTGATTAACTCATTAAATCGGGAATAGATCTCGAACTCCGCTATGGGGTCCAGTGCCGCCGTTGGCTCGTCAAGTACCACAAAAGGCGCGCTTTTATACAGCGCTCGTGCCAATGCAACCTTCTGCGCTTCGCCTCCTGAAATCTCAACGCCGTCGTCGGAAAAATCCTTATGCAAGAAGGTATCTAGCCCACCCGGCATATTGTTTAACTTCGTGCCAAACCCAGCCATAATGAGTGATTCCTCCGCCAATTCTGCATCAAAGCTCTCGGAAGCGGCAACGTTATGTCCGAGTGAGAAGGAATAGAGCTTAAAATCTTGAAACACGACACTGAACACGCCCATATAGGCCGAATAGTCGTACTCCCTAATGTCGATGCCGTTTAAAGTGATTACACCCTCTGTAGGTTCATAAAGCCGGCAAAGGAGCTTAATCATGGTCGTCTTGCCGCTGCCATTCAACCCTACAATTGCAAGCCGCTGGCCGATATTAAACTTCATGCTAAGGTGCTTAATAGCATAGTTGTCGGCGCCGGGATACCTAAACGACACGTCACGGAACTCAAACTCCAGATCCGCTTGCGGGATTGGTCTGTTTCCTTTGTTCTCTCGCATATTGTCCGGCAGGTCAAGATAATCGAAGATTTGGCCGAGATACTGATTGTTTGTAATAAAGTTGCCCAGAACCGAAACAAGCTTGGCCAGCGCGCCGACAGCGCCGGAAACCGCGCCGATATACTGAACCACGCTGCCTAAAGGATACATGCCATACAACGCACGCAGACCGATAAAGAGATAGACGCAGCCGCCTAGCACGGCGTTCACAGCCGCTGCCAATGCGTTGTTCCTACCGAATAAGTCGAAAATTCTATACCAGAACTCCGCTCCAACTGATTTATTATAGTGTTCCTCGATCGCTGACGCCTGTTTATAAAGGCGAATATCCTTGGCGGCATTCTTTGCCTGCATATACTCGTTAAAAAAATGCACATAGGTGTTTGACTTTGGGTTTTCCTCAAACACCGTCTTTTGGATCCTCTCCTCCCTCTTCTTGAGCACGTACGTAAAGGGTAGGATAAGCAGGATGAGAATGATCAGCAACACGGTAGCAAACGGAGAGGTTATAAACGTCTTCTCGTAAGAAGATACAGCCGTAAACATGCCGAAGAACAGTACGATCGACGCGATTAGTTCAAAAAGCGGCTGCAGCAGTTCCGGCAAGCTGTAGTGCAGGCGAAGAATGCCAAGTCCGTTGCCGTTTGTCTTCGCTTCAATATCCGCTAACTTTTCATTATTCATCGTATCTTCCACTTGATCGTAATTAAGCTGCATGTACCGATTGCCCAGGAAGAAGTAGAAACGCGCCCACAGGGTACTGTTTAAAGTCGTAATCCGGCGAGAGACCGCGGCATTTGCAGCTGACAAAACAAATGCAAGCCCTACTGCAAGCGCGGCGTACAGGATAATGCGACTTGTGTCGCGCGCGCCGGCCAACTCGTTGATGATCTGTGCAGACAGGAAAAGTATCATTAACGGCTGCACAGCGTTAATAAAAGAGGCGACGAAAGTAAGTGGAATATAGGTCGGCGTAAGGCGATTTACAATCCCGTATCCGCGGCGCAGGTTATGCCAGATGGAGCGCGTTTTCATTCTCTGAAACCTCCCCGTCCTTGTAGTAGTGGGACTGGACGTTAAACATCTCCGCATATTTCCCGCCATGTCTCATAAGCTCGTCGTGCGTGCCGCACTCGGCGATGCCCCCGCCATCAATGAACAGAATTCTGTCGCAAAAACGCGTGCTTGCCAGTCTGTGGGAGATGTAAATGGAGGTTTTACCGGCAGTCAGCTCGGCGTAACGCTGATAGATTTCGTTCTCCGCGATAGGATCAAGCGCAGCAGTCGGCTCATCCAGGATAATAACCGCCGCGTCTTTATACAGTGCGCGCGCCAGCGCCAGCTTTTGCTGCTCACCGCCTGAGAGCTCAATTGCATCGTTGTGTACACGACGCACCAGAAGCGTCGACTCCCCTTTATCAAGCCCGTTAACTTTATCCATAAGCCCGGACATTTCCAGGCATTTCTTTACCTTCTCGTAATCTGTCTTTTCAGGCGATTGTTGAGATATATTTCCGGCAATATCACAGCAGAACAGATGGATATCTTGAAAAACCGTCGAAAAGAGCGAAAAGAATTCATCTCTGTTATAACGCGTGATGTCGACGCCTCCGAGCGTAATCTCGCCGGTTGTCGGCTTATAGAGTCCGCATAAGAGCTTGATAAACGTCGTCTTGCCTGCCCCGTTCCCCCCGACAATGGCAATGCGCTCCCCCGGCTTAATATCAAGATCTATGCCTATAAGGGTCGGTTCGTTTGCCTCCGGATATGAATATCCGACGTTTCTAAGCGTAATCGCGGGAGGCAGCATTTCTCCGGACGGCAGCTCATCGCCGGCGCCGGTGTTAGAAATATCAGGGACGTCAAGATACTCGCGAATATCGGACATCTCACTTAAAGCGCGCATAAGCTCGCTTGAGCTTCTCAATATGCCGGATAACCAGCCAGCAAACGCGCCAATAGCGGCAAACACGAGCACGAAATTGCCCAAGGTCATCTTGTCGTTTATCAGCAAATAAATGAGAAACGCGTATGCTGCACCGTCACGCAGGAGGCTGAGCGCTGCATCCGACAGCTGAGCCTTCATATCGCCTGTCGCTACCTCTCGCTCTTTTTTGGTGCTAGCAGCGAGTACGTTTTGAAAAATACCGTTGATTAAGCTGCCTAGGTCATATAGGCGTATGTCCTTGCCGCCTGACGGCTCTTTTGATACTTTCTGGATATACCACAGTTTGCCATGAAGCTTGGACCGCTCCTCGCGCGTATCCTTCTCAATCTTTCGGGCGCGCGAGAGCGCCAGCCAATTAATTCCGGCTGAAACAGCCAGAAAGAGAATGATTAGAGGATGTACCGTTACAATAATCATCCCGTATGCAAGAAATCCTAATATGTTCATTAAGAGGTGTGACAAGTTGCGCGGTACGTTGGAAGCGGGAGAGTGGTTGCTTTGCATGGCGCGCCATGCCTTTTCCCCCAGCTTGGCGTATCCGGGGCTCTCTAGCACCTCGAAGTCCATATTAAGATGCTTATTCATCGTAGTTTGAAGGTGTTTCAATATGCTGATTGTACCGACAGATTCATTGGTAATGAGGTCGGCATAGCTCTTCGCACTGCTCAGCAAGGCCAGAAGAAGCGCCATAGCGCCAACTGACATTATAAACCTGCCTGGCGTGACACCTGCTGTAATATTGTCGATGACAATTTTGGGCATAAGAATACTTACAAATGGCAGACCTACACCAACTAGCACCGAGATGACACAACAAATCAGCGTAAATGGCCTTGCCCGCCAGTGCAACCGCATGGCATAAATGATGTTTGACCAAGCGGAGTACGCTGCTCCTTTCTCAGTTGACACTCTAACTCCCCCTTATAATAGTAATAATTAATCGTGCAACAACGTGAAGCGCGATGTCGGAATCAGCATAGCACACCCGCGAATGACAACCTATCAAGCATTAGTTGAAATTGCAGGCTTTGGAAGATTCAATTAACGGTAGAATTAGCCGCCGTTTGAAATTGATTCCACTAATTTCTTCAAAATAACCCCGTTTTCCTGCCCGTTAACGTAATGAAGCCGCCGTTCGTGCCGGCGGCTTCATCAAAGATGTTCCATACCAGAAGAAACAAAGACTTTCACACTCCTAGGTCGCAGGACTGAATGGGTTGACTCTTGATTATAAATGGACTGCTACATCAGCGATTTTGGATACATATTTCTAGTTACTTACTGGCAGAATTATTGCATACAACTTTTTTGAATGCAAAGCCTATTGCTAGAGATGCCCTCCATCGTTCCCCACTATTAAATTCAAGAGGTCTATAGATTCTAGCTGTTGGTTCATTAATTCCTGTTAATTCAAACAAATCTACAATTTCATGTAGCGACATCCTATTCGCACTACTATTTATCCCCTCTATAATTTGGTCTGCTACAGTTTTTATTTTTCTGATTTTCCAAGTTATTTTCAAAGGGTAAGAGTTATATTTCTTATAGGGATTTTCTGCCACTCCCTCACCAATATAACAAGAGATCCTTTTTAATCGTTCATTAGTTGCTGGTATCCCATCTATTGTTATTTGAGACTTGCTTTCTGACATCAAATTCTGAGAAAACAAGTGATCTCTTCCTGCGAGCAGATAACTTAGTAACCACCCTCCTGAACCAATCGAGCCCACTAATCCATATATTTTGCCCGACTCTATTGTAAGGTTAAAGTCTCTAATCCTATCTAACATTGAATACTTATGGAAAATCATGGGAGTCGCATCATAATTCAAATCTTGAATAAGTATTTTCAACAAATCTCCCTCCCAATAAGTAGAACAATTGCTTACTGATGTTGCCACCTCGAAGGATTCGGGATGTGATTGAAGTCTCCTTCCCTTTAGCGTAATGAAGGCTGCCGAATCACTAGATCGGCAGCCTTCACGTTGTTAATTGAGCAATCAAACCCACCTCGGCTTCCTGCGCGTTTTCTTTATTGAACTAAAGTTCCTCGTTAGCGCAATCATTGTCCCCGTACTTTAATCCATAGTGTCAATAAGCCATTTACCATTCTCCTTCTTTAAAACATAAAAAGCCTCAGTCGCTTCTCCATTTATCCCTGGAAGGTCCGTCTTTTCAGAGACGATTGCAAAATACTGACCGTACTCATTCTTGTTTATTGACCTTAGCGTAGCAGACAAATATGTATAGTCCCTGGGGGTGTAATGACTTTTTCCATGGTATTTGATATAACTGGTGGTAAACAGTTCATCATGAGCAGCGTTGTTACGTTCGTTCTGATACTTCATATGGAGATTGATAACGTGTAAGCAACTCTGAATCTCTTCTTTAAAGGAACTCTCATCGATAAAAGTTCCAAATTCGTTTTCAGTTTTAGCAAATGCAGCGGCTTCTTTCTTATCGTTCCCACAGCCTGTAATAAAAAATAGCAATGTAATTACTATTAAGAATCGATTCATCAGAAAATCATCTCCTTTCATTAATTATTTACGAAGGAAATGAATTATAAAACTATCCACTATCTGTCCATTATTTCAACGAAACAAGGAGCAGTTTGCCGGCGGCAGCTGCTCCTTGTTTGTTCACCTATCGTTCCCGTTAGCGTAAACGACCTGCCCGATATTTAAACTACTTTGCTATCACCTTGCATGCCCCTAAGCGCACATACTCTTGATTATTTTTTCAATCGTGATAATACATATACAGTGCATGAAGCTAATGTTGCTAAAAACCTATTCCAGAGATAGATGTATATATGAATAGAGGTGCAGGATTAGGATCGGCATAAAAATTATTATGATCTGCTATCTTATATTGAGCTAACGTTTCCCGTTAGTTGAGAAAACGGCAGCCATGCCGGCTACCGTTTCTTCATGCTTATTGAACTATCGTTCTCCGTTTGTTCAATGACTTCTTTTTTTAAACTATCCATTCTTTAAATTCATGTACTCTCCAATCGTCTTTATTGATTAGCCTCTCATCTGCTAAAACAACTTCAATTGCGTGACTAATTAATTGTTGTCCTTCCAATAATACCTTCCTGTAAGTCGGTCAATACACCATCACACAAAAAAGCAAGCGTTGCCGCTGAATACCATCCCATCCTAAATTCAAAACTATCCTGAGCACTTATGTAAAAACTTATTTCAGTGTCCGCTTCTTTAAGTTTCTTCTCAATTGTACTCAACAGTTTTTGTTCGCCGAATAGCTTTGAGAAAAAGGCTACCTTCTTATCCTTTTCTTCAATACGACTAACAAACAATTCGAAACCTGTCATTAATTCGATATTATTCAGATTTCTGTTCGGGCAATTATAGATGACAACCTTGAAAGGCAGAAAACCTGAATGATTATTGAATGAAAAAACAGGATGTACTTCTACATCCATACTAAGTTTTCTTATTTCAGACAACCATTCTTGTATTATGTTGTCATTTAATCCCCTTAGCTTGACAGTCAGATCGTAACTCAAATAATTCTCTCCTTTTTAATGGATTGCTTTAACGAATTATCATTATTTGATCAGTCTACATCATAAGTTCCTTTCTCGGTGTACAACTCCGCTAAACTCCCGTTACATCAATGAAAAACGGCAGCCGATTGTCTGGCCCGGCTGCCGTCGTGTCATGATTGCACCAACGTGCCCGATAGCTTAAAAACCAGCAATCTGTAAATCGGGATAGTTAGCAACATTAATAACATTCCCCGTAGGGTCTGTGACATTGAATTCTGGAAAGCGTTCAATATTCCAAGTATAGGTTATTTCGGTTACTTCTTCACCATCCTCGACGAATCTTCGGTAACATTCAAAAACATTAGAAGTTTTTATACAAAGGACTGCATAGGGTCTTCCTTGTGACACAATTTGAATCGGTGTCAGTTGGTCTACTCGTTTTAAAAACAAGTAGGGTCCTGGTTCAAGCTTCAAATCTGATTCTTCTTCAGTTTTCCAGCAATGTGTAAACCCGAAATATTTCTCATACCATGCTACGGATTCATCAATATCTCTGGCAGGTAGTCTCACTTGAACTACTGTATGAACAAGTGTTTTTGTCTCTGTTGTGTCATTCATTTTCATGTCCTCCTTCAGAAAAAGTTATTAACACCTATTCTCTATGGGTATGATCAGAGCAAATTCTAATTGTAAGTTGATTCATTCTGACACCCCAAACTAAATAATAAATAAAAGTCATATTGGAGTATTCGTTAAATGGCTAAATTATCCTGCCCGTTAACGTAACGAAGGCTGCCCGATCGAAGTGCCGGCAGCCTCAACCTGGTCATTATTCAGTTATCGTTCCTCTTTAGTTCAACGACATATATAAATTAATTGCTCCAATTAATATCATTACAAGTCCAATTAGTCCAAGAAGTAATGCCCATATGCGGGAATTTGTAAAAACCAAATCATAAAACAAATCATGGATAGCTTCAAAAATAGTGACCCAAAAAGTTTCAGGATTACTTCTCTTCCACAGGTACCGTGCAAATATAAAGAATAAAACTCCGATGATAAGTATTATTATTCCTTTCAACAAATGAACACTCATTGAAAATCGGAATCATCACTTTGTGAATTGTTTTTAATTCCTGTATATATTTCAATCCCTTTTAAATTAAAGCTCTGTTATTCTTAACTGTTGTTTTTTCTGAACTATCGTATCCCGCGAGTACAATGGCGAGTGAGATAGAAAGCTATTCAACTGCCGAGAGTGCTTGTAGAAGCGAAGCGGAGTCCGATACCCAACCGAACATTCTTTCTATTGCAAGAAGGCTTGCCTCGTAATTGTTATGACCGAACGGTTCCGCTGTACAGTCAGCTAGTAAGAGGCATTCATAGTCTCTGTAAAACGCATCGCGAAGAGTTGATTCGACACATACGCAGCATGTGACGCCAGTAAATATCAGTTGCTTAATCCCAAACTCTTTCAGGGTTGCATCAAGCGTCGTCTCGAAAAAGCCGCTGAATCGGTGTTTCGACACAACGATGTCATAGGGCTCGGGATTGAGTTCGCTTATGATGTCCGTGTTCCAAGTGCCTTTTATCAAGTAGCGACCCATTTCCCCGTTGGGTAAATCGACCGACTCGCCAACCCCACCGTTTCTGAAACGGTTTGGGGCCTCTAGTCCTCCGAGATTCGAGAGGTCGCTCTCGAACTCATGTTTCAGATAGACAACATTCATCCCGGCGGAGCGAGCGGAGTCTAGGACGCGTGCAGTCTGCTCGACAGCTTCACGAGACGTTGAAAGCGGAAAACCCGCTCGGGCAAACATACCTCCATCAGAAATGAAATCATTTTGCATGTCCACCACGATAACCGCTGTATTGGTCGGGTCTAGAGTCAATGGACCTGGTCTTGCATTGACCTGCACGTAGGATGCGGACTTAACGAATTCCTCGCTCACTTGAATTCCTCCCAATAAAGATGCCGTTTTCATTCATTTAGCAAACGACAATGTCTCAAAGATGGACCCATGCATATCATTGCCTTGATCTAAATTGGACTTTCCTCAAAAACTTATTTTTAAAGGGAATCATTCTTGTATGGATACCCACTTGAACACTGTGAACTCGTCGATGATCCACGGGAAACCAAATCTACCAATACCAGATCCTTTAGTTCCGCCAAATGGAACATCCCCTTGCCAATTGATGGGTGAATCATTAACATGAGTCATTCCTGAATCAATTTGAAGTGCCAAACGTTCTCCTTTTTGTATATCGCTAGTAAAAATCGAACTGCTTAATCCTGCTTCCGTTTCGTTAGCTAATTCAATCGCATGTTCATCCGATTCTGCTTTTATGATTAAGGCGATAGGACCAAATAGCTCTGTTTGTGCCAATTTGCTGGAATTTTCAACATCAACAATTACATATGGAGTTAAGACATTTCCAACTCTTTTGCCCTCAAGAGCAAATTTCACTCCCGATTTTTTCGCTTCATTCACAGCTTGCATAGCTCTTTCGAGTTGACACTCATTGATCATCGGTCCGATAAACGTCAGAGGATCTCTAGGGTCACCATACTTAAGATTTTTCGATTGTTCCACAAATTTAGCTACGAAATCATTATACAGATCTTGGTGAACAATAATTCTGTTCGCAGCCATACAAATCTGACCTTGATGAAAATACTTCCCAAAGATGGCCGCATCAACTGCCCGATCTACATCGGCATCGGCTAATAACACTAATGGGGCATTTCCTCCTAATTCCAAAGCGACCCGCTTCAGGCGTTTACCCGCAAGTTCACCGACATGCCTGCCAACCTCCGTAGATCCTGTGAAACTGATAAATCCCGGAATGGGGTTGGTTATCATTTCGTCGCCGATTTCTGATATGTCGGTCAGAATCATATTAAAGACACCAACCGGAAGCCCTGCTTCCTCAAAGGCTTTCGCAAGGATAGAACCTCCGGATAACCCAACCTGTATATCTGGTTTGTGAACAACCGAATTTCCCAGTGCAAGGGCTGGACCTATCGTTCTTATGGATAGACTCATAGGGAGGTTAAAAGGGGATATCGAAGAAATAACACCGATCGGCACACGAAAAATCCGATTCACTTTACTATCGACAGTTGCTGGTACTTCCTTCACTCTCTCCATTTCGTCCGCCATTTTAATAGCGCATTCCAACTCGGCAATCGCTGTCCAATGCTCTCCATAGGCTTTATGAAAAGTACCTCCAGTTTCTCTAATAATGACACTAACAATCTCGTCTTTATTTGCATTTAAGTAATCGACAGCCTTTTGAAGGATGGCTTTCCGTTGTGCCGACGATGTTTTTGCCCAAGATTTTTGAGCTTCCTTAGCTAGGTTGAATGCATCTTGCAACTGACTTTTTGTTGCCAGACGAACTTCCGTAATGACTGAATTGTCATATGGATTCAGAATTTCATACGTATGATCACTTAAACCTTCCGTCCATTGCCCATTAATATAACTCTTGTTCAGTTGTTCAAAATTTTGCATAATAGAATTCTCCCTCAATTTTATTTTGAAAATCAGTATCATTCTCCCCTGCCCAGCCTGCACCAACTACTACTGCCCTAGATTGAGATGTTAACGTGAATCACCTCGAATCGAATGTCCTCTAAATCGAATATCCGTTGGCAATATCAGTATAACTCCCGTACCTGCATCAAAGTATTAATCAAAAGTTGTAAAAAAGTCGTATAGAAAAAAGCCCCCAAGCCTATACACTTTTTGCTAAGTGTCTAGGCTATGAGGGCCAGTATAGAACCACGCTCATTATTATTTTCGCGATTCTCTGTTATAGCGGTTAATGAGTTGTACCCGATTTTTAATACCGAGCTTATCGAAGATGTTGGAGAGGTGTTTTTTGACCGTAGCCTCGCTCATGAACAGATCACTTGCGATCTCCTTGTTCGAACTCCCTTTCACGACCCCCTTCACGACTTCTCTCTCCCGAAGAGAGAGATGATCATCCATACTTTGAAGATCCTGCTCTGAGGATAATGAAAGACCGAAGGAAGAAATCATTTTCTCCATATAAGGTATAATCTTTTGGCCTCTTGCATCCATGACGTAATATGGAGTTGGCGTCACGCCATCGTAATCGTAATGGACGATCCCCTCCTTCTGTTCCATCCCTAGGCTGCATAAGATAGCTTCCGAAACGGGATTTGCAGTAGGGGCACCTACGAGGTATCCCGCCGACAAAATATAGGTAATAAACGTGGAGATCGCAGCATCCATCGCGTTCGGGACGACTTCACCGGATACAACGACCGTTTTGACGAAATATCCGGCGAGGGTATGCCTTGGAACGCTTAATTCTTTTCGCTCGGCATCTGAAATGTGGTTGAAGTACGCGGCGGATACGGGGCGAGATTTCAAATATTCCATGGTATGTTCATTGATAGGGATGCTCTCCATTAGTCCGTAGACGGTACCTTTTTCATCGCGGATGAGCATGACGGAAGCAGGATCAAGTTCGAATAAATCTTTTAATCGGACTTGATTCAAATAACTTAGGCTCTCCTTAGCTTTCATTAAATAACTCGCAGGTTTGTTTGTTTTCCAATCTATGTATTGGATGGTGTGGTCTTGAACGGTAGCTCGCTTATGCTCTACATACTGTTCCGCTTCCTCCCAATTCGTGGGATGAAGGGGCTCCATACTATGCGAGATAGACTGACGATTCAATAGATATTGGATAAAATGATTTCCGATATAAAATAATATTTCCGAGTTCTCCCAAAAGGCCAAGCTGTTCTTGCCATACCGCTTTATTTTGTCGGAAAAATAGGTTATAGAGCGTAACCAGAGTCGATTATAATAGTCGGGGCTTCGTCGACGGAACTCCAACCCGATGGCATCGCGAAGCAAATCATGCAATAACCAGCCGCGCTCAACCCTCTGTACAAAAGAATAAGAGATTAATTCGCGGAACTGCTCGCTTGAGACGTTCTTCCCCAGCACTTCATTCAGAAGTTCGTGGTTGAAATGACGGATAACTGACGCCACTTCTACAATTTCTTTCATACTCGAATCGGGCACCTCTTGAAGCCAAGTCGCGGCAACGTCAGCAAACACATCGCTTTCATCTGAAACATCGGTTAGCGAATGAGACCCGGCAAGTGTCGTCGATACGAGCAGCGAAAGCGTCAGTGGATGCCCCTTAGATCTCGCCCAAATCTGACGAATGCGAGTTTGTTGCGTAATCCCGGACATTTCCAAATACTTTCGAACCGCTTCGTAATCGAGCTCCGCAAAATGTACTCTACTTATGAGATGTCGCCATCCGGGAGAGGCCAACCAAGAGCCTCGCATGGGAAATCTGCCGGAGATGACCACAAGAATATCCGGTATCAACTTCGGCAGCAGCCCTTCTCTCAACCAGCTCTCCATTTCACCGGCAGCTTCGAACGTATCCAAGGCCAACACGAGTTTGTCGCCGTTCGCGTAGGATCGAATCGAATCGACACAGGTCTCCGTTAGCACATCAAGGGAAGCCTTTGGCTCCATTCGGTCGGAGGGGTAATGGAGTTCGTTCAGGAAGTGTAAGCAAACGTCATGCGGATGTCTCGGCAGAACACGGCAATCGAACATGACGTATTTTGCACGAGACGATAGCGAGATTCTTCGAAACTCGTTCAATAGATAGCTTTTCCCCGAACCGCCTGTTCCGTACAGATTAATGATACCTCCGGAAATCGTTTCCGA
This sequence comes from Paenibacillus sp. J22R98, assembly GCF_059383835.1. Taxonomy (NCBI): domain Bacteria; kingdom Bacillati; phylum Bacillota; class Bacilli; order Caryophanales; family Paenibacillaceae; genus Paenibacillus; species Paenibacillus sp. J22R98. The sequence goes on from NZ_JBXENW010000005.1 coordinate 452,243, forward strand.
TTTCAAACGGTCTTGGAATAGGCGAATTTCCCGGTCTCTTCCGACCAGGAAGCGTTGTTCCATACGATCGATCTCGCTGAATATTGGAAGCGGGGAGTCGTTTTCTTTCATTGCTCTCTCCTCCTATTCGTAAAATAGCACACTTAAGACAATGTGCAGCGGCTCGGGTTTGCCATTTAATAAATACAAAGAAAGTCACAGTCAATAGAGAGTCGATGCAAGTCTCGGATCAATGGATATCCTCTGGATATTACATGAATCCAAAAGATGATCTGCAGTTAACTTATTCTCCAACCATTAATGCTACTCCTTTGATTGATCGTTTAGTTATCCAATCCCTCTCTAGGTCCTATCTCTATATTATGGAACATATTTCCTGGAAATTTCACTAAATTGGTCGACTCCACAGTACAAATCTGTCCGTTAGTTTAATAAAACAAAAGAGCAGTTGCCACTGCAATCTGCTCCATCTTATTGAACTATCGTGTCCCGTTAGTTGAATGGTCGGAGGCACAAACACGCCCCGACCAGCCTCATGGAATACGTTAAATAACTATGAAATTGACCCCATAAAATGATAAGGCTAATTTTCTCGCCACTTTTTGAGATGCAAGATTTTCCCACGAAGTACTGAATAATGGAATACTTCCCAACTTTCGCACCTCCATGGCCCATCCGGCAACAACTGCAGCGGCATATCCCCTTCCGCGAAACGCATTCAAGGTCTCAAGTCCTGCTTCATGTGCCTTAGATGTGATGCGAACGCTGCGGCAGATTGAGACAACCCTGCTTTCGCGCACTAGCGCTATACAGGGTTGTACATAGTCAATTTCTAAGGTCAGCCATTCGAAACTGTCAAGCAAAAATTCCGCTATATTTTCCCGGGTGATGCTTACCACCTGCATTTTCAGCGTGGCTTCACCGGGAATTATAAAACAAGGTCCCATCGTGAATCGTTCCCCTTGGAGGAGGTTCATATATGCCTCGAAATATTTTGGTTTCGTCTGGATATCCCTCACGATCGGTTCATCAGCACACAATCCCTCCAATTGCTCGACAAGCATCTCCGGGACATCATACCGAAACCGACAAAGAGTCGTTCCCTCTATAGTCCGCCCTAAGAAAAACCGGGGGGCGGTGGCCTCTCCGGGCCAGGGCTCGTTTATCGCGAGAAGCCGCATGTTCTGGTCATGCGTAAACAGCGCCTCAACATGGAACTCCATCAGCTCATGGGCGGTTGGTTTGATCTCTTCCCGATCAGTCATGCTTCCTTCTCTCCCATCAATGATTTATCCTGCCCGTTAGAATTCCTGTAAAACGAATATTTTGGTGTTTGAACAAAAATGAGCGCCTCGGTACGATGGGGTTACGCACGAGGTCAAAAGCCTCAAAACGCCCATCAGGAGGTCGCTCTACTATGAAGTTTAAGTCACAGGACAAGCAAAATCAACTCATTGAAAACATTACCGTTTCTCACCTTGTCGTCGGCGTAGACATCGCCCAGGAAGCTCATGTTGCCCGCGCTGTCAGCTTTCGTGTCATTGCTCTGGGAACTCCGCTCGAGTTTGGCAATCATCGTGAAGGGTTCAAATTGTTCGAACGCTTAGTGGCTATTCACATGGAAATGCGCTGCTACGGCATGCCGGTTTAAACTTAGCTGAAGCTAGTTCCGGGAAATGGCGAGGAAAGATGGTGCTTAGCAAGCGAGGTAGGCCACGTCTGCGTCATTTTCTCTATCTCATGACGATGTGTATGGTCATGACAAATCCTGAAATCCGTGCTTTGCACCGTTACAATGTGGAAATGAAGAATTTGAAGAAAATGAAATCCATCATGAAATTATGTAGTAAAGTAGCGCGTCTACTAGTCAGTTTGGCAACAAGCAGCGAGGCTTACGATTCAACTAGAGTTTCCCCAATGGCAGCTTAAGATCAGTCAATCCTCACCAGCTCAAGCATTCGCAGGATGACAAGAAGCACGGAGAATCGGGAGATTTTACGCAAAAGGGCTCGGAACCGTTCCGTTAGAAAGACCGACCTCCACCACCATAGTTAGATGTGACGAAGGAATGAAAGGGCAGTGACCCGTTGAGACATGGGAGCGAGAATCGCTAGGGTGACGTGGAGACGTGCACATATGGAACAATATGGTGAAACATGATTCACCTTTATTTCCGCATGCCCATTTCCCCATCCCCCAGCTACCGGCTCCTCCTCCATCCACTTCTTCATACTATCTACAGGATGAAATCCTGCGAATTCATGAGTCTGAGTGAGGAAACTGAATCATTTCGAGGGAGCGTAATAAAGCTGCCGTTTCGGGCCGGCAGCGCTGGTATGTTAAACTATCGTTCTTCGTGAGCGCAATGATTTAAGATTCTTTCTGAAAAAGGCATGCCAATAATACTAATGGTTCTATCTCTTTTCCTATAAGATTGGCGTTCCAATCCGTACCAATGAGTAAATTATCGTTATCAAGCCCAGGAATCCAAGTACTCACAAAATCATCAAGCGGCATCGAATGCGGGCTGTGGATTCCATTTGTTATTAGGATCGCCTGCTCATAGCTTGAAAGGCATGGCTCGTTACGCATTGCTCCAGCCAATTCAGATCGAGACCACCGGCGGCTGCTACAGGGAAGAATTCGGTAAATAAGTGATGATAAGGACGCAAATTGCCTCCATTGATCTGTCCTACATTGTACCAGCCGGTATCCTGAGACAACAGCACTCTGTCACCGACCCCGCATTCGAGCAGCTGATCTAGTAGATCCACATGCTCCTCATATGCCCCCGGCAAAATGGAGTCGATGGAAATCCAACCTCCTGCCTCCGCAAGCCGCTTGTAAACATCAGTGACTTTAAATGTTTGTGCATGTACCCAAATGAACCGTTCCTGGTCGAACTGCGCTAGTTTCATGATCTCGTATGCGTGCAGGGCGATATCATGGCCTATCGTATGACACTGAATCGGCAGGCTGGTTTCCAGTGAAGTTCGTATAGCGGCACGGAGGATCTTCAACTGCATATCGTCGATTGCCGTCCCGTCATTTAGCGCGATTTTGATATAACCCGGATACACACCGCTCTCTCCGATGCCGTCCCGCGCTTCCCGAATCCATATATCGGCCAAATCTCGTTCCGAAATCTCATAAACGAAAGAAGGCAGATACGGCTTCTTGTAAAATCCGGTGTTCGTGATTAGATGGACTCCGGACAGTTCCGACAGCCGCCGCAGAATGTATGGATCCCTGCCTAAGTACTCCGGTGCACAATCCACCATGGTGCTGCATCCGGCTTCCTTCAACTTCAACAAAAACGGAAGTATGGACGTGACCACCTCGTCACGGTCATACATCTTCGGTGTAAGCTTCCCGTCTTCTACAAACCCCACGAGCACATGCTCATGTTCCAAAATTCGTCCTGCTTCCTGTGCAGTAATTAAACCTGAAACCGTTTGCAGCAAGAACAGCACCTCTTTTCGTGTTAATCTGGCTTCTTGTCTTTCACCTTTAAAGTTATTTCGAGAAATCATTGAACTATCCTGCCCGTTAGCTTAATCGACCAAAGCATTGTCATCGAACCATTTGTTCTTTTTCTGATATATAAATCTATATCCATAAGGTAAAGCGAAATTTCGGATTCTCTCTAAATGCTACATGGATAATGAAACGTCATCTAGGATTCCACGTTATCGTCATACAGATGGCCCGTCTTCCGGAACGAGCTCGAAACCAAGAATAAAATGAAGGAAAGGGGAAGCGACCTAAATAGTTGCTCCCCCTTTCATTTTTGCGTTGCTCTTTCGTGAAAATGAAGTATTAGGTTTGTTTTAATAATAGGGTCCGATATTCAAGCAGTTATCACGGCAGTATCGATCCAGCAAAAAATATCGCAGTATTATCTACAATTAAAGTTCCACTTTGATCACTCGATAGAGTAATATCTACTTGATCTCCAACTACTAAATTGCAAATAGTCGATAAATTAAATTGTGCTGCACCACTTATAGCACTTATATGCTGAGTAACAGTAGCAATAGGACTAAGGTTCTTTCTGAAACTAACGGGTATATATGATGGTACATTATCTAGACCAATTCCTACACTTGCATTGAATAGATAAACACCAGCTATCGGAGCAGTAAACCTATTAGTAACTGAAGAATAACCACCACCCTGATTAAAAATAATATTCCCGTATGATACTACAAGAGGAAAACTAGCAACATACTCCTGACTAACATTTTTTTCAGCACGAAAATTTATCGGCACCACACTAGCCCCACTAGCTCCAGTTGCCCCAGTAGCTCCAGTTGCCCCAGTTGCCCCCTGAGGCCCAGTTCCTGATCCCAAAAGTTCATCTGATACAAGCCGATGGGCGGTTACTAATTGTCCGGATAAATCTTTTCCCCAGAAAGAAATTTCAGTATCATTTGCTGCTGGACCACTTGTTGTAAAAACGAATTGGAATGTATTTACATTAGCTGGATAATTTTTTGTAATAACTGCATCAGGTTGGATGGAGAACAATTCCTGTACATATAATGACCGTGTACCGTTTAGAACATAACCCTCTAGTAGAACAATAGAATAATTAACAGGATCGCGGTTATCAACTTTTATCGTGACTTGTTGAGTTGGTCTCATCCCTTCTACAGGTTCATTTGAAATTGGACCGGTTGATAATAATGCCATTCATTCATCCCTTCTTCACGTTAGACTTGAAGTTCATTTGATACAAGACGATGGGCTGCTACTAACTGTCCGGATAAATCTTTTCCCCAAAAATTGATTTCAGTACTATCTGCTGCTGGACCACTTGTTGTAAAAACGAATTGGAATGCGTCATAATTTACTGGATAATTTTTTGTAACAACTGCATCAGGTTGAATGGAGAACAATTCCTGTACATATAATGACCGGGTACCGATTAAAGCATAACCCTCTAGTAGAACGATAGAATAATTAACAGGATCGCGGTTATCCACTATTATCGTAACTTGTTGAGTTGGTCTCATCCCATCTGCAGGTTCATTTAAAATTGGACCGGTTGATGATAATACCATTCATTCATCCCTTCTCTACGTTACATTTTCCCTTTTATGGAAGTAAATAATAGTTATCATATGAATAGTTCATTCTATAGCTTGGACTCATTGCCAGGTAAATAGACTCAAGATGCCCAGTTCATCCTATTCGATGGCTTTGATCACGAAGAACTCCGAAGAGCAGATTACAAATACGTTAGGCTTGGATTCTGAGTATACGATAAACCCCGCCAGGTAAACGCCAGCGGGGTTACGTTGTAAAATATGTTAACTCCTCTATGTTGATATATGACCAAATGAAGTCCTTTGTAATATGCGGTTTGTTGATCTATCCTGCCCGTTAGCGTAATGAAGCCGCCGATCGTGTCGGCAGCTTCGTTAAACATGTCTATTAAGCTATATGGTCCTGTAAGTTTAAGAGCTATTAGCTTGAAACGTTCGAATAATTGAATCTACTCAAATAATCTTTTATTATATTCTGGTCCTGATGCCACCATAACATTGGGAAATCGTTATTTTTTACAAAACCTAACTTTGTAGCCAACTGAAAAGATCGTTGATTACCAGCATCACAATTATAATTAGGCACTATATTGTGGTTCAAACAGTGTTCAATAAATGCTGTACACGTAAGTGTTGCTAGTCCTTGTTTCTGATAATCGTCCGAAGTTACAATATCGATATCCGCATACCCTCCACCTACAAACATCGAATTGCAAGCACTTGCAAAATGATCGTCCCTCATAATACAATAACCGAATCCTTGCTCTATAAAGTGCTCGGCCATTGCCATAACGATTCATAGGACGAGTCCATTTCACTCTGATATTTGTTGTACAGCTTACTATCCATTCGTTTCATTTCAATTTGTTCAGGCAACATGTTAAGTATTGATTTAAGATGTTGGAATCTGTTTAGATCAAATATAAAAGAAGATCGGTGCAATAATACAGTCTTTCCTGTTAACTTTTCGCTAATTTGAAATAGCAATTCCGGTGTTGAAACATAAAGATCGTAGTAATTTGAATGGTTTTGATCATTCAGTAAATAATCAACTATATCGTTCATAAAGAGTTCGTCGTCGCCACTTCCAGCCAAAAGATACTATCCATAAGAATTGATAATAAGACTGCAGGCAGGATTTTCGCCGCTTCGATCAACAAACACTTTACCTGACTGATTATGATCAATAACGGAATATGCAAACACAGGTTCATACGCCAGGTTTTTCGGCAGTGGTAGAACGTGTGCATACTCTTCCTTTGATAACTCTATCATCTCAACTATCTCCTTTAGTTAGATCATCTGATTAGAATAACTTGATGCCTTATTATAACACTTAAAATAGGGATTTAATGGGATATGAATAAACCAAATCAATCTACTATCCCTTATTTTCATCATCTTATGCGTAATAGGCTGCCGGTTCGCGCCGGCAGCCTGGTGTGTTGAACTATCGTTCCTCGTTAGTTGAATGATTCTGATATTACCATTAGTAAATAGTTGTTGAAAGCATATCTGCGCTTCCTTCTCTCCTTGCCAAGCTGCTTATTCGGTTAACCCTAAATCCAAGCTCGCATTCAGCGCACGCAGGATGAGGACAACAGCCTCTTCGCGCGTTGCATTCGCGTTCGGTGCAAAGGTATGTTCCCCTCTGCCTTTCACGACGCCTGCTTCAGTCAATGCATCAATCGCTTTAGCTGCCCAATGATTATTCAAATCGGTAAACGTGCTGGTATGAGTGGCTTTGCCAAAGTCGATGACCTTAGCAAGAATCGTTACCATTTCTGCACGCGTAATCTGCTGATTCAGCTTAAAGGTGCCGTCGCCGTAGCCCTTAATGAAGCCCAAGGCTTCCAGTGCGCTGATCGCGCCATGTGCCCAGTGGTCGTCTTTCACATCTGTGAACGAGACCTTGGCCGATCCAGTCAGGCCAAACGCATTCGCAAGCATCGAAGCAAATTCGGCGCGCGTCACGTTCTTCTTCGGCAGGAACGAGCCGTCCGCATAACCTTGGACAAACCCGGCTTTCGAAGCCAATTCGATGGACGAAGCGCTCCAAGAAGTAGACGGAACGTCGCTGAACGTAACGGACGTCGCATCGGCCTTTGCTTTGCCGATCCGATCTTTCACCGCCGCACCATCCACGGAAGCGTTCAATACAGGCGTTTCTGGCGTCGGCGTTACCGGCGTCGGATCCGTAACCGGATCCGTTACTGGAGGCGACGGAGGCGTTACAATCGGGCCCGAACCGCCCGTATTAGCTTGCGTAACCGTAATCGTCAGGTATTCATTGAAGCCCCAATAGTAAACGCGCAGCTTCGCCGTACCCGGCTTAACGGCGGTTACGAGACCATCTTTGCTGACGGTAACCACGTCCGGATTTTTCGATTCGAACATCGCGAGATCCGTCACAACAGGTTCGCTTAGATCGCTCATCGTTGCCGTTGCCTTCAACTGTTGCGTTCCGCCGACCGTCATCGAATTCAAGTCAGGCGTAATTGTCAAGCCTGTAGCCACCGGCGTCGCATCCGAATACGTCGCGATTACCGGTATTCTGACTCCGATACCCTTGTATTGGCCAACGACGTTGGTTCCGCCTTTACGGTACGTCCGCGTAATTTTGCCGTCCTCCGTAAGATCGGCAATCGTCGGCTCGCCGCTGAACCACGTCAGATCCGAATTGTTCAGTGTCTGAACGGTCGCGTCACTATAGATGGCTTTGACCACCGGAACAACCGGCTGATCGTCGGCATCATCGAACACGTAATACGTTGGATCTGCGACAAGCGTCATGATTTTCGGCTTGATCGGGTTCTTCGTCACCGTCACGTCGAATGCGATCGTATGGCCGAAGTACTCCCCAGTCACCCGCGTCGTGCCCTCTTTCGTCCCAGCGACAAAACGAACATAAGGCTGCTCGTTGTAAACGGCGACGAGATCAGGATCATCGATCTGCCAATCGACGAACCCGGATAGAGGGTCGGTATACGATTGCCCGTCTTTATCCGTATACGTTTCATTCAAGCCGACGAGCGAGGAACCTTGCGGATGAACGTCGACAGAATAGACGCCAGCCGCTTCGTCCGCATCGGCTGCGATGCCTTCCAGGTCGACAACCTCGAAGTGAAGCGTACGCTTATAGGTCACGCCGTAACGCTCGTACGTGAACACAGCATCCGTCTCCCCGGTTCCTACGGCCTCAAAGCCATTGTCCGTGTTGACGTTCACGACGCCCGGCTGCGAGAATGTCCACGCTCCGTCTTCCACCGGGTAGGTATCACCCGTCGTATCCAAAGCGAATGGCTTCAGCTCGTATGGCGATTGTCCGTTGTACAATCTGAAGGACGCGCCGTCAAAATACCACGAATAGTCGGAAGTCCGGAAGCCGATGTCGAGCACGTCGGGCTGATCCGGCTGCTCGCTAACGGACACGTTCACGATCGTCGGCGTAAAATCGCCGTATCCGACGGTAAGCGTCGTTCTGCCCAACTTCTGATAGCCCGGATCTGGATTAACGTCACCCGTCGATTTTCCGAGGATGCTGACTGCGCCGTTATCCTTCACCACGTCGGCAATTTCGGTATCATAGACCGACCATGCTGCTTGGTCACTCACGTCCTCCGTCGTGCCGTCACTCTTGACAGCGAGCAGCTGGACGGGGAATTTAGCCCCTTTTTGCACCAATACCTTTGTGGTCGACAGAAGCAGCGCGTCAACCGTCGGTTCCGCTGCCGCGCCTTCGTCTGCCACTCTGACGTTGGAGGAGTAGTCGCCTTCCTTAACGGTGACGCGAACTGCGATGACTGCGCCGTCCAGTACCAGATGCACGCGGGTAGAGCCCGGAGCCACCGGCGTCAAGACGCCGTCCTTAACCGTAACCACGCCGGCATCCTGCGTCGACCACTTGCCTTGCGCGGTTACGTCCGCACTCGTGCCGTCACTGTAGTCAGCCTGCACGGTAACCGGGCGAGGGCCAGCCGTAACATCCAGCGTTATTTTCGGATTACTTACAGTAATACCGGTAATCTGCTTCGGTGTCTCTGCAACCGGCGGCAATCCCTCGGAAGCAGCAACCTCAATCGTGACCGATTGCTTCTGTCCGCCGTACGACACCTCGATAGCTGCCGTTCCTTTGCCGACAGCTGTGATCTCTCCCTTGCGGTTAACGGAGACCACCTGCAGGTTGGCCGAGCGATAGACAGCTGCCTGTGTTTTATTCAGCGTCTCGCCGCCGGACATGACCGCTTCGACTGACAACGCTTCATGCTTGCCGAGCTGCAAGTTCAGCGAATCTGGCGTAACGGAAAGGGAGACCGCCGTCTTCGGATCTGCTTGCTTCACGATAACAGGTATAATGGCAACTTCATTCTTGTAGATCGCGCCGAGAACGGCCGAGCCGACGGATTCAGCAACGATCGTACCGTTGTCGCTGTGGTACGCTACCGATGCATCGGAAGCGAGCCAATCGCTGTCGGCGATTTTGGACGTGACGTCTTCAACTGTGCCGTCATTGTAAATGGCTTTGATGATTGGCGGCTGAACAGGTTTGCCATCCTTAATTTCCACGAAGGTCGGCTCAGCTACCAAATTCAGCACCTTGTTTGCAGCAGCGGCCTTCGTCACCGTCACGTTGAACGTGAACGGTTCGAGCGCTAAATAATGGCCCGTAATGGTCGTCGTGCCTTCCTTGCCGCCTGCAAAGATACGGCCGGAGTCGTTGATGGTCACGATGGATTTATCCGCGACAGTCCATTCGATATCGCCCGTGACGTCATCTTCGTTATAGTTTTGGCCAGTCCGAGGATCCTCGGAGTAAACGCCCATGATCGTAATTTCCTGATAGCTCCGCGGCGGGAGTGAAATAGGCGTGTCCAGCTCCAGCTGCGCCATCATGTCCGGCGTATAGCGCTCCAGCTTGAACGGTCCGCCGACGAACACCTGCACGGCATTGACAAGCAGGCCGTCGTCATAGCCTTCTTCGCCTTCCGTGCCGGACGGCGCCGTATACTTATATTCGAAGTAAATATAGGCCATGCCTTTGCCGACCGGCGTAATGATGCCGTTCTGGTCGACAGTGGCTATGGATTCATTAGACGAATACCATTTGCCAAGATTCGTCACCTCGTAAAGATCCTGATCGGGATATTCCAGGTCCGCATAGATTTTATGTGGCGCGTCGGTCTCCATGATCTTCAGTACGCTTTCCGACATCATAAGACCGAACAACTGAAACGGAATCGGATCCTTCTGAACGGTGACTGCGATCGACAGTGTCGGCATGCTGCCGTATTTTACACGGATGAACGTCGAAGCCCCGCCCTTGATGCCCTTGATCATGCCGTGCGAAACGGTCGCAACCGCGGCATCGTCCGTGCTCCAGACGGCATCGGCCGTAATATCCCGCGTCGACCCGTCCGTGAACGTCCCATGCAGATGAAGCGGATAGTTCGTATCCGCCTCGACGAACACGTTCAGCGTGGACAGCAGGTATGTGACAAGCGTCGGCTCCGAAGGCTCTGCCGCTTCCGGCGCTCCGGCGCCTGCGGTGATCGTAACAGGAACGTTGACGACGGCGTCGCCGAGATTGAGGCGCACTTCCGTCGTTCCGGCCGCTTTGGCCGTAATGACGCCCCGGTCGACGACGGCGACGGCTGGATTCATGGACATCCAAGCGCCTTGCGTCGTCACGTCTTTCGCCGAACCGTCCTTATACTTCGCTTCGACCGTCACCGGATGGCTTCCCTCCGACAAGGCGAAGGCAACCTTCGACTCGCTTGGCGTCAACGTGTCGAACTGCGCGGACGCGGCATCCTGAACGGCCGGTTGTTCATGCGCAGTTCCCGGCTCGACGCCGATACTCGTGCTTGGCGAGGCAAAAGCCATGCTGCCGAACAACGAACCAATGAGTACTGTTAATACGAGCGATAATGATAGAGCTTTTCTGACAACCTTCCGATGATGCATGACATTCCTCCTAAATCAATTTTATATGTAACCCTTTTCAAAGAAAGGTTCATATACAATTTAAAAGCTGTTATCCTATCTACTAGAAGATAGGTTTATTAAATTAAACAAGACATAAAACACTTAATTTTCTGATATATTGTCAGGTACATAATACCCGAACATTTTCCATTTATCAATCATTTCTTTGCTAAAATGTATCATTTAACTGCCATAGAACTAGTTTTTACGCTCCCTTTAGGTATTTCGATGCAATATCGTGTCATAATTTATCACATATTTACGTTAGGTTATTTACCTGCGCCGATAAACAGAAAAGAGGCAAAGGGGAATCCCCTTGCCTCTTACGTATTACTTTCCAGCTCTAAATAATGTTCTTGTCAACCGACATCACTTCACCACTTGGTGAGAACATGTGTTCGCTGCCCTGTGATGAAAAGCGGCTTCTTAAGCCATGTGCCTAGACTAGACGGGCGCACGGTTCAATGCGCTTTGCGCACGCAACGGAAGCCCATGTTGCCGGCCGAGCTGTCCGGCGTGTTAGAGCTTCTTGCCGCAACCCTGTACCGGTTGCAGTAGGAGCGTGAATTACTGTAGCCTGTAGGCACTCTCATATTTGAATCAACTTTCAAGTATCGTACATACATTTTCAACCTAATCACATAGCACTAACGTATTTGTCACTGATTCAATACCCATTGATTCTTACGATCTACAGTCGATGGATGCCATAATTCATATCTCGCAACGGTAATTGAGTGTGCTTAGCCTTTTAGATAACGAAGATCAACCATTCGTCTGACATCATCATCAGTAATAAGATTAACAGCCTGCTCGACTCGATTTAGTTGTGGTTTGTACGCATTATAAAGCTTGTTAGTGAACAGCCGATAATCACTTCAGCTGCCGTCGTGTTCTATTGTTCTATTGTGTTCCCGTTAGTTCAGTACTTACTATTTAGGGTTTTGCCAATATTGATTCATTGATTAGCTTACAAAGATAGCCAACTATGTATTCTCTTTGTGCTGTTTCTTCGAGGTCATTATTCTCTACAAGGTCATTTATCCCTTTATTTATAACTTCCCATAATGGAGAGCCTTCAAATAGTCCATACGGATGTGACATAGCACAATATACCTCCCCGACTTATTATCCTTCATTACATGATACAAAAGATATTGCTTATTCAACTAAACTGCCCGTTAACGTACTGAAGCCAAGCCATGATTGGAGCCAATCCCCATGACCAATCTACCGGGGAACGTTTGTTCAATTAAACAGCAGCAGTCTTGGACTTTGTTTCTCGTCCAAAGCCTGCTTTTGTTTTTGGGTCCAGTCTATTACTTTATTTGCTCAAAATAATGGCGGAACGCAGCTCCGGCTTAGTTTAAAAAATGGCTTCCCTTATTTCCGCTCACTTCAGTTCCACTAACCAGAAGTCGGAGCAAATACCTCAAACCTCCATAACGAGTACCCGTAAGCCGAACCCCGCTTTAGACCCAGCATCCGTACATATCTTGCGCTCTTGGCTGAGAACGAGATATCGTCGATCCCCCCGTCCCCGGAAGTGGTCGCGAATACATCCGTCCAGGTCTTGGCATCATTCGATACTTGGATCTTGTAGGCTTTCGCATAGGCTGCCTCCCAGCTCAGATAAACCCGGTTCACCGTCTTGACCGCGCCGAGATCGGCATAGATCCACTCGTTGTCGGTATAGTTCGAGCCCCAGCGCGTCGCCCCTTCGCCGTCGACCGCGTTAGCGGGCGCAAGCGTTGCAACATGGGTCGAGCTGGCCGCGACTGCAGCACCGGCGGCGAGGTTAATGCCGTACAGATGGATGTTTTCCAATCCCGCGTGAGCCATCTTCATAATGCTGACCATATCCGTGTATGGCTGATCTTGCTGATTGACGAGTCCGATATTGTAGCTTTCTCCGTCCACGCGTCCGGTGACGGCCTGATCGAAATAGGCATACCAGCCTGAGCCGACGAACAGCGGATTCTGTGCCTGGCTTTCCGCGAATGCCCGGTAGGCTACTCCCCGCTCAACGGTACTGGTCGTCTTCGTAGGGGCGCTGATATATGACAAACCGCGGTCGGACGAGCCAAAGGAATGCTCGAGATTGAGCAGCGGCTTCCCGAAAGCCTCGTATTCGTCCATCCAGCTGCCATCCCTCGTATAACTGTCCACCGAGAAGGCATCGACATACGGCATCGCCCCCCGATCCCAATCCAAGCTCGTTCGCCAAGTAGGGACAATAGTGGAGCCGAGAAACAAATGATTCGGGTCATTCCGCTTCAGGATGTCGCGGATCATAGCGTAATACGTCTCGGATGCCAAGGTGATAAAGCCGGATACGTCCGCAGAGGATACCTTGGTGATTGCGATCGGAGTGTCCTTCAGCGCGTTGAACGAAACGGCGTTCATGCCGAGCAGCATATTGACGTTATCGAGACTGCCGTGCCGCGTGGAATAATACTCGACGAAGGCGCCCTTCGCCGGAGAATTCGCCCCGTACATCAGTAGCTCTTTGACGATATCGGTTGTCCAGCCGGCTTCGTTATCGTAGGTGTAGCCGATTAACCACTTGCTGGTGCGCGCGTTTTGCAGCTGCGTCTTTAGCGTACTCTCGATGATCGGCGCGGTCTGAGGATCGAACACGTCGTACGACCATAGGATTCTTCGCAAGTTAGCAGGGTCCTGCAGCACCTGAACGTACGGAAAAGCGACGCCCTTCGGCTTGGTCCACTTGCTGAAGGCGTTGAACCCCCACTGTATCAGGCGTTTGCGCGTGATATCCCCCCATTTCGCCTCGTAATCGCTGCCGTACTTCTTCATTACATTCGAGACAATGAAGTTGACGTACTCGCCGTTCTCGTCCTTGGTATAAGCCGGCGCGTAGAGCGTCCGGTCGGGCAGCTGCTCGAAAATTTGCCTTGGCGTGCCGTCCGGCTTCTGCGTCGGCGTCTTGTAGCCGGCTTCCCATAAACTTGCGGCATCCACCCCTTTCAATAAGAAAGGATACCCGTCCGGCGTAATGAACCACCATTTGCCGTTGACCTGCTCCAGCCTGAAATAGCCGGTACTCTCGTATTTCCCAATACGCTTGATGCCGCCGTAAGGATCGTAAATTGCCGGGTCATATGCGACGTTCGCCAAGGCGGCGGCTTCGTCCGTATAGTTCTGACGCAGCTGCGCGTCGGAGGTGATTTTACCCGGCCAAGCATCGTTCATCCATTGGCCGTAACGGTCCACCAGCAAGGCGTCCTTGTTCAGCTCGGCCTTTAGCTGCTCCGCGGTGAACGAGGGCTTCGGATTTTGCCCCGGCGTGCCGCTACCTTGCGTGATTTCAACTTCCGTCAGAGGGATATGCTGAAAGGCTTGCGTGCGTGTGATGTCCAGCACGATGAACCTGGCCGTCACGCCCGCCATCGGCACGTTGACCGTATAGTTCAGCTCGGTGCCTTGTCTGATATGCCTGGTTGCGATGTAATAACCCGTCGCCACTTCCGGGCGGTATTTGACTGTCATATCTTTGAAGCCCCAGTATTTGTTCGGTGAGTTCATCACCACACGCAATTGATCAAGGGGATAGTCCCTGAGCAAGTCGATCACCACATGTACCGTCATCGGCGATTTCGCTTTCCCCATCCAGCCTACATAGGCGGTTGTGCCGTCATACAATACGCCTTTCGCCGCCGCCATCAGACCGGTCGATCGCAGATCCGGTGAATTGCCTCCATCCGGAGAGACACTATAGACATAATTGCCCGTTTTGAGCATCGTTCCTTCACCTCGAGCATGACCGATTGGAATAAGTGCCGCCAAGGCGGTCATTGCCATTAGGAACGCCAACACAATTCTTGTATACATCATTATCCCGTTCTTCATCCGTTCCAACCTCCTTTCTTCCTGTATCGTCCCCTGCAACGGATATGCTTAGAGTTATTTTACATAATTTACCTTAAAACAGAAAAGGGTACCCCGGACCCAACGTTGCTTGAGTCCGAGGTACCCCAATGACTAGGAAGGCATGCGGGACACGAATCCTTCCTTACCTATTTTGCGAATCGGAGAGAACCACCCAGTCCGGTCGCTCACGAAGTGTTAGGTTGTCTGCTGATTCCGTCAAGCCGTCTGTCCCATCAGATCCCGCATGGCGGCCAGATAGCGGTCTTCCGATGCCGACCAGCGCAGCTTCGCCATCTCTTCCACATCCGGTCCGGCCAAAGATCGCAGCCGGACGGACTCGTCGACCGCGGCGGCGTACTCCTGATCGGCTACCTGCTCCTCGTCGGCGTCATCGAACGGATAATCCATTATAGCCTGCATCATCCGATCGACGTATTGCCTGTATTCGGCCGGAACAGGAGCGTCGTCGGATGCGGACAAGGTACTCGACGTGAAGCTCGTGGTCCGAATGGCCAAACCCCAAAATAAAACAGCAGCAGCCATGGACTGAGAAAATAAAGCCCTAGACTGCTGCTGTTTTATTGAACTAACGTGTCCCGTTAGTTGAATAGCAAAAACAAACCAACAATAACAAAGAATCCTCCCATAATGCGATTGACCCATAATATGAATGAATTCGCTGGTTCAGATTCGAAAACAAGTTTGCCTTCTTTTAAACGAAACATAAATTGATTGATATACCATATTCGTGTTGGGAAAATAACTAAAAGGAGCCCCCAGAGAATACAAATCATCTCGGCTATCATAAAGAACCTCACTTGATTGATTTTCTAATTGATTTCAGTCTATCACGTCGCCAATGCAAGGAGAAGAAATCATTGAACTATCCTGCCCGTTACTTCAATGAAAACAAGGAGCAGCTGCTGATGGCAAACTGCTCCTTGTTTCGTTCATCTATCGTGTTCCATTAGTGATTCACTACCTATGATTCTTTATTCATAAATTTTGGACGCATATAAAATATCAGCTAACACTTTCCACGTTGGTTGCTCTGGTATGGACTGATTAGTGTTAACATAGTACCTTTCCATTCCTTCTATCCATGCTTCCATCGCTTCAAGGTAACTCTCTAATGTTGGGTTTTCCCAATTTTCCTTATTTATAACCAAGTCCTTCCTAAATGCAGAAAGGAACTTGAGTAAATCCTCTTTTGTCCTTATTTCGTTTATCATTTCATGTAGATGCAATTAAACTCACCTGGCTTCCTATTCGTAATCTTTATTGAACTAGAGTGTCCCGTTAGTTCATCATTTTGTGTTTTCCTAGTCAAGTACGTTACTCAATCTTTGAACCATCTGGAAGAATAATTTCACCATCATCATCACTAACATTGAAAAATCCAACGTCATGCTTATTAGCTAACTTGCGAACATGTTCGTACGCCTCTTCAGCTACCGACCATGCAAAGGCGATATAAATAGCATTTGATGCAACGCAGTAATCGGCTAATCTCTTCTCTAGCTCCTCATTCTCGTTTATTTCCTCATCAGATGGTGCAAATGTACCGTTCATTGTCGGAAATGTTTGAATACTTTCTTGAAACCAATTTTGTAGTGAGGTAGTTGTGTGTGATATCTCGTTATAGTCGACATCTTCGCTCCAGGTTGTTAAGTTTTCATACCAAGTCATAAAATCTTTCTTTGTTTTTGGAGCTTAGGCTCATAACCGCTAAATAGCGTCCAACCTGAATCATTTCCATCCTTCGGTTCATCTTTAAGGAGAAAATTAAACTCATTTCTCTCTAAAACATCGTTACTAATGACAATTTTTGTATCAAGAAAATAGTCCCACTTATCTCCTTCTGGGTCATCAAGTTGAGTATCACATACATGCTCACAAGAAAATTGAACTTCTTGTCCGACACTAAGCCCACTAATAAATATGGGAATATTTGTTAGCAGACCTTTAAAAGTATTTTCTTTTCTCTCATGTATTGGGGGAATTTCGAGAGAAATACAAAAACCGCCTGCCAGAATATCTTCTGGTAGACGGTGAATAGCGAGAACCAATGGAACCATGTCCCACTGGAGAGTCGGACGGCCATAACAGAAAGTAAACATTAGACCTATCTTTGTTAAGCTACTCTGCCCGTTACTTCAATGAAAAACGGCAGCCGGTAAAATCCAGCTGCCGTCGTTCTATTGTGCTATCGTTCT
>NZ_JBXENW010000006.1:0-441249 GCF_059383835.1 Paenibacillus sp. J22R98
GTGTTGGTGTTGGTGTTGGTGTTGGTGTTGGTGTTGGTGTTGGTGTTGGTGTTGGTGTTGGTGTTGGTGTTGGTGTTGGTGTTGGTGTTGGTGTTGGTGTTGGTGTTGGTGCTACTATCTGTGTTCGTGCTCATGTTGGTGTTCGTGCTCATGTTGGTGTTCGTGCTCATGTTGGTGTTTGTGCTGCTGTTGGTGTTTGTGCTGCTGTTGGTGTGCGTGCTCGTGTTGGTGTTCGTGCTGCTGTTGCTGCTGCTACCGCTGCCGTTGTGTCATTGTTGCCCATGACAGCAAAAAGACCGCCCTCTCCGTACCTGCCAGAGAGAGCGGCCTATCATTCTACCACTCTGCGAACGAGCCGTCGTCGTACGCAAGGCGAGGTGTATCCCAGTCGCCTGCGTAGCCGCGTTCAATGAGCGCTTCTTCATTAATTTCGATCCCAAGGCCAGGCCCTTGCGGGATCGCGACATGGCCGTCGATGACTTCAAACGGCATCTTCAAGTAGCCTTCGCCGAGATCCCATTTCTCCGCCATCGACGGATGCTCTTGGATCAAGAAGTTCGGCGTGCAAGCGTCGAGCTGCAAGCAGGCTGCAAGCGAGATCGGTCCAAGCGGATTATGCGGCGCGATGGAAGCGTAGTAAGTCTCCGCCATAGCGGCGATTTTACGTCCTTCGAAGATCCCGCCGGCATGGCACAGATCCGGCTGCACGATGGCAATCGCGCCTTTCTCCAACGCTTCACGGAAACCCCAGCGTGTGAACAACCGCTCCCCCGTTGCGATCGGAATGCTTGTCGATTGGGCAACACGCAGGAGCGAGTCTACATTCTCAGGCAAGCAAGGCTCTTCGATAAACATCGGATAATAAGGCTCGAGTGCTGCGGCAAGGCGAATCGCCATAGCCGGGCTGACCCGGCCGTGGAAGTCGATCGCGATGTCTACGCCGCTGCCCACGGCTTCGCGGGCCGCAATGAACTTGTTCACTTGGCTTTCCACGAAAGCCAGCGAATCGACTTGCCGCACCGGAGCGTCTACACCTGTCTTGATCGCATTGAAGCCGGACTCCACTCTGCGCTTCGCATTCGCTGCGAACACCTCAGGCGTCTCCCCGTGGCAATGGCAGTACATGCGGATTTTATCGCGTACTCTGCCGCCGAGCATTTCATAGACAGGCATGTTGTAGAACTTGCCTTTAATATCCCATAGCGCCTGCTCGATCCCGCTTATCGCACTGACGAGGACAGGACCGCCGCGATAGAACGTTCCCCGGTACATGACCTGCCAGTGATGCTCAATACGAAGCGGATCTTCGCCGACCAGGTAACGTTTCAACTCTTCAATGGCTGTAGCTACGGTAAGGGCACGACCTTCGACGATCGGCTCGCCCCAGCCGACAATGCCTTCATCCGTCTCGATCTTCAGAAACAACCAGCGAGGTTTCACATGATAGAGCTTCAAATCTGTTATTTTCACAGCTTCCTATCTCCTTTTCGTCCTATACTGGTTTCATTGAGCAGCTAGAAACTAATTGTTGCCCTTCTCTGCCCAGACCGGGAGCAATGCGCCGCCGTCCATAAACATGGTCGTTCCCGTCATATAACCCGCGCTGTCGGAAGCTAGGAATACAGCCGCTTCGCCGACTTCAGCGGGCGTACAGAACCTTCCCATCGGAATACGAGATGAGACCGATGCAATCGCCTTCTGAATGCGCTCATTGCCATCACCCCAGCCATTGTTCGTGTAGCCCGGCGCGATGCCGACAACCCGAATGCCATGAGGGGATAAGTCGAGAGCCATATTCTTCGTCAGCTTGTTCACAGCTGCCTTAGCCGCGGCATAGACGGTGGAGTTCGCCCATGTTCCTTCGGCATGGTTGGAGCTGATTTGAATGATAACGCCCCGCGTGCCGTTCTTGACCATCAGACGTGCCGCCTGCTGTGAGCAGAAATAGAGTCCCTTCAAATCGGTATTGAACACCTCATCGAACAGCTCCGGCGGCGTTTCAAGGAAAGGCTTCATCCGCGTGATGCCTGAATTGTTGACATGCACATCCAACCTATCGAAACGGCTGTTAAATTGCTCGAACAACGATTCGACGCCTTCGAGCGTGGAGATATTCGCCTGTACGGCTTCCGCCTTCACGCCGAGGGCATTAATCTCACGCACGACTTCCTGTGCCATCTCCGCGCTTGTATTGTAATTGACACACACATCATATCCGGATCGTGCAAAAGCAAGCGCAATGCCTCTGCCGATCCCCCGACCTGAGCCTGTTACCAGAGCAACTTTGCGATCCACTAAGTAAGTCCCCTACCCTTTCAAACCTGTGAAAGAAACACCCTTCTCGATGAGTTTCTGACAGGAAGTAATGATTAACATAAGCGGTATCGTCGCGATAACTAAGCTGGACATAATGACGTTGGACCCCATGCTTTGCCGCTGCTGGAAGTCATTAAGTGCAACGGTGAACGTCCAGACGTCTTGCGTCCGAGCAACAACAAGCGGCCAAAGGAATTCATTCCATACCGCAATAAACGTCATAACGGCAACAACCGTAAAAATCGGGGCCGACATCGGTACAATGATTCTCCAGAAAATCTTAAACTCGGAGGCGCCGTCGATGCGTCCCGCCTGCAGCAGTTCGCCCGGCAGTTGTTCGAAGAATCCTTTGAACAAGAAGATAACGATCCCCCACGCCGTATGCGGCAATATAATCCCCCACAGTGAGTTGACCAGATGGAGTTTATCCATCGTTAAATAAAGCGGAACGAGGATTGCGATTTCCGGAATCATAATCGTAGCAACGAAGAACAGCGTCAACCACGTACCCACTTTGCTCCGAACTAGATGTGCAAGCGCATAGCCTGCCGTTCCGCCGATCAGCAATTGCAGGATAATGGTTGACCCGGTTACAATCACGCTGTTCAATAGGAAATGCGGGAACCCGAAATTGGCGCCTTTGCTTTCGTCACCGGATTTTTTCCAAAGCACGATGTAATTGTCGAACAGCCTTTTCCAGTCCTTCACCTCAGAGATGGTGAGCACTTTACCTTTCACAACTTTCGATTCCGTAAGCCATTTCAGCGCGTTTGTCGCGTGAACCGGCAATTCCGCTGCAATTTCAGTGGAGCCCTTATAAGCGCCGCCGTCACCTTTGAAATCGAACGTTGTTAATTTCCCGTCACGAATTTTGGCCAGCTTGTTCTTCATAACCGCATGCGTAGCCACCATGGTCGGAACGATCTGCGGCCGTCCAACCGTAAAGTTATAAGCGGGCATCGATGCTTGATAAACGATGACGCCATCTTTCACGCCCGTTACCTTCATCGCGCCGACTGCTTCATTCTGCATTCGTTTCCAAGTGAACCAAATAGCCTCCATGGCATCCAGCTCATACTCTTCAGGCTTCGAAATATCCGCGCCATCGTAATTGAGCGTTACACTTACGGTTTTTGGCACCTCGGGAACCCATTTAGGCGGAAAGCTATAAATGGAAATGTTATCCTTCATTGATGAACTGATCATCCAGACAAGCGGAACAATCGAAGCTAGAATAAAAAAAATGGCAACTGAGTAGGAGACGATTTTGACGGATAATCCGCCTTTCTCCCTAATGCGTCCGCGTCCAGCCATGAGATACTCCTTTCCGGATCCTCTAAATGAGATGAATGCTGAGTTGACTGGAAGTCTCCTCAAACCAATCATCTTAATCCCTGTTGGACAATTTAAGCTGCAAGTAAGTGATCAGCGCGATGATTACGAACATAACGAGTGAGATCGAACCCGCAACCCCGAATCGGAATTCCTTAAAGGAGCTGTTGAACACGAGCATCGCCAGTGTCCGCGTGCTGTTCGCCGGTCCGCCGCCAGTCATAATGTACATCGGGTCAAACGTTAGGAATACACCGCTTATAAACGATATAAACTGAATCCCAATTACGAACTTCAAGCTTGGAAATACAATCGCGGTCATTCTGCGCCAAGGTCCGGCACCATCAATCTTGGCTGCCTCAACGTTCTCGCTCGGAATACCCTGAAGCGCCGAATAGTATATGAGCATCCCCATTCCGGTTGCAAACACGCCTGGCAGCACAATCGACCATTTGGACATAGCGGGATCGTTAAGCCAGCCATATGGACCAAGTCCGATGAAGCTAAGCAGGTAGTTCAATAACCCGTAATCCGGATTATAAAGCCATTTCCAAAGCAGGTAGCCTGCTACAGACGGAACGGCAGTTGGGAGCAAGTACAACGAACGCATCGTTTTGCTGGCAAATTTAACTTCGTTTAACAAGACCGCTTGGACAATCGGCACCCAGAAAGTAAGTACAAAATAAATAAAAAAGAAAGCAAAGGTGTTCCGGAGTGCGTTCCAGAACTCCGTTGAATGCCATAAATACTTATAATTATCCAGCCAGACAAACTTGCCTGGCGGGTTAATGACCTTGTAATCAAAGAAACCCATATATACGGCTTGCAGCAGCGGGTAATATTTAAATACCAAGAAACACACGATAGCAGGCGTCAGAAAAAAGATAGGCGTCCACGATATTTTAAAACGATAGGGCGTTCTCAATTGCACTTGCGGCTGCTGCTGGGTGGCTGTTTTCATCGCTTCCGCTTCCTTTCGGAATTGCAGGCGGAGCAGCTTGCGGCTTGGTTAGCCCGCTCACTGCCTCCGCCTGCGTCATATTATTTCTTCAAGGCTGCGTTGTAAGCATCTACAACCTCTTTTTGCGCTGCATCTTGTGCTTCTTGAAGCAGTTGTTTCGGATCGGATTTCTCATCCGTCAACGCTTTTTGAACCGCTTTTACAACATAAGGAGTAAGACGCTCTTTCAAGAAGTACTCCAGGTGAGTGTCGGAAGCTGCTTTGTTTACAGCTGCAACGAGCTCAGGCGAGATATCTTTGGCAAATTGGGAAGGATCCACGTCGTTACGAACCGACAGCAGGTTCGGGAACATACCGTTGTCTTGTTGGAATTTGAGAACTTTCTCAGCTACTTCTTTGGAGTTCATGTACGTGATGTATTTCCAAGCTGCATCTTGTTTTTCTTTGGATGTTTTAGGGTTAATGATCCAGTAAGCGCCGCCGATTTGACCTGGGCCTTTGCCGCCTGGGCCTACAGGATACGGAGCGAAACCTACATCATTCAGATCCATACCTTGTGCAACATAATCTCCGAATCCGCCGGATGCCGCATTGGACATCGCTGCACGGCCTTGGAAGATATCATTCATGTTGTCTTGGTAGCTTTGGAGAACGTTGTTTTGAACGATTTTGTGCGTCCATTTCAAATCTTTGTAGAATTGAAGAGCTTTAACGGAAGGATCTTCTGTGAATGCCAGTTGTACAGTGCCATCCGGATTCACGTGAGTCAGGTCACCGCCGGCTTGCCATACATAGTACTCAAACCACCAGTCAGCCCATTCCATACCAAGCAATGTGATACCGTATTGTTTCTTATCTACATTCGTCAGCTTCTTACCGAACTCAACCAGTTGATCCCAGTTTGCCGGAGGCGTATCACGGTCGAGTCCTGCTGCTTCGAACATTTTTTTGTTCCAGAAGAGACCTGTTACATACATATCGTGCGGCAAGCCATATACTTTACCGTCGATTGTGCCTGCTTGCATCGAGGATGGGATGAATTTATCTTTGTCCGCGTAGCTGTCCCAGTATGGCGTCAGATCCAGTGCAAGACCTTGGCCAACCCAGTCAGCAATGATCGGGAAGTGAGCTGCGTGGTAAGCATCCGGACCGTTACCGCCGGCCATTGCCGTTACGAATACTTCACGGTCATTCGTGCCTTGCGGCATCAATTCGTGTTTGACTTTAATGCCAGGGTTAGCTGTTTCAAAATCCGCGAAAATTTCTTCTTTAAGCGCTTTTTGCGTGTCTTCCGGTGTAGGTTGGTCCCAAACCGTCAGTTCCACGGTTGCGCCGGTATCTGTTGTAGCTGCTTCGTCCGTTGCAGCGTTATTCGTGCTGTCGTTTGTTGCTTCCGTCGTCGTATTCGTCGACTCTGTGTTCGTGCTGGTACTCGTGTTGTCTGCCGTTTTGTTGTTGTTATTCCCGCCCCCACAAGCTGAAACAATTAGCATCAAGACCATGACACAAGCTAAAACCGTCCATTTTCTAAGCCGTTTTGCGTTGTTCAATTGACTGCCTCCCTTGAATGATTTCGTCTACAAATGAAGTATATCTCCTAATTGATAGCGCTTTCTATGTAATATCCGAACATCCTATTAGCAAAATATTAACTTTTATCAAATAATTCAGAATGGCTAATAAAGGAAAAGTTCGGAAGTTGTCGAATACACGAGGTAAGCGCTGTCAGTGCCTGGAGGGATATTCCTTGAAGCAGATGTGGACTTTCTTTCAAAGCCTTAATAACCAATTCCGCAGCAAAATGATATTATCCTTCTTCATCGTCATCAGTCTTACGGCTTTTATTATGGGCTATTCGTACTACCGCATTATGAGCAATGAGCTCGAAGCCTCCACCTTGCAAGGGCTTGAGAAGCTGACGGAACAAACGGTCGATACCCTCGACCTCCATTTCAAAACGATCGGCAATATCGGCTACAGCTATTTCAGCGATACGTCGCTGCAGAAATTTCTAGATGCTCCTCTCAACTTTGATATCCAGCAGTATTACCGCAACAAGCTCGCCTCCCAGAAAGTACAAAACCCACTCATATCTTTCCTAGCCATCACCGACCTGAAGGGTGAGCAAATCAGCAGTTATTACTACTATAACGCCAGCGTAAGAACGCTTCTTGATCGGGAACAGGCGTTATTGAACAAGAAAGCGCTCGATCAGGATGGATTCCCCTTCTGGAGCGTGTCCTATACGACGATCAGCACAACCGTAACCCCTGTCAAAACAATCAGTTACATCCAGCTGCTCAAACGAATTACGATGAATGCCCAGCATCCCATCGGCTACATCAAGATCGATATGGACCCCCGCGTGCTGGAGAAGACTTTACTCGGCCTGCAAAGCGACGACGGCAGCACCTACTATATTGCGGATACGAGCGGCACGATTATTTTCTCCCGCAATGAGGACGAGATCGGCAAATCGATTGCCGGCACCCCATTATTCACCGGCTACCAGGAAGCACAGGTGAATAAGAAATATATGGATTTCCGGTTCGAGGACGACGATGAGAACACCAATATCGGCTTCTATCGCAAGCTTAGCGTCAGCGATTGGGTCGTCATCGGCAGCGTGCCGCTTGACCGCATTTTGCAGAAGGTGGATACGTTCCGAAATACACTCATTCTCATCGCTGCCATCAGCTTCCTGATCGCAATGCTGCTCGGTTCCATCATTGCCGCCAGTGTTACGCGTCCGCTTAAGGAATTGAATAAGAAGATGAAACTCGTAGAGATGGGCGACTTTCAAGCATTCATTGAGGTTAAAGGCGCGGATGAGCTCTCTACCATTCAGCACAGCTTCAATAAGATGACATCCGAAATAAGCACGCTTATTTCCAAGGTGTATGAAACGGAGCTGCTGAAGAAAGAAGCGGAGATCAAAGCGCTGCAAACGCAAATCAATCCTCACTTCCTGTACAACACCCTCAGCACCATCGACAGCATCTCTTCTATTCATGGTGATGAGCGAATCTCCTATATCTGTCTGGCACTTGGCAAGATGCTCCGATACAACTTGAACGGCGGGAACATTGCCACGATCCGGGAAGAAATGGATCACTTAAACCAATATCTATCGATTTACAAAATCCGCTTTCCCGAGAAGTTCCACTATGAGATCCATACCGATGAGCAAATCGACTCGTTTATTCTGCCGAAGTTTCTTATTCAGCCTCTTGTAGAGAATGCGATTATCCACGGACTGGAACAGAAGGTGGGCTACAAATTTGTCCGCGTTTCACTCATGAGCCTCGATGAGCATTCGCTGCAAATTATCGTCGAAGATAACGGCGTCGGCATGGAACCGGCAATTATAGAACTGTTTCATCGCAAGCTGAGCGATCCGAATGACATCATGTCCCGCCAGGTTTCCTCTCGAACGATGATCGGACTCGCCAACGTCTTTAAACGGATTCAAATGTATTATGATACGGACCCTCAGGTTGTCATCGACAGCAAGCCGGGATCGGGAACACGGATTTATTTTGTATTGCCAAAGCAAACGGCAGGAGGCGGTACCGATGAAAGTATTGATCGTAGATGATGAGCCGTTGCTTCGAGAAGGATTAATTCGCAAAATCGCCTGGGAGCCGCTAGGCTTACAGCTTGCAGGTGAGGCTGGGGACGGCTTCGAAGCCATGTTTCAGCTGGCGAACTGTCAGCCGGACATCGTCCTGACCGATGTTCGCATGCCGGGGATGGACGGGCTGCAGTTCATCAACTCTGCACGGGTGAATTTCCCGCGGACGAAATTCGTGATCATCAGCGGGTTTGATGAGTTCGAATATGTGCGCGAAGCGCTTCTCTATAATGTAAGAGACTATCTGCTTAAGCCGATCGACAAAGAGAAGCTGAACGTGCTGCTCGAAGGGATTTGCGAGGAGCTGCGGAAAGAACAGCAGGAAGCGGTTGATCGCAGCAAGCTGAGCGAGCTAAGCGATATGATACGCCAGAGTAATCTGCAGCCGCTCGACTTCCAATTGACTCATCTAATCTCGGAGCAGGAGCCCCGCTGGGACGGGA
This sequence comes from Paenibacillus sp. J22R98, assembly GCF_059383835.1. Classification (NCBI taxonomy): domain Bacteria; kingdom Bacillati; phylum Bacillota; class Bacilli; order Caryophanales; family Paenibacillaceae; genus Paenibacillus; species Paenibacillus sp. J22R98. The sequence continues at coordinate 8,687 of NZ_JBXENW010000006.1, forward strand.
TTCCCATGAGTCTCATGCAATGCACTTCCTTCGTCGGCGCATCGGTCAAGATCGTGTACCGCAACGAATCGTCCCGCTTTCAAGAGAATGAAGAGCCGCTTGCGAGGTTCGCGATTCAGAATATTATCGAGAACACACTCGCCGCTGAGGCCGGTATTCAATTTCTGGCATTCAAGCATGCTTACCACTCCGAGGAGATCGTTGTTTTCCTCGGTTCGCAGAGCGAGCTAGAGCTGCAAGGGCTGATCGAAACCTACCATCAAACCGTAGAGTGGATCAAACAACATCTCGGTCTTGTGATCTCAATTGGCCTTGGCGGCATCAAGCAAGAGATGACGCAGCTTCGCCTCTCCTGCATGGAAGCGCGCAAGGTGCTGCAGAATCGCCTGCTCTTCGGCAACGGCAACGTCTATACCGAGATTGAACCTGCCTCCTCGGTCGCCTCCGCCTACCCGCGCGTCTTCGTTCAAGCAGAACGCGGTCTCAGCGCGATGCTCGAGGACGGAAGGCATCAGGAGTTTCTGGATTATGCGGGCCAGCTGTTCCGCACGCTCGCCGAAACATCCGGCGCCAGATACGAGCAAGTGGAGTATCTCTACACGGATATCATTCATCTGCTGCGCAAGCATGCGGCCAAGACCGCGACTGATCTGCCCAATTGGAACTTGGGCACGCCAATTGCCAGCTTAGATAATCTCCGAAGCTGGAAGGATATTATCGACATTATCGAGCAGCAACTGCAGCGTCTCAGCGGCATGCTGAACCGGGGAACCGATCAATCCTGCGACGAAATAATCGAGAGCGTTAAACAATACATCGAGGTTCATTATGCGGAGGAGCTGTCCTTGCAGTGGGTGGGGGAAACGTATTTCATTCATCCGAACTATTTCTCCAAACGCTTCAAGACGGTTGTCGGCATCAGCTTCAATGACTATTTAACCAAGGTGCGAATTGAGCGCTCCAAGGAACTGCTGCGGACGACAACGCTCAAAATCGCCCGGATCTCGCAGCTCGTCGGCTACGAAGATCAGAACTACTTCTGCAACGTGTTTAAGAAAATAACCGGAACCAGTCCTTCGGTGTTCCGAAGCTAGCAGGACAATAAAAAGCATCGTCTCTTCTCACGAAGAAACGATGCTTCTTTGTTACCTGCGATATCTAGCGGCTGCGCAGCTTCGAGAGCAGACGCAAAATTTCGATATACAACCAGACAAGCGTCACGATCAAGCCGAATGCGCCGTACCATTCCATGTACTTCGGTGCCCCGCGTTCCGCCCCCTGCTCAATGAAATCGAAGTCGAGCACAAGATTAAGCGCAGCGATAATGACGATCACAAGCGAAATACCAATTCCGATCAAGCTGTTGTCATGCAAGTACGGCACCGTTACACCGAACATCCCAAGCACGATGCTGACGAGATAAACCAGCGCGATGCCTGCAGTCGCCGCGAACACGCCAAGCTTGAAGTTCTCAGTCGCTTTGATGATTCTTGTTTTGTACGCGAACAGCAGCGCGATGAACACACACATCGTAATTAACGCGGCTTGCAGCGTAATCCCGTTAAATCTTCCTTCAAAGCTGGCCGAAAGCGCGCCTAGGAAAGCACCTTCCAGCGCGGCATAGACCGGTACGAGATAGCGCGCCGTTGTCGGTTTGAAGCTGATCACGAGTGCCAGGATCAATCCGCCTATTGCTCCGCCAATCGCAAAACCCGTAACATTCTGACCATTGAAATACATCGACCATGTGGCGAACGCGGCCCCAAGCAGAATGGCTAGCGTAATAAAAGCTTTGTTTACCGTACCTTCGATCGTCATGCGATCAGCACCGATATAGTGGCCTGATTTCTCGAAGGACTTGTCGTTCAAAGTAGGATTACCGCTTCGACCTAGCAAGATCAATCACCTCATCCATAGATTTACACCTATTATAGCATTCTCACTATTATTCGGCATTAATCCAGCTTACGTCTTTATCTTTTAAATAAGCATGCCATTCCTTCGGCGCTTCCACGTCGCTGACGATGATATCGACATCTTTGACATCCGCGATTTTGTAGAATTGCATGGCACCGAATTTGGAGTGATCGGATAAAATAATGCTCTGCTTCGCATGGCTCATCAGCTGTTTCGCCAATTGACCACGCTCGGCATCGAAGCTCGAAATCCCCTTCTCGATCATAATCCCGTCTATCGAAATAAAGGCTTTGTCCGCGTAGAAATGCTCTACCATTCGTTCCGTCAAGGACCCGCTCACTCTAGAGTGTTTAGCATTCACTTTGCCGCCGAGAAAATAGATTTCGCCGGAGAAGAAGCCTTTATTCTGGTAATCAATAAGCAGATACATGATTGGGGCGGAGAGGGTGATTACCGTAATATTTTTACGATTGAGCAAATAATGAACCATCTGCAGCGTCGTTGAACCGTCCTCGATGAAAATAATATCGTTATCTTCCACTAGCGAAGCAGCAGCGCGTCCGATCCGCTTCTTCTCTTCCGCTCGAATGACCTCGCGTTTCAGGTGAGTAGGCTCTTCACGGGTTAAATTGATCTTCACCGCGCCGCCATACACACGCTTCAGTTTGTTCTGCTCCTCTAATTCTTCCATGTAGCGGCGTATCGTCTCTGAGGATACTTTCAACTGATCCACTAAATCCAATGTCCGTACTTTACCTTCAAGGTTCAGTGCATTTAAGATATAGTCCTTACGTTCCTCACCGATCAACGACATCTGTACGGGCCTCCTCTGTCCGAACGCTAATTATCTATTTCCATTATAGGAGATTGCCGAAAAGCTTGTCAGCAGGATTACAGCCAGAAGCGTCTCCGCTCGACAGCATCGATTAAACGTTCCATATCCGCAGCATGAACATCACCGATATTGCCGATTCGGAACGTATCTGCGGCTGTAATTTTACCCGGATAAAGCACGAAACCTTCTTCCTTCATCTCCTTGTAGAAACGCTCGAATGTGAACGATTCCGATTCCGGAAAACGGAACGACGTAATAATTGGCGAATGATGGTGAGCAGGCAGCAGCGTTTGGAAACCAAGCCGCTCCATCCCCTGAACGAGCATTCGCTGATTCGTTTCATAACGCAGCTGACGCGCTTTCACGCCGCCTTCATCCTCAAGCTCCAGCAAGGCTTCATGGAAAGCATGCACGACATGAGTTGGGGAAGTAAACCGCCATTTGCCGTTGTGCCGCTCCATGGAATCCCATTGATCATACAAATCCAGCGACAGCGACCGGGCAATCCCTTTGCACTGCTCAAGCTGCTCCTTGACTGCGATGACAAACCCAAATCCCGGTACCCCTTGAATACACTTGTTGCAGCTGCTGATTAAGAAGTCGATGCCCAGCTCCTGCACATCCATCTCAATGCCGCCAAACGTACTCATGGCATCGACGATCAGCACTTTGCCGTGACGTTTCACTGTGCCGGCAATGTCCGCAAGCGGATTTAACATCCCGGTAGTCGTTTCGCCATGCACCATAGCAACATGAGTGATGGAATCGTCTGCAGCCAGCACTTCATCCAGATGACGAGGGTCAGCAGGCTCTGTTTCACCAAAATCAAGCACAACCGTCTCAATGCCCAAAATGTTTGCCATCTGGACGATCCGCTGTCCATACGCGCCATTCACCAGCACGGCCAGCTTGCCAGCCTGCGGAATGACCGAACCGATGACCGATTCCACGCAATACGTTCCGCTTCCTTGCAGCAATACACTCGTATAGGATTCAGGTTGTTTTGTTGCCAATTGGACTAACTTCGCTCGAATGTCTTGGACCAAATCATTATACTCTTTGTCCCATGTACACCAGTCCCGCAGCATCGCCGCTTTGACTCGTTTGGTCGTGCTGAGCGGACCTGGTGTTAGGAGCAAATACGGGTTGTCCGGAATGTTTGTGTAGGTCATGGTTTGTCCCCCTGCTCCAATCGAGCATTGATTAATGCAATAACGGTGTCCAGCTCGCCGATGGAATCGATGACGTAATGCGCGCCGGCCGCCCGATATTTCTGTTCAACGGCAAGGAGCTTCTCGCTTAATTCATCCGGAGGGCATGCAGCCACTTCAGCTTCCGTCATGCCTAGCTCGCTGCTGCCTTTCAATATCCCTACCGTCCAAACGCCTGCATGGACACCTTCTTGAATATCGCTGATCGTATCGCCTGCTTTGACCATATGTTTCATCGGATAAAGATCCATACGAATGGCATTTTCATAGATCATCCACGGATACGGACGTCCAGCAGGTACATCGTCAGGCGTCACGAGACAATCCGGGGCATACCCTCTCTTATTGGCTTCTGCCGCTACAACCTTCATCATTTCGAACGTGTAGCCCGTTGTGGATCCGATCTTGATTCCTTGATTACGCAATCGTTCCATAAGCTCAAGCACACCCGGAATAGGCTCTGCATAGTTCGCCAGAATGGAGAAAAGAATGCGTTCGAAATCGGTATACATCTCATTCACATCGGCTTCATTTGGGATTCTGCCGTATTTGTCTTCCCACAGCCCCGCGATACGTTCCATCTCGCATAACGTTCTCAAATGATCGATTTTGAGCATCCCCATCGGCTTACGAGCTTCATCCATTGTAATTTCGATGCCCTTATTTGCGAATACTTCTATGAAAACCGCTACCGGCGCAAAACAGCCATAATCAACCGTAGTCCCTGCCCAATCCAAAATTACACCTTTAATCGTCATTATCCTAATTGCCTCCTTTAATTGTGAACCTGCCATGCTTCGGACTGTCTTCTTATCCGTTTAACCGCCAGTTCATAGAGCGAGCGGACAACGATGTTCGTCAGGACGATCAAGGTAGACATGGCAGCCGCAGCAGCGATGTCCCCGGCATCATCCATGTTAACGATGGAAACGGAAGCCAGATTCGTATCAGCGGATCTTAGGAAGATCACGGCAGATACGGTTACCATGGCATTAACGAAATAGTAGATCGCATTCTCGAGAATGACCGGCAGCGACAACGGTACCGTTACGCGCAGGAAGGTGCGGTAGAACGGAACTCGCATCGATTCCGAGACAAGCTCGAACTCTTTATCCAGCTTCTTCAGAGAAGCTGTTGCCGTAATGAACGGCACGGAATAGAAGTGAACGATATTAGCGAGTACAATAATCGCCAGTGTGCCATAGATGCCGCCAAGCGGATTGCTCGGATTGTTAAAGAAGAAGATATAAGCGAGACCCACAACCATGCCGGGCAAAGCAACAGGCAGGATGGAGAGGAAGTATCCGGCTTCTCGGATGAGCTTCAATTCCTTGGACTTCTCGATAAAATAAGCGAAAACAAAGGTAACGAGCGTACCGATGACAGCGGTGAAGAAAGCGGCTTTCAAGCTGTTCATATACGGTCCAAGTCCGCCTGCTGCAACTCTTGAAAAGTCGTAATGTTTCAATCCGAGACTCAGGTCATACGGCCAAACCTTGACGCATGAAGCGTACACCATCGTTACAAGCGGAATGAGAATGCCTAATGAAACGACAATGTTGAATACCGTAAACGTGATGTCTCGCGGTCGTTTCTTCTCTATGCGGTATGGTGTGGATTTGGCTGACAGCATCGAACGCTGCTTGCGGTCGACGATTCGATTCACCACGAACGCAATTACAGCCGGGACGGTGAGCAGGATGCCGACTGCCGCTCCCATGGACATATTTTGCTGACCTATGACCTGTTTATAGATGTCTGTTGCCAGTACATTGAACGAGCCGCCAACCGCCTGTGGAGCTCCAAAATCCGTAAAGGAAGCTGTGAAACAGACGAACACGGCGCTGATCAAGCCATATTTGACCGATGGTAACGTAACCGTGAAGAACCTTCTCAGCTTACTTGCTCCCATCGATTCTGCAGCTTCATAGAGACGGAAGTCGGTAATCGAAAGTGCCGTTAAGAAAATCATGTAGGCTTGAGGGAAGATATAGATAACCTCGGAGATGATAATCCCTACCGGGCCGTACAAATGAATGTTGATCCCCGGCAGATGACCGAATAAACCGGTTGTGATTACACCTTGATTCCCAAACAAATACGTCAAAGCAATACCATGCATAATGGTTGGTTCGAATAGCGGAAGCAAGGCCGCGTATTTGAAGAAACCTTTCCCCCACACTGCGGTTCTCGATATGCCAAAGGCATAGAAAAAGGCAAGCGTACCCGCGATAATCGTAGAAACGATAGAGATAAAGATCGTGTTCGTTAAGGATTGAGACAGTGCCGGTGTCGTGAAATAATGAACGAAATTATCAAGTCCGTTAAATTGACCATCCCGATTGAAGAAAGCTTTGCTGAACAGCGTGCAAAGCGGAAATAATACAATCACCATTAAGATGAATACGACACTCACGATGAAGATGCGGCGTATCCATTGCTCACGGTCTCTCATCCGAACACCAACTTTTCAGGCTGGAAGTGGATGCATTTATTCGCGGGCAATTCAAGTGAAACACTCGCGTTTCGAGTTAGCTGCATGTGAGCGGCGGCTTGTGACGATATGTCTACGAGCATCGTTTGTGCTGCAATTGTACCGCCTTGGAATTCCTGCTGCTCAACCTGCACGGTTAGGCGATAGAAGGAACCGCGAAATTCAATATGTCGCACAATGGCAGGAATTCCGCCTAAGGCAGGCAACGCGTGAATATGAACATGCTCGGGACGAATAGCCAAACCGCCTTGTGCGGCCGCAGCTTTCCCATGATTCATGAAATTAATCGCGCCGATAAAATGTGCGACAAACGGGGAGGCCGGCACATCGTAAACCTCTTGCGGCGTTCCAACCTGTTTGATCTCGGCATTGTTCATCACCACGATGCGGTCTGCCATCGTTAATGCTTCTTCTTGATCATGGGTAACCATGACTGTTGTAATGCCGAGTTTCTCTTGCAGCTCGCAGATTTGCTCTCGCAGCTTCTCACGAACCTTAGCGTCAAGCGCGGAAAGCGGTTCATCCAGAAGCAGAAAGTCGGGAGACAAAACAATCGCCCGAGCCAGCGCAATTCGCTGCTGCTGTCCGCCTGACAGCTGAGCCGGATAACGATCGCCCATATGCGCCAGATCGACGAGATCCAGCACATGTCTGACTTTCTCATCGATTTCCTTCTTGGCTAACTTCTTGCCTTGCAAGCCATACGCCACGTTCTGATAAGCCGTCAAATTCGGAAATAATGCATAGGATTGAAAAACCATTCCGAAATTGCGTTTCGCCGGAGGGAGCTTCGTGATCTCCTTGCCACCTACCAGGACACTGCCTTCAGTGGGACTTTCGAGACCCGCGATGATGCGCAATAGGGTTGTTTTGCCGCAACCGCTGGGCCCTAGCAAACAAATAAATTCACCCTTTTGAATCGTGAGATTGATATCCTTGAGTGCGGTAAACGAGCCGAACTGTTTATGAATATGTCGCAGTGACAGGTAAGCTTGTGACATAAGAGCCTCCCTTTATTTGACTTACACCTTTATTGTACAGTCTCATTGTTATCTCAGGGTTAAAAACACGTTAATAATGTGTTATTTATTTGTTTTAATTGTTTTTAGTTGGTTTTTGGTAAAGGAAAAGCTGCTCGGCAGCATACCCGCGCAGCTTCTTCCTTTTGACTACTAGTAGAGGGTCGGTCTATTACTCCGTTTTCGGTTCGCTCTTCGCGTTATAACGTTTATCCCACTCCGCCAAGATGTTGTCTCTGTTTTTTGCCGATTTATAGAAGTCATTCTTAATCAGCTGCTTCACCGGATCCTGCGAATACCCTTCAGGAATAACCGTTGTATCGGCTTTCGTTGCAAGGATCGCGTAGTTCTTGTTGTATTCCTTCATAGCATCGTCTGTAATGGCCCAATCCAAGAAATTCTTCGCCGTTTGCTTGATTGTTGCTTTCTTCATCAACGCATTCGCTTCAACATCCCAGCCTGAACCTTCTTTCGGGAACACAACCTCGACCGGTGATCCATTCTTCTTCTCTTCAATACCGCGGTAGCCGAAGGAAATACCGATTGGATACTCGCCTGTTCCTGCCATCTTTGCAGGCTTCGAGCCGGAATGCACATACATGGCAATGTTGTCGTTCAGCTTATCCATATACGACCATGCATCGTCTTGACCTTTCAATTGAACGAGGCCGGATACTGTAAGGAAACCTGTTCCGGAAGAAGATGGGTTTGGCATGGTGATCAGACCTTTATACTCAGGTTTAATCAAATCCTCATAGGATTGTGGAATGGGCAGGTTCTTCTTCTCAAGTTCCGTCTTGTTGACTACGAATGCGGTTTCCCAAGCATCGATGCCAACCCAGTGTGCCGGTTCATTCTTGTCTTTAAAATCCGGTTGGATGCGCTCCACACCTGCCGGCGAGTAACCTTCCAGCATTTCATTCTGATCAAGCACGAGCAAGCTTGTTGCTGCAACGCCCCAAACGACGTCAGCCTGCGGGTTGTCTTTCTCTGCCAGCAGTTTCGCTGTAATAACGCCTGTCGAATCACGGACAATGTTCAATTTCACATCCGGGTATTTCTCTTTGAAGGTTACCAGGTATGCGTTAATTTGGTCATCTTCAAGCGCGGTATAGATCGTCAAATCTTTGCTCTCTGTGTCTACGCCGCCGTTTGTCCCCTCGTTTGCCCCAGCAGATGTTTGCTCTGTATTTGCTTCCGGTTTTGCTTGTCCGCAAGCTGCCATAATGGAGATTGTCATCAGTGTTAACACGATAAGTGCGATAAACCTTTTCATTATTCGTTTTCACTCCTTGTTTGGTTCCGCTCGGTTTGACCAAGCTTCGATACTCTAAATATAGGGGCCAATTGTAATTTCAATATTAAATACAAGTTAAGAAATTGTTTTTGTTTATATATTAGTTGTTTTTAGTTGGGTTTTGGGGCGGAATGGATGCCGATCCATCGTATTGATGGCTAAAGCCATGCGGACGCTCTCCCACCACTTTATCTTGATCACACCTGCGCCTGCTCTTATTCTAAACAGCATCATGCAGCCATTAATCGCATATAAAAACGATGTCCTTCTGCTGGTTTATATTGGTTTTGGTTGTAGTTGTTGATGTTGAGCTGCGCGGGCCGAGCGAGTTGCACGAGCTGAACGGGCGCGCGGGCCGAACGTTCGAACTCGAACCCCGTGTGCCGCGGTAATCTAACGAATTGCTCTGCAGCGTTAGAGAACTGCCTAATTTCGAGGTGACCGTGATTCTAACGAACCGTACAGGCCTTATTCGGCCAAATTTCGGCGCTCCGAGAATCTAACGAACCGTACAGGTCTTATATTGGGAAAAACAGCTCCCGCTCACTCAAAAACCATCAAATAAGACCCCTACGGTTCGTTAGAATTTTTTGGGGGCTAATTTGGAGCAAATAAGACCTCTACGGTTCGTTAGAGCATTTCGCATTCGCATTTCGCATTTCGCATTTCGCATTTCGCATTTTGCATTTTCGCATTTCGCATCCCACATTCCACGTTCCACCTTCCACACATTCAGCGTCCATCATTCACACATTCGGTAACTTACATTCCACATTCCACTCTCCACAACCCACCTTCCACATAGCCCACATCCATCATTTCACACATTCGATAACTCACATCCCATACCGCACTCCACTTTCCTCGCATTCAACATCCCACTCTGCACTCCACGTACCACGTTCCACACAGCCCGCATCCATCACTTCACACATTCAATAACTCACCTCCCATTCCGCACCCCACCTTCCTCGCATTCAACATCCCACTCCACACTCCACAACCCACCTTCCACAGCCCGCATCCATCACTTCACAGATTCAGTAACTCACATCCCATACCGCATTCCACTTCCCTCGCCTTCCACAATCCACGTTCCACCTTCCACATGTTCCGCAATTCTAACGAACCGTACAGGCCTTATTTTGCCAAATTTCGGGGCTCCGAGAATCTAACGAACCGTACAGGCCTTATATTGGAAAAAACAGCTCCCAATCACCTGAAAACCATCAAATAAGCCCCCTACGGTTCGTTAGAATTTTCGGGGGGCTATTTTGAGGTAAATAAGACCTCTACGGTTCGTTAGAGCATTTTCCCAATAGGCAATCCTATCCAAAATGACAAAAAGAACCTCTCGCGCTCAAATGAAGCGCAAGAGGTTCTTTTCAGTTACACAATCGACCCTTAAAGCATCGGGATCGCCAGCTGGAAGTGGATATAGCCCTCTACCATATTCACATCGATGGTGCCTTTGTAATACTCGACACGTTCTTTAACGACAGCCAGCCCCAGCCCGCTGTGCTCCCCGCCGACTTTCGTGCTGAACCCTGTCCCGAACATTTGACTGACGCGTGCGGGATCGAAATCTTCATGCACCAGATTAGCAACGGAGAAGTACAGCATGCCTGCTTCCGACCAGCCTTTCACGATGACATGCCGCAGCTCCGGAGCCAGTCTGCTTACTTCGTCGAAGGCGTTGTCGATGAGGTTACCGATGATTTTCACGATATCCACCGATTTAACGCCAAGCGACAAACCGTCGAGGCCCGTAAAATGATGGTCGAATAAAATCTTCGTTCTCATCGCTTGTGCCATTTTTGCCTGAATCAATGCAGCGACAGCAGGATGGCCGATACGAATAATATCATTCACTTCATTGATCTCTTCGATGAGCTCCTCCATATATCGCAGCTGTTCTTCCTTCTTCCCCCTGGACAGGAGGGCATACATCGTTTGAACATGATTCAAGAAATCATGCCGCTGGCTGCGAATCTCCGTAAACATGACATCCATATTCTGAATGTACAGCTCTTGCGTGGAACGCACCGCGTTTTCCTTGCTCTTGCCGATAAACCGGAATACGAGATACATGCACAAAATGCTGAATATCGTAAACAGCACGACGAGCAGTGCTAGCCGAACTAACTGCATATTCAGTGTTTGCTCGATCGAGCTATAATCAGAGTCGATTACGATGACATAAGGAACGTCCCGCTGCACTTCCGCCACTCGCGCCTTGGCCTCGATATAAACGAAGGTTTTGAGAATGGTTTTACCCTGCCACTTCTCCAGAACGCTTACCGGCTTGTTCGTTTGAACGGCCTTCGTAAAGCTGTCCATGTCATCGGCGTGTTTGATCTCATAACTGCCAAATAGTACAGGACGATCATAGATGGAGATAAAAGAATTCCCGTTATTATCTTTATAGAGCTTAGGGGCCTTACCGAATGTAACCCCGTTTAAGCCTGCGATTTCAATAATATCATGATTCGCCGCGATCGTTTTCTTCACAATCGTGTCGCTGCCGACGATCTCCTGATATTTCAAAACCTGATCGGCATTCACAAATACGGTAATAATATAATCCGTCGATCCGTCATTATAGAAGCCGAATTTGCTGACTTCGCTTGCGCCGGAGGCCGGAACCTCTGCGATGCCGGACCAGAAATTAGGCAAGCTTTGACCTTCAGGTATGGTTACATTGTGTTTCGTTAGCAGCTGGTCGTACGCCGTAAACCAGTATCCAAAAGGCTTCGTGCTCGTAATCTTAAGCTCGCTGGGCTCAGAGGATTTACGAACTCCGATATCGTCACTGTTTGCCACTCGCTGCATAAGCGATATTCCCGCAACGCCGGCCTGCTTCGCTAGTGTACGAAGCTGTCCGTTCGTAACCTGATTCAGATCAGGACTAAGCTGTCCTTGGATGAACAATGCGGCCGTGCGCAGCTTCTCGCCGATCAGATCCTCCGTGTAGAAAGAGCCTTCTTTCGATTGCTCAATCGAGGTTCGGATTTGATTGGCAGTAGCTGACATTCGCGCGGACAAGTCATCTTTTAACAGCGACTTGGTATACCAGTAGTAGGAAGCGTTATTAATCGCAACCAATAACACGGCAATACCGAAAATAATATAGATGATTCTGGCATTAATCCGCATGAAATACACACTTTCTCTCTGGGACAAATTGGAACTCTCTTAGTAGTATAGTTGCATCGTATGTAAGCTGTCTATGTGCAGATTTGTCAAAAAAAACAAAGAGCCCCCGCGTCAGAGGGGCTCCTTCCGTTCATTCCACTTGATCCTTCCACGAATAAATAGGCTTCCAGTTTAATATCCGGCAGGCTGCCTCATTGCTGACCAGCGCTTCTCGCCCTTCAAAGCTTCTTCTGCGGTCACGCACCTCCGGATAAAATTCATCCAGCAATCGCTCCGTATTCCAATCGCTCAGCGTATCGCTGCTTGTAATGTTGAGCGACACAGCCCCGTAGCCATCCGTCTTCAGCGCGGCGATCGTGGCGGAGACGGCGTCCCGGATATCGATATAGCTCCACAAAATATGTTTGTAATTGATCGGCTCATTCATGCGTGCAAGGAACGACTTGAGCTCATCCGGCGTGGCAATGAGCGAATACCGCATCGCAGCCACCTGCATGCCGGTACGGCGGTTGAACGTTTCGCCCGTCTGTTCATTGACAACCTTGGATAGACCGTAGCATTCCTGCGGCAGCTGAGGATGCGCCTCATTAACGGGTACATAATGAGGATCGAATTTCTTCGGCGCCCAGCAGAAGCCATACGAGGATTCGCTCGAGCCGAATACGACCTTCTGAATACCCAGCACCGAAGCCGCTTCAAACACGTTGTAAGTCGAGAGGACGTTGTTCGAGAACGTAAACTCGTTCGAAAATTGGCCCGGTGACGGGATAGCTGCCAAATGTGCAATGGCATCTGCTCCATTCACACCGCCGATCACTTGCCCCAAGTTCGACAAATCCACTGTGATTTGCCTGCAGCGCAGCTTATCTGACTTCTTATTATCCAATGCAATAACGGTATAGCCTTGGGCCAGCAGCTCATTCACGACCCACACGCCAAGCTTCCCGCTTGCTCCGGTTACGGCAATTGTTTTCAACGCATTCGCCCTCCTTGCTTTATTGCGCTGACCGTTCTAAGGACGGACAAGCGTTCCATCCGGTCTGCGGTCCAGTTTATACGGAATATGATAGGCTGACCGGCTCCAGCCATCATCCACGAGCAGTGCTGCTTTCTCCTCATCAATGTCTACCCCTAGGCCAGGCTTCTCCGATAAATAGAGATAGCCGCCTCTGCGCTCAACATGACCTGGGAATGCTTCACATTCTGCTTCTCTGAAATGATTGATTTCCTGAATGCCGAAATTCCAGACCGCGCGATCCAGATGAACGGCTGCCGCTTGGTTGACAGGGTCGTTCTCCCCGCCTTCTTGCCATGCCGTCCGAACGCCGAAGGTTTCGCCAAGCGCGGCAAGCTTGCGGCAGGCGCTGATGCCGCCGCCCTTGGACACGCGCACGCGGATGAAATCGATGAGTCTCTCCGTAATGAGATCCGTCCATTCATGCGGACTGGTGAACAGCTCCCCAACCGCTTGCGGCGTTGAAGACTGCTGCCGCAGCTGACGGAACCAGCCGATCTGCTCCGGCGGCAATATATCCTCTAAGAAGAACAACTGGTAAGGATCCAGCCGTTTGGCCAGCTGTACAGCAGCGATCGGCTGAAGATGTGAATGGACGTCATGCGTAAACTGAATATCGTTGCCAAAAGTAACGCGCAGCTTCTCGAACATCGCCGGAATGGCATTCATATAGATCGCTTCATTGAACACATTGGCAGACCAGCTCGGAACAGGAACATTCGCTTGGTCTGCCGGCAAGAAGCCGCCGCCGCCATAGGAGCCAAGCTGACAACGGATAACCGTGTAGCCTTCCTCCTTATAGCGGTGAACCGCTTCGGTCAGCTCTTCTTGATCGCGTCCATCCGCATGGCCATAACAAGGGACAGCCGATCTGCAGGCGCCGCCGAGCAGCTGGTATACCGGCAAATTGGCCTCTTTGCCTTTAATGTCCCAGAGTGCCATATCGATGCCGCCGATAGCGGTTTGGGTAATGGAGCCATGCCGCCAATACCCGCTCGTATGCATCATCTGCCATATATCCTCGATCTGGCCTGCCTGTCTGCCGATCAGCAGCGGGGCAAACAACTGCTCCACGACCTGAACGACGGCTTCCGGATTAAACATATCCGTTGCCGAGCCGATTCCGTACAACCCGTCTTGATCTGTCGTTACTTTTACGATGGTCCAGCTGCCGTCATGCCGTGTTCGGATACATTTCACACCTGTGATCTTTGCCACTGTTTGCTCCTCCGATTCTTGGACCTATGAATGGAATTTAAAAACTCATAGGTGCATTTCGTTATAAATTGTGACCGTTCCCAAGGATGTCGTTCCGTTATAGCGCATCAGATTCATCACGTTGACCGAGCCGCTGTCCACCTTCACGGTGTATCCGCCTGTGCCGAGATTATCCGTTCCTAAGTTGAATGCGTTTACCGTTCCCGACTGCACAACTAACCCGTTCTTTGAGCCGTAGGCAAAAACGTTGACCAGCTTCTCATCGGAAGCTCCGTTCACGGTTACAAGCGTCTCATTGGGTCTCGTAAACGCATCGATGACCTGCGAGAAGACGTTGCTCTCCACGACCCAGCCGGGAATGTTGTAGCCGGTGCGGCATACGGCGTTGCCGTTGGTGAGGATGCCGGTGATGTAACCGGACGTACTGAGCCCTACAGTAATACCATTCTTGAACAAGGTCCCTTGTACCTTCTCCACATAGTGGTTATCATTACGATTTGTCATCAAATCGATGGCGTTATACGAGTTAGGCAGTCCCACATTGACAATGTATACGCTGCTGCCGTTGCCTCTAATCGTATAAGGGAACGCTTTTATTCCAGCTGCAGGATTGTTCTCCGGATAAAAGACACGCAATCCGCGCAAGCCGGCTGTGTTCCCATTCAGCGTAATAAACGCCGTGCTCGAATCCGGTGTGGCCGTATCTTTACCTTCATAAGCGAAAAACACCGTGCCAGCGCTTGATCCGCCTTGATCTCTCGTTGGCGATGAGGCTGAGCCGCGCAGCTCTACATTGGCCGGAACGGTCAAGTGCGTGCTGACCTTGAACCAGCCTGCCGGCACATAGACGACACCGCCGCCGGCGGTCCCCGCGGCATTCAGCGCGGATTGGATCGCGGAAGTTGCATCCAACGTCGGCAGCGCCGGGCCGCGCGAAGAGGTAAACGGCGCATTGTACGGCGCTTTGGTGACATCATACAGCACGGCTCGGCTGACCTTCGGCGTAGCGGCAGAAGGCGACACAACCGGCGATGTTCCCGGTCCGGAGATCGTTACGGTACCTGACGTGCTGCCCGTAATATCGGAATCGGTCACTTTCACATAACCAGCCGTGTTGTTCTGAACGGAGGCCGTGCTGCCCTTAAGCACACTGCGCAGGAACGATACACCCCAGCGGGTGTCGATATTGTCTACCTTCACCGCGATATTCGTGTTCTGGATATTCGCCCAGATAAAGGCGCCCGAGAACTGAATCCGCTGGCCTGTTACGATGTTGATTCCGATATTGAAGTCGGATGCCTCCATCGCATAGAACTGATCCCACTCCAAGTCGCCAAGCGTGAACGCAGTGGCGTTCGAACGCGTCCAGTTCTTGATCGTAGTCGCACTCGGAGCATTGTAGGACACTCCTGCATTGGCCCAATACGAGCTGTTAAAATTCACATGCTCCCATGTGCCGACATCTGCACCGTTATAGGCTTCCACGCCTCGGTATAGAATCGTGCCTTTCACGTTCTTCACTGTCGCTTGCTCATGCACCTGCGAACCGCCGGTATGGTCGGAGGCCATCGTGCTAATGCCGATTCCGCGATACGAGTTAAGCATCGTCACGTTCATGATGGACGCCGTCATATAATTCTCGTTGCTGATCCAAGCATTGCCCGGAATTTCGAAAGTGTAATTATAGTGAACCGGACTTGTCGCATTCTGGTTCGGATAATACACCGTCAAGCCCTGTACGGATGCGCTGCCGCCAATGCGGAACAGCACCGGCCCCGCATCGCCGGACGTCAGATTCGCAGCGATTACAGTGCCGTAACTCCCGCTTCCGCTGTCCGCATCGCGGTAATCGCCTCGGACGGAGCAGAACGCTCGCACTTGAATCGTGCCGGATACTTTGTAAGTTCCAGCAGGCAGCCATACCGTTCCTCCGCCATCGTTGTAGCAGGCGTCAATGGCATTTTGAATGGCGGCGGTCGCATCGTTCACACCCGTATTATCCGCGCCGAAGGCCGTAACGTTGTAGTCCGAAATTACAATATCGCTTGTCGGATAGACGGTGCTGACGATGACGCTGTTGCGGACAGAGCTTGTCGTCGTTGTATTGGAAATCGTAATATCGTCGATGTAGCCGCGGTAGTTGCCTGTACTGCCTGCACGGTCATAGGCGACCCAGATACGGTCGATCGTCTTTCCGGCATTCTGCACACCGAAGTTCGAATTGATCTGTGACCATGCATTGAGCGGAATCGTTCCGCCATGACCACCGGCCGGATGAACCGTATTCCCGTTTTGATCCACCGACCCGCTGTCGCGCAGCGTCGACCCATCCGTAAAATGAAAATCGACCGCCATATACCTTCCGTTATCCTGCTGCGGATAGATGAAATATTGCAGCTTGGACGCCGAAGTCACGGGAATGCTGACGGTGAACACCTTGAAATACGCATACGTTGTCGAGCCGCCGTTCGCGTTGCCTGAATACATAAGCGCCGAAGTACCGGTATGCGCCTGCTCGCCGGTACGCGGAGAAGCCTCCGGTGAAACGCCTGACGTTATACCGCTCACATTGGAAGAGAATTCGATGGTGTCCAAGAAATTCGGTGCGGTTTGACCGGATTCCAATCCTGTGGTGAACAGGACGGTATCTGCCGATGCCGCCAGCGGTAAGAACGGAAAACAGGATACAGCGAGTAAGATAGCCATGATGAGGGGAGAAAACCTCTTCTTCATAATCTACACCCTTTCCCACTTGTAATCGTTTACAAATAGAGTATAAGGAGTCTCGCTGCAGCTTGTAATGAGTCAATCCGATAGTTATCTGGGGCAACCTTAGCTGTTTGGCCGGCAAAAAATCCGCACCCTGTGAGAGGCGCGGATTTCTCGATTACTTCTTCGTAGCCAGGTAGGCATCGATTTGTTTTTGCGCTTCTGCCATGATTTTGTCAAGGCCGTTTGCCTTCTGCTTCTCGATGTAATCCGCTACTGCTTTATCGACGTCTTTGGCATTTCCGAACTCGATCGGTTTGTGGAATTCTTCGATCGCTTGATCGCGTTTCGCTACTTCGTTCTTGATGTTGTCTTCGGAGATGAACAGACCGTCTACCGGCGAGTTTACGTTAACCGGCAATGCTGCGAATTCTGCTTCATGCACCCAGAAGTCTTTGCCGTAAGCTGGGTTTGGACGCATAAATTGCGGTTTCCACAGCGCCCATTGGCCGCCCCACTCCATGTAGTTACTTGTAGTCGTTTGCATGCCTTCCGGATAATTCGCTGTTTCGCCGTCGATTACATAGGTTTTGCCTTCGATTCCGTATTGTACGAGGTCATAGAGTGTTTTGTCCGTTTCGAGCATATCCAGGAATTGCAGCACGCGATCAGCATGCTCGGAGTTGCGGTTAATCGCTACAACGTTAGCCAGTGCTGTACGGTTGACATATTTCTTGTCAGGGTAGAGCAGCGAGCTGGACAGCTTGTAGGAAGGATCCGCGAAGCCAGGGTTTGCGTTCACCCATTCATGCGAGGAGTCGGTGTAGAACATTTTGCCGTTTCTCCATTGTGCTGCGCCGTCTTCTTTATCGATCATGGCATCTCTGTTGATGATTCCGTCGTCGTACCATTTTTTAGCCATAAGTGCTGCTTCTTTGTAGAACGGTTGTTGTTCAACCGGTTGGATCTTCACGGCCGGATCGTTGAGGTAGAAGCCCATGCCATGGAAGCCAAGGTCAACCCACTCATCGCGCTCCATATAGATGCCAAGCGGTGTGGAACGGGACAGCTTATCTTTCGGGAATGCTGCTTTCAGCTTGTGCAGGAAAGCATCGAGATCTTCAATGGTTTTGATGGAATCCACAGCCGGCGTAATGCCCGCTTTATCTGTCAGATCCACCCGCCATACCGCATATTTACGTTGGTTCATACTCATCGTCCAAGGAAGGCCGACGATTTTGCCATCGACTGTTGCAGCTGTCAGCGTGCCTTGTTCTTGATATTTAGCATACAGGGTTGGTGCAAATTTCGGGAGCAGGTCGTTGAGCGCCATGTAGGAGCCTTTGGCAGCCATCTGCTTATAGGAGAGCCAGTCGCCGTCAAAGTTCATATCCCATTTATCGCCGGAAGCGGCCATAACGAGCATTTTGTCTTTAAAGTCGCCAAACGGGATAAAGTTGATATCGAATTTCACGTTAAGCCCTTTTGTTTTCACATAATCGCTGACTGCAGACCAAACCTCGTCCGTAGCCGCTTTCTTGTCACCGCCAAAATAGAACTTCAGCGTAACTTCCTCTTGCTCCTTAGCTGTGTTGTCCGTCGTTGCTGCCGCATTGTTCGTATCTTCTGTGGATGCATTCGTGGTGTTGTCAGCCGCTGCATTGGTTGTACCGGATGAATCTCCATTGTTTTTGCTGTTGTCATTGTTGCCGGAACTACATGCCGAAAGCATTAGGCTAAGCATAAGCACAATCGTGAGCAGCAGTGGAAGCTTGGAATGCATCTTCTTCATCGTGTACCTCTCCCCTTGAGCTTGTTTTTTATACTATCCAGCGCTACCGGTAGCGCCGTTATAGCTGTCCGTTATCCTTTCACTGCACCAACCATCAAGCCTTGGACAAAATACCGCTGCAAAAACGGATACAAGAAGACGATCGGCCCGATCGTTACTACCGTGAGTGCCATCTTGATGGACTCGGACGGCAGCTGCGCGGAGATGCGCTGCATATCGGCGGCATTGCTGGAGCTTCGGAGGAACTCCACGTTCGAAACGAGCGTTCGGAGCAGCAGCTGCAGCGGCTGCAGCTCTTGCTTATCGACGAACATGAGGCCGAGGAACCAATCGTTCCAGTACCCCAGTGCGACGAACAAGCCGACAGTGGCGAGAACCGGTTTGGATAAAGGCATGATCAGCTGGTAGTAGATGCGGTACTCGCTTGCTCCGTCCATTTTGGCGGATTCATAAATGTCCTCCGGGATGGAGAACAGGAAGTTGCGGATCAGGAACATGTTGAACGCGTTCGCCAGCGGTGGCAGAATCATCGCGAAGATCGTATCCTTCAGGTGCAGGTAGTTGACGCATACGATGTACCAAGGTACCAAGCCGCCGCTGAACAGCATCGTGATGATGACGTAGATCGAGAGAATGTTGCGGTATTTGAAAGAGCGCCGCGCCATTACATACCCGCCTAGGCTGGTCAGGAGAACCGAAAGCAGCGTGCCTGCAACCGTAACGATCATGCTGATTCCGTAGGCGTCCACAATTCGATTGGAGCCGAGGAGCAGAATCTCATACGACATGAACGTGATATGCCTTGGGAACAACGAGTAGCCGTTGTTTATAATATCGTTCTCCGTTGCGAGCGAGCCGGTAATAACCATGAGAAACGGCAGCAGACAGGCAAGGCTGAACAAGGAAATGATGACGATAATGATCGTTTGCGAGATGGATATACGTTTTACCGGCATGATGCCCCTCCTTATGTTCGTCGCGAAGTAAAGTTAGAAAATAGCTGAGTCCTTGTCGACCTTCCTTGCCGCATAGTTGCTGCCAAGCACGAGAACGAAGGCAACGACCGATTGGATAAATCCGGCTGCCGAGGCCATTCCGATATCACCGGACTTCCTTAAACTGCGATAGACCAGCGTATCAATAACATCTGTTGTCGGATAGAGGAGAGAAGCATCGCCGACCATGGCGTAAAACATGCCGAAGTCCGCATTCATGATTCGCCCTACTGCGAGCAAGGTGAGGATGATGATCGTCGGCTTCAGCATCGGAATGCTGATATACCGGATCTGCTGCCAGCGGGATGCACCGTCGATGGAAGCGGCTTCATAATACGAGCTGTCAATACCCGTGAGCGCGGCCAAATAGATGATCGTGCCATAGCCGGTTACTTTCCAGCGGATGGCGATGGTCAGAATGAGCGGCCACAGCCCTGCTTCGCTGTAGAAATCGATGGGCTGGAAGCCTAACCATTCTACAATGCGATTGATCGCGCCATTCTCGTAGTTGAGCAAGTTGTATGTGAACACGCCGACGACGATCCAGGAGATAAAGAACGGGAGAAACGTGATCGACTGCGTAATTCGTTTAAAATATTTGTTGCGCACCTCGTTCAGCATCAGAGCAAGTCCTACCTCGAAAATCAGCCCCACTGCGATGAACAAGCCATTGAGCAGTATGGTGTTTCGGACTGCGCGGGAAGCAGCATCCGAGGAGAGCAAGTAGTCGAAGTTGTTGAGAATGGGCTGCGCCCAAGGACTGCCGAAGATGCCTCTGGCGAAGTCGTAGTTCTTGAATGCGATGATGAGACCCGCGAGCGGCAAATAGTTGAAGACAAGGAGCAGGATGCCGACCGGGAGGAACATGACATAGAGCGAGTGGTTCCGCATGAGATCAGAGACGAAGCTCGACCTCTTGCGATAGACAGCTGCACGTATCGGTTTATTCACAACTTCGCTGCTTGGTTTCATTGGCGTCCTTACCTTTCCTGTTCGTGTTTGGTAGCTGCTTATCGTTGCTATAATCATCATAATGGATGGCCCGCAGACCTACTATGAGCCAAAATTAAACTTTGTGGTGTAAACTTGGCCTCTGCTGAGAAAGTTCCGCCTGTGTGGTGCTCCTCTGTGGATCAGGGCGGCAGACTCGAGGAGTAAGTGTTGCTCGGGGAGCTACACTTGCTCGCGTTTCGCCGATTTTCCGATGATGTGTTGCTCTGAGAGCTACACATACTCTCAATTAGCCAACTATCTGCTCATGTGTTGCTCTGAGAACTACACTTTCTCTCAATCCGCCGATATTCCGAGCATGTGTTGCTCTGGGAGCTACACATGCTCTCAATTAGCCAACTATCTGCTAATGTGTTGCTCTGTGAGCAACTCTTGGCTGCTTTTCCCACCTATATGCGGTAACTGCTACCTCTCTTGTTGCTACTTCGACGCTTTCCCGCCAATGCGCGGTAACCAATACTTCTCTTGTTGCTACTTCGACGCTTTCCCGCCAATGTGCGATAAGCGATACCACTTTTATCTATACTTCGACGCTGCAACTAGCCGCCCAAAGAAAAGGACACTTATTCCAACCGCGGAATAGTGTCCTCTACGTGTCCATCCCACAAACTAACCGTCTACGCTTACCCCGACTCTTCCTCCGGCTCTATAATCGGATGCCGCAGAACAATGCGCGTCCCGCTTCCTGCCCTCGCCTCAATTTGCAGCGTGTAGGCCTCGCCAAAATACAGCTTCAGCCGATCGTTCACGTTGCGGAGGCCGACGCCGCGGCGCTTGGCGACAAGGGCCGACTTCTCCTCCGGATTGGTCAGCTCCTGCAGCACCGCTTCCGGAATGCCTTGTCCATTGTCGCTCAGCTCAATGACAATATCCGTCCCCTCACGGCGGCCGGTCAGCATAATCTTCCCTTTCTCGGGATTGCTCCGGATGCCGTGATGAATGGCGTTCTCGACTAGCGGCTGCAGCAGCAAACGGAGGAACGGCGCATGCAGCACCTCTTCATCGATCGAAATCAAGAACCGCACCTGATTGCCGAGGCGGGCCTGCTCGATACGGACGTACGCCTTCACCTGCTCGATTTCCCTTGACACCGTCGTAATCTCCTTGCCCTGATTGAGACTCAGACGCAGCAAATTACCCAGAGAAGAAACCATCTCACTAATGTCCGGCATGTTATGATACTCCGCCTTCCACCGGATGGACTCCAGCGTATTGTACAGAAAATGCGGATTAATCTGGTGGCTTAGCACCTGAAACTCCAGCTCTTTCTTCGTCCGCTCGGCTTGCGTAGTCTGGTCGAGCAGCTGCTGGATTTTGCCGGTCATGTTGTTGAAGCCCCGATACAGCCAGCCGATTTCATCCCTGCGATCCGAAGGCGGCAGCATGAATTGGAATTCGCCGGACTCCAGCTTGCGCATGGAACGAACCAGCCTGTGCAGCGGATGGGTGAAATACAGCGTCATATAGATGACGACCCCGATGCAGCAGATCAAATAGATGATCAGGAAGAAAACAAGCAGCTTATCCATTTCCTGAATCGGATGCGTCAGCTGCTCGAGCGGCGTCGTACTAACGAGCATCCATTGCTCCGTATCCAGCTTCACATACGTGACGAGCTGCTTCTCTCCGTCGATCGTCAACGTCTCCGCTTTCTGCGTCGAGGCCGCAATGGAATCGACGAGCGGCTTGGACGGGATAAGCTTGCCGGCCAGCGCATTATCTGCCGTATCATAGAGCACATACCCGCTGCGCGTCATCAGAAACATCCGCTGCCCCTTCATTCGCTGCGAAGGCGTGAGATACCGTTTCAGCTGATCCTCCGTCAAATCGGTAATGACGATCCCCCGCGCAATTTGGTCATGCAGCCCGGTGAACCGCTTGATTTTGGACAGCATCGGTCGAAAATACGAGCTTTCCGCAGGCATAAACAGATGCCACGTCGGCGTAATCGTCATCTGTGCCGTTTTGAACCAATTGCTGGTCTGAAATCCCTTCTGTTCGTCCAGCGTGTTGATATACATCGGATGTTTGCTCGGATCGATCGGAAACACACGGACTCGAAAAGCATCCACCTGCGACTTGGACTGATCAAGCAGCAGCATCATGCCGGATATAAACGAGCTCTCATCCTTCTTCGGAACCATCGAGTCCTCCATCAGCTGCTGAAACTTCGCATTGCCGATGATGCCATTAATCTGCTCGTTCAGCTGGTTCAGGTAGCGATCCAGATTCCGCTTCGATTGGAGCATATAGTCCATCGAGAACGAAGCATTGGCATTCGAAATGCCCTCAACGGACTTGATATGCGCATAATAGGCAAAGAGCAGAAACGGCACAATGATGATCATGAAGAACATGCCAATCACTTTATTGCGCAAGGATGCCGCTTGCTGCAGCGTATAGCTACTCATCGATGATTCCTCTCAGCTTCCGATATTCTTTCGGCGTATGGCCCACGTTCTTCTTGAACAGCTTCGTAAAATGAACCGGGTCGCGGTAGCCTACCTCTTGCGAGACCTGATAAATTTTGTTGGCGACGTCACCTAACATTTCCTTCGCTTTCTCGATCCGCACCTCAGTGAGATATTCCAAAAAGGTCTGCTGCTTCTCCTTCTTGAACAGCTTGCTGAGCCACACCGGCGTAACATGAACCTCCAGCGAAACGGTGTGCAGCGTCAAATTATCGCCATAATTCCGCTGGATGACCTTCTCCGCCTCGGAAATAATTTGGCTTTGCGGCACCCAGTTTTTCCTGAAATCCGCGGCGATGGACACCAGATAGCTCTCCACCTGAATACGCAGCGAATCGAGCGTATCGTACTGCTCCAATCGGTCCCAGATGGCGATCGGATTGCGTTCCCAGCCGCGTTCTTTCCATCCGCCGGCGGCCGCTTTCTTGAATAGTTCGAGCAGCCACTCGAAGATTTTCTGCTGGATATCTTTAATGTTGGTCGAACCCCAGGTCCGTACAAATTCGGGGAATGATTGCATGACGGTCCGAATTTCCCGATCGGAGCCGTAACGAATGAGGTCGAACATTTCATTGACGTTGCCAATCGACAGCTCCGAAAACTCCGCATCGACCCCGAGATCCTGACGAAGCAGCAGCCGATTGCCGCCGTAAACTGCCTTTTGCTCCAAAATATCTGCTGCTTCCTGCCGCATATCGTGCAGCTGCTTAATGCCTCCGACCGTTGAAGCGAGCCCGATGCTGACCTTCACTTTGACATAGCCGTTAATCCGGTCGATGCAGGTAACCGCAATATCCTTGATGGAGCAAAGCTGCTCCTGATGATTGCAGCTGAGAACGATCACGAAACGGGATTTCGCATCGCTGTACATGCAGGCCGGATGCGCATATTCCTCCTGCAGTGTCTGCTTCACGACATTGCTGATGCCGAACAGGACTAACTCCTTTTCCTTGCGGTACAGCTTCCCTTGGTCAATCGCCTTCAGATCATCCACTTCGATGAGCATGAGCGCGAGCTTATGCTGCGTCAGCCACTCCAGCTGCAAATTGCCGAGTCTATGCATCATGCGCGATTCCCAGTACGGGTTATACTCGTTCTCCGCGGCTTCGCGAACGACTTCCTCCTGCATTTTGGGCAATGCAAAATGCACCTGATTCTCCAGCAGCAGCTTGTTCTGCTTGTCGAGCCGCTCCTCACGGATTTGGCTGATCGCCTTGTGAATGACCTGCGACAGCTCCTCGATATTAATCGGCTTGAGCACATAATCGATAGCGCCGAGCTGCATCGCATGCTTCACCAGATCAAAATCGTCATACCCGCTGATCACGATCGACTTGCCCGAGAAGTTGCCGCGCTGATGCAGAGACTGAATAAACTCCAGACCCGACATGCGGCTCATTTTGATATCCGTCACAATAACGTCCGGGTTTAACTGCTCGGTCAGCTCAAGCGCGGTTTCACCGTCGTCAGCCGTATATATTTCATCCAGATCGATGCCAAATTCCACCCAAGGAAAACGAAGCCGCAGCCCCTCCCTGATTTCCTTCTCATCATCTACAATCAGCACCCGATACATGTTCTCTCATCACCCTTTACCGAGTATGTATGCGACTTTAACATGAACGTACCGTTATCTTATCGCTCTTAATTCCAGGCAGGCAATGGGGGAATATTATCTTTAACAGGTCAATCGAAACTAACTTTGGAAGCGCTTTATTACAGTTCGACAGCGATTGTGCTTTCCCTTCCGGCTACTCCTTTTGAAGCGATTATGAATAATGTCGGGAGTGCCTCATTTACCTTCGATTGGAAAGACGGTAGAATAGGGGTGTTTGGTCCATCTGAATATCCCCCATCCCATTACGATAGCGAGGAATTACCATGAATCAAGAAACAATGGAACTGATGCGGACGTTAACCGAATTTCAAGCGGCATCCGGCTTTGAGCGGGAGCTGCGGAGCTTTGTTCGCGGTGAGCTTACGAGATATACAGATGAAATCGTACAGGATCGGCTAGGCAGCATCTTTGGCGTCATGCGCGGCGATGAGAGCGGTCCGGTCATTATGGCGGCAGGCCATTTGGACGAAGTCGGTTTCATGATCACGGGTATTACGGAGAACGGCATGCTCAAATTCCAGACGCTTGGAGGTTGGTTCAGCCAAGTGCTGCCTGCGCAGCGCATTCAAGTGATGACGGAGAACGGGCCGATCGTCGGTATCATCGGTACGACGCCAGTTCATCTGCTTGATGAAGCAGCGCGCGGCAAGCCGCTTGATGTGAAGGGCATGTATATCGACATCGGCGCGGACAGCCGCCAGCATGCGGAAGAAGTCGGCGTACGTATCGGCCAGCAAGCCGTGCCGTATTGTCCGTTCACTCCCCTTGCGAATCCGAAGAAAATTATGGCCAAATCATGGGATAACCGCTACGGCGTAGGCCTTGCCATCGAGCTGCTGAAAGAGCTGCACGGGCAGAAGCTCCCGAATGTATTGTACTCCGGAGCAACCGTGCAAGAAGAGCTCGGACTTCGCGGCGCCAAAACAGCATCTGCCATGATTAAACCGGATCTGTTCTTCGCTATGGATGCCAGCGCAGCCAATGACATGAACGGCGACAAATCCGCTTTCGGTCAGCTAGGCCAAGGCACCCTGCTTCGTCTCTACGATCCAAGCATGCTGACGCATCGCGGCATGGTGGAGTACGTGCTGGATATGGCGCAAACGCACAAAATTCCCTACCAGTACTTCGTATCCCAAGGCGGAACAGACGCCGGAGCGGTCCATACGCAAGGGATCGGTATCCCTTCAACCGTTATCGGCGTATGCGCACGGTATATTCATACCTCGGCTTCCGTCCTGCATACCGATGACTACGATGCGGCTAAGGAGCTGCTCGTGAAATTGGTGCAGCATTGCGACCGCACGACCTACCAAACGATCATTGACCATTCGTAAGTATGGTTATAAAGAAAAGACCAGTGGACCGTTCGCGTTAGCGGAACGTCCACTGGTCTTTTTGCTTCGTACTATTTTCTATTTCACAATCGAAACATTACGCTGCATCTATTCGTCCATAAAGTGAAAGCATAAAGGTAAGAAAGGATGATGGTAATGCAAACATATACTGGTAAGCATTCAAATGTTTGGTACAGGCTGACATCAGCCGTTCTCATAGCCCTCACACTCGTATTTTCCTTAGTTGGCTGCAGCCAATCGGATCAAGAAAAGAGCACAGCGGAGCACCAAGTTGGAACCCTACCGACCATCACGAGTCAAATAAAAGCCGGCACCAATCCGTTTGAAGTAGCCGGCATCGAGGATCCGCAGGCATTCTTCGACGTATTCAATGCGGTTAAGAAAGCCATCGCCGAGGATGATAAAGTGACCGTGGCCAATCATATTCTGTACCCCCTCAGAGTGAACAGCCCTTCTGGCACGCAGCTGATCAAGACACGCAGAGACTTCGTCGATCAATACGACGCCATCATGAACAAGTCGATCAAACAAGCGATCGCCGAGCAATCAGCAGACCAGGTATTCGTGAATTATCAAGGCGTCATGGTCGGCAATGGCGACATCTGGTTCGGCGGCAGCGCCGATAAACCTCAGGTGATCGGGATGATTGCCATTAACCACGATATCCGCTGACAGTCGGCGTTCGTTGATCCCGTGCGGTTTGCGCACTATTGAAACAGTTTCCGCTGGTAAGCAGCGATGCTTGCGTATTCTTCCGTAAGCTTCTCCGATAGGCGCAAGTAGATAGGCAGCAGCTCCTCATAGTGGGCTGCTGCTTCTTTATTTGGCGTAAGCTCGAAAGTGGAGCCCATCATCTTCGAAACGATCGACAATGAATCGGCACGGCCGATCGCCATCAATCCGAGCACAACTGCTCCTAAGCAGGAGCTCTCGAAGCTCTCCGGAATGACAATCCGCTGTCCCAATATGTCTGCCATCATCTGACGCCAAAGCGCAGAGCGTGCAAATCCGCCTGTGGCATGGATTTTGGCCGGCTTGCCGATCGTTTCCTCCAACGCATGCAGAACGGAATACAAATTGTAATTAATCCCTTCCAGCACAGCACGCATCATATGCTCCTTACGGTGATGCAGCGACAGACCGAAGAATGAACCGCGCGCATCCGGGTTCCATAGCGGCGCTCGTTCTCCTGTCAGGTAAGGGTGGAAAATCAATCCGTCCGAGCCGGGACGTACCTTCTCCATCTTTTGCGTCAGCACATCGTACGGGTCTAAGCCCATACGCCTCGCTTCTTCGGCCTCTTCCGAAGCCAGCTCATCTCTGAGCCAGCGGAAGATGACGCCGCCGTTGTTCACCGCTCCGCCGATGACCCATTTGTCCGCCGTCAGCGCATAGCAGAAGTAACGGCCCTTCGGGTCCGTAACGGGCTTATCTACAATCGTGCGAATCGCGCCGCTCGTTCCGATCGTAAGCGCCACAACCCCAGGATCAATCGCATTCACGCCTAGATTCGACAGGGGGCCATCACTCGCTCCGACAACAAAAGGCGTAGTCGGCAGCAATCCGATTTGTTCCGCTAATTCAGCTTTCAGCCCGGTAAGCACATGCGTCGTCGGGACAAGCTCCGACAGTCGGTCACTTGTTATGCCTGCAATTCGAAGCGCTTCCTCATCCCAGTCCAGCTTCTCTAGATTCATCATACCGGTTGCCGAAGCAATCGAGTGATCGACGACATAGCTACCAAATAGCTTGAAGAAGACATATTCTTTGATCGAAATAAACTTCTTCGCCAGACCGAACAGCTCCGGTTCATCATGTCGCAGCCACAGCAGCTTCGTAATCGGCGACATCGGGTGAACCGGTGTACCTGTCCGCAGATAGACCTCATGACCGCCCATTTCATGCTTGAATTTAGCCGCCCATGCAGCGCTGCGGTTGTCTGCCCAGGTCAAGCATCTCATGAGTGGTTTGCCGTCAGCATCGACTGGAATGACGCTATGCATGGCCGAGCTGAACGAAGCAAACAGCACATCCGCCGCATTCACACCCTGCATGATTGTCTTCATTGTCGAAACCACCGCGGCAAAGATTTCTTCCGGATCCTGCTCCGCTACTTCCGGTGTCGGTGTATAAAGCGGGTATTCCACATGCGCGGAGGTGACGACGCTGCCATCCTCCCGGAACAGTACGGACTTCGTGCTCGTTGTCCCAATATCCACGCCAATCATATAGCTCAGCTGCTCGTTCTTCATCGCTAATCCTTCTTCCCCGCTAACACATCCAAGTTTCGCGTGTTATGTAGAGTATGTATTTCAATGATCATCACTTTCCATGTAGTATATATTCCCTGCCCTTACAGCGCAATGTTGAGCGAAGCGGATTGCAGCAGAAAAGCCGCCCAGGCTCCCCTATGAAGAGGAAGCCTGGACGGCTCGCTATCTTGCGTTCTATCCTTACAGCAGATCCCAATCAAACATAACGCCAATCGCCGAAGTACGATCCTTCATCAGGAAATCATACGCAGCAGGTGCTTCAAGCGGCGAGTATGTATGAGTCATCAAATGCTCGAGGTTCATGCGACCTTGGAGCAGGTAGTCGTAGAATACGGCTGTCATTTGATCGCCGGTCACGCCGTTATAATTGCGCGTCATGCTGGCATGAACACCAAGAATGGCTACAGAGTTCGAAACGACGCGCGGTCCAATCACTTGCTTGGACGGCTGGGTGGTATCGCCCAGCAATACGACGCGGCCCATTTCCTTCGCCAGCAGCGTAGCAGGTGCCAGTACAGCCGGATGGCCTGTAATATCGTACACCACGTCGCACATGCTTCCGCCCGTAATACGGCGCACTTCTTCAGCCGCTACATCTGCAGCCGCACAGATTGTATGCGTTGCTCCGCTCTTGCGGGAGAACTCCAGACGTAATTCCGCCTGATCAATCGCAATAATATGTCTCGCGCCGGCAGCTCTCATATACTGCACGACCAGTTGGCCGAGCAGGCCTTGGCCTATAATAGCAACCGATTCGCCGAGCTTCAGCTCCGCGCGGCGCGTGCCCACTTGCGTAATTTGTCCAAGCGTCAGCCAGGAAGCTTGCTCATCCGTAATGCCGTCCGGAATCGGCTTCACATTGTTCGCATGGGTATTGAAGTATTGTCTGTGCTGCATATTCGATGTGACCCGGTCGCCAACTTTAAACCCTTCGACGCCTTCACCCACTCCAATAATTTCAGCCGCCATGGAATACCCCGGGTAGAACGGATACTGCACCCATGACTCCCAGTTCGTATTCGTATCGAAAATCCCGCGCAGGCAAAGGGTTTCCGTGCCGGTACTGATCAACGACTTTCTGGCTTTGCAGCGCACCTCGCCGGCTTGCAATGGAGCTAATTCTTCTTCGCGAACTTCAACGACCTGCGCCGCCGGAAAAATAACATTCATAGAATTCATTCGATCCATTCCCTCCCATTCGTCTATACGGACATTGTAGGAGAAAAGAGTGCGCTTACAATAGAGCAGTTTTATCGCTATAATGATCAGTTCTTTAGGTTATCGTTTCCTGCATGAACCTTCGGTACTGAATGGGGGCCATGCCGGTATATTTTTTGAACAGCCGCGTGAAGTTGGTCACCTCAGAGAAGTGAAGCGCCTCCGCTACCTGGGTAACGCTCATATCTAAATCGGTAAGCAGCAATGCCTTCGCCTTCTCAATGCGCAGTCTGCGCTGCAAACCAATCGGCGACATGCCATACAGCTCCTTGAACCTACTGCTGACATAAGCCGTGTTCAAATGCAGCTGCTGTGCCATCTCGGTTAACGAGAGCGGCTTCTCCGGCTGCTGCACGATTTGGCATAGAATGCCGAGGAAGCTCTGCTGCGCTGCGGCTGTATCCGAAACTGCCCGCTGTCCGATCGCCTCATCAAACAAGAGATATAACAGCTCAAGCGACTTCGCTTTCTGTAGAATTGCCGCCGGCAGCGATGAGGCATTGCTCCTCGACTCCATGAGCTGTTCGAAAACCGTCTCGAAGCGCTCCTTTTGCTTCAGCTGATAAATATACGGGATTTGAAACAGCGGAAGCACATCGAGAACCCGCTCCACTTTATACGTGAAATGCCACCACAAAATAACCGCTTCGTCATCCGTATCTTTATATTGATCATGGATCAGATGCGGAGGAATAAAGATGACGCTCCCCGGCACGATCTCATAGACGGCATCGCCGATTCGCAGCTTTGCCGTGCCCGATTTGTGATAGGACATCATGTATTCGCTCGTGAACGAGCGGTCGCGGAAGCTCATTTCCCTGCGCGTATGAATGGCAAACTCCGACACGTTCAGCTCCGCCTGTTGAAGGAGCTTAATCAAGTACTGATTCACTTGTAATCCCCATCCTGTTTATCTGTCTACCCGCCTAGCTGCATAGTCGCCGGTATCTCTCATTTTAGCACAGGGTTACGGGATCGCGGGATTGCCATTCTTTAAACGGTCAAATTCATAGATAGCTTGGAGCTTATACTCGCTGTTCTCATTATCCCTATGATAGAGGCCCATGTAGCCGACATCGGCGAAAATCATCGTTTCCACGTCATTCTTCTCATCGCTGCGGCTCGATTGCCAGTAGTAATGCTGCTCCCTCGGTGCATCGTACCAAAGCCAATCCAAATCCTTCATCGCTTGATTACGATGTGTCAGTACCCAAATTTGAAACAGCACGTGTGGATCTTTATTGTCGATTTCCGATGCAGGCTTGGCGTTCTTTAACCGTTCCGCTTCCTTCTGAAGCAGCTCATGAATCTCGGAATTCGCGGTAACGGTTGTTATAGATCGCACGTCATTGAACTGCGCAGCATATTGATCCGCCTTGGCATGCACGCTCAGCTCGCGGAACGAGATCGTAGGCAAATAGAAATTAGCCACAACCGTGACCAGGCCGAAGAGCAGCGCTCTTAACAAGAAGCCATGCTTCTTCTTGTTCATGTAGGAAAGTCCGATGATGAACCCTACCGGGATCAGCACCTTGCTAATATTGACGTAGAAATTGCATAAGCAATAAATTGCGACGATCATCAGCCACATTCGTATCGACATGGCTTTACGCTGATCGAGATAGGAAACCAAGAGCAATGCCAGCAGGCCAAACCAAATCAGTAGGTTCATGAACTAGCTGCTTCCTCGTACGGTGGTCGTATCGGCCGATACGAAAGAAACATTTTGCCGATAGCTAAGCTCCAGCTCTTGCTCCTCGAAACGAAGCTCAAACGTCACTATAAATGGC
Organism: Paenibacillus sp. J22R98; assembly: GCF_059383835.1. Taxonomy (NCBI): domain Bacteria; kingdom Bacillati; phylum Bacillota; class Bacilli; order Caryophanales; family Paenibacillaceae; genus Paenibacillus; species Paenibacillus sp. J22R98. The sequence goes on from NZ_JBXENW010000006.1 coordinate 40,084, forward strand.
GCTTCAACGAAACGTACGGTTAGGATAAGTTTGTCTTGCTCCTGCCAAGTAAAGCTGGACATCGTACGCTGCTCGCCTACCGCGCTAGGTTCCGGTTGAAGGAGCCTGCCGCTGTCTTCCTTCCAAGTACCGCGTCCGCAATTCACGATATATTGGCCTTTGGATCCATCAAATGTAAGTACAGCCTCGTTTCCTCCAAAGCTGAGGGTAAGCGATTCCCACTGCTGCGGGTTCTCATCCAGCCGGTATCTTTTGACGGATACAAGCTCCTCCCGTGCAGAGCTCTCACTGAAGATTGGCGGATTAAGAGCTAACGATGCCAGCTGCGTGGATAGCTGCGCCGCTCGTTCGCCGTTTGCCCCCAGAGGAAGCGGTCGATCCTCGAGCACGGGAAGAATATGCGTCCAAATGGCATCCAGTACGCCCTGCATGTCATTCGTGCTACTTGTGATGGCGATTACCATATCTTGCTCCGGCATGACGATGCAGAATTGACCGAATGCGCCGTCCCCGCGGTACGCACCGAAGCGGCATTGCCAGAACTGATAGCCATAGCCCTGTGCCCACTCGTTGTCTCCGCCATCGCCATTATCGATTTGCTTCGAAGTCGCCTCGTCGATCCAAGCCTCGGAGATAAGTCGCTTGCCCTCCCAGACTCCTTTCTGCAAGTAGAGCTGGCCAAACTTGGCAACGCCTTCCGTAGTCAGCGCCAATCCCCAACCGCCGATATTGATTCCGCGAGGACATTCTCCCCATGTCGCCCCAATAATTCCCAGCGGTTCGAACAAGCGAGGCTGCAAATAATCGAGCAGCTTCTGTCCGCTTACCTTCTGAAGAATCGCCGACAGCATATAAGTCGCTCCGCTGTTATAGACGAAATGAGTACCCGGCTCCCGCTCCACGGGGGCATGCAGAAAAGCACGAACCCAGTTGCCGTCCTCACTAGTTAAGAGATTAACAATGGTGTCCGTTTCATTGCCGGTTCCCATCATGAGCAAATGGCGAATGCGCATCGCTTGCAAATTCGGTGATGGGTCCTGCGGTGTCTCCTCCGGAAAATAAGAGATGACGGTATCATCAAGGGTTAACAGCCCTTCCATCGCGGCCATTCCAATGGCTGTAGAGGTGAAGCTCTTGCTGAGCGAGAACAGCATATGCGGAAGCTGACGCGCGTAAGGCGCCCACCAGCCCTCGGCCGCTACTTGACCATCTCGCATTATCATTAGGCTGTGAATTTCGATCTGACGCTTCTGCCACTCATTCAGCAAATTCGTAATCGCCTGCGGATGGATGCCCAGCTCTTCCGGCCGGCTTCTAGGCAGGCGCAGCTCTGTTCTTGTCATTGTGGAACCGCCTCTCAACATTATGATTTATCCTGGTTATCCTTGCTGCCAAATTCGTTCATTTAGTTTCTATTCGCAGAATGCTCTAACGAATCGTACAGCGCTTATTTGCATCAAAATGGCTCTAAAAAAATCTAACGAATCGTGGAGGTCCTATCTCACGATTCGGGGGTCATTTGGAGCCGATTTTGCCAAAATAAGGCCTCTACGATTCGTTAGAATATCGGAGGCGAGAAATCCGACCAAATAAGACTCCTACGATTCGTTAGCCATGGTATAACGGCTGCAATTGGCTGCCCCAAGCTGCCTCAGGCAAAGCTCCGGACTTTTGAAGCAGCCATCCTTGGCCAACCAAGAGCCACTTTGATGCGCTTGGATATCAAGCTACTCAATTGGTATTTTATCCTAACTATTCCGGGTTCGCATTATTTTTCAGTCCGCCATATATGGACGCTCTCTGCTCTATGTAAGCTCATCCTTTACCTGCTTTGATCGTACGTATCCAGCCTTCCACACACAAATCCAGCCAGTACTTTCCTTCTGCCGCATCCGCCTCTGTCGCATCCAGCAGCCATTCCGGCAATTGCTCGCGAGCGATGCTGCCCAGCGCCTCCATTTGGACCGTCAACGGATCGATGTGCTGAATCATCTGCGTTTCGCCTTTACCCGCATGGCCAATTGGCATAGGTCCGGCATTATCCGGCGGATACACCACATATTTATCGATGCCCCCAACCTGGATCGTTTCGAATACATGCGGATTCGGCAGCTCCTCCATCGCCTTCCATCCCCAGGAATGCCCCCATTCCTGCGTTTCCTCACGAAGCAGCTCAGCCGCCGCTCGTCTAAGGCTAAGCGATTGCAGTCCTTCCATTCCCTGATGATGCTGCACGATATAAATCCGCTTGAAGCCAATCATTCTGAGCCGTTTCAACAGTTCCTTGGCATACGCATAGAAAGGCGCCGGGTCAAAATCGATCTCTCCGTCTTGCGGCCCGCCGGCCCAAGACAAGGTCGGCCCGAACGAAATCGGCGGCGCGACAACGCATGGGCACTGCTTCTCCACCTCGGTGCAAATATAGTCCGCAAGCATAACATCCGTTCCGATCGGCAGATGCGGCCCGTGATACTCCACCACGCCTGCTGCCATTACGAGCGGCAAGCCGTCTCTTACTGCCTCACGAATTTGCTCCGGACGCATTCTCGTTAAATACATCTTTATATCCTCCTTGACCGACTGTTGGCGTTTTCACTATTGATTCTTATTCGGCTTCACCTCTGTCGAAACCTGTTCGATGCCGATCCTCGGAGCAATAAAAAAGCAACCGCACTTCCCACAAGGGTGATGCAGTCGCTTTATACGGTTATTACTTATCAAGTCAACCAACTAACGCCCATCTCTTCCAACGAACCTCTCCATCCCGCAGGAGGCTCATGATTAGAGACGATGCACTGAATATCCGTCAGGTCGGCGATCTTCGCGACCGTTCGTTTGCCTATCTTAGAGGAATCGGCAACGACAATCGACGTTTCGGAACAGCGAATGAGCTTGCGCGTGAATAACGCCCGCTCGAAGTCGTAGCTCGTAATGCCATTCTCTAGAGAGACGCCATCCACGGAGAGGAAGGATTTGTGCACATAGAAATCCTCCATCACTTTCTCTGCGATCGGTCCCGACACCCGCATATGCTTGCTGTTGACTTCTCCCCCGATGAAGATCATTCTTCCGTCGAACAACCCTCTCTTCTGGTAGTCAATAAGAAGAATAAGCGTCGGAATGGAGCATACGAGAATGGTAAGATTGCGTTTGTCTGCCAGGTGGTGAAGGATCTGCATCGCCGTGCTGCCTTCGTCGATTACGATAACGTCATCATTTTCGATCAAATTTGCAGCCAGCATGCCGATTTTCCGCTTCTCTTCGGCATGAATAACCTCACGTTCGTGATAAGCAGGCTCGAAATCAGTCTGAACCTTAACCGCTCCGCCGTACACCTTCTTGAGCTTGCCATCCTTCTCAAGATCATCAAGGTCGCGCCGAATCGTCTCCGTCGTCACCTCGAACTTCTGCGCGAGCTCGTTAACCTGAACCTTCCCTTGGATGACCAACATCTCAAGAACGCGTTTCTTTCTTTCCTCACTTGCCAGTGACATGCTGCTCACCCCTCGATCGTTATAGTGCCATTATAGCAAAAGGGGATTCATTCGTAATAGCTTCCACTTGCAACCTCATGAATCGCTAGCTCTATCTGCTCAAGCGCCCAGCGCATTTGCTCGATTGTAATTAACAGGGAAGGCCGCAGCGTAATGACGTTGCCCTCAATAATCTTGAACGCGACGCCTCTTTCCATGGCCTTGTACATGACGGCCTCGGCTTCCGTGACTGCTTTCTCTTTGGTCCGCTGATCCTTCACCAGCTCGATGCCAAGATGAAGGCCCACCCCGTTGACGTTGCCCACCATGGAACAGCGCTCACGAAGCCCTTCGAGCCATTCCAATGTGAAATGACCGACTTTCTCGGCATGCTCAACAAGCCGATGTTTCTCCAGATAGTCAATCATGGCGAGGCCTGCCGCAGCTGACAACCCATTCTTCTCATGGGTAAAATGACCGATAGACAAGTGGCCCAGCACGTTGAAGCGCTCTCTGGTTACGATGCCGGCCATAGGCAGAAGCCCGCCGCCGAGCGACTTGCCAAGCACGAGAATGTCCGGCGTTACACTGTGCTCACAGGCGAACATTTTTCCCGTACGGCCGAAACCTTCGATGATCTCATCAAAGATGAGCAGTGTCCCGTGTTTCTCGCACAGCTCCTTGACCCGCTCCCAGAAACGGCTGCTTGGCACGATCGGAGTAGCCGAGATGGGCTCGCCGATCACGCACGCAATATCGCCTTCACGTTCGAACAGCAGCTCCATCTGGCGCAAGATCTCGTTATCGACAGCCTCATCCGAATCGAAGCCCCACGGATTGCGATAGTAATTCGGGAACTCCACATGAAGCGCTCCCGGCACCATTGGACCGTTGCCTGCCTTGAACAGGCGTTCGCCGCCGACGCTTGAAGCCTGGAATCCGTTCCCGTGGTAGGAATCCCAGAACGAAATCGTCTTCCACTTGCCTGTGATCTGCTTCGCCAGCATGACAGCCATTTCAATGGCTTCCGAACCGCCGGGTGCAAACAGCACACGGGCAAGCCCTGCCGGCGTGATCTCGACGAGCTTCTTAGCCAGCGCCACAGCATACGCGTTGGTATACCGCCTTGGCGTGAAGGTTTGCTTGTTCCGTAGAGCCGCGATCACCGCTTCAATCACTTCGTCATTATTGAAACCCACGTTGTGGACGCCGTTCCCATGCATGTCGATGTACGCCTTGCCGTCCATGTCATAGATATAGATGCCCTCCGTCTTCGACAACACGTTCAATACAGGCGTAGACAAGCTTTGATGCAGAAAATAGCGGTTGTCATCCTCGAAAACCGCTTGAGCGGCTGCCCCCAGGTTGCGTTCCCAATAACGGCTCCGCGCGTCGGTCCGGTTGATGTCTCCTTGCTCCCTGCTCATCTCCATTACCTTTATCCTCCGCTAATTGGAATCATCTATCGGTACTGCATCAGGTTGAGCCCGTTCGCCGTCGAATCAAAGACGTGGAATTTATCGTCACGGAATCGAATGTGAACGATGTCTCCGGAATGAACATCCGCCTCGTTATCGACTAGGAAACGAATCATGCTCTCAAGCTGGTTCCGCGTATCGATAACCTTCACCAGCTTGCCGCTGCCCAAATGCTCGATGAGGTCAACCTTCATCGGAATGCCCAGCTCGTCCCCCGGATCGGTCAACGTAATATCATGGGGCCGCACGCCCAAATGAACTTGCTTGCCAATATGCTTCACATCTAATCTGCGCGCTTCCGGGATGGCGTATTGAAACCCTTTCGTCGCGATCATTTGCACGCCGTCACGCTGTTCGATTTTCCCCGCGATCAAGTTCATCGGCGGGTTGCCCAGGAAACTGGCAACGAACAGGTTCACCGGATGATTGAACAGCTCCTCCGGAGGTGCGTATTGCTGGATCTTGCCTCCGTTTAGAATCGCGACACGGTCGGAGATCGCAAGAGCCTCCTCTTGGTCATGCGTCACGATAATCGTCGTAACACCCAGCTGACGCTGAAGTTTACGAATCTCATCGCGAACGTCCAGCTTCAGCCTCGCGTCTAGGTTAGACATCGGCTCGTCGAGCAGCAGAATCTCAGGGTCTTTGGCCAAGGCACGCGCCATCGCTACCCGCTGCTGCTGACCGCCGGACAGCTGCGACGGCTTGCGATCCAGAAGATGGTCGATCTGCAGAATACGGCCCATTTCCTTAGCGCGCTCATAGGCCTTCGCCTTCGGTATTTTACGCTCTCTCAGCGGGAAAGCGATGTTGTCGCGAACAGTAAGATGCGGATACAAAGCATAAGATTGGAACACCATCCCGATGTTGCGATCCTTGGGCTCCACGTGGTTGACCATCCGGTCTCCGAAGAAAATCTCACCCGAGGTTGGCTTTAAGAGACCCGCAAGCATCATCAATGTTGTCGTTTTGCCGCAGCCGGAAGGGCCGAGCAACGCAACGAATTCCCCTTTTGGAATTTCCAGATCGAGCCCATCCACGGCTCTTCCGCTTTCTTTTTTGCCATCGTAGGATTTGACGATATTCCTCATTGTAATCACGATTGTTTCGCCCCTCCCATATTGACCTTCATGAACATCTTCTGTGTGAAAATATAGAACAGAACTACCGGCAATGTATAGAACAAGCCAATGGCGGTGATCAAGCCATAGTTGATGATATGGTTCTCCTTCGTAACGAGCTTCGCCAAGTAACCGGCCAAAGTCAGCATTTTATCATCGAAGATAAGCAAGGTGAAGAGGAACCACTCGCCGTAAGCGCCCAGGAAAGCGAATACCGCGATCGCCCCAATGCCGGAAAACACATAAGGAACCAGCACTTTGCGGAACGCGCCGAATCGGCTTGAACCGTCTACCATTGCCGCCCACTCAATATCCCAAGGCACTTCATCGAAGAAGCCTTTCATAATATAAACCAGACCCGGAAGCGAACCTGTTGTTGCCACGAGCATGACACCGAGATACGTGTTGACCAGGTCCATTTTGACCAGAATGAAGAACGTCGCAATAATGAGCGTTATCCCAGGAAATGAGCGCATCAGGAACAGAAACTTCAAGGCCGCTCCTTTGCCAACAAAATCAAGGCGCGAGAACGCGTAGGCGGTCGGCACGGATATCCCAACCTCGATTGCGACAATCAGAAGGGCGTATACGATGGTATTTAGCACAATCGGCCAAATCATCGGCAGCTTCACGCCTGAATATTCAACCGGTTTGGTAAAGAAGGAGAAATTATCGAGCGAGAACTCCCCGGTCGTGAAATTCATCGTCGCTGCGAGAAAATACCAAACGATCATGCCAGCGATTGGGAGCGTAAACAGCGTCATATAGGTATGCACAAGCACTTTCTTAAGCGTGCTGGTCGACATCGGGACTCACCACCAGTCTCCTAGATTAGTCTTCGATACGAGAAGGCTTGATCATCTGATCAAAATCGAACAGGCGGATCAAAAGCAGCGTCAGCACGAAGGAAATGAAAACGACGATCAGCGATACCGCTGCCCCGTAGCCATAATATTTCAGATTAAATGCTTGCTGGAATGCGTATAGCGATAAGGTCGTCGTATCTCGCATCGGACCTCCGTTCGTAAGCAGCATTATGAAGAAATACGAGGATACGAAGCCGATCAAATCCGAGATCGTGATGTACATGAGCGGCCATTTGAGCGTCGGCAGAATGATTTTCAGAATAACGGACTTCTCGCTTGCACCATCGACGCGAGCTGCCTTGTACAGGTCCTCCGGAATCGAATTGATCGCCGAGGATAGCAAGATCATGCCGCCCGACACCGTCGATACAATTGTCGCCAGAATAACAATGGCCATCGCGCCTTTCGTGAACCAAGAGACCGGCTCCGAAATGATGCCCATATTTTGCAGGAATTCGTTAATCAAGCCGCCTTCGGTCGGGTCGAAAATAAACTTCCAGAAGGTGACGTACACGACAGAAGGAATGATGCTCGGGATAAGCCAGAACACTCTATAGATGACAGCCGTCACTTTGCCTTTAAGAAAGTATTGCGTCGCAATGGAAATCACAAGCGCAAAGAGCAGCGAGATGACCAAAGTAAGGATGGCGAATACGGCGGTATTACCTAGAATTTGCGGCAGGTTATAGTCCGTCAATATTCGCTTGAAATTGGATAAGCCAATGAAATGCGGTTTCATGGATGCGTTCAGATCCGTGAAAGCCATGCCTACCGTCGCAATGGCCGGCAAGACGAAGAACACAAAGACGAGTAAAGCAAACGGCATGATGAACAGATAGGGATAAATGCTTTTGCGAACAGGTTTCTTGTACGGCTTTGATTCGAGTGCTTGTGCTTGATTCATTTCGTTGCGGCCTCCATCCGGTATGCGGAGTTGCTGAGAAACAAGGTGAAACGGCTGTCGCCGTGCTATCGGCGGAGAAGCGCGTTTCATTCCGGTGAAATATAAGCATGGTATAAGGTGAAACTTATACTTTCTTATATTTTAGGAAAGGCGCCCTAATCGGGATTTGAGCGCCAATTCCTCTTAGGCTTTATTCCTCAATGATTAGATGATCCGCTGGTACGTTTTGCTTTACTTCTTTCTCGAACAAATCATATGCTTCCTCGGCAGTAGCGCCTTTGGTCAAGATTGCGTCGATGCCAAGCGTGTAGCCTTTCGTGAATACCGCGTAATCCGGAAGTGCCGGACGTGTCTTCGTGAATTCAACCAGATAAGCGTGATCCTTGTAAAAGGACATTTCTTTGAAACGTGCATCCTCTTGCGCTTCAGGCGTTACCGGCAGTTTGCCGCTAGCAACGGTATGGTTGACTTGCAGATCCGGAGCCAGAACATTCTCGATCAGACGCTGCACGTAAGGCATTTTCTCATCGTCAACGGTAGGACCAACGAAGATCATAGCTGGGTTACTGTAGGAAACCGGCTTGCCGCCTTTGGTCGCGGAAGGAACCGGAATCCAAACGACGTTCTGGTCGAACCATGCGTTGTAAGCTTGCACATCGTCTTTCATGCCGTTTGCTTCACGCATCATTTGGTAGAATTCCGTACGTGCGAATTGTGCGAAGATCTCGCCTTTCACGAACATTGGAGCGGACATGTCTGTGTCAACATCGCCGATATTCTCTGCGATAACGCCGCGTTTCTTGGCATCTGCCCAGAATGCGTAGACGTCCTTCGCTTTCGGCGTCAGCATCATTTTGTTCTGGGCTGCATCGTAGTTCACGAAGTTAAACGCATAATTCCAGCCTTCGAAACGAGTATCTTCTACAGCGAAGCCGACCTTCACAAGCTTCTTCTTCTTCGCTTCATCCGCCAAATTAACCAGATCTTGGAACGTAAACTCGCCGCTGTCGACCTTTGCTTTCAAACCGTTGATCTGGTCCTTCGTCCAGCCGATGCCTTCCAGCGCCTTACGGCTGATGAAAACAGGAGAAGCATCCATATCTTGAATCGCGCCATAGTAGTGGCCGTCGTAGCTCATGATGTTCGTGTAGGATTCGGGTACGCTCTTGAATACGGCTGAATCCTTCACCCAGTCGATATCGCGGATCAGACCTGCGTCCTTCTCCCAACCGATATCGACGCTGGAGTTGATAAAGACGTCTGCCACTTTGCCGGCTTGTGCTTGCAGGACGAGCTCGTCGTCGCCGATGCCAGGCCACCAATCGAGCTTCACTTGCACGTTCTCGGAAGCGAGCTGCTCGTTTGTGCGCTTCTCCGCTTCGATGAAGTTATCTTTTCGTGCTCCCCATGTATTCTCTCGAACTGAGATCGTCACGACCTTAGGTTCTTTATTTCCCGTTGCATTCGCGTTGTTAGCGGGAGCATTAGCGGTTGTGTTCGTGTCGTTGTTTGTTCCGCACCCCGCCAAGATCCCCACACCTATGACCATTGTCAATGCAATACCAGCAAATTTCTTCACAGCTAATACTTCCTCCTTCGAGTCTCTCGAATTGATACCTTACAAGATTGAGTATAGAGCTCGTTTGTAAACTCGCGATAAAAACAACGTTAAGATTTTGTTTATTGTTGTTTGTATTGTTGTTTTGTTGTTTTATGCACCAAAAACATGTTGAATCGCTTCTTCTACGATGTCCAAAGCGAGAACAAGCTGTTCCTCGGTTGCAATAAGCGGCGGCACCAACGTAAGCACGTTCCCACTGGAAACTTTGAAGCTGAGTCCTCGCTCCATACAGCGGTACATCACTTTCTCCGCTTCATCGCTTGCCTTTTCCTTCGTTTTGCGGTCCGAAACCAGCTCGATCGCAGCCATCATGCCGATGACTCTAACATCTCCGATTGGCATATAACGTGATTTCATATCGAGTAATCTCGCTTCAATAACCTTTTCCATCTGGCTCGCATGCTCTACGAGACCGTTTTGTTCGATATATTCAATCGTGGCCAGCGCCGCGGCGCAGCCGACCGAGCTTTTCTCATGCGTATAGTGGCCGAGTGAAATGTCTTGCGCGACGTCAAGGCCTTCGCGAACGATAATGCCTGCCATTGGGAACACGCCGCCTCCAAAACCCTTACCGATAACGACGATATCCGGCACGATGTCGTAATGCTCATGTACAAACATCTTCCCCGTTCGGCCGAACGCCGTTGGAATCTCATCTAATATAAGCAGCACGCCGTAGCGGTCGCATAGCTCCCGCAGTCTTTTGAAATACGCTTTTGGCGGAATCTGCACATCGGTGCTACGGACCGGCTCCATCACGATCGCGCCAACGTCGCTTTCCCGCTCCAGCATATACGCCAGGTAATCTAAGCATTTCAAGCCGCAGCCATCGCAATCTCCCATGAAACATCTGTAGCTATTGTATGGCATCATGTGCTCCGTACCCGGGAGCAGCGGGCCCATGGAGTTACGGAATACGCCTTCCCCGCCAACCGAGATCGCATCCAAGCTTGCTCCGTGGAACGAATCCCAGGTCGAGATGGTCTTGAATTTGCCTGTAGCTTTTCTGGCCAGCTTCAGCGCCATGCCTATTGCGCTCGTGCCGCCCGGCGTGAACAACACTTTGTTCAGATCACCCGGTGCGAGTTCCTTGAGCTTCTTCGCCAGTTTGATTGCGACGGGGTTCGTGAATCGGCGCGGCAGAAACGGCAGCTCGTCAAGCTGGTTCTTAACCGCATCAATAACATACTTGTTCTTGTAGCCGACCTGATGAACGCTGTTTCCGTGGAAATCCATATATTTGCGGCCGTCCATGTCGATGAGGTAGATGCCATCCGCATCGGTAACCACGTTAAGACATGGGGTCGACATCGATTGATGGATAAAATATTCGCTGTCTTCATGAAGCACATCCATCGTTTCCCGGCTTAAATGAGTGTCTTGCCAGAGCTTCCGCTCCGATGTCAGGTTGATATCCCCTTCCGTTTTCAAAAAGGCCTTCAGTTCCAACTGGTCGCTCCCCTTTCATATAGGTGCTATATAAGTGCTAGATGCTTTGCGCCAAGTTTTTGGCCCATTTATTCGATCGATACCGGAAAAATCCGATACAAGCTTTCGATACCTCTTCCAGAGCAAATACGAAGTAGACCCATTCGACCGGCCAATGAAAGATATAAACACCGGCAAAGACGAGCGGCAATGAAATGAACCAGGTCGTAACCAGAATCAGCTTCATCGTATACACGTTATCTCCACCTGCGCGAAACAGGCCGACAATCCATACATTATTGAGGAAATAGGCTGTAAGCACGAGCGATTGAATCAGCATGACATGTCCGAAAGCCGTCTTAACCTCCTCGCTCGTGTTGCCGAACAGCTTCACGATAAAGGGACTGAACACGGCGACAGCTGCACTAACCAATAACGCGAGCACGACCGTTATCTTCGTAAATTTCCTTCCATAGAGGATCGCCTCACTTGGGTCCTCATGGCTCAACTTCTGTCCAATCATTACTTTGGCCGCATACGCGAAACCGAAAATCCCCATCATAAAATAGCCATTAAATGTCCGTGACAGCTGAAAGGTAGCGAGCGCAGTCACGCCCATGTATCCGAAAGCCACCGCATATAGCATATTCCCGACTGACCAGAGTCCTTCGTGAAGAACAAGCGGCATTGTCGTTCTGTACAAGCTCTTAGCGAACGATAACCGGAACGAGAACATCGATTTGAAAGAAACATTGAAAACCGCTTTCCTAGCGTACACGTATCCGATAAGCGCGGCGGAGCTGATGATGGACGAAACTAGCGTCGCATAAGCCGCTCCCTCTACTCCATAAGCGGGAAACCCGAATTTGCCGTAAATCAACGCGTAATCGAGCGAAACGTTAACGGACATCGAGAGGATTCCCACGATGAGCATCGCTTTTACCAGCCCGATGGATCCGAGCGCTTGGCCAAACGTATCTTTCACCGAATTAATGAGATAGACCGCTAACAGAATGGTAAGATAGTGCACGCCGTAAGCAACAGCTTCCGGATCATTTATGAAAGCCGTTAAGATCCCATGACGGAAGACGAGCACGGCCCCTGTTAGCACCAGCGTTATGCCAATGCTGGAGGTAAGCATCAAGGAGAACGCCTTCTGCGTGGACGCCCGATCCCCTTTGCCATGAAATTGAGTGATGAAAGCGGTAATGCCATATACGCCTGACAAAATCATGCTCAGAATGAATCCGATCTGTCCGACAGCAGCGACGATGGCAATGGCCGTATCGCCAAGCCCGCCGACCATAAGTGTATTGACTAAGGAGAACGAGTTGCCTATCAGCATCTGAAGCACGGTCGGAATGACCAGCTTGATCAGATTTTGACGGAATTCAGTATGCACTTCTGCGTTACTCATAGGTGATGTCTACATCCATTCATCGGGGAAAATAGGATTGGACCAAGCGACATTGCCTTCGAAATCCACGCATTCCACGCGAACGTATCTCATCCCGGCGTCCAGCAGGAACGCCCCCTCTGTGATTTCAGAAGCATCGCGATTGAACACGGTACGTCCATTGAAAGGATGCGTAATAAATTTGATAAACTTCACAGGCGAGCATTGGATCTTCAAATAGCCATCTTCCACTCGCATGTCGTGAATGGCAGGGCCGTTCGAGGAGTAATAGCTACCGGTTTTCAAGGCCTCAATAATCTCCCCTTGCCGTAAGCGCTCGGCCTCCACCGAAATCCACCCACCGAAAAATTCCGAAATCGCACTGTCCATCGGCCCGCCATGCGCATCGTCCGCAGCGATCCCGAATACTTTGCGCCCATTGCTGAGCAAGTAATCCCAATGCCTTAATCCATAGCCGACCGCTTCGTCGAGCTCGGACTGATGATTATAGATTTCGACGGCAAAATAATGCTGAAGCTGGAGCAAGTCCTCTGGTTTGTTACGTGACCAAGTTGGATGATTCATGATGACTAGATTTCCTTTTGCCCTCATCTCGTCGATCAACTCTTGGATGGTATCGAGGCCTGTGTAATCCGGTTTCGGCTGTTCCTCGTCATGCTCGAATTCGGAAGCGGAGCCCAGCGATGGATCAAGCAGGCCATGGATATGATATTGCTGCCCCGTCTCTCTCCAGCTCATCTCGCATGCCATCTCGTACCCGCTCAGCATCAGGAATTGCTCATCGTCATACGCTTCCGATTTCCAGTAGATCTCGTGATCGCTCAGGCATATGAAATCGTAGCCCTTCTCGCGATATGCCCTAATTACTGTTTCCGGCTCGTATTGACCGTCACTTCTCGTTGAATGTGTATGAAGATTGCCTTTGTATTTGCGTTTGCTGCCATCCAGAAAAATCATCGATTTCATAGCAGATCCTCCACGAAGATCGGATTCGTCCAAGCCACATTGCCATCGAAGTCGACGCATTCCACGCGGATATAGGTCATGTCTTCTTCAATTTCCATCATGGATTGCGTAAGCGGCTCGCCGGACATAAAGTTGCCGAAGAACGGCCCACGCTGCGGGAATGCTTTGAACATGATGAACTTGCACGGGGAGCATTCAATCTTAAGCCTGCCGTTCTCTACACGAAGATCGTACACTTCCGGCCCGGAGCTGGAATAGAATTGACCTTTCTTGAGGCTTTGAATCACATCCGTATGCGTAAGCGAGTCCGCTTGCACTTGAACCCAGCCTCCACCGTACTCGGGAATTTTCCAATTCGGATCGTGGCTGTGAGAATCGTCCGCGGCAATGCCATATACGCGTTTGCCGTTCTGCAGCGCATGATCCCAATAAGCGGCACCATATGAGCTTGCTGTCGACCATTCCGTAGCGTGATTGTAGATTTCGACGGCGAAGAACCCATCGTACTTCACCATGTCCTCGAACCTCGTTAAGTGCCACTCCGGGTGATTGAAGACGACGAGATTACCGTGAGCACGCAGTTCGTCGATCAATAGCTGCGGCGAATGGTCGCCAACCCAAGGCACAGGCGTAGGGAAAGCATGCAGATGCTCGTAGCGCGGTTGTTCTGGTTCAACGGTTGGATCGTCCAATACCCCAAAGTGATACCCTGGATTTTTGTCCGGGACCTGGTTCAGCTCTCCCCGCTCCGTTCCCGGAATCGTAATGAAGTCAGGCGTGTTGAACTCCTCGGTACGTGTATAAATATCATGATCGCTCAGAGAAATGAAATGGTAGCCTTTCTCCTTGAAAGCTCGAACGACATCCGCGGCAGGCAACCGACCATCTGACCAGGTCGTGTGAAGGTGTAAGTTTCCTTTGTAGATCGGTTTGTTGCGGTCCAACAAGATGATATTTTTCATGTCCTGCCTCCGTTTGGTTTGTTGTTGTTTTAATAATTGTTTCTTGTGGTTTATAACTAGGATACATCGATAAATCATGCGGTTCAATCGATTCCAGTAAAATTAACACGGAGTTAATACTCTTTTACAAACGAAAACAAACAATAAACCACATGACAAAAAAAGCGATGGCCGCGCCGCTTAGGCGTACCATCGCTTCTTCTCTTTCATCAATCCTGCTCTATAAATGCTTTAATTTGTTCCTTCAACTTTAAATATCCCGCCTGATTAATATGTAAGCCATCTTCTGTGTATGTCGTACTTAAATTCCCATCTGTATTCATCAAGGTCGGGTGAATGTCAACAAAGGACAAGCCCAATTTCTTTGAAATGGATGCCGCAAACTTATTAAATGTATTAATTTGATCATTTGAATGTAGTTTTATATTTGGGTATTTTACAATGGCGAGTTTTTCATTAATTGGCAATAGTGATTCTACTAATATTTCCGTCCTGGGTAAATTGGATTGCAGTTGCTTCAGTAGGATCTCATATCGGCTCGTCACCTCCATTATCGGAGAGTACAAGACGTCATTGATGCCTATAAGTAACACTATTTTTTGTGGATTCAGAGCATAAATATCACTTAATCTGTTCATGACATCTTTAATTCCTTCACCAGCAACGCCTTTATTGACCGTGTTTTTATTCGGGAAATAATCATTCCACACGCCATGCTTCGTAATCGAGTCACCTAGAAATACTACTTTATCTGTCGGTTTCGGGATGTCTTTGAGATAAATCGTCTGCATCTTCGAGTCAATATTTACTGTTTCATGAAATAATTCAGCGACAGCTTTCAAAGGAACATAGGTAGTGCCATTGATGACTTTAATGTCAGCAATATTCACTTGTTTACCATTTAGAAACACATGGTAATCTGTTGAAGCATACACCCCCATCGAAAATGTAAACATAATTACAAGTACGGAAATAACTGTTTTTTTCCAACTTAACCTCAGTTTCATTTTTTCAATCCTCCTAATTAATATGTGACTTATGATACGGATTGTAACATTATCGACAATATTTCGCAACATTTTTTCCTACTAAAGAACTAATTGGAAAATTTGTTTATCTTTTATCCCGACTAGAAATTACATCACAGGGTAATTTGCACTAAATGATAACAAAGAAACGACAAAAAAAAGAACAGCCGCCCAGACAACTTCATGTCTGAGCAGCTGTTCCTTTGTCATTCAACAAACTTTATCCTTTCACGCTCCCAAGCACGATACCAGAAATAAAATAACGTTGTAAGAGTGGATAAACTACTAGTATTGGTAATGCAGCTATGAAAATTTGGGCAGCTTGCGTCGTTTTATTTGAAATTTGGCTTAGCATCTTCACCTGGTCCGAGGACACGCTGTTAAGCAGCGTAGAATCGAATTTAACAATAACCGTTTGCAAGTAGCTTTGCAGCGGATAATGCTGAGGCTTGTTCATCAAGATCAGACCATCAAACCAAGAGTTCCAGTGGCCTACGATGCTAAACAGTGTCAATGTCGCAATAGCCGGTACGGATATGGGAACAAACACCTTTAATAAGGTCGTATAGTGCCCTGCTCCATCCATAAATGCAGCTTCCTCCAGCTCTTTCGGGAGCTCCCGAAAGAAATTAAGGAGGAGGATACAATTGAACACCGGCACAGCCCCAGGCAATATTAACGCCCAGGTGGAATCAAGTATTCCCGTTTGCTTCACCGTCATATACCAAGGAATGAGCCCACCATTAAATAGAATGGTGATGAGGAAAAACCAGACAAATACACTGCGCAGCCGAAATTTATTCACTTCCTTCGACAATGGGTATGCAATCAGTATGGTTAGGATCATGTTTATGGGAACGCCTATTGCGACTCGTTTGACTGAGATAAAAAATGACGTAAAAAACTCATGGCGCCCTCCAACAAATTTATAGGAGCTGATTGTAAAATCAATCGGCCATAATCCGACTTTACCTGTTGCTGCAGATGCGCTGGAACTGAATGATACAGCTAGAATATTAATAATCGGCAGCAGACAGAGCAACGCGACGAAGAGCAGTACAACGGCGTTTATCGCAAGAAATACTTTACGGCCCATCGTAGGATATTGCCACATGATAAAGGCCTCCTAATTTAGAAAATGCGGTAGTTGGCAAACCGGAATGCCAATCGATAAGAGAGTACGATCAGTACAAAAGAGATAACGGATTTAAGTAACCCGACTGCCGTCGCTAATCCATATTGAGCATCAATCAGACCCGTCCGATAAACCAACGTATCAATAATGTCACCCGTGCCATAGACAACCGGACTATACAGGTTAAATACCTGATCGAAGCCAGCGTTCAATACGTTGCCGAGGCTTAGCACAGTAAGCAGAACAGTAACCGAACGGATACCGGGTAAAGTGACATGCACCGTCTGCCGCCATCTGCTCGCGCCATCGATCACTGCTGCCTCATAAAGAGTCGGATCGATGCCTGTTAATGCGGCCAAATAAATAATGGTGCCAAAGCCGAATTCTTTCCAAACATCAGATACGATAAGTGTATATGGGAACCAATGGG
Organism: Paenibacillus sp. J22R98; assembly: GCF_059383835.1. Lineage (NCBI taxonomy): Bacteria > Bacillati > Bacillota > Bacilli > Caryophanales > Paenibacillaceae > Paenibacillus > Paenibacillus sp. J22R98. The sequence goes on from NZ_JBXENW010000006.1 coordinate 56,913, forward strand.
GATTACCTAGGAAGAAGATCGGCTTCATACCGAATGATTTAATGAGATGGTTAACAAGCCCGTCGTTTGGAGAGAGAATATCAATTAATATCCCGCTTAAAATTACCCATGACATGAAATGCGGCAAATACACAAGCGTTTGAATGCTCCTCTTGAAGAGGGTGTGTCGCACCTCATTCAGCAGCAGCGCAAAGACTAAAGGCACGATAAGGCCGGCAATGATCTTCATAACGGCGATAAACACCGTATTCCAGAACACCTGAAAAAAATTCGGAATATCAAGCAACTGACGGAAATTGTCCAGTCCAATCCATTTAGAGCCGAACATTCCTTTCGATGGGATAAACTTCTCAAAAGCGATTATGATGCCAACCATCGGTCCATAGCTATAAATCAGCACAAGAATGACGCCGGGCAGCAGCATAATCAGGAGCGGAAGCTCGAGTCTCCATTTTCTAGCCATACCAGCCCTCCATTTACGGCAAATCGGAATGAACAGGTAAAAGGGATTGCGGCAGCTAAACAGAAGATCGCCGCATCCCGTACCCGTTCTATTCTTCGTGATTACTGATTTTTGGCATACCAATCATTAACTTCGTCTGTGATCTTGTCTCCACCGAACTTCTTCCAATCGGACACGAACTTATCGAAATCATCAACGGGTGATACACCCATAATGATTTTCGTGTACGTTTCCAACTGCAGTTTATTTAATGCCGACATCTTCTCAACCATTGTCGGAGTAGGAGCGGAGTTAAATACGGTTAATTGAACCAAGTTATTATCAATAATCTGCTGCACGAGATCAAGTGTTCCATTTGGCCCGAAAGCTCCGAATTGTGCCCACTGCTTCACGTCGCCACCGTCAGTAAATTGTCTCTGTAAACTCAGGTTGTTTTTATCGTCAGGCGTCAAGTTCGACTCATCTTTACTCTCCAATGCTTTCTTTATTCGTTGCTGGATGGCGACGTTTTTGGTAGGCGGCTCAATCCAAAGTGACGGATAGTTCCATATTGCTATGCCACTATACTTACCTTGGAGTGAAACTACTTCATTATTCACGTAATATTTGTTCAATAAATAATTGGCCATTTTCACGATGGCTTCCGGATGTTCTGCTCCTTTACGTACAACATAATAGCCGGAAGTCGAGAAATTACCTGGCGACAATGCCTGCTGACCGTCCGTCGACACGAGCGCAATATGTTTCCAGCGCATAGACGGATTCTTATTAAGCGCATCTTGGAGCGGATAATATGGATTCCACCATGTACCATAGAAGAGGCCAATCTGGTTCGAAGCGATTGATTCGGAAACCTTGCCTGAGTCTTTGACACCGAATTCGGTGTCCATGAGTCCATTTTTATACATATCCTGCAGCTTCGATAACACAGTCTTAACTTCCGGCTGTATGCCGCCGAATGCCGCCTTGCCATTCTCATCTTTGATCCAAATGGTCGGATATTGGTGATAAGCGGAGAAGAAACCTTCTAACGAAGCGAGTCCGCCCCACAAATCCTTCGTTATTCCAAGACCGAATGTATCCTTCTTACCGTTTCCGTCCGGATCATTCTCCACGAATGCTTTTGCAATCGCAGCGACATCATCCAATGTCTGAGGGTCTTTCAGATTCAGCTTCTCCAGCCAATCCTCACGAACCCATAGATTGCTCTCGCCCATGGCCGGTGAGCCGGGGAGCGGAAGCGCCATTAGTTTTCCGTCAAATGTAGCCGACTTGATCGCGAACGGATCCTCCGCAATCGTCTTCGTCAATATATCGGAGGAATATTGCGGTAATATATCTGTTAAGTCCTCGATTAATCCTGATTCCACCAAATTGTTTAACTGCGTACCGTTTACTCTCATGAAATCCGGTATGTCTCCGGATGCGATGGTCACATTTAATTTTTGGTCGTATTGGCCGCCCGGCACTGTCCAAGCATTCTTCACTTTGATGCCAAGCTTCTCCTGCTCTTCCTTCGTCCAGACGTTATCATCGATATTCTCTCCATCGGCAAACACTGTGCCGTCCGGAATCGATCGGCCTGTTGTGATTTCAATCGGCGGGTCATATTTGCCTAAAGGGTCCACCACGGATGACGAAACATTGTCTGTGCTGCCAGTGTTGTCTGTGTTTGCAGTCGAAGCTTCAGAATTACCGCTGTTATTAGATGAATCAGCAGCAGCTTTCGAATTTGAATTCGAACCGTTATTGTTGCTGCATGCTGCCATCACTACTAGGATCATAATCATTGCTGCGAATGCGGTCTGCTTAAACACTGCCCTCATCGGTTTCCCTCCATACAAATCGTATTTGGAGAACGAGTGCACTCGCTCTATGACTAGATTATAAGAGAGCGCTTACAACTGGCGATACAACTGAATTTTTTACTTTCTTAATGTTTATTGACTTCTTTATAACGCATCTCACGAAATTCCTGCGGGCTAATATGAAATGCTTTTTTGAAAAACTGTGTGAAATAGGCCGGCGACACGCAGCCGACTGCTGCGGCAATTTCATGAACCTTCATTGTAGTGCTGCCAAGCAGCTCCTTTGCCTTTGCCAATCTAGCCTCGTTGATGTAGGCAAGCAGATTCGTCCCCGTAGTCTGCTTAAATAATCGAGATAGATATGATGGATTAAAATGAACCCTTTCAGCCAGCGTTACTAGGGATAAATCCTCACCGAGGTGCTCATGGATATACTGTTTCGTCTGATTCATCGCCGAGATAGTTCGGTTCTCGTCTTCATTCCGGCGCAAATCAAATAGCGCATCGGCAAGCAGTCCATAATAATCGCTGGCTTGTCTCCAATCCAAGCGCGGATCAGCAGCCATCAGTTTATCCAGATTAATAGCGGATCCTATCTTATCCCGCAGCTGTCTGCGGTTGACGTATGACAGAAACATGAGATTAATGGCACAGTTAAGCTCCATATCGTAGGGTGAGACACCAATATAGTTCGGCTGTACTCCTTCTGTTATCCGTAGTAGTAGCTTATGAAACTCCTCACGGTGTCCGCTCTCGAGACAGGTTTCCAATGTAGACAGCCATTTATGTCTCGGCTGCGCCTGCAGGCTGTTCATCTCTGCTATGTCTGCGAATTTCCGCTTGATCGGCAGCAGATAGATATTCATTCCGGAGCCCGAATCCGTATAGAAGGCCGTGCGAACCTCGTCATATCTGCGAGCGACTTCCTCCCATCCGGCTGGACACGTATCCACTACAAATGATATAGAAAGTCCAAGCGATTCGAAGCAAAGCTTCTGATATGCTTCCAACGATCCTTTGATGTACAGCGCATTTTGCTCGTATTGATCCGGCGAACCTTCATCCCCTGCGGCTTGAATGAACCACACCATGATCGAGCGCTCACAGACGCTGTGCATCCGTATCAATTCCTGCGAGATGCACTTGCCTGCCAAGAAGTGCAAGGTAAAGAACATTCGCATCTTCTCTAGCGCAGATTGCGTTTTGGGAAGCTGATCAATTCGTCCTACAACAAGCTGAACCGCCTGAATCGGGTCCATGTCGATTCCAAGCTCAATAAACTTCTCACGTCGTTCATCCCCATTCATCGGCTCCCCATGAAGCATGTCCATCCAGAACTCGCGCTGCATAAGCGGAATCACATCACGCATCCCTTCCCGGGAGGCTTGAAGCAAATCCGCAATCCGATTGTCTTGTTGAATTTTAGTCAGCGTCTTCTCCACGAGCTCCGTTATTTTCTCAAAGCCTTCGGTTTTCAGTATATAGCCGTCCACTTCCTGCCTAATCGCCGTGTACGCAAAATCGAAACTGTTATAGCCGGTTAAAAATATGATTTTACAATTTGGCCAACGCTGCCTAATTTTCTCTACCAGCTGTATCCCATTCATACCAGGCATTTGAATATCCGACATGACAATATCGATTTGCGTGCGGTTCAGCCAATCCATCGCTTCATACGCAGAGTAGGCTTTATATACATCCAGTTCCAGATGAGTAGCCTGTGACAACATCATATACAAGCCATCGACAATATCGGGCTCGTCATCAACGATCAGCATCCGGTTCATCAGCATCTGCTCCCTCCCATTTAATCGCAGCCGTCACCTTTAGTCCGCCCAATGCACCTATGGATACGGAGATTCCGCTATTCTTGCCAAATTTTAACCGAAGACGACGATGAACATTAAGCAGCCCCGTCGTTTCCTGCTCTTCATTCCAATGGTCGGTCAGGAGCGAGTTTAGCTGCGCTGCTTCTTTCGGTGTTATTTCTTCACCGTTGTCCTCAATTGAAATCAATAACATCCCATGACTAGTGTGAAAGGATACCTGAAGAAGACCACCTTTGATTTTGTTCTTTAATCCGTGCGAGAATACGTTCTCAATAAGAGGCTGTACGATAAGTCTCGGTACACGAAACGCATGGTAATCACTAGGCAGATCTGCAAATTCTACATTAATACGATTACGGAAACGGCGTGCTTGAATCAAACAATAGATTTGAGCATGCTCGATATCTTTTGCAAGCGGCACCTCTTCATCCGCACTTCGAGTTACGTATTCCAGATAACTACCTAACTGTTTGGTAAAAACGCTCACGTTCTCATAGTCCTCTGCATTTACCATGTGGTGGAGAATAAAGAAGCTGTTATACAGAAAATGAGGACTGATCTGTGATTGCAGATGCTTAAGCTCGGCACGCTGCGCCAATATTTTTTGCCGGTACACTTGATCGATGAGGGTACTCAGATTTCTCACCATTAAGTTAAACCGGGTGTACAGATACTTGAACTCGTCGTTACCGCGGTGTTCGATCTGAATGTTAAATTCACCGTATTCTACTTTGCGGAACGAGCGTACCAGCTCTAATAACGGACGATGTATAATTCGATAAATCGATATACCAACGACGGCAATGAGAATGGCGATCATGATCGTAAATAACCAGAACCAATACACGTAATCCTTCAGCTTGTGGAACACGCCTGATTCAGGCAAATATTTAACCGCGGTCAAATGCAATGTTTTCGACACGGAATAAAACACCATATATCGCTTTCCATTGATTCGAAGAGAGACGCTGCCTACTTCCTTCTCCTTTGAAAGCTGCATCACACGATCTGCTAAGCCGTAACTTAGCGACTCACCACCCTCAGCATGTACATCTGCAAGAATACCTTGATTTCCGATCAGAAAGCCTCCGCTTTCGTTCTGGTCACTGACCATGACAGGCTTTAGTGTGTCCTGCAGAGTCTTTCTATTGAGTTTAATATTCATAATGTAAAGAGGATTTCGGTTGCCACTGCTCGGTGTAGGGAAACGAGACGTTAAGATGAAGTTGTCTTCGTCCCGGATAAAAGGGGTTGAGGTGCTCTTGCTGCTCATCTTTATGGCTGCGAGATCTCTCTCATCTAGGAGGTTGTAATCATTTTCTGCGGATACTTTAAAGTTAAATGGAAGAATATAGCTGATTACGTCGACAATCATAGCGCTGCTGCTTTTCACTGCATTAAGATGCTGCTGCAGCCTTAAGATCGCTTGGTTGCGTTCATATTTATTCATAGAGCCCGGAATCGTAGCTAGCAAATAGAGATTTTCATCGTTTAACGTTTCATACTGCAATGTCTGAATGCGACTGATTTCTTTCTCCAAATTTTCCCGATAGTTAATAACTTGCGCTTGCATCGACTCCGATATCGCCCCTCGAACCGTATCGACGCCCCAATAATACATGACGACGCCAACCAAGTAGGCAAGTCCAAACACAAGTGTTAGTACCAGTAACAGACGGAAAAAGATTGAGTTGGGCCATCGCAATCCCCTCTTAACGCCTCTCAACATGAGAAACCCCTCCTGCTAGTCCGGCCATAGATTCACAATTATGCTCGTCCATCAGTACTTTTCGACTTTATATAAACGTTCTCCTTTACAGCGCTCTATAGCGATTGGGATCAACCTTGGACTAAATCTGTACAAATTTTCTCCTGACATAGGCATTTAACCATTACAGACAAGTGTCAACAGGGTATAACCATCAATAATCGATAGGAGTTGGTTTTCATAGAGTTGGGGATATAGACCAGTGCGAGCCATCTGCCTTGTACATATAAATACAGTACATCCTTGCTCTAGCAGCAATTTAGAAGGAGGCGAATCTATGAAAATGGATCACGACGGTCTGCGGCGATAATCCAAATTTGAAAGGAGAATGAGAGAATAGAGAACATCTAGAAGAGAGGTACTGCATGCACGACTTAATGGCGATCATTACAATTTGCACCTTCTTCCTGACGATAGGCTTTATCTATTGGAAGCCGAACGTCAACGAGGCGATACCGGCAACTGTAGGTGCTTTCATCGTCTTGCTCACAGGCACCGTCTCCATGACGGACCTAGGAGCCATTACGGAAACAATCAGCGGAGCTGCGATCACGATTATGGCAACCATTGTTATGGCGATCGTGCTCGAAAGTTTTGGTTTCTTCAACTGGGCGGCTGAAATTCTGACAAGACGGGCACGAGGGTCAGGTATTAGGCTGTTCTGGCTGACCAACCTATTTTGTTTTCTCATGACGCTCTTTGTCAACAATGATGGCAGCATTCTGATTACGACCCCGATCCTGCTCATGCTGCTAAAGAGCATGGGACTGAAAAATCATCAAAAGATTCCCTATCTGCTTTCCGGCGCTCTGATCGCAACAGCATCGAGTGCTCCGATCGGCGTTAGTAACATCGTCAACCTGATAGCGCTCAAAATCGTTCACATGGATCTCTACATGCACACAGCCATGATGTTCGTACCTGCCTCACTTGGGCTCGCGCTGATGGCTTTGCTCCTATTTGCCATCTTCTACAAGACACTTCCGAAGAAATTACCCCCAGTCCAGCCGTGGGGTTTAACACCGGGCGGCCATCCGCTTAAAGGGTCTAAAGAGGACATGCCTAAAGAAAACCGCTCGAAATTCATGCGCAATGTGCTTATTTTCGTCTTCTGTGTCCGCGTTAGTTTGTTTGTCGCTTCGTTCATTCATTTCCCTGTCTCCTTGATGGCTGTTATCGGCTCTGCCTTCCTGCTGACATGGCGCTGGATATACTTGAAGGTTCCCCCTACGGATATGATCAAAAAAACACCTTGGTATATTCTCATCTTTGCTTTCAGTATGTACGTGATCATCTATGGACTGCGTAATCTGGGGCTAACGGAATGGCTTATCCACTTGCTTCAGCCGCTTGTCTCCGGAGGTCTGCTGCATGCCAGCGTACTAATGGGCATGCTGCTGACTGTACTATCCAATTTGTTCAACAATCACCCTGCTCTGATGGTTGGCACGCTGACATTGACCAATATGGGACTCGACCCGCTGACGCTGAAAATCGCCTATCTCGCAAGCGTCATTGGCAGTGACGTCGGTTCACTGCTGCTGCCGATCGGAACGCTGGCTACGATCATGTGGATGCATATTATCCGAAAAGGCGGCGTGAAAATCAGTTGGGGACAGTACTTGAAGGTTACCGTGGTTGTCATTCCGGTCACCGTAATCGTTTCGTTGATCTTGCTTAGTTACTGGGTAACTTGGCTGTTCTAAGGATTAGAACAATAGAGCTGGCCATTAAGGGCTTGGAGGGACCCATTTGAACGAATTATATAATCCTTATCACAAAAAAATTGACCTCCCCGGCTAGGAAGGCCATGAAAACAATTCGTGTATAGCTACAGTTTATGTAACGGAACGAAAAATAGCGTGGGTAGATGAACTACGTGAAAAAACCACTCCGAATCCCGGAGTGGTTTCTTTATGAGTACTTATACCGTTATACGAGATGGCAAGCGACGCTGTGATCGTTCCCTACATTTCTGAACAGCGGCACTTCCTCCCGGCAACGGGCTACCGCAAAGGGACATCGAGTATGAAACTTGCAGCCGGTCGGTGGATCCGCCGGGTTCGGCAGCTCCCCGCTTAGCACGATTCGCTCGCGCTTCAGTTTCGGGATCGGGATCGGCACGGCCGAGAGCAAAGCCTTGGTGTACGGATGCAGCGGATTGCGGAACAGCTCGTCGCGAGAAGCGGTCTCCATCATCGAGCCCAGATACATGACGCCGATATGGGAGCATAAATGCTCGACGACACTTAAATCATGAGAAATGAATAAATACGTTAATCCCTGTTTCTCTTGCATCTTGCGAAATAAATTAATAATCTGTGCCTGAATGGATACATCCAGTGCAGAGACCGGCTCGTCCGCAATGATCAGATCAGGATTCAAGACCAGGGCTCGAGCGATGCCGACGCGCTGGCGCTGACCGCCTGAGAATTCATGCGGAAACCGATCGATGTGATAGGACGACAATCCGCAAGCGGCCAGAACATCCATGACCCGATCGCGTATCTCTTCCTGCGGCACGAGACCATGGTCGAGCAGCGCCTCGCCAATCGCATCGCCGATACGAACGCGGGGATTCAGCGAGCTGTACGGATCCTGGAAAATAAGCTGCATTTTCGGGCGAAGTCTGCGTAATTCCTCGGGAGGCAAATTATAGAGATCAACGCCTTTGAACTTCACTTCACCGGCCGTTTTGTCCGTCAGTCGCAGGATCGTGCGCCCTACCGTGCTTTTCCCGCTTCCGGATTCTCCAACAAGACCAAAGGTTTCGCCCTGCTTAATCGAGAAGCTGATATCGTCAACGGCCTTGACGTTGCCTACGGTGCGGCTGAACAGACCGGATTTGATCGGAAAATATTTCTTTAGCCCGTTCACCTCGAGCAGTGGTTGTTGTACCTCAGACATACGCGATCGCCTCCTCATACAACCAGCATGCGACCTTTTGCCCATTTCCGACTTCCTTCAATTCGGGCTGCTTTGTTCTGCAAATGTCCATGCAATGCGCGCACCGGTCATGAAAGTAGCAGGATGGGACGAGCTCCAGCGGATTCGGAACCTGGCCCGGAATGGAATACAGCTCTTCTTGGCGCTGGTTGATAATGGGCTTGGATTTCAGCAAGCCTTGCGTGTACGGGTGTTTCGGACTTTCGAACAAGGCGACAACTTCGCCTTCCTCTACGACTTTCCCCGCATACATGACCACGACATAATCCGCCATCTCCGCCACGACGCCAAGATCATGCGTAATGAGCAATATGGACATGTTGGATTCGTCCTTGAATCGGCGCAGCATATCGAGAATTTGAGCTTGAATCGTAACGTCAAGCGCAGTCGTCGGTTCATCGGCGATAAGCAGCTTCGGACCGCATGAGATCGCGATGGCGATCATGATTCGCTGCAGCATGCCGCCGCTTAGCTCATGCGGATACGAATCCGCAATTTGCTCCGCGCGCGCGATGCCTACTTCGCCAATGAGCTCAATTGCCCGCTTCCGCGCAGCTTTCCTGCTGAGCTTAAGATGCTCCATCAACGGCTCCATCAGCTGCTCCCCGATTCGGAGCACAGGATTGAGTGAGGTCATCGGTTCTTGGAAAATCATTGCGATTTCATTGCCCCGAACGGTACGGAGTTCATTGCGGCTCAGCGTAAGCAAGTTTTCGCCTTGAAATGAAATCCTTCCGCCAACCACCTGACCTGCCGGCGCTTCGACCAAGCCCATCACCGACATCGCAGTGATGCTCTTCCCGCTGCCTGATTCCCCGACGATACAGACGATCTCGCCTTGGCGAACCTGTAAGCTGACGTCATCTACAGCTCGAACGACACCTTCCTCGGTTTTGAAAATCGTGCTTAAGTGCTCTATATCAAGTACGTTATCCATGCTCACGTACACCTACCTTTTCTGCTTAGGATCCAAGACATCCCTTAATCCATCCCCGAAGATATTAATCGCGATGACAGTCGCGAATATCGAGAAACCGGGCGGAATCCAAAGCCACGGATGGTCTTGAAAGTCGATCATATTGTTAGCGGCATCGATCATATTGCCCCACGTTGGTGTTGGCGCCATGACCCCGAGTCCGAAATAACTTAGGACGGATTCGTATAGAATCGCCCCGCCGATGTTTAATGTGGCAATGACGATGAGTAGCGGTACCAAGTTCGGTAACAAGTGATTGAATAGCTTCCTTCGGTCACGAAGACCGAGGACGACGGTTGCTTGCATATATTCTCGTTCACGCAGGCTAAGCATCTGGCCGCGAACCATCCTGGCAAGCCCAGGCCAGCCGACAATACTTAGCATCAGCATGACGATATACATGCGATAATCCGTCGGTATTTTCCACTCTGACAGCAGCGCGCCTAAGATGAACAGAAGCGGAAGGCTTGGAATCGTCAACAGCAAATCTGCCAGACGCATGATGATTTGATCGACGATCCCCCGATAATAGCCGGCAATAACCCCAAGCAGGGAGCCAACGAAAACCGACAGCACCATCGAAGCCAATCCGACGGTCAATGAAATTCGTCCCGCTTGCAGTGCACGGGTCAGTACGTCGCGTCCCAGCGCGTCCGTGCCCAGCCAGTGCTTGAGATTCGGCGCTTTATTCATAAAGGCCATATTGATTTTGTTATCCGTGTACGGCGAGAACAACGGACCGATGAAGCAAGCCGCGAACATGAACGCCACGACAACAAAACCAAACACAGCCAGCTTATTCTTGAGCAGTCGCCTCAAGGATTGTCTCCATAGCGACGTATATACAGGTTTAGGTTTAGGGGACGACAAAACTGCAGTCCCCTCACTATGAGTCGTTGACATCCGATTGGACCTCCTACAGCCTGACCCGCGGGTCGGCGACATGGTACAGAATGTCCGAGACCAACGTGCCGATGACGGTCAAAATAGCAATAAACAAAGTGAATCCCATGAGCAGCGGATAATCCCGCAAGCCGAAGGATTGCATATAAAGCTGCCCGATGCCCGGCCAGTTGAAAATTTTCTCGATAATCAACGAACCCCCGAACAGCGCGGGAAGCTCAAAGCCGACCAGCGTGATGGCGGGCAGCAGCGCGTTGCGCAGCGCATGCGTGAACAACACCTTGCGTTCTTTTAACCCCTTCGCGCGGGCCGTACGGATATAATCCTGTTTAATTACGTCAATCATATTACTGCGGAAGTAGCGCGTCAGAGAACCGACTCCGAGCAGCGTCATGACCATGACCGGAAGAATCATATGGTGTACGACTTCTTTGACATAGGCCAGCCCCGTTGCATTGCTGCCCGTCGTCATCATGCCGCCCGGAGGCAGCCACTTCCAATCGACGGCCAGAATCTTGATCAGGAAGAGACCGATGAAGAACGAAGGGATGGACATCGCGGCGAAGAGTGCCACCATGACGAACGTATCGAACCATGAATACTGCTTGTACGCGGCGATTACGCCGACGACGACCGCGATCAGCCAAGTCAGAAACGTGGAAACGGCCGCAAGCAGGAATGAATTCCAAATATATTGGTTAAACAAAGTGAGAACCGGTTTCTGCTGTGACAACGAATAACCGAAATTGCCGTGGAACGCATTCTTCATCCAGATCGCATACCGCTCGATCACAGGCTTATTCAGCCCATAGATCTCCCGAAGCTCTGCTTTGCGCTCTGGCGTCAGCTTGATATTTCCCGTGATGAAATCTCCAGGCGTCAACGCGTACAGGCAAAATATCAAGAAGGAAGAAGCGAACAATATGACGATGATATATAGGATACGCTTCGTAATGTACGTGCTCATAATCGACTCCTTAACCTGCTATTCCCTGCCCGGGATAACCCGAACAGGGAATAGCATTCGTTTGTATCGTTATTGGCTCAGCGTCCAATTCGGCAAGCTTGGGGCAAGACCGTTGAACGGGCTGACGCTTAGATTCTGAATCCGTCCGTTATAGGCGTACACGCTCTTCTTATAATTCGTGAAAATGATCGGCAGCTGATCGTTCAGCAGCTTGTAAATATCCTTGTACACGGCTTTGCGCTCTTCAATATTCGAAGTTGCCAAACCTTTCGCATACAATTCCTTGAAGGTTGCATCATCGTAGCCTGCAATTTCGCCATCAACGAATTGCAGCAAGCCATCAGATGGATCGGTCAAGAGCGAAGTCGAGAAGGAAGCCATGTCATAATCGCCGCCTTCCACCTTAGATACAAGCGCGTTGAAATCCGCGAATACTTCAGGCTCGAATTTGATGCCCAGCGCTTCGAAATCTTCTTTGGCTACAGCGATAAAGACATCCGTTTCCGGCTTTTTGTAGCCCAAGTAATGGATCGTCAGCTTCTTGCCATCTTTCTCGCGAATGCCGTCAGCGCCTGCTTTCCAGCCAGCTTGATCCAAGAGCTCCTTGGCTTTCTCCGGATCGAACTTATACGGATTGATGCCTTCCTCCGTATATGACCATGAGATCGGAGAAGAAGGAATGTTCGCTACTTGGCCTGCCCCCTGCGCAGCATCTACATAGATACTTTGACGGTCCAAGCCGTAGGTGAGCGCTTGACGGACCAGCTTATCCTGCAATGCAGGATGCTTCAGGTTCATTTGAAGATAGCCATATGTGCTTGGCGTATAGGGAAGAATATTGACGAAGCCAAGTGCTTTCAGCTTATCGATATTTTCCTTTGTAGCCGTGAACGACGCATAATCGACCTCGCCTGTTTCCAGGTACTGCCACGTATCGCCCTGTGCTGTTTTGTATATAAAATGCTCTGTTTTCGGTTTACCGTCGAAATAATTCTCGTTCGCGATCATGCGGACTTCCTGGCCCGGAATAAATTTCTCCAGCTTATAAGGCCCGGTGCCCAGCGGACTGCCGCTTAACTTCTTCATGTAATCCAATTGTCCTTGCTTGTAGTCCTTGCCGTAATACGCCTTGGACAGCACGTCTGATCCGAGCAGAGTCAACGCACTGGCGTTCGGCTTCTCAAGCACGACGGATATCGTCTGCGGGTCGATGACCTTGATCCCCGAGATACTGTTCGCCGTACCTGCTTTATAGGCATCGCCGCCTTGGACATGCAGCGTGTTGACCATGGAGTCGCCGTCGTACGACTTGTCGTACAGGATCGTCCACGTAAAGGCGACGTCTTCAGCCGTAAGCGGCGAACCGTCACTGAATTTCAAATCCTTGCGAAGATGATACGTATAAGTCAAGTTGTCCGCGGATACTTCCCATTTCTCGGCCAAGCCGGGAATCGGAAGGCCTTTGTCGTCGACTTTGACTAGCGGCGTGTAAAGCAACGACGAGACGTTGCCGTCATATCCGCTTTGTTGGAAGTATGGAGTGAACGCGCCGCTTGGATCGGTTAAGCCGACGATGATCGTATCCGTGCGCTGCTTGGCGATGTCCGGAAGTTTAGTCATGTCTGACGCTGTGAAGAGGCCGGAAGCATCCTCTGCCGGAGCGGTTGTGTTCGCCGCATTGTTCGTTGCAGGCTGATTCACTTCCGTCTGGTTGGCAGCCCCCGTGTTATTATTATTGCCGCAAGCAGATAACAAGATGGCGCTCGCAAGTATGGCTGTTGATAAGGTTGCAATTTTTCTTTTCATGATACCCTCCTGGATTAGGCAGCTTTTGGCGCCTCTTTAATTCCGATAGAATTACTCGACTTTCTTCGTCCTTATTATAGGATTGAAATTCGGTTCTGTAAATAGAGAACTCGAAATTAATTCTTTATCTAAAGAATATATAAAGAATTGATTCGAAAAACCCGCTCGTTCGGATATGATGCAGCAAACGAAAAAACCGCTTCCGCACCGTGAAATCACGTGTGTGGAAGCGGTTAATTTATGAAAGCTGATCTTCTATCAATCCTCAGCCCTGCTCGATATACCCCAAGATTTTGCTATGAACCTGCTCCAAGGCGCTCGTTCTTAAGCTATAAGTAGTAAGCGTCTCCCCTTCGAAGTGCGCCGAAAGCATGCCGGCATATCGAAGCTTTGCAATATGATCATGGGTGATCCCTTTGGATAATTCCATATGGCGCACGATTTCGATGAACGAGCGCGGCCCTTGATTGAGATATCTCAAAATCTTCAACCGGCTCTTCTCTGCCACGCTTCGGATCATGCGATACTCATGTGGCGCCAGAAACTCGTCGTCCTCCGCATAAATTCGGGCTGCGTAATGGCAAATGGTAACTTTGCCAAAGCTGAAAATCACGTTGATCGGCTGAAAATGATACTGCGGCATAAGAATCAATTGCTCCAGTCCGTTGACCGGTGCGAACGACAGCCCGTTCGTCGTCTCATCGACGAAGGCAATCGGATCCGCCGACTGAAGCGCTTCCTTGCGTGAGCGCGCTTGCTCTTGAAGCCCTTCCAGAATAAAAGGATCGATATGGTGAAAATATTGGTCATTCCACTGCTCGAACAGATTGACGGTATGATCGCGAAATTCCCCCATCTGATCCGGGAACTGGTTACCGTAAGCGGACATTAATTCATAAAGTTCTCCCGCCGTCATCCCTTTGAGCCACTCGATGAAATCGACGACATTTTCTCCCGGGCATAAATGTACGAGTAAATACGTCAGCTTCCAGTCGCCGTCGATCTGAACACGATCCAGTAAATCCGCTAATTCAGGCGTGATCATTTGGCGGACCTGATTGGCCCAGGACGGAGTTAAATCGAGCTTTTTATGCGATTTACGGCAAACATAGGCATGCAAGCTGCCCATGATTTCGTATAATGGTTTGAATCTCACGTCCAAGCTATATACCATGACGTAACGCCCCTCTCTGCCTATCATTATAGCAACTCATCTTCGCTGAGCACCACTTCGTTTTTTTTCGGGTTCACCATCACAAAAAAAATAACCTTCCTGGCTAGGAAGGCCGTTAAATAGATTCTAGCATAGCGAATGCGCTGTGCGGATCGGATTTTGGGCTGTCCTCACTCCGTCAATGTCTGCTGCTCGCTGCGCTCCGCTCGAAGCACAATCGGACCTACAATGAGCGCAAGCAAAAGCAGGGCAACGCCCGTAAGAAGCGAGATTCCATAGCTTTGCAGCCAATACGGGCTGTCTTCGATTTGCTTATATAGCCAGCCCCCGAAGAGCGGGCCGACAAAACCTGTCACGCCGGTAAGCGCCGAGAACACGGCAACATACATCGGTCGATCAGACTTTGGCGTATCGCCGATAATAAAGTTAAAGACAAGCAAGTTGTAGCCGCCAAGTCCCGCGCCGAGCGCGATATTCACGATGGTCAGGACAAGCAGGACGGGCAGAAACTCAATCCCAACCCAGAGAACGCAAGAGCCCGCAACGATCGGCAGCGCCCATAGCAGCAGCGTCCGCGAATCAAATCTAGTATTCAAATTGCCCCAGTAATAGTAGCTGAACATCGTCGTAAGCATCTGCACCGTCGTGAGCACCGTAATGCCCCACTTGCTGATGTGCAGCGTTTCTAGCATCACATACGAGAATAACGGGATCACCGCATTTTGCAGCAAAATAAATACCGCAATGAATATCGTCGCTTTCATATACCCTCTATCTCTAAGAGGTTTGAGGAAGAGCGCTGCCGAGCTTGATGCAGCCGATTTCTCGAACGGGGGATTAGGGTAACGCCACAGCTCAATTCCATTCCAGACCGCGCACAATGCACTGACAATGTAGAGAACGGCAAACCCGGTCTCCGCGTTCATCCGCTCCAGAATCTGACCGCCGACAAGCAATGTTATACTGCCGACAGCCCAGTGAATCGTGTTTCGGATGCCGAAATAACGTCCGCGCACCTGCGCCGGCACCATATCCGCAACGATCGAGGTCCAGAAGACCGTACTGGTGGAGGCACTGATAAAGGAGATCAGAAATAAACCGATGAAGACGTCGACCTGTAGCTCCTCAGAGACGAAGAACGGAATAAGCCCCGTCGCAACCCAGAACAGTCGATGGACCGCACCGAATATCGTGAGGAGCAGCTTGCGATTATTTAATCGTTGCATGTAGAAAGCCGCCACCAACTGCACGAGATTGGCAAGCGCAGGAATAGCCATGACCAGCCCGACATCCGATGCCGAGCCACCCAAATAGACAACATAAATGGTTAAGATAGGACCGCCAAGCAGGTTCGCGATTATAACGGCCGGTATGCCTTCCATGATGGAAGTCAGTAATCCCCTGCGCTGATCAGACATTTGCTTACGGCGAAATACAGACATTAAGTGATCCCAGAAATTCATGCGGTTATCTCCCTCGTGATGTTACCCTCTAAATGGCCGCGCTATATATTATGTTAAACGAGCAGTTCGCCAAGTGTGCGCACCATAACACCTGTACCACCTTTAACTTCCCATGAACGATCCCGCTCCAGCCATGCTGTACCGCCGATATCCAAATGCACCCAAGGCTTCTCTTCTGCGAACGCGCCGATGAATAAACCGCCGATGCTTGCGCCTCCGTAACGCCCGCCGCCATTCTTCATATCCGCGGCATCGCTGTCCAGCTGCTTACGGAATTCAGGGAATGCAGGCATCGGCCAGATCCGTTCCCCCGCTCGCTTGGATGCGAGAATAACCTGCTGCTGCAGCGTCTCATCATTCGTGACGACGCCTGTCGCAATATCGCCAAGCGCCACCATAACCGCTCCGGTTAAGGTCGCAACGTCAATCAGCTTCGTCGCTCCGCGGCGGATGGCTGTCGTCAGTCCGTCAGCCAGAACGAGCCGACCCTCCGCATCCGTATTTACAATTTCAACTGTCGTACCGTTCATCATGGTCAGGACGTCGCCTGGCTTCATCGCTCGATCAGACGGCATATTCTCCGCAGTCGGAATGACGATGACCGCGTTAAGCTTAGGACGCAGCTCGCCAAGGACACGCACAAGTCCAAGTACGGCAGCAGCGCCGCCCATATCGGAAATCATCTCCTCCATGCCAAGGCCCTTCTTCAAGGATATCCCGCCTGTATCGAAGGTGATGCCTTTACCGATGATGCCCCATTTGTCCTCGTCACCCGGAGCGCCTTCATACTGAATGACAATCATCCGCGGCGGGTGAATACTGCCTTTGCCAACGCCAATAAGTCCGCCCATGCCGAGCTTCTCACAAGTCTGTTCATCCATGACTTCAACATCAAGGCTGTATGCCTGTGCCAGCGTCTTCGCTTCGTTCGCCAACACTTCCGGCGTCAGCGTGTTGCCTGGCAAGTTGATTAAATCCCGAGCAAACACAACGGATTCTGCGAATACAACACCGCGGCGGGTACCGTTCTCCCATTGCTCCGACGCTGCTGCTGCGAGCGGCTCCGGTAATGTCTGTGTTAAAGTAAACGCTACTTTATTCACGAGCGACTGCCTGCGGTTGTCGATTTTCTTCGCCGTCTTACGTGTGAATAAGCCGAGAATATAGCCTTCCGTCATCGCCTGCGCAGCCTGACACACCGTGAACACGGCTGTTCCAATGGCCAGCGCTTGAGGCAGCAGCTGTTGTACGCTCACTGCCTTTAACCGTTTGGCCGCTTTAGCCGCAGTCGCCGCTGCATCCCGCAATCCATCAACCGTTAGATGGTCTTGCGATGAGATCCCGACGAAGATTACATGGGATTCCGGCCGCAGCCCTAGCGTTGGCAGCACAAGCGTTTCGCGGAGATCGCCCTTGAAGAGCTCCTTCTCCACATGCTTCCGCAGCGCTTCATCCAGCTGTGGATGGATGCCCGCCACCGCCCCACCGGGCTGCTTTAATTCTTCTTTACTGATGAAGGATATGACGACATCGGCAGCATCAGCTGCACTGCGTACGTTCTTTGTCTCATATGTAAATGTGATATTCATCGTGTGTAAACAACTCCTGTCTTGTCACTCATAGGCTGCACAATGCTTATCAACACAAAAAAACCGGGTTTCCCCGATTTCCTGGTTCGTCCTTGTCATGCAGCTCTGATGTACAACAAGCATGATCAGCCTCTGCAAGACAACTTCTGCAATTGACACGGGTTATACCCCGATTCTAATCCTTTATTCCGCCAATGGCAAATAGATATTGAACTCCGTACCTTCACCGCTGCTGCTCGAAACACGGATCTTCCCGCCGTGGTTACGGACGATGCGGTAGCTGACCGAAAGGCCCAATCCCGTACCCGCCGCTTTCGTCGTGAAGAAGGGGTCGAACAGCTTGGATTTCGTCACGACATCCATACCTTTCCCATTATCGCGGATCGTAATTTCGGCATCTTTGCCGTCTCGCCTGGTAATAATGTCAATGCGACCGCTCCGCTCGCCGCCTAATTCGTCTATTGCGTCCATAGCGTTGCGAACGATGTTCAATATAACCTGCTTAACCTGTTTCACATCAATCGAAGTGGAGAGCTCTTCGTCGTAGGTTTCCAGATGAATTTGGCAGCCCTTCATGAGCGCCTCGCTGTCGGAGAGGAGAATGACTTCTTTCAGCAATGAATTAATAAGCACCTTCTGCTTCATCGGGGCAGATGGCTTCGAAGAGTTCAGAAACTCATAAATAATATCGTTTGCGCGATCAATTTCAGTCAAGATGATACGGGAATATTCTTCTTTCCCTAACTGGGTGAGGTGAGGCTTTAAGAGTTGGATAAAACCACGGATGGAAGTAAGAGGATTGCGAATTTCATGTGCGATGGCAGCTGCGATCTTCCCCAGCATTGCCAGTTTATCGTTCTGATAAGCCGATTGTTCAATCTGCTTATATTCGGTGACATCTTTAACACTGAATAAATAGTCGCCGTCCAGCTGGTCTCCATACGTCACGGTTACGAGCAGGAAACGTCCATTCACGTCTTGAAACTCCAGGTAGCGGCTTCTTCGCAGAAACATTTCTTTATAGAGCCTGAGAATAATGCGCTTCTTGCTCCTGCTAAGCTGGTTATGCCATAAAATATCCGTTAAATTGCAGCCGATTAGCGTCTTCCGAGGGATATCGAGCAGCTTGGCCATTTGAACATTGATAAAAGAAACAATGCCATCGCTATCCAGAATCGCAATGCCGCTGTCCATATGCTGCAGTACATTCTCATATTTATTCTTCACCATGCGGAAAGAACGGTGCGAGCTGAGCAGCATGTCCCGCATCTCGCTGAAACGCTGCTCCGGCGTTTGCTCCGGTTGGAGACGGAAGCGGAAAGCAACCATAAGCTCGATCAGAAAAATAAAAGATCGGCTGTACAGTTTGAGTGCTTCCTCGGAGTCAACGTTGGCCACGAGCATCTGCATCGATTCTTCATGAATCGCGATGATATCTTCCGGATGGATGCCATGAAGCAGCTTTCCGATTTCAGTCGCTTCAAAAAGCGATGCCTCGCTGCCGCTTCGAATATATTCAGCTAGCGCTGGGAAATATCGCTTTCGAATGGCTTGCATTGATTTACTCCTCTCCTGCTGCACAGTTCGGTGAATCCATGCGCAATGGAGAAATAATCCATTTACGGATTGTAATCATGGTTCCTCGCAACTGATCATGAGACTGCTCAATATCGTCTGCCAGTTTCTCTACCGACTGAAGATGGATTCGACTGGATCCGCGATAATGATCGAAAAGTCTGACTTCAATGCCGCTCGCAGGTTCCCCTTTGGAAGGACTGATTTGCCGAATGGTCATATGTCCCTTCTCCGAGAAAGAAATGAGCTGAAGTGCCAGCTCGGAAATCGTATAGGCAATTAACGTCTGATCAACCAGACTGAAACCGATCGCCTTCGCGATGTCTCTTCCTCTTTGTCGTGCCTTAATCGCATCAGCCTTTTCTCGAATATGGAGCATTTCCACGTTATTTCTCGCCTCCGCACATCAAAAAATTGCTTTCTTTATGCAGGTTCCGAGCCCGAGATCGCTTACAATAATCATAGTAATTACGTCCATTTTCTGTCAACAGGAGATACTGTCGAATCCTACCGAATAAACGTAGTACGAAAGGCGCAGTCGATGTCTGCGCCTTCAGTAACCTATGCTAATTGTGTTTCCCTTGTCCGCGTCCGTTCTTCCCCTCGTTGTTCCCCTCGCCGCTGCTGCTATCGTTTTTCTTCCCCGTGTCTTTGTTACTATCATTACTATTATCTTTACTGTTGTTCTTACCCGAGCCGCTGCTATTGCGATCGTCCTGTTTGTTATCATCCTTAGAAACGCCATTATGACGACCACTGGAAGTGTTTTTCACTTCGCCCTGGCCGCCTTTATGGTCGTTGCTGCGATCATCGTTCTTGCGATCGTCAACGTTTGGCTTATTTTCACTTTTTCCGTTGTCATCACGACTGTTGTCGCCGGGTTTGTCATCCTTAGAAATGACATTCCCCTTCTGAGGCGGTTTCTGAGCAGGCCCCCCGATCGTGATGCCTCCGCCAGAGGAATGATCCCAGCGATTCCAGCCGTTGCTGATGACCTTATTGTTATCCTTATTGTTGTTGCCTTTGAAATTGCCTTTATAATTCCCCTTGTTATCACCCTTAGTGTTGCCCTTACCGCTTCCTTTATTGTTCCCTTTGTTGTCGTCCTTCTTGTTGCCGGCGTTAAAGCCTTTGCCGGAGCCGCTGCTTGCAGAATCCTTCTTATCGTTCGATCCCGATTTGTTATCGGAGCCCGAATGATTGCCGCGGTGTTCCTCGCTGCTCTCCCGCTTCTCTTGCTCTTTCTTCAGCAGCTCTCTTAACTTCTCTCTCTGCTGTTCCTTCTGCTGCTCCCAAGCTTGCTTCGATGGAGCCGTTGTCGGTTGATCCGGTTTTTTGGCCGTATCCCCTTGTTCTTGACCGCTCTTCGCTGTAGACGCCGCCTGCTTGTTATCTTCATTGATAACGGCCTTCACGCCGCCCCACGGTTTCGCCGTCTTGTGAATCGATTGCGTTTTGAGCTCTTCAATCGACACCTTATGGCCCTGCTGCTTCGCCATGAGGTAAAATGCCAGCTTGCCTGCAGACAGACCTTCCTGCTTCGCCTCTTCTCGAATCTCTTTAGGCGCTGAAAGTGTCGTCACTTCAACCTTCAACTTGCGTCCTTTATCCGTCTTCGAAAGCGATTTGCGCACTGCAGCATCCATATGTGTCGTAACCGTATTCTCGTATTCTGACACTTTCGGATTCGCTACCAGCACACTTGTAATAATGACGTCGCCTTCTCCGCTGTTCAGATAAGGGCCGGCACTAATGCGATCCATAATGGCTTCCGTGACTTGCTCGAGCGTCAGCCCTTTATACGCCATACCTTCCGTTACATCTACGCCGTCATCGTTGATCGCACGCAGCTCTTCAACATGCTCATCCTCTGTGATACCAAGCTCGATACTTGGATTCACATCCATGGTCAGGTAAGCGACAACCTGCGGTCCCTGATTCATGTGGTTTAGCAGAAACGGAACAAAGAGGAGAAGCAGAATCGCTGCCGCGCCTGCACTAAAGCTGTACAGTTTTCGTGGCTGGGCGAATCTTCGCTGCTCGGTGAAACTAAACTCTTCGCCAACCTGAGGCTTCCGGCCTGTCGGTACTTTGCGGAATTGGCCATCCGGCATTAGAAGGATTACGTACTTGGGGCCTGTTTCCATCACAATTCCACGACTCATGCTCTCACTCCTTTCACCTGGGGTTGTTCCTGCTGTGGTGGTTCTTGGGGCTGTATATATTCCTGCAGATAAGGATAATCGCCATTATGTAGCAGTGCTATGGCTATTATGTATTTACGATTTCGCTCAATCGTTTTACGGGATACGCCTGCCATCTCGCATAACTCTTTAATGGGCAGCTTCTGCTTCGTCTCCATAATTTCGTAGAGCTCCGGAGCATTAGCCAGCAGCTTGCTGATCGAGATAAGGAGAATCCTTGAATCGGAATGCTTCGGCGATAGATCCGGCAGTTCGCTAAACGAAATTCCAAACTGCTTCAGCCGGCTGTCATACTCACCGATTTCAAGCCGCCTAGCCTCCATATCCTGCGAAACGGAGTAACGCTGCAAGGCTTCCTTCATCTCTATCGGATTGACGGTCATTTCTTCGTCGTCATCCTGATCAAAGGCGCTGTACGGAACAGTGCCGGAATGCCTTTGTTCTTTTCGCACATAGTCAATAAGCCTACGCCGAATGACCGTTTCGGCAAAGCCGAGAAACGATTTTCCTGCTTGACTTGAGAATTGTTCTACCGCTTCGTCGAAAGCAGCCAGCGCTATGCTGAACTCATCCGAACGAGTAGGATCAATATATCTTTTGCAGAATCGACTTGTCACCTTCGCGATATACGGCTTATACGACGCGATAAAATCATTGCGCGAAGCTTCGCCGCTGCGAATCATCTCCACCATTTCTTCCGGAGTGATTTTGGTATCTAGGGTGACAGCGGACGTATCAGGCTTACCGCCAAAAATCCGTTTGAACAGAACAAGTAACAACCGCTCCACCTCACATTTACATTTTTCGTGATATCCCTTTAGCTTGAGGGGGTCGAACACATTGGTATATAAAAGAAAAAGCCTCCTTCGTCAGGAGGCGTTTCGTAATTAACAATATCCTTCGGAGGTTCGTCGCTGCAGTAGCTTATTACGCCGCTGGTTTAACACGCCGAGCCGCTTTTTCAATTCCGCTTCCCAAGCCTCATCTGCGATTTGCTTCGCAAAGCTTAAGAGATCAAGTGCCATATCAATTTGGTTCGTCACGACATCCATTGGATCTTCGTTCTCATTGTTCACACAGTTCTCGAACAGTTCTTTCTCTTCTTGCTCTACATATTCAATAAAGTCGACTTCCGATGCGCCGTCGCCATGTGCATACTCAGCAAGAATCTCATATTCATTCTCAATCATGTGATGAATTTCAACGCGATGACATACTGGACAGAAAAGAATAGGAACATTATGAATATGCGTGCGAAAATGCTTCAGCGTGCCATTCGTGCCGATCATGCTTGCTCCACAGCAAAAGCTCATGTCAGTCTCCTCCTTAGCCTCCATTACCCTTCATCAAAACATCTGAAACTTTGTATAACTTATTCGCGCCTCTCTGGCAAAATTCCTGCTTTCCTGCGTTTCCAGAGTATAGAAAAACCCGGGGCCTCTTAGAGGACCCGGGTTGATCGTATACAAGATGTCGATTCTTATTTCGCAACCAGGTGAGCATCGCCTGGTTTCCAGTTGATTGGGCACAGACCGCCGGATTGCAGAGCTTGCAATACGCGGAAAGTTTCTTCAACGCTGCGGCCAACGTTGTTGTGGTTAACAACTTGGTATTGGATTTCGCCTTCTGGATTGATGATGAACAAACCGCGAAGCGCGATACCTTCTTCTTCGATCAAGACGCCGTAGTCACGAGCAACGTTCTTCGTGATGTCAGCAGCAAGCGGGAAGTTCAGTTGGCCAAGACCGTTGTCATTAACCGGTGTGTTGATCCAAGCGCGGTGGGAGTGTTTGCTGTCCACGGATACGCCAAGGATTTCTGCGCCGACTTTGCTGAATTGACCAGCAGCTTCGGAAAGTGCTGTAATTTCAGTTGGGCATACGAATGTGAAATCTAGAGGATAGAAGAAAAGGACCAGCCATTTGCCTTTGTAATCGGAAAGTGCTGCTGTGCTGAAATCTTGACCATTACCTGTTACTGTCTCCATCGAGAAATCCGGAGCAAGACGACCTACCAAACGTTCTGCCATTGTTGTTACCTCCTAAGATTGTGCGATGCGTTCGGAAATGAATCAGGCTTGTACCTAAAATCGCTTCCGAAGCTTACGCTTCATAATTTTGCGCTAGCAGCGCTATCGTGTGCTGCAATAGAACTCATTGTTGACTACGTTTAGAATAATACCAACACTTTATAACAAAGTCAATATTGAAATTATTACTTTTTTATAATTATTCTAAATTACTTCTTCAATGCTGCGATAATTAGATCGCCCATTTCAACGGTGCCGATCGCTTTGCTCTTATCGACAGCGATGTCACCTGTACGGTGGCCAGCGTCAAGCACGGATTTAACCGCATCTTCGATGCATTGTGCTGCTTCCGCGTAACCGAAGGTCAAACGGTACATCAGCGCAACCGAAAGGATTGTAGCGATCGGGTTCGAGATCCCTTGACCGGCAATGTCAGGCGCGGAGCCATGTACCGGCTCATACAAGCCGAAGCTGCCTTCGCCAAGCGAAGCGGAGGAAAGCATACCGATGGAACCGGTCAGCATAGCTGCCTCGTCACTGATGATATCGCCGAACATGTTCTCCGTTACGATAACGTCGAAGCTCGAAGGACGGCGAAGCAATTGCATGGCGCAGTTGTCGACCAGTACGTGCTCAAGCTCAACATCCGGGTACTCAGGAGCGATCCGGTTTACTACTTCGCGCCACAGACGGGAAGTTTCCAGTACGTTTGCTTTATCGACAGACGCCAGCTTCTTACGGCGAGTTTGGGCAATTTCGAAGCCTTGGCGAGCAATACGCTCAACTTCTTGAACGTTGTAAACGCAAGTATCTACTGCTTCTTCACCGTGCGCACCTTCGCGGCGGAATTTCTCACCGAAGTAGATGCCGCCTGTCAGCTCGCGCACAACGATCAGGTCTGTGCCTTCAAGCACTTCCGGCTTCAATGTAGAAGCTTCCATCAAGCAGTCAAATACGTTAGCTGGGCGAATGTTCGAGAACAAGCCAAGCGCTTTACGAATACCGAGCAAGCCGGTTTCCGGGCGAAGCTCTTTCGGATTGTTATCCCATTTCGGTCCGCCAACTGCTCCAAGGAGAACAGCATCGGCATTCTTACAAATGTCGAGCGTTTCTTGCGGAAGCGGAGTCCCTTTCTCGTCGATCGCGATCCCGCCGAACAAACCATGCTCAAACTCGAATTGGAAGCCGAACAGCTCCTCTGTTTTCTTCATTACTTTAATCGCTTCGCCAACAACCTCCGGCCCAATTCCGTCACCGGCGATAACTGCAATCTTTTTCACGTCTGCCATGTCTGATTGACTCTCCTTTTATTCGGGACTTGAGAAGAAACCCTTGTCACCGCCTAGTGCGGCGCAGTAAGTCTCTTCTATTGCCATCCTTTGATTATGATTCTCAGTCTACTCCTAGTTGTACCATAAGAAGCCGACAATGACAAAGATATGAAAGCTATGACTTTTATAGGCTGAGTGTATAAGCCTCGATTTATGTACATTCAAACCTATCCGCGTAGCTGAATGCTGCTGCATGTCCAGTCCTAATCGTTCACGCAAACCAATTAGCTTCCGAATGCTGCATGTCCAACCCCAATCGTTCACGCAACGCAAACCAATCAGCTTGGCCGAATGTGCTGCGAGAAAGTTGCATCTCGAGAAATCTAACGAACCACTGGGGCCTTATTTGCGAGGATATAACCTCTCGTAAATTCTAACGAACCACTGAGGCCTTATTTAGCCGAAAAAGGCTCTTGGAAGCGCTGATTGGCCCGAATAAGACCTGTACGGTTCGTTACAATTTATATTGGATCAAAATGGGGCAAATAAGGCCTCCTGGGTTCGTTAGCGTATCGGGGAGGCAACTTTAAAATAAGTCATTGTCCTTCGCTCGCTGAGCCGCTTCTTTGCTGCTCTTGCCGCCGAGCTTGCGCAGGATGTTATTCACATGGTTCTTGACCGTGCGCAGCGAAAGAAATGATTTCTCTGCGATCTGCGTCTGACTGTAGCCTTCGTGAATCATCGACAGCAGCTGAACCTCCGATGGCGTCAGCATCCGTTTGAACTTATCCGTTTCATATTCACGCTCGAGCTTCTTGAGCCGCCTGAACTCTTCGAGCATCAGTCTGGCCGCAGAGCCGTCTATCGCCGATCGATCCTCTGCTGCTTTGCGCACAGCACTTGGAATCGAAGTAAAGTCCGACTTCACCAAATAATTGACCGCACCGGCACGGAATGCCTCCACGACAAAAGCGCGATCCTCCATCGAGGTAAGCATAATCACGCGCGCATTGGAAGCGACCGACAGCTCCGCTGCCAGCCGTAATCCCTCCGGACTGTCTGCCAGCATAATATCAAGCAGAATGACATCCGGATTCCGTTCAGCCACAACGGTGAGTGCCGCATCCGCATGATCAGCTTCGCCGACGACTTCCATATCCGGCTCACCATTCAAATAGGCGATCAGTCCTCTGCGCCAGTCCGGATCGTCCTCGACCAGCACGATCGAAATTGCTTTCTCGCTCATCTCTGTGCTCCTTTCACCCGTTTGACCGCTTTAAAATGAAACCGGACCACCGTGCCGACACCCGCCTCGCTGCTGATACGCAGTTCCCCGCCTTGGCGGCTCATCAGTTGGGCACAGTAAGCCAGTCCCAGACCGAAATTCATCGCTTTGCCGCTCTTCGTCGTGAAGAACGGCTCAATGACTTTCCGCAGATGCGATCGCTCGATACCTGCGCCCGTATCGCTGATCTCGATCGTGCTGCCGCGTTTGCCGCCGATCACGGCAACGGCTAAGTTCCCGCCGCCGGGCATCGCATCGAGCGCATTTTGCAGCACATTATGTATCGCTTCCGACGTTTGCTCCGCATCGGCAATAGCCAGCGCTTGTTCGTCGTAGTGCACAGTTACGGCTATACCGCGGCTGCTTGTTTGCTCCTCAAGCATCGCCAGCTGGCCGCGTACCAGCTCCTTCAGGCGAACCTCCTGCAGCTGCAGACGCAGTTCCTGCGTCCGTTCATGCACGCTGCGAATCATCGCTTCAATATGTGCGGCCGCTGCGCTGATGACGCTCAGATCGCTGCGCAGCTCCTCATTCGCGCCTGCTTCGCGGTTCATTTTATCGGTAAACAGTTTGATTTTCCCGATATCGTTCTTGATCGCATGGTTCAGCATAGCTGTACCGCTCGTAATCGCCCGCAGCGAGTAATTCAATTGCCTGCGCTCAATGAGCAGCTGAACACCAAGGAACCCGAAATTAAACAGAGCAAAGATGAAGATGACGAAAGCAATGCTGATCGGCCATACGTTATATCGCCAGAGTCTATATAGGCCAAACAATGGCATAATGAAATTCATCGTCAGCGCGATGAGTACAGCCGGCAGCACCGCGATTAAGAGCACCGCATGAGCGCGGCGCTCCGCCGGATGCACATGCGACTTGATCAGCACCAGTATCGCGCCAAAGATGAAATACGGGATCGCCCAGATGGCGAGTATATTGTAATGCACGGGATACGACTCCGCTATTGGCAGCGCGAGCATCCCGAGCGGCAGGATAGCCGCTGCTGCCGGCAATCTGCGAGAAAGCATCGCCGGTACTCGTTCCGAATTATAGGCTGCCCCAAAGCACAGAAATCCGAAAGGCAATCCGTAGTAGCTTGTCCACGAGCACGTGCGCTGGATGATCCGCAGCACATGCTCGCCTGATACATCGATATCTTGATTGGCCAGCATGGCGGTAATCCAGCCTTCGAGCACGGATGCCAGCGCTCCCATTCCTCCGCAGAAGGCGACTAGGCTGAGCCAGCGGCCGGCAGCATTCCTCCGATTCGCCGTCACAAGCAGCACTGAAGTAATCCATAGCACAATCCACACGAACAGCATCGATTAACGTTCCCCCAATCGGCACAGCGCTCACATCTCAGGCTTCGGACCTGAGGCAACGACGATTGTCGATTTTTCTATATTATAGCATGGCTGCAGCTGATTGGTTTGCGTATCCAACCGGATACGCAACATTCAGCTAATCGGATTGGTTTGCGTATCCAATCGGATACGCAGCATTCAGCTAATCGGATTGGTTTGCGTATACATTCGAGGTTGGTTAACCCCACTAACCACAAAAAAACGCCCTGACAGGCCGATAATCGGCCGCCAGAGCGTCATTCACTTTAACAAACTAGATCAAGCTCATTTTGTCGCGTCTGCCCGGGGACTTCCGCTTCTCTACGAGACGGTTCAATGCGTCGATGTAAGCACGCGCGCTCGCTTCCAAAATATCCGTGCTGAGGCCGCGGCCTTGAGCGGATACTTCATCTTGCTTCAGCACAACATGCACCTCGCCAAGCGCATCTTTACCATGCGAAACGGATTTGATGGAGTAGTCCTCCAGCTCCACCGTTTCCGCCGTCAGCGCATCAATTGCGTTGTAAATCGCATCTACGGAGCCATTGCCTTCTGCGGATTGCTCTTTCACTTCGCCTTCTGCAGTGCGAACGCGGATCGTAGCATTAGGTACGGATTTGTTGCTATAGCTGACTTCGATCGTCTCAAGCGAATACACCTCAGGCGTATCGGTGAGCTTCTCTTCCAGCATCGCGCGAATATCTTCGTCCATGACGTTCTTCTTCTTGTCCGCCAGGTCTTTGAATTTCGCGAAAGCTGTGTTTACCGCTTCGTCATCAAGCTCATAGCCAAGGTCAATCAGCTTCTCACGGAAAGCAGCGCGTCCGGAATGCTTGCCAAGCACGAGCTTGGAATCACGCAGGCCGATCGACTCCGGAGAGATGATTTCGTATGTCGTTTTCTCTTTCAGCATGCCATCCTGATGGATACCAGACTCATGCGCAAACGCGTTCGCGCCTACGATGGCCTTGTTGCCAGGGACAACCATGCCCGTGAGCTTGCTCACAAGACGGCTTGTTTTTGCAATTTCCTTCAAGTTGAGCGACGTTGTCGCACCGAAGTAATCCGCACGCGTAGCAAGCGCCATTGCAACCTCTTCGAGTGCCGTGTTACCGGCGCGTTCGCCGATTCCGTTGATTGTACCCTCGATTTGATCCGCACCGTTTAGAATCGCTGCCAGTGCATTAGCTGTCGCCATGCCAAGATCGTCATGACAGTGTGCGCTGAGCTGAATTTTCTCGATGCCCGGCACCTGCTCCTTGAGCGTCTTGAAGATATGACCATACTCGGACGGATTCATATAGCCAACCGTATCCGGAATATTGACAACCGTTGCGCCTGCACGAATCGCCATGTCCGTAACTTGACACAAGAAATCAAGCTCCGTACGGCCCGCATCCTCAGGCGAAAATTCGATTTTGCTAAAATATTGCTTCGCATAACGGATCGCACGTTCCGCTGTCTCCAGCACTTGATCCTTCTCCATACGCAGCTTGTGCTTACGATGAATTGGGCTGGTCGCAAGGAACAGATGGATACAAGGGTCTTGAGCGCCTTTCAGCGCTTCAACTACCGCATCAATGTCCTGCTCGCGAGAACGCGACAGGCCGATGACAGAGGCATTCTTGACGGCACGCGCAACGGCATTAACCGCTGCAAGATCGCCCGGAGACGCAGCCGGGAAGCCGGCTTCGATCCGATCGACACCGAGCTTCTCCAGTTGGTACGCAATCTCAACCTTTTCCTTCGTGTTGAGGTTAACGCCCGGAGATTGCTCGCCGTCACGAAGCGTCGTATCGAAAATATAGATTTTACGCATTAGTTACACCTCGGACTCAAGAATAATCCCGGATAGCGAAACGGCCCTGACGCCTCCAGAATGGAGACGCAGGGACCGGTCACTTTATCCGGGTATGCATATTTATACATTCAACCGCAGAATGCTCGCATTCGAAACGTCTGGAATGCTATCCAATCTGCATAACCGGTTACGCGGATAATGCCTTATTATTTCTTGATCCAGTGCATCAATTCACGAAGTTGACCGCCAACCACTTCGATTGGGTGTTGTGCTTCGTTTCGGCGAGTAGCCGTCATGAATGCATTGTTGGATTGGTTTTCCAAGATGAAGTCGCGAGCGAATTTACCTTGTTGGATATCTGTAAGAACAGCTTTCATAGCTTTCTTCGTCTCGTCAGTTACAATGCGAGGACCAGTTACATAGTCGCCGTATTCAGCTGTGTTGGAGATGGAATCACGCATAGTGGAAAGGCCGCCTTCATACATCAGGTCAACGATAAGCTTCAGCTCATGCAGACACTCGAAGTATGCCATTTCCGGAGCATAACCTGCTTCAACAAGCGTTTCGAAGCCCGCTTTAACAAGTGCAGTTGCGCCGCCGCAAAGTACCGCTTGCTCGCCGAACAGATCTGTTTCTGTTTCTTCGCGGAACGAAGTTTCGATAACGCCTGCACGAGTACAGCCGATACCTTTTGCGTATGCAAGACCGATTGCTTTTGCATTGCCGGTAGCATCTTGCTCGATTGCGATAAGACCAGGTACGCCAAAGCCTTCAACATAAGTACGGCGAACCATGTGGCCCGGGGACTTAGGAGCAACTAGCAATACATCTGTGTCTTTACGAGGTTTGATTTGGCCAAAGTGAACGTTGAAACCGTGGGAGAACATCAAAGCTGCGCCTTGTTTCAGGTTCGGCTCGATTTCTTCTTTGTAAACGCGAGCTTGCGTTTCGTCAGGCATCAAAATTTGAACAACATCAGCAAGTTTTACAGCTTCGCCAACGGACAATACTTCAAAGCCGTCGTTTTTAGCTTTCTCAGCAGATTTACCAGCGCGAAGGCCGATAATTACTTTCAGACCGCTGTCACGAAGATTTTGTGCTTGAGCATGACCTTGGGAACCGTAAC
Source organism: Paenibacillus sp. J22R98 (assembly GCF_059383835.1). NCBI lineage: Bacteria > Bacillati > Bacillota > Bacilli > Caryophanales > Paenibacillaceae > Paenibacillus > Paenibacillus sp. J22R98. The sequence continues at coordinate 87,239 of NZ_JBXENW010000006.1, forward strand.
CGATAACTGCGATTGTTTTGCCTTGCAGAACGCTTTGGTCTGCATCTTTCTCATAGTACAATGTAACTGCCATGTGAATGTTGCCTCCTTTAATTTAACCCTTTTGAGCGGGTGTTACAGAAGGGACTTCATCCGCAAATACTAGCACCAAACAATGCGTATTCCCTCACTCTAACCCCCGCTCAAAAGCGGTTTCGACCTGTTGGATTTGGTCTGATGATATACTTGCATGCTTCTTCTAGGTTACCTATGACTAGTTATCTAGCGTTTCCACGGATCATAGCCGTTACACCTGTACGAGACAGCTCGCGAATGCCATAAGGCTTAAGCAGCTCGATCATCGCATCGATTTTCTCCGTATCGCCTACTACTTGCACCATTAGCGACGTTGTGCCGATATCGACAACAGCGGCACGGAAGGTTTCTACTACGCCAAGAATTTCAGGGCGGGACGTTGGTTCCGCACTTACTTTAATAAGCGCAAGCTCGCGGCCAACCATTGGATTGGCGCTCAAGTCCACGACTTTAATAACGTCGATGAGCTTGTACAGCTGCTTGATGACTTGCTCAAGCATCTTGTCATCGCCGGTCGTGACGATGACCATCCGGGACAAGCCGGCTTCCTCGCTCGTCCCTACTGTGATGCTTTCAATGTTGAAGCCACGGCGTCCAAACAAACCGGAAACGCGCTGGAGGACACCTGGCTGATCGTTTACGAGAACTGCTACCGTATGTCTCTTCATCATTCGGAATCCCCCATTAGCATTTGGTCAATTGTGGAGCCTTGTGTAACCATCGGATACACATTCTCATGTTTGCGAACGACAAACTCCACTACTGCCGGTCCCGGATGATTCATGGCTTCTTGCCAAACCGCACGCGCATCTTCTTTATTAGAAGCGCGGAATCCGCGAACGCCGTAAGCATCAGCCAATTTCACAAAATCAGGGCTGCCGGAGAGATCGATATGGCTGTAACGGTTGTCATAAATCAGCTCTTGCCATTGACGAACCATGCCGAGCACCTGATTGTTAATGATAACCACTTTTACCGGAATGTTGTTGATGGCACAGATCGCAAGCTCTTGCGCGCACATCTGCATACCGCCGTCACCATTAATAGAGATAACAAGACGATCCGGATTCGCCATTTGAGCACCGATTGCAGATGGGAAACCAAAGCCCATCGTACCAAGACCACCGGAAGTTACCCACGAGCGCGGCTGATTGAATTTGTAGTACTGTGCGGCCCACATTTGGTGCTGGCCGACGTCAGTCGTTACAATCGCTTCACCCTTCGACTCTTCGTAAAGCATTTCGATAACCCATTGCGGCTTCAGCTCTTCATCGGAATCCGTGTAGCTGAAAGGAACTTCCTTGCAGGATTTAGCAAGCTGCTCACGCCATGCATCGGCTTTCTCCGCATATTTCACTTCTTTGTTAGCGATTTGAAGAACCGTCTTCACATCACCGACAATCGGAATGTCCGTCGGAACGTTCTTACCGATTTCCGCTGGGTCGATATCGATGTGAACGATCTTCGCTTTCGGCGCGAAGCCGGATAGTTTGCCCGTTACGCGGTCATCGAAGCGTGCACCGATATTGATCAGCAAATCCGCCGATTGAATCGCTGTATTGGCTGTGAACGTACCGTGCATACCCGGCATGCCGAGCCATAGCTCGTTACCGCTTGGGAATGCGCCTAGTCCAAGCAATGTCGTCGTAATTGGAATACCCGATTTCGTAATGAACTCAAGCAGTTCCTCATGTCCGCCGGAGTAAACAACGCCTCCGCCTGCCAATACGATCGGACGCTCAGCTTCCGTGATCGCTTTAATCATTTTCTCAACTTGCAGTTTATTCGGCGTAACCGTTGGGTTATAACCGCGGATGCTCACTTCCGTTACCGGCTCGAACAATGCAAGCTCGGCGGAAACATCCTTCGGAATATCGATCAATACGGGACCTTTACGGCCGGTATTGGCGATGTGGAACGCTTCATGAATGATACGAGGCAAATCAGCAGCCTTACGTACCAGATAGCTATGTTTCGTAATCGGCATCGTAATGCCGGTGATGTCAGCCTCTTGGAAAGCATCCGTACCGATAAGTGTTGTCGCTACGTTGCCGGTAATGACGACAAGCGGCACCGAGTCCATATACGCAGTTGCGATTCCTGTGACGAGATTCGTAGCTCCCGGTCCTGATGTTGCGATACATACGCCAACTTTTCCGCTAGCCCGCGCATAGCCGTCGGCCGCATGAATGGCGCCTTGCTCGTGACGGGTCAGCAGATGCTGAAAATCCGAAAATCCGTGCATGGCATCATAAATGTACAACACGGCTCCGCCTGGATAGCCGAACACGCACTCCACATCCTCCAGCACCAAGCTGCGAAGCAAAATTTCTGAGCCGGTGATAACCTCCGGTTTTCTCAGGTTTTCCTTAATTTCTTCTTTTGACCTTAACGTTGCATGTTGAGCGACCATTAAGTCGTCCTCCCTTCCTAGGTGAAACGAGTTAGATATTAGAAAAACAAAAAAACCTTTCGTTCCCAGACGTCTATTGCGTCTAGGGACGAAAGGTTTAGCTTCCGTGGTACCACCCAAATATGTTATACGCCTCACAGCGAATAACCTCATGAGGTAAGAACGAACCATCGTTCATTACCTTGGCACAATAACGTGTGCCTTACGATTTCCCCTAATACGATCAATCAAGATCTTTTCAGGGAAACAGCTCCGAGGTGAGCTCGTTGGAAAGGGGTATTGGCGTCGGTTTCAGCAGATCCGATCGCTCTCTGGAGCAAAAGAGCCCTTAACACTTCGTCCTCTTCATAGCCGTTTACTTATTAGCTTATCGTTTATTATATGCTCCACAATTTCATTCGTCAAGGACTTGCTACAGCATAATTATAAAAAGTTATGTATACGCCATTCTTAGGCGCGCCTCTCCGCTAGCAGCTACATAAGATGAAGAATCATGCGCCATAGTGAAAAGGCCGCTGCGCTGAACTTCTTCATCAACAGAATCCACGGAAAGCAGGATGCCCTATGATTCGAGCAAGGCGAGCACGCACGGATGACGAGGAGATCATCCGTTTAATCAAAACCGAGCTCATACCGCTTTCGTATACAGCTTCGCCGAAAGATGCGCAAACCATTCGCGAGCTGCCCAAACGTCTAAGCGATGGCGTATCTCTCGTTTATTCACGGTCAAAAAGAAGCATTCCGCTTGGCGTCATCCATTACTACACGCGGGGTGACGTACTCCTCTTCGACATGCTCGTCGTCCATCCGCAGCATCGCGGCAAACAAATCGGTACGCTTCTTATAGCTAAAGCGGAAGCAAACGCCAAAGAAAAAGGCTGCAGCTTCGCCAGATTGTTCGTTGACCATGGAAATCCAAAAGCCCAGCGGCTCTATTCGAGGCTGGGCTATCAGACCGTCCGCTTCATTCATCAGGTTCGCTGCTACGAGATGGTTAAATCATTAGTAACCTAGATTCGTTAGTTCGATAACGGTTGCGATTAGTAGTATGGGGTATTATTGTAACCGGCAATCGGCTGACAATCGCAGCCGCCGCCCGGGTAGCCGCCTGGACCGCCAAAGCCCGGTCCGCCGTAGCCTGGTCCGCCGTAGCCTGGACCACCAAAGCCCGGTCCACCGAAGCCCGGTCCGTAGCCTGGTCCGCCGAAGCCGCCGCCCCAGCCAAAGCCACCGCCGGCGAATAAACCGATCGCAAGCAGATCGAATAATACTAGTGCTATTATCGCTCTCGTTTGAACCTCTTTGCCGTTGCTAAGCGGCATGAGCTGCAATTGATTTTGATGGGCGCGAACGAGTTTACCAGTGACGACAGAACCGTCTTTGCGAACCGCATAGACCGTTTTGCCGACCATCTTCTGAACTTGTTCTTTCGTAACGCGTTGCATAAGGATTTCCCTCCTCAACATAGCTTACAATGCATGTGATTTGCCTCCGACGACAAATGCGCATAGAGGTCATTTATCTCGGAAGTATAAACGGCGTTGTCCTATACTCTATTCACTAGCATCGGAATGCGATTGTACCGCTGTCCATATAGAAAAAAACAAAAAAAGCGCCTTTCCGCTGAGCGGAAGGACGCTTTTATCATAAAACGGTAATCCGAAGACTACGCGTTTACTTTTTGTTTTGCAAGGTTTGCAAACGTGTTGAACGAGTTGATGTCGTTAACTGCAAGGTCAGCAAGCATTTTGCGGTTTACTTCGATGCCCGCAAGTTTCAAACCGTACATGAATTTGCTGTAGGACAGGCCGTTTTGACGAGCTGCAGCATTGATACGAACGATCCACAGTTTGCGGATGTCACGTTTGTGTTGACGACGGTCGCGGTATGCGTAAAGCAAGGATTTCATTACTTGCTCTTTTGCTGTTTTAAACAGGCGATGCTTTGAACCGAAATAACCTTTTGCTAGCTTCAAAATTCTTTTACGACGACGTGCGCGGACGAATCCGCCTTTAACTCTTGCCATGAGTAGAAACCTCCCGAGTAATAGTTATACGAATTAGATCGATCTAATTAACCTTTAATGTTTGCCAGGCCTTGTTGCAGACGTTTGAAATCGCCTTTAGCCAGGTTTGGTTGAGTGTTCAGAACACGCTTCTGACGGGACGATTTGCCGGAAAGAAGGTGGTTTTTGTAAGCTTTGTAACGAATTACTTTACCAGTACCCGTAATTTTGAAACGATCTTTCAAACTGCTGTGAGTTTTCATTTTAGGCATGTGGTGTTCCTCCTCAAAGAATGTTAGTTTGTCGGTTTCGGTGCCAAAATCATAATCATACTGCGGCCCTCAAGTTTAGGAACACGCTCCATGACGCACAGATCAGCAACCTCTGTTGCAAGCCGATCAAGAATCTTCTGACCGACCGAAGCATGTGTAATTTCACGCCCGCGGAAACGGACCGAACATTTCACTTTATCGCCTTCACCCAGAAACTTTACAACATTGCGGAATTTTGTTTGGTAATCGTTCTCGTCGATGTTAGCACGGAACCAAACTTCCTTCGTGTCTACAATCTTCTGATTCTTGCGAGCTTCTTTTTCTTTCTTTTGCTGCTCATAACGGAATTTGCCATAGTCCATAATCCGGCACACCGGCGGTTTCGCTGTCGGTGCAACGTTCACTAGGTCCAAGTTCAAATCGATTGCCAATTGCAGTGCCTCGCGGAAAAGCTTGATGCCTAGTTGTTCGCCTTCAGCACCGACTACACGCACTTCTCTGGCCCGAATTTCATCGTTGATTTGATGTTCCCTGCTAATAACCTGCCACCTCCAAAAAATTATGAATCACGCAAGCAAAAATCAAAAAATGCGGATCCGCTCGGGACCCGCATTCCAATAATCAAGATTGTTGGCTGTTCAAGCAGCTGTTAAGCTGAAGCCTGTTCCAATCATCGATCGCGAACCATTCGGCCATCGCCGAGTAGGTGAGAAGCGGGTGCCTCTACTTGTGCGTATACATGTGTGAATAATTCTGTAAGACATGTTACTGAAATACTATAGCATAGCCTATTCAGGAATGTCAAGCATCGATTAACGAAGCTGACCCGAAGCTCACTAGACCTGTTTGCTCTGCACTTCTTCCAAGCGAAGTACACGCGTATGCTGCGTATGGCTCCATTGCTTGTTGTTTTGGGTGAAGAATGCGTAGCATGTGATCGGCAGCCAAGAAAGTTGGAATATCACCATGGAGAACAGATGTGCATACATCTTCCCTGAGCGGATGCCTTCAAGCATCATAACGAGCGGGAACATGATTACTGTAGCAACAATCGCAACACCTGCTACCCAATACGGCAAGTAGTAGTAGATGGATGAAAAAGCATTCTTAGCCGGGATAATATTATCCATCCACAGCAGTGCCGTAACCAAGAAGCCGATAAATGTGTTGTACACCGAGATCGAGTACAGCGCCGCATCAAACTTTACGAAGCTGCGTTCTTTAATACTTGCCCATAGCAGCGGGAAGAAATAACTGCGAGCTACGGTAAAGTGACCTTGCATCCAGCGCAGACGCTGTCTGGAAGAAGCCTTGAAGCTAAGCGGCTTCTCGTCGTAAACTTTGGCATCGTAATTCAAGACCGGATGAATGCCGCGTTTCACGCAGCGCATCGAGAACTCCAAGTCTTCAACGAGACTTGTTGCACCCCAGCCCATTTCTTTCATGAGCGCGGTATCAAAGCACATGCCCGTGCCGCCAAGATAGTTGGCCATGTTCAAGTTTCTGCGGGACAGCTGCCACAACCGGTTGCAATACCAGTAGGTGATTGCATAAGAAGCCGTAACCCAGGAATCCGTTGGGTTCTTCGTATCCAAGTAGCCTTGGATAACTTTGTGGCCTTCGCATAGATCATTGTTCATATGAATCAAGAAGTCATTGCCGACCAAGTTATCTGCGTCGAACATCACGATGGCATCATACTGACGGGGCATTGCCCACAATTCCTTCAGCATCCATTCGATCGCATGGCCTTTGCCGCGCAGATGCGGGTTCTTACGTTCGCATGCTTGCACGCCATAGCTGCGGACGATTTCTGCCGTGTTGTCCGTGCAGTTGTCGCAAATGACGAAGATATCGTAAAGTTCCTTTGGATAATCCAGCTTTTTTAAGTTTTCGACAAGCGCTCCGACTACCTGTGCTTCATTGTGCGCAGCGACCAGCACGGCAAAGGATTTCTGCGGTGCATGCTTCACTTCCTTACGTTTCCTTACAATACCGAACAGGGAAATGCTGAATTGATAAACGCCGACAAACGCCAAAAAGATTTGAAACATAATAATGATTGTATTAACCATTATTTTTTACTACCCCCTTGAGACCCCATTTTTATATTCTCTCTAGTTTTGTTTGATCTCGCTGTCAGTCAATCGCGGAAGTTCTTTTTTTATATTCCGCAACCCTACTGATTTTCCACACAATTTGTCCTTTTGTCAAAAGTAGAAATCGTCGCTTAATCGCCAAGAAGTCGAAGAAAAGCGCTTGCATTGGGTGTTGACGGGACTGATACCTTGTTTTCGTCCGTTTCACCCTTATTTTCAGCCATTTACGATAAAAACATGTTTCTTTTTCAATAAACGAATTGAATTGGCAAAGGTTTCATGTTAATTAACCCCTAGTGTGACGATTTGTTGAACTCGGGACTTCGCTTTCCGCTTGCCGGAACCTCATTAGAAGCTCTTCGAATATGGCATCCCAGGATTGTCTGAGGCTATGTGCCAATCCCCTCGCCGTGAATCGTTTGCGAAGCTCAGGGTTACGATACATGCGTTCCAGCGCCGCACTGAAGGCGTTTACGTTGCCGGCCTCGCACCTCAAACCGCTCCACTCGTGGACAACCGTATCCACCACACCTCCCGTATCCGCACAGATGACAGGCGTACCGCAAGCCATGGCTTCCAATACGACATTGCCGAAAGTTTCGGTGGGTGACGGAAACAGCATGACATCCGCTGCCGCATACCATTGCTGAAGCGCCGGCATCGCCGTAAATCCAAGAAAGCAAGTCGAAATCCCCTCGCGGATAGCTTGCTGCTTCAAGGTATTCATGGATGGACCGTCGCCGGCTATAACGAATACGGCGTCTTTACACACCTCTCGTTGAAACTTTGCAAATGCGGCAATCGCGCAATCCACGTTCTTTTCAGGTGCAAGTCTGCCTACATAAAGCACGATGAAGCGGTCCTTCGGAATGTGATACTGCGCCAGCAGCGAGGCTCTATCCACGTTCGGATGAAAGCTCTTCGTATCCATTCCCCGCGTCCAAACGGCTAAACGCTGTTCATCCCACCCCCGTTCCTTCAGCTCAAGAAGCGTCGATGCGGAGGGTACGAAAATGAACCTGCATTCCTGATGAAACCATTCCATATACCTCCATAACATCTTAACCATCCAACGGGTATTGTAAAACGCCAAATAGCGGTCAAAATGTGTATGATAGGAAGCAACCAGCGGTATTCGGTGTTTATGCGCGTAACGAATGCCGCAAAGCCCAAGATTAAATGGAGTCGCTACATGAATGATTGTAGGTCGGAACGCTTGCAAAGTGCGATGAATATGAATCGGATTCGGCAGCGCAAGGCGGCATTCAGGATAGAGGAAAAATGGCATGCTGGCAAACCGTGTGACCATAGATTCAGGTTGTTTATGCGTGGCAGCAGCAGGTTGAGGAGCGAAAACAAGGCATGGAATTTCGCGGCGGCGCAGGTACTGCTCCCACCGCTCGAGCGTTCGTGCCACTCCGTTAACCTCAGGAGTGTAAGTATCCGTAAATAAAGCAAGACGCATCGGTCATCGCCTCCATCCGCTAGTACCGCCTATATGCGCGGCCAGCTTGTGGAGCCAGTTTACACGAGTTGTATTCCCAATGTATCAATGCCAAATGAAGAGTACGTGAAGATTGGTGGCAGGTAGCTTGTACGATCCAATGATTATATTGAAGCATTAAATTTACTTCATAATCGGTTATTTATTCGTTAATACGGCAGAAACAATTCCAACCTATACTTGATTTGCAGGCGGCAAGTGCTTGGTAGCTTGCAGCCGGTAAATAGGCGTGACATTTGCATACAACCAGGAGGAGGATTCACGTGGTCAATGTCGTGTTCTGGGCTTTAACACAGGAGCAGCGCTTATTATTATGGGCTAATCGCAGATCGGCACACAGAGCTGTCAACCGGTTATTAGGGGGATGGCTGGGGACGATTACCCATGCAGGCGGGGCAACGTTCACTTTACTGACTGCATTGCTATGCGGTCTGGCCGCACCCGGCATATGGGCAACCGCCGGATGGCAAGCTTTCGCCGCCACCATAATCAGTCATATTCCCGTTGCCATCATGAAGCGCAAATTCAGCAGACTCCGTCCCTATCAAGCATTGAGCAGTGTGCATGTATGCAAAAAGCCGCTGCGCGACTCTTCGTTTCCTTCGGGTCACACAACGGCTATATTCGCTTGGCTCTTGCCTTGGCTTGTGGCCGAAACCACAATGCTGCCGATCATTCTGCCGGCAGCGGTCATCCTCGGTGTATCCGTAGGCTGGTCAAGAATGTATCTCGGCCTTCATTATCCTTCCGATATTGCGGCAGGTGCCGTAATTGGCTCGTTCGTCTCGTTGTCTGTATCCGCAGCTTGGTCACTCTTCTGAGCAGCGGCCAGCTTGGCCTCTTTATGGGCCGCGATCGCCTTCTCGCCGATCACAACCTCGACGCGGTGAATATTGTTGCCCTTCTCGACGAACTTCGCTTCATATTCCGTCAGCACGAGATCATCGCGGAGCGTTTCTTTATGAAGATGAAGCGAGATATTACGCATGTGCAGTTCCATGTCTGCGAAGCTGTTGAGCGAGAATTCGAATAACAGCTGCGAGTCCGTCTTGAAATGAATCTCCCCGTATTCATTTAGAATCTCTGTATACTTCTTCACGAAGCGCGGGTGCGTCAGTCTTCTGCGCCCGTGCTTTGCTTTGGGCCATGGATCGCTGAAATTCAAGTGGATGCGCTGAATTTCCCCAGGCGCAAACATCTCTTCAATGCCTTCAATATTCGCACGCAGCAATGCGAGGTTCGGCGGTTGCGTTACGCCTTCCTTCTCCCATGCTAACCTCGCTTTATCACTTGCACGGCGAATCAACTCATCGTACATATCAACGCCGATGAAATTAATATGAGGGTTCCGAACGCTCATGTCGCTGATAAACCGGCCTTTCCCCATTCCGAGCTCCACATAGATCGGGTTATCGTTGCCGAAAAATTCACGCCAGCGTCCTTTATGTGGCGCAGCATCCAGCACCACAAGCTCTGGCTGTGCTTCCAAGCTCTCCAGTATTCCTTTTCTTCCTCTAAGACGCATAATAATTGATTCCTCCATTGTGAAATGCTGAATGCTGTACGAGCAACCGCTCGTCCAAACCAATCAGCGTTGCCAAATGCTGAACGAGCATTCAGCGCTACTAAACTTATTGTGCCCAAATCCGCATCACTTGTAAAGTCGCGGCCAGGCGGCCATACCCAGTTGCTGAGCATATAAAAAGCCGAGGGCGCAGTTAGCGCCTTCGGCTGAAGTTCATTCTGATGCGAATAGCCTTGTTTAGTTGAGCAATTGGTTCTGAGCGGTCTCTTGCGATTCCAAGATGTCATGCAGCTTCTTCCGAGCGGAAACCTCAACATTATGATTACCGTAAAAACGGATACCTGCGAGGGACATAAGCTCTTTTCTCGTTAATTCGACCGTAACTTTCTCGTCACCATGCGGAATTTTAACTTGTGAATCCATTCCTCATCACCTCAACTTGATTATTTTCAAGCACATTTCCAGAAAATCGACCTGCTATGACAAGTGGTTGGAAGAGGGTTAAAAGTAGTGTTTTTGCTGTTCTGTCGCACTTTTAATATAACACTTCATGTTAGGTTTAGCAAGCCCTTTTCTAATCTTTTTTACAGCATTGCGCCTATTTTGAAACCGCTTTTTTGCTTCTAATAAAGTGCGAAAAAGTCGCCGCTTACACCCTCAACGTAGCGTTTTGTCTCTTTTTTCGTTATGATTGGGGATATAAGATTTAATAAAAGCAAGAGGAGCCTACCAATGAAAGTGCAAACTCAGCCGGATGCCGACTCCCTACAGCCTAGCCTGTGGAGCGACAAAAGGTTTCATACATGGAATAACGAAATGCGAGAGCAATTCGGGGGCAAAGTGTTCAAGGTTATGCTGGATGCCGGCTTTACCTGCCCGAACCGGGACGGGAAGATCGCGACAGGCGGCTGTACCTTCTGCAGTGCACGGGGCTCAGGTGATTTTGCGGGCAGCCGCAGAGACGACTTAGTGACCCAATTCAATAAAATCCGAGACTTGCAGCATCAGAAATGGCCGGAAGCGCAATATATCGGGTATTTCCAAGCGTATACGAATACGTATGCGCCTGTTGAAGAGCTTCGGGAATATTACGAGGCGATCCTCGTTCAGCCCGGCGTTGTCGGCTTGTCCATTGCGACACGGCCGGATTGCTTGCCGGATGATGTCGTCGATTATTTGGCTGAGCTGAATGAGCGGACTTATCTGTGGGTCGAGATGGGACTTCAAACGATTCATGAGTCCACTTCCACGCTGATTAACCGCGCGCATGATACGGCCTGCTACGAGGATGCGGTTAAGCGCCTTCGGGCTCGCGGCATTCGCGTTTGTGCGCATATTATTTACGGCCTGCCTCAGGAAACGCATGAAATGATGCTCGATACCGGCAAAGCTGTTGCGGCTATGGATGTGCAGGGTATTAAAATCCACCTGCTTCATCTTATGCGCAAGACGCCGATGGTCAAGCAATATGAAGCAGGCCTACTCCGCTTCCTGGATCAAGACGAATATGTGAAGCTGATCGTTGATACGCTGGAGCTGCTGCCGCCGGAAATGATTGTTCACCGGCTTACGGGCGACGCGCCCCGCGATCTGCTTATCGGTCCGATGTGGAGTCTTAAGAAATGGGAAGTGCTGAACGCGATCGACCGCGAGCTGACCACGCGCAATACATGGCAAGGCCGCTTGTGGGAGGCGCAGTAGGATGGGTTTCCTAAGCGTACTCAGCATGGCTCATAAGCTCGTCAAGGAGCGTGTCTCGCCTGGCGACATCGTCATTGACGCGACCTGCGGCAACGGCGTAGATACGCTGTTCCTGGCGGAGCTCGTTGGCCCGCGCGGGACCGTCTATGCCTTCGACATCCAGGAGGAAGCGCTGGAGCGGACGAAGCAGCGATTGAACGGAAGCGCAGCAGGCGACGGGCATGCGGCGGCGGACAAGCCGGACAAGCCCCATTCAAAGCAGCATGCTCCGGTTAAGGCAGCGCTCCACCTCGTTCATGCGAGTCACGCCGATATGGTGTCGCATCTCTCTGCCGATGCGTACGGGAAGGCGGCTGCGGTGATGTTTAACCTCGGCTATCTGCCCGGCGCGGATCAGTCCGTCATTACGACGCCTGATGGCACACTCGCCGCTCTCGAGGCCGCACTTTCAGCCCTTCGGCCTTCCGGCATCGTGACCGTCGTGCTTTATCCCGGCCACCCCGGCGGCGCCGAGGAGGCCGATGCTGCCCTGCAATGGGCATCCGCGCTGCCTCAGTCGCTGGCGCAGACGGTGGTGTACCGTATGGCGCAGAAAGCAGAGGCACCTTATTTACTTGCAATCGAGAAAAGGCAGACGTAAGACAAGCTAGCTTCGAAGCTATACTAGATTAGCCAAATTATAAGGAGGTTGCTATTCATGGCAGTTCGTAAACTTGAGCATGTTGGCATTATGGTTTCAGATTTGGAGAAGTCGATCGCTTTCTATACCGAGATTGTTGGTTTGAAATACCTTTACACCTTGAAGCACTCCAACAATGTTATCCGCCTTGCTTTCTTGGCCGGTACCGATGGCGAGGAATCCGAAATCGAACTGATCGAAGGCTATGACGGCCAATTGTCAGATGAAGGTCGCACGCATCATGTTGCATTCTCGGTCGACGATGTGGATGCAGAATTTAAACGCATCACGGATCTTGGCGTCCCGCTTAAAGATACCGAAATTACAATGCTGCCGAATGGCGCGCGTTATTTCTTCTTCTATGGCCCTGATGGCGAATTCCTAGAAATGTTCCAGCCTGCTGCACAACCGCAAGCCTTATTGTAGTTTGAGGAAACCAGGAAGTTTAGACAGAGGAGTGATTCGATTGACACAGACTTACCCATTGCAATTTAAACCCGAAATGAAAGAACGGATCTGGGGCGGCCGCGCGCTGGAGCAATTCGGCCTTGAGCTTCCGGAAGGCTCCATCGGCGAAGGCTGGATGATCGGCGATCATCCGAACGGCACAACCAAAGTCATGAACGGCGAACTGGCCGGACTTGGACTGAACGACATCCGCGAGAAATACGGACGTGAATATTTTGGTACAAAAGGCTACACCGAGCATGGTCGTTTCCCGCTCCTGATCAAGCTGCTGGATTGCAATGACGATCTGTCCATCCAGGTGCATCCTACCGATGCTTATGAAGGACTGCCAGAAGGTGAGCTTGGCAAAACCGAAATGTGGTACATACTGGCTGCAGAGCCCGGCGCCAAAATCATCTATGGTCTCAAAGAAGGCGTAGACCGCGCAGCCCTTGCTTCTGCCATTGAAGAAGGCCGCGTCATGGATTGCCTGCAAGAAGTACCGGTCGAAGCCGGAGATGCGTTCTACATCCCGGCGGGTACAGTTCACGCGCTGTGTGCAGGCGTTGTAGTCGCTGAAATTCAGCAAAACTCCGACACCACTTACCGGGTGTTTGACTACAATCGTCCGGGTCTGGATGGCAAGCTTCGCGAGCTGCATGTCGAAGATTCCCTCAACGTTACTGCGTACGAAGGCGCAGGGGCGAGCCGCATGAAGACCGATTCGATCGGCGACAATGAATGGCTCACCATCGCGGAATCCCCTTATTTCGTCGTTGAGAAAGGGCTTGTACGCGCGCCTTGGAGCCTGACAACGACACCCGAATCATTTGTTATTCTGGTCATTGCTGAAGGAACCGGCTCGCTGAGCTGGGATGGCGGCACACAAGCGGTTAAAGCAGGCGAATGCTTCTTGCTTCCTGCAAGCCTTGGCAGCTATGAGCTGGACGGCAGCATGACCGTTCTGCGCAGCGTTACGCCTTAATACGAACAACGAAGAGGCTGGCTTTCGAATCATCTGTTTAGATGATGGCGAAAGCCAGCCTCTTTTGTAACTACCTGCCTCATACCTTGATAACAAACGGAGCAACAAGCACCTTCCCCTGGTACTGAAACTGTGCCCATAGCTTATACAAGCCTGCCTTAGGGAACTGCGTATGAAACATCACGCTTGAGCTTGAGCTCATCCCGGTAACGGCATGTACATGCAAATACTGCGTGGCACTTTCATCCAGGATGACGCAATGTCCCGCTGTCCCCAGATAAGGCTCCAGCTTTATGGACTTTCCGGTAGCGGCATCCTTCAACGTAAAGTTAAGCATCGCCATTTCCCCTGCCTGCAGTTCCTTCAGGTCAGGCATGCCCGTAAGGGTAACCTCTACGCCGGAAACGATCGTTTGCATGGACTCGCTAACCGAAAGCTTCTCTCTGGCCGGCTCCGTACCGCCAACCGTGAGCCACTTCTTATATACCGTAAGCCCGGCGTCATCCGGCATAAATTCCGAAATGAGCAGAAACCGGCCGCCATGCGGGAAGCTCAGCCTCACCTTGAATTTCCCTTGTCCTTCATGGACGGGATGCACATGCGAGAACGTGGCTAAATCTGCGCTCACCACAATGAGATGCATCAGCTTCGTCATATCCTCGGTGAAGCGCTCCGCCGGTACACCGGACGGATCAAGCACTTGCAGTTCTAATTCAATCTCCCGCCCGCTCTCAACCAACTTCTCTTCGGCTACAATCACCTTATATCCCCGGTCAGACACATTGGTCATCTGATCCTGCTGCAAATAGTGAAGCAAACCGCTGGTCGGCGGATCAATCTCAACATTGCGAAGTGGTTTGGCCGTACACCCGCCTAAGAGTAACACTACTAAACCGCCGAAAACCAGCCATCTCGGCATTAAGCTCCCTTGCCGCATCCGGGGCGACTACCCTTTCCCTTTCGAAGCAGACAGGAAATGAACGCCCAGCGAAAGCAACGTCGCCTCTACAATTGAGCCTGACCATAGCTCTGCCGACCATCCGATGCCATCCACCGCATTCATGTACCCGAAATAAAAGCCCCACAGCGCAATCGGCAGCGCCGCTGCGATGATCCGCTGCGCCCACATTCTGCCTTCGCCGGCCCTCAAATAACGATAAAGCAGATCACCCAGCAGCCCTGCAGCACCTGCAATAATAATCGACTGGTAGTACACGAACCCGTCCAGTACATTCATCATCGTCGTGATCATCGCAAACAGCAGCGTCATAGTGCCAAATGGCAGCTGCCACCGTTTCATGAGCAGAAACACCGGATACATATAGATAAGCGTATCCAGCAATATGTAGGTAAGACCGCGCATCTCGTTACTTTCAGATACGATCCCGCCATTAAAGTGACTGACATACCAGTCTACGACAGCGGCTGCCGGCAAATTGTAACGGAACGTCCAGGCGTACATGAGGAAGAAGCTGACGGCACCTACGGTAATGACCAGGGATAGAAAAGCAGGCGTGAACTCCACCCAGCTTGGTTTTGTCATTTTCTCATTATGCCAGCTGGCCCGAAACGGACTCGATAATATCAAGATTCCGCCTAACAGCAGCATCAGATGCGAGGGACTCAGCAGCGCCGCCGTGCTTTGTTCAATACCGAACACAATATGCCAGTACATATCGAACAGTCCGCCAAGCAAGAAGATCGCAACGCCGATTAAACCGAGCCCGTAACCGACCGGTGCAGCCTTCAACCAAGGCGCGCCGGTCGTCCGCTTGGAGCGGTACAGCAGCCAGCACATCCAAATCGCCGAAACCATAAAACCCGAATACAGAATCGCATGCCATGGGGTAAAGAACGTTTCGACGACCCCGTGATTATGAGCAAATCCATCCACGAAAATACCGCCGATCAGCCAAATCCCAAATACGATCGTCCAATAGTCTTTCGCCGTGCTTACTCGTACTACGCGTGTATTCATTGCTTGCATCGGAACTGGTTGCATAGCGCGTCCCTCCGGATTTGTCATTTCGCAAAAGCTGAAAACGCCTTCACCATCTTGTCTTATTGTACTATGCGGAACTGCTTTCCCACTACTGGGCCAGCTAAAAAAAGAAGACCGCCGATTAAACGGCAGTCTCCTTGTCCCTCTTCCAAACGCCTCTTCGTTCCAGCAACGCCACAATAGCCGCAGCCGCAAATATCGTTAATAGACAGACGAGCGGATAACCATAGCGTCCGAAGGTAATAAATGGTAGATGAATGAACCAATAATAGAGAAAGGGCAGCAGCACCGGCAAAATCAACTTCAGGCGTCTGCGGATGCCTATCACGACGAGCCCTGCGAAGCCAACAAGCACATACAGCCAGTGCACCACGTTGATTGCCGGTCTAGGCAAACCCGGTACCGGCTTGGAGTAGAATGGACTCTCGAAGAGCTGGATGGACTTCCCGACCGTAAACCAGTACGCATAATCATATGTGTGATGTTTGAAGCCATAAGCAATAACGCGCTGCGCAGCCCGTTTCTCCGCGCTGTCGCTGCCCGAGAAGAGCTTCTGATCCTTGTACTCCGGATATTGCTCGAAGAACCCTTTTGGCGGATTGGCCCGTTTGATCAGCGCTCCCAGCAGCATAGGATTACCGGTGGACTTGGTGAATGGAATAAATTCATGAAAGTCGACGTAGTTGCGAACCCACCACGGCGAGAGCAGCAGCATGCTGCACACCCCAACGATAGCGGTATACTTGAAAATTTCCATCCAGCTGTAACGCTTCACCAGCCAGATAATCAGCAAGCAAATCGGAATCAGTGCGCATTGCGGTTTGACATAACAGGCGAGCCCCAGCATAATGCCAACAAACACATAAGCGGATGCTTTTCTACGCTGCAACGCATAAATCATGCTGCAAATCAGCAACAAAAAGAGCAGTTTAAACGTCGATTCCGTTAGAATCGCACCGGAGGCAAATAAGTTAGGCACATAAAGCGCATCGAGCAATACAGCCACGACAGCGACGCGTCTACCCAGCATTTCACGGGCAATGATGAAAATAAGATAAACCGAGGCCGCTTGCATCAAGCACTGGAGCAAACGGAAGCTCATCACCGCAGCATCGCGATCCAGAAACGACATAAATCCGCTAAGCACAACCGGAACCACCGGCATGATATAGTTGGTCGGGTTCATACCGCTGTTATACACAAGCGTATGATGCTCGAGCAGAACCTGCGCGGCATGTACATATTTGACATCATCATTGTTGCGTTTCTCATAGGAACCAAGCAGGAAATGGTCGCCGAGCGACAAGACCGTAATCACATGGATGAGTAAAACCGACGCCATTAGAATCCAAACGAACTTCCGCATCCGGGACGTTTCGGACCGTAGTGAAAACAAAGCAAAACTCCCTTTCCAATTAACTGGTATTCTATAAAGGACCGTTTTCTATTATACTATAAAAGATTTGTTGAAAAGCAAGCCGCGTTTCTAGAAGGATGGGAAAGAAGGTAATTCGATATGCAGCAACAACGGAGCAGTGATATATTGGTCATTATTCCTGCCTACAACGAAGAAGATACGCTTGCCCGCACCGTGCAGGAGCTCAAACGACACACACCCTATGATTTTGTCGTGATAGATGACGGTTCTAAGGATCGTACGCCTGAGATCATTCGCAGAGAGGGATTTCCGTCCCTTCGCCATGCGGTGAATCTCGGAATCGGCGGCTCTATGCAAAGCGGCTACAAGTATGCGGACCGCGGCGGCTATAAATATGCGATTCAACTGGATGCGGATGGGCAGCATCGCCCTGCCGACATTGAGAAGCTTGTAAACGAAATTACAAGCCATGACTATGACATGGTCATTGGCTCGCGTTTTGTCGAGCAGAGCAGCTACAAGGGAAGCCTCTCCCGCCGACTCGGGATTTTCTACTTTCACTGGCTCATTCGAATGCTGACAGGCGTACCGGTCTACGACCCTACTTCCGGCTTTCGCATCGTCGGACGCCGAGCCATTGAGCTGTTCTCACGCACCTACCCGACGGATTATCCGGAGGTCGAAGTGCTCGTCAGCTTGTCCAAGCGAGGTTATAAGCTCAAAGAGATCAGCGTGGAAATGCGCAACCGCCAAGGCGGCTCTTCCTCCATCAACTGGTCCAAATCGATTTATTATATGATGAAGGTTACGATGTTCTCGCTTATTCGCAAAAGCTTCTCTTAAACGAAAGGAACCGCCCTAGATGAATCAGCTTGTCGCTATTCTCATTACTTTGTTTTTCCTTGGGCTTATCGTTTCGTTCACGGTAACCCATAAATTAAAGGATCGCTACGCGTTCCTTTGGCTGATCACCGCTATTGCCGGCGTATTGGCCGCGGCTTGCATTCCGCTGCTTAATCGGTTTGCCTTATGGATCGGCATCGCGTACATGCCTACCTTCGTCTTTCTGGTCACCATTATCTTCATTCTCGCGCTGCTTGTGCGGCAGACGATGAGCTTGTCGAACCAGTCGGAGAAAATGAAGACGTTAACGCAGGAGTTCGCCGTCATGGAGAAGAAGCTGCTTGATCTTCAGAAGACTGTGGAAGGACGTGAGACGCTGTGAACGTGGTCCAATTCCTTCTCATTCTGGCCAATACGCTCATGCTTGTAAGCGGGCAGTTTCTATGGAAATACGGACTCATGCAGCGCGCGAAACCTTTCGAATCCCTGCGGACGATTCTTGAGCTGATGTTCTCGCCTTATATCATGGGCGGATTGTTCATCTACGGCTGCGCAACGGTATTGTGGCTGTTTATCGTATCGAAGGTTGATCTCAGCTTGGCTTATCCCATCCAGAGCCTCGCGTACATAATTTCCATCATCGGCGCTTATTACCTGTTCGGAGAGTCGTTGTCGGCACTCAAAATCATCGGCTGTCTGCTCATTCTTGCAGGCGTCGCGTGCATCGGCTTATCCGCTCGTTATGCATAAAAGCTAAAAAGCACGGTAAAGCTCGGGAGCGATCGGCTCCGAACTTTACCGTGCTTTATTTGTTTGGCTGCGCTTGTTCAGCTGCTTGCCGCTCTGCGCACTAGTTCTGCTCGTTCTCGTTCTCGCCGATCCCGCAGGAATCATCGGTGCAAACACCTGCGCTGCCATTTGAAGAAGGATCTAGAATGATCAGCGGTTTCTCCTCTTCCCAGCCTTTCTGCAGGACATCGAGGAACACATCGCTTTGAAGCGCCCCGGCCACCGCATATTTGCGGTTGATGACGAAGAACGGAACACCGTTCGCGCCAAGCATGTTTGCCTCGCTGCACTCCGCTTGCACATCGGCTTTAAACGCATCGCCGCTCAGCATCGTTTCCACTTCATCCGGGTTCAAGCCGGCTTCAACCGCGATGCCTTTGAGCGTATCCAATTCGGCAATATGCTTGGAATCGGTAAAATACGCCTTGAACAGCAGCTCCGCTACCTCTGTCCGTTTGCCATGCGTGCCCGCAAAATGAATCAAACGATGCGCATCAAGCGAGTTCGCCGGAATCGCATGCTCGAAGTTGAACGTAAGCCCCTGCGCCGCGGCTTGCTGCACCAAGTTCTCATGCAGTTGAATGGAGCGCTCGCGGCTTACGCCGTATTTGTCCGCTACCAATCCATACACATCGTGCTTCGGATATTTCTCCGCATTCGGGTCCAGTTGGAAGCTGCGATAGATAACCTCCACCTGATCTTTATGCTCAAACTGATCTAGTCCCTTCTCGAAGAGACGTTTGCCGATATAGCAAAACGGACACGCGATGTCCGACCAAATTTCCACTTTCATCTTAGCTTCACTCCTTCATCTGATAAGCCCATTATAGCCGCTTTGGCAGGTGTAGGACAACGTTTGGAAGCGTTCAACCGCTCGACTCCCGCCTCCTCCATTCGCTTGGGGGACAGCCGATTACTTTCCGGAATACATTCGTAAAGTGCTGGCTGGTCTTAAATCCAAGATCATGCGCAATTGCAATTATGGATAGGCTCGAGTTCAACAGAAGCTCGCAGGCTTGTTCAATCCGGACACGCTCCATGTAGGCAGCAGGCGATTGCCCGAACAGCTCCTGGAATAATTTATAGAAGTGCGACTCGCTCACTTGAACCGCCTGCGCCATCTCCGCAATTGAGAATCGTTTCTCCGGTGTTTTCTCCAATTGCTGAACGAGCTCCGTCATCTTTCCCCTCCATTCCGGTTCAATCGTCTTCACCGGAACCGGCTGCAGCAGTCCGAGCAGAATATCCAGCATCTGATGATGGGCAAACAGCCTCTTCGCCGGTCCATCGGATTCTAACGTCGCCTTCAGCCGCGCGAATTGCTCATGCACCCGATCATCGGCACGAAATACATGCGGCAGCTGCTGCAGACCGGCCTTGATGAAGTTACGCTCCTGCAAGCCTAAGTTGAACCAACCAGCGTCGCATGCAGGGTCCGTTATGATAAACCACCAAATGCGGCTAGGCTCGATATGGTTGAATCTGGCCTTATGCAGCTCTCCCGGAGCTGTGAAGAACCATTGCCCTGCACTGGTAGGATATTGCACGCCATCTACTTCCCAAGTAACGCTGCCATGCTCCAAATAGACAAATTCATAGCCGATCATGTGACGATGCAAGGTGAGCTGATAGGCCTCCGAATATTTTTGACAGCCCAGCACGATCAGCTCCGGAATAATGCTGGTTCCCACTGCATCCATCCCCATCCTTTCATCATAATCAGGCGGATAGATCCAGCGCATCGATGTCGGCGATTGTTTCCTTGCCATCCCGCTCCCCCCTCTCCATACTCGCTGATGTGTCTAAAACTATTTAATAATTTCTGGAAAGCCAGCTAGCGTTTCATCCCTTACACTTAGAAGCAGCAACGCTATTCTGAGTCAATAAGGGGTAATCATATGAGTGAAATCTCAAAACGGGATTACAGCATTCTAGGACCTGAAAGAGAGAAAGCGATCGCGAAAGGGCTTGTATCCGCCGAGTGGTACAAATGTCCCGTTCCCCGTAAACGCATGAAGGAGCTTATGGTCCGCAGAAACGCTCCGGCGCTTCGAGACACGCTGTTATGGTTCATCTTCCTCGCAGTATCAGGTTACCTTGCTTATTTATCTTGGGGAACCTGGTGGGCGATTCCCGCATTTGCGCTCTACGGCGTCATCTATTCCACTTCTGCCGTCTCGAAATGGCATGAATCTTGTCATGGTACACCTTTTCGAACGTCGTGGATGAATGAAGCCTTATACCAGCTATGCTCCTTCCTCATCCTCATTCAAGCGACGAATTATCGCTGGAGTCACGTGCGGCATCATACCGATACGATCATTGTCGGCAGCGATCCGGAAATTATGGAGCCTCGCCCCCCGATGTGGAGCCGGCTGCTCAAGATGATTTTCCGTTTCGGCGATATCATCGGTACGTTTAAATCCTTATTCCGGCATGCTTTCGGCCGCCTGACCAATGGCGAGAAGGAACTGATCCCTGCAACCGAATATCGCTCGCTGTTCTGGGAAGCACGTATCTTCATACTCGTTTATGCTGCTATTATCGGGCTGTGTTTCTATACGCAGAGCCTGCTGCCGCTTATGTTCGTCGGTTTACCTGCGTTCTACGGCTTCTTCCTGATGACAGCTCTAAATTCGACTCAGCATCTTGGCTTATACGAGGACACGCTTGATCACCGCTTATGCTGCCGGACCTTCTATACGAACCCTATTATTCGCTTTCTGTATACCAACATGAACTACCATATGGAGCACCATATGTTCCCGATGGTACCGTATTATAACTTGCCTGCACTGCATCAAGAGATCAAGAATGATTGTCCGGCCGCCGCATCAAGCTTCACAGCCGCCCTGCGTGAAACGATTGCAGCCCTATGGCATGCACGGAAAGACCCGACGTATGTCGTACCTAAATACCGCGTATTTGCCGAGAACATTGCACAAGCCCATTCAACCAGCCATTATGTACGAACAGGAGAACAATCATGACAACTTTACTAGCTTGGATAGAAGTTTGCAGCAGCTCCGACATCGATACAGAGGACGTCATTCGCTTCGATCATGGCGAACGCACCTTTGCCATCTATAGATCGCAAGAGGGCGACTTCTACGCAACGGACGGCTATTGCACGCATGAGAAGGTCCATCTCGAAGGCGGTCTTGTCATGGGCAGCACCATTGAGTGTCCCAAGCATAATGGCCGGTTTAATATCACGACCGGCGAACCGGTTCGCAAGCCGGCATGCAAAGCGCTCCAAACCTACCCCGTGAAAGTCCAAGACGACAAAGTTTTTATTCAACTGGACTAGCGCGTGCACGCTCAGACAAAGAGAAATGTACGTGATGAAGGGCAGCTAACGTCCTTTATCACGTACATTTTTTTATGCCATCGCAGACATTGATTATCTTACTGCTTCCGAAACTGCAGCGCCGTTCCCATTTGAATGCAACCGAATCGCGAATCTAAACTTGGTATTCTCCTCGTACCACATGCGGAAATTCGTGCCCCAAACATTATTGTGCAGGTTAAAATGCATGCCGCCATCTAATGGAGCGAATGTTTGATCGAATTGAAGCATTCTCTTCTCTCCCGGAGATAGCACCGGAGCATCCAACGTTTCCAAGTGGACCCTCCCATCGCTTCCGTGGTAATGCACGCCTGAATGAACGGCATGAAGACTGCGGTTGCCGTTCTTAACAACCTCAAGCGGCGAAACACGTTCCCCCAGCTTATCCATCTTCCAAAGGTTCGGGTTATCTACCTTCAAAGCAAAAGAGAACCAGCTTGCCTCCGGCAGACGGTATGCTTGTTTATCGAACCAGCTTAATTCGACCTCGATTGTCTTCTCTTGTTTGAAGAACCGATACAGAATCTGAAGCTTCTTGGGAGCGCCATGTGTCTGCGAGGCTTCTTGGCTCATAGTAAGCTGCAAACTAACTTCGTCAAACTGCTCGTCTTCCCGGACGACTGCATGACTGATTCGTGGTGAAAATCGCTTATTTTCCGGTCTAGGCTCCGCAAACTCCATGCCTGGCTTGCCGAAGTCCGGCTCCGACCAGAAATACGTTTCAGCCCAATTCACAACGTAATCTCTATACCAATTTTGGTAGTGATTCATACCAAACGTTTCATATTCGAATACGCCTAACCGATGCTCATCGTCAGCCCAAACTTTGCCCAGCTCGTCAACAAGCCGAATAATCGATCCGTCGGTTCCAAAATCCACATTGAAGCAGCCTAGACGTTGCTGCTGTCCCAAGGAGATATCGCGACCATTCGCATGAAACGTTTCATCCGGCGCTAACATCAACAGCGCTTGACGCGCTTCGTTTTGCAAGTCTGACGATAACATCGATATCGCCTGCGTGACGTAATTCCGTTGCTCCTCCCATGAACTTTCAAGCAGGCTGAAGCTCTTTCCCGAAGCAGCTTCGAACTTCTCCGAGTGGTCGCCGCCATAAATGCCGAAATAGCCATAACGAGGATGGATGGCATCCTTCGTGACGACATCGGCTTGCCTTGCCGCATGGAAGTCATGCACCGAATAATGCTTGAAATCGGTCAAATGTGTCTTCTCGTCCATCCCCCATGTATGTTCGGGAATGAGCATGAGCTGATCGCAGAAGTCGGCATATTGCCGGCTGCCTGCATCCAATCGGCCTTCTTCCACCCACTTACTTCGGAGCTTTAAGAGCTCTCGATAATGGGCGATTTTCAGCGGATCGGAGGCTGCCCCGTGAATCCATGAATCGCCAATTTCCTCGGTAATGACCGGGAATTGATCTTTCATAGCTATCAGTTTCTCGGCGAACGCATCCATTGTCGAGGCTTCGATCATTGCTCCAGGGAATTGTTCGGCAAGCTGCGCGAACTGTTTCCGAATATCCGCTGCCTTCGGCGGCCCCATATTATCGTTCGTATGCGCGAACACAAGCACTTCATCCAAACCGTCGATTAACGTCATATTGCCGTAACTGCCGGCATAGTTAACAACGATTTCCGATCCGTCTTGTGCTCGCCATACGAATACTTCCGGAACGTTCGGTTTCGTCGAAGCATAGTTAACGCCAAGGTGCAAGTATTGGATACCGGACTTCGCCATATAGGGAACCATGCCGATCGTATGCCCAGGTACATCCGTCATCTTTGCCGCGATCGTCCGTTTGCCATACTTCTCATCCAGCCGACGCGCGATCGACAAACCATGCTCGAATAAAGCCGGATCCATTAATTCCGTGTGCGTTGTAAACGGCAGTCCGTGCCAAACGATACTGCCCGCAGCAATCCCATCTTCCATGCGTTGTTTCTGTTCGGGATCGGCCGTTTTCAGAAATTCATGAATAAGCCATGAGCCGGTTGTCCAAACAAACCTTTCCATGCCTTGTTCGCGATTGAACTCGTCAGCCAGATCGAGCGCTTGAGGAATAAAGGAATGAAAATATTGATCCACGACATGGCTTGCCAAATCCGTAAACCCAATATCAAGATGCGTTTTAAATACAACATGAACTTTACGTATGTTGTTCATCCCTATCGTACCTCCTACTTATTCTTTAACAGATCCAAGCACGATGCCGTGAACAAAATATTTCTGAAGAAACGGATAGATTGCCAACAGCGGAATCATCGCCACGATCAGCTTCGCTGAATTGAGCGTCTTGTCAGACGCCTTCGATAGCTCAATTAATTGATCCGTCGTCAGCGATTTCATCAACTCCGGATCAATCCGTACGACAAGCTGTTGAATGTAGGTCTGCAGCGGATAGAGAGAAGGCTTATTCATGTAGATGAGTCCGTCGAAGAATGAATTCCAATGGCCGACAATGCTGAATAGCGTTACAGTCGCCAAGGCTGGCATCGATACGGGAATAAAGATACTCACTAGTGTACGCCACGGACCGGAACCGTCAACGATTGCAGCTTCTTCCAGCTCTTTAGGTAAATTTCTAAAGAAATTCATAATGAGAATGACATTAAAGATGGGTACTGCCCCTGGCAAAACGAGCGACCATAGCGTGTTCTGCAAATTTAGTTCCGTCACTGTCATATACAGCGGAATGAGTCCACCGGAGAAGAGCATGCAGAACACCAGATACCACATATAAATTTTTCTGCCCGGAAACATCTTGTTATCTCTTGCTAACGGATAAGCCATGATGACGGTCAGTACGAAGTTGATCACACCGCCAAGCAGCACTCGTTTTACGGAAATATAGAAGGCTGTAAAAAATTTATGATCTTCCAAAATAATTTTATACGATGTTAAATTGAAGCCAACAGGCCAGGCAAATACTCTACCGGCATTCACAGCAGCTTTGTCACTGAAGGACAGTGCAATCGTGTACCAGAGCGGGAACAACGAAATGCACGCAATAATGATCAAAGCCAAATAGATAAACATATCAGCGCTGCGGCTGCTCCACGATTTTGAAAAAACCATGCCCAGACCCCTTTTCTTAGAAGATGCGATAGTTGGCAAATTTGTCGGCCATTTTATTAGAGAGCGCGATCAATATTATAGCGATCACAGACTTCATTAGCCCGACAGAGGTGGCAAGTCCGTATTGTTGATCCACAAGGCCCATGCGGTATACGTACGTATCGATAATATCGCCGGACGAGTAAACGAGCGGATTGTACAGATTAAACACTTGATCGAAGCCGGCGTTCAAAATATTGCCCAGGCTAAGCGTGGATAGCAGCACGATTGTCGGCATAATGCCGGGAATCGTGACATGCCATAGCTTGCGGAACCTGGATGCGCCATCGATCTCGGCTGCTTCATAGAGCGAAGGATTAATGCCTGCAAGCGCAGCTAAGTAGACAACAGCGCTAAAACCAAATTCCTTCAGCACATCGCTCCATACGATAATATGACGAAAATAATGATTGCTGGCGAGGAACATAATAGGCTCCATGTGAAAAAATCCAGTAATCTGGTTGACAATTCCGTCTATAGATAGCATCGCAATCAGTATGCCGGATAGAATAACCCAGGACATAAAGTGCGGCAAATATACGATAGTTTGAACTAACCGTTTGAACGCACGCGCTCGAATTTCATGCAGCAGCAAGGCGAACGTAATTGGAATAATAATGCCCAGAACAATCTTCATTGAAGCGATAACTAATGTATTGATGAACACCTGTCTACTGCCCGGAAGCTGAAGCATGAATGTAAAGTTATCCAATCCGACCCATGTCTGCTCAAAGATCGGAATACCCGGTATAAAATCCTGAAACGCAATAACGGTACCAAACAGTGGAATCGTACTGAAAATGATGAGCAGCACGATGCCCGGAAGCAGCATCAGGTGATAGTTTAGTAGCCATTTCTTCGATATCATCGGTGTTCCACCTGTCCTATGGAATGATATAAGGGAAGCGCCAGCATATCGCATTGGCGCTTCCCCATCTTACTATTTGCTTATTTCTTCTTTCACTTCTTCGCTAATACGTTTACCGCCAAGCGTATTCCATTGCTCTACAAACTTATCGAAGCTGTCTAGAGGCTGCTCGCCCATAATGATCTTCAGGAACGTTTCGTTCTCGAGCTTCTCCAGAATGGACCACTTCGTTTGCATCGACTTTGTTTTTCCGAAGTACAGGTTATTAGAGAATACAACATTGTCGGCATTCATAAGCTTCGCGCCTTCGAATCTTGCCGTAGCGTTGGCCCAAGCGGCTAGATCCTTCTTCGGATTAGCTTGATTCGTAAAGTAATCCTTGTACCAGCCTTTAAGCTCCGTATCCAATGTCGAATCATCTTTTGCGTCTACGGCAGCTTGAGCTTGTGCATGCGTATCATATACTGTAGTTTCCGGGCCAACTTGAAGCGAGAATGGCCACAGCTCCCATTTCTGCTGAACAGCAGGTTGATCCTTATACAGATCAGCCGCCTCCGGGTCAATCTTACGAATACCGTTATATTCCACATTCAGTACGCGTACAACCGCATCCGGATGCTCATAGCCTTTTCTTACGACAAGGTATTGACCTGTTGGATCCTGGTCAACCGTATTGAACTTGCCTTCGCTATCAAGAGGAGCGATAAACGGCTTCCATTCCGCTTTCGGATCATTTTTGACCGAGTCGTTCAGCGGCCAGTAGGAAATCCACCATGGACCAAAGACGATACCGACTTGGTTGTTAGCTACAACTTCAGCCGGATCTTTACGGATCGCGAACTCTTTGTCGATTAAGCCTTGCTTATACATTTCACTCAATTTGCCGAGTGCCGTCTTCATCTCAGGCAATGTCGAGCTGTATACGACGTTGTCTGCAGCGTCCTTCAGCCATTGGCCTTTAAACGCGTGGAATGTGCTCAAAATGGGGTCGAAGCCCGAGAAGTTGTTCCAGCCGGCAAGCGAAGGAACACCGCTAATGCCAAGCGTTTTACCGTTGCCGGCAGCATCGTTGTCGATAAATGTTTTAGCTACCGACATCAGCTCGTCAACTGTCTTAGGCGCTTGCAAGTTATATTTGTCCAGCCAGTCCTGGCGAACCCACATAATATTGTATTGCTGACCGATATTCGTATTGGGAAGCGCCATCAATTTACCGTCAAATGTCGCTCTTTTAAGCACGCGTTCGCCATAGGAATCGTAGTAGCCTTTAATGAGCGGGCTGATGTTGTTGTTATAAGCGTCCGTCAAATCTTCAATAAGATCGGCTGCTACGAGCTGCTTGAGCTGCTGCTCATTCACGAGGAATGCATCCGGCAAATCTCGGCTCGCCATGGATACACCAAGCTTCTGCTCGTAAGCTTCAGGCGTTTCCACCTGCCATGCATGCGTTACCTTCACATTCAATTTCTTATCGACCCAGCGAGTGAACTCGTTGTCCTCAACCGTATCACCGTTTTGGAAGGTGACATTTTTGGAGTTAATCGCTTTCGCAATTGAAAGTGAAATAGGTTGATCGAATTTACCGAACGGGTCTGGCTGTGCTGCGTCCGACGCCGTATTCGTTGCAGTATCCGCCCCGGCATTCGTTGAGGAATTGGCTGTGTTGGTATTTTTGCTGCCATCTGAGTTGCTGGCGTCGTTCCCGTTATTGCCTCCGCAAGCGCTTACCAAAAGCATTAACGATACTAAACTGAGTGCTGCCCATTTGCTATTGCCCTTCATCTTTCAGCCCCCTTGATGATCTATATCACTACGTCTTTATCTTACCTTTGGCAGAGCAAATAAAGTGAGAGAAGCCTGCTGTTCCTAGTTAGAATTTGGTTCTTCATTTACCGGGGATGACCACTAATAATCTCATTTTCTCACCTGTTGTAACCATTTTCGCACCCTTCTTGCACCCAATGCGTTAAAAAGGGATCTTCAGCGTTACCGTCGTTCCCTGCCCGATCCGGCTGTCTATCGCGAATAGACAGTCATCGCCGTAGTGGGCTTGAATGACTCTTTTGACATAATCGAGTCCAATGCCGAGACCGGAATCGCGCAGCGGATTTTTCTCTTCCAGCATGACTTTGGCGATCTCCTCCGCTGTCATCCCTTCGCCGTTATCGATGACTTCGATGATCAAGTAATGATCGCTGACTTTATGAATGTCGAGCGTTATTTTTCCATTCTCGTCGCTTAGGCCGTGATAGAGCGCATTCTCAACGATCGGCTGCAGAATGAAGCGGGGAACGTCCGTATCGAGCAGCCCCTCATCAATGTCGGTAACGACCTGGAACTCGCAATCGTACCTGACACGCTGAAGCGCGATATAGTCTTGTATGGCTGCCAATTCATCTCGGAGCGGCACGATTTCTCCTTTTTTTCCAAGGTTATAGTGAAGAATGCGGGTAAAGACCGATACAAACTGGTCGATCTCCGTTTGGCCCTTCATCCGGGCAAGCCATTGGATCGTATTTAAGGTGTTGTGAATAAAGTGCGGGTTGATTTGATACAGCAGCTTCTCCACCTCTAATTGCCGCTTGTTCGTTTCTCTCAGCTCGATATCTCCGATCAGATCCTGAATCCGGGTTCTCATCTGATAGGATTTTTGCATGACAATATCAAACTCTTTAATGTTGGTGTAGCTAACCGGAGAATCGAATTTGCTGCTTGCGAGCAGTTGAATGTCATGGCCGACTTTCTTTAAGGGACGATAAACCGTTCGCCACAGCGCATAAGCAGACAACAGACTGACGAATAGGCTGCCGGAACCAATTAAGATATATTTGACCAGCCATTTATGGAACTCTTTCTCGAAATCTTGTTTCGCAATGACGACCATCAGCGTCCATCCTTGCTCATTAGGTTGACCGAAGATATAGTAGTCCCCTTGTTTCTCTTTAAACGTGCCGCCTGTGCCGGCGGTCGCAAACGGTTGTCCAACCTGATATTTCTCCGGAAAATCGCTGTAAACGATGCTGCCTTGATCATTGATCAGTACATTAGAAGCCTTCATGCCATATTGCTGCTTGTCCATGATTTGTTCGAACAATTTATTATTCGTTTCCACGTACAGGTACACTTGGTCTTCCCCCGTTAAATACACGGGCCTTACCAATGAAAATACAATCTTCTTCTTTCCATAACGATACAGCGTTTCATGCGGCCCGTAGAAGGTCACGGCTTTCCCCGCTGCCAGACGAGGCAGTTTATCGAAGCTGAAATTGCGATCCACAACCAGATTCTCAAACTTGACCTCTTTCTTTTTCGGAAAATAATAAAACATAACGCCGAGATTGGGGTTCGTAAAGTTAACCAGGTTCAAGTTTTGCTGGATATCTTGACTCAGCTCCATTTGCTGATAGATGCTCTCCGTCGTCAAATAATCCGTCAATTTCTGACCGACGTTGCCTTCATTGGTGAGCTGCAGCGAAGCGTAATCCATATTGTTCAGCGTACTGTTCAAGTTGTAGCTGCCCTGGTTGAGCGAGTTGAATAAACCGCTTTCAATTTTCTTGCTCGTGATTTCTTCAATCGATAGATACGATACCCATCCTAGCAGAGCTAATGGAATGAATGCGCTGAGCAGCAGAATGAGAATGAGTTTATTTTTGAGCGATCGTGCTCTCCGTTGTTTGGGTATAGGTGCGTTCACAATGTCCTCCCGCTTTTCTTCCCGAACTGTTTTCGATGATCCAGCGGATTTCTCCCGAACTGTTTGAAGAAGACGCGGCTAAAATATTTTTCATCCTGAAAACCCGTTTTTTCGGCAATGGTGTAGATCGGCAGCAGCGTTGACTCGATCAAGACAACTGCCTTCTCCAAACGCAAATGTTTGGTGTACTCGCTATAAGGCTTCCCTACGATATCTTTAAAGCACCGGCTGAAATAGCTGCCGCTCATTAAGAACTTTGCCGCCAATTCATCGCGATTAAAGTCATAGTCGCTGCTTTCACGGATAAGGCGGATAGCTTTCATAACAAGGATGATAATATCTGTAGAGTAAGGAAACGCTCCCGTTTTATCGCGCAAAGCTTCTCGTAAAGCTGCGAGCCACGCCGAGGTTTGTTGCCAGAAGTAAAGCGTATCTTTATCTGCCAGAATGTCTCCAAATCCATCCTCGCTTAATACGGTGAACCAAAGGGCAAGGTGCTCATCGATCAGCTTCATGATCGTATCGCGACTAGGTCTTAAATCGGCGATTGCTACGAGAATTGCTTGGAACGCTTCATCCTCATAAATCCAGTTCATCTCTCTCCAATTGCTATACAGCTTGTCCCAGTCATTCGAGCGTTTCGTTTCGTCCAATAGCGGCATGTTCAAAGAAATGAAACCGAATTTCTGACCAGGCTGAAAGTCATAATAGATTTGCTGGGATGTTTCAGACTGGACTGCTTTGCTGATCGCATGAACCGATTCTTGGCTTGCGCCTTCAATATCCACCCATAGCCAGTTCTCATGACGGGTTATAAATTGCCGGGTGTCGCTGTCGATTTCTTGATGCTCCTTGCGGAACAGCCACATGCCGCTGCTTAGATCAAGGACATGCTCGGATCTGTTTATCTCGGCGGGGAATGCAGTTTGATGCGATGTGCCGGCAGCAGCCATGTCAACCAGCAGTCCGAAATGCTGGCCTCCCGGTTTCTCCTTTCGATACGAGCCTGCGCTTTCGTGTTCAATACGGTCTAAGATCCGGCCGATGATCTCTTCGATCTTCTCTGTATCGAGCTGCGTCTTAACGATATAATCCAATGCGCCCAAGCGCAGCGCCTCTTGAATGTAGTCAAAGTCCTGATGGCAAGTAAGCACAACCATTCTGGTCTGGTGAAATTGCTCCCGTATGGCTTTCATAAGCTCGATGCCATTCATAACCGGCATAGTCAAATCTATAAAAATAAGATCAACCTGATGCTGATGCATAAACTCGAGCGCTAATTTTCCATTGACCGCTTCACCAATGATTTCGATCTCGAATTGCTCCCAGGGTACGATTGATATAAAGCCTTTCCGGGCCAGTTTCTCATCGTCTACGACGAGTGCTGTAATCATTAAAATCCCCCCTTTTGCTGGTATCTATAGAAAAGCCGCCTCAGGAACAGGCGGCTTTTTGAACTCCCTAAGTACACCTTAAGCTTTTACTTTGTTTTTCGCGCAGTTACTAAAGGCTGATAATACCCGGATTCGGTTGGCATCAACCACTCGATTTCCGAGAATCCCGCTTTCATCAACATCGTCGTTAATTCTTCACGCAATAAAGCTCTGTACCTGGTTTTATAATGCTTCGTTATCCAATTTTCGTTTATTTCTTGCATAATAAACTGGTTCGTCTGATAGGTTGTCGCATCATCTGCCCAATCCCAAACCTGAAAAACAATACGCTTACCCTGGTCGAAAATACGCGGCTCTGTAGCTCTGGGCTTTTCTCGTGCCAGCTCATCGTAATCCCGGATTGTGATCAGAAGAACGCCGTCATCATTAACTTTCGCGTACATATTGGTTAGAGCGAGATATAAATCTTCATCCGTCAGGAGGTGCGGGACTGCATTGTCTGCGGAAAGAACGACATTAAACGTACCTGAAACCTCTCGTGCCAACGAACGAAAATCAGCGACTCCAAAGTTGATTTCAACCCCGCAAGCTGCTGCCTCTTTTGTTGCTCTATCTATCGAAACTGAGCTTAAATCAGTGCCCGATACTTGAAATCCATGCTTAGCAAGCCCAATGGCTTGTGTGCCGATCCCGCAGGAGCAGTCAAGAAGCGAGAGCCCCGCTTTGTCCGGAGCTGCCATCTTTGCATGAATGATTTTGCTTAAAACCTCACCTTGTCTAGCAATAGCCTGATTCCAATCCACGAAAATGAGGTGATACGCTTCAGCCAGGTCATCATAAAAGTCTAAAACAGAATCTTCCAATATGCACACCACCTATCGGTATTCGTCGTTTTCAATGAGTTGGACCTAATTATAGTGATAAAGTGCAATCATGTATACTACATAAAACGTTATATGATATAGATCAAAAGCTATCTACTGCAATCAAATGCAGCGAGTTCACGGCGGCTTCGATTTGATCCAGCGCTTGCAGCAGAACCGAATGTGGACAGGCTATGTTCATGCGCATGAACCCTTCACCGCTCGCTCCGAAGGAATAGCCTTGATTCACGGCAACCCTCGCATTCTGAATAAAGAGATGATCCAGTTCCTCTCGTGACAGTCCCCATTCTCGGCAGTCCAGCCATACCAAATAAGTGCCCTCCGGTTCAATGACTTTGATTTGCGGAATCCGCTCCTCCATAAAGCTTTTTACCAGCTGCACGTTCTCTTGCAAATACAGGATCAACTGATCCAGCCAATCTCCGCCATGCCGGTAAGCGCTCTCTAATGCGATAACGCCAAACGTATTAGGGGAGTTTATAGATAAATCGTCCATAGCTTTGTTCAACGAATCTCGTAATTGCGGGTTAGGAATAATCAGGCTCGACGTATGCAGTCCTAATAAATTGAAGGTTTTGCTTGGTGCAATACAGGTGATGGATTGTTGTGCAAAAGCATCCGATATCGAGGCAAATGGGACATGCGTATGCTTGTTGAAGACCAAATCGGAATGAATCTCGTCAGCAACTATGAGAATGTTGTGCTTGAGGCAAAGCTGTCCCAGCCGAGTAAGCTCTTCTTGGCTCCAAACTCTTCCCACCGGGTTATGCGGGCTGCATAGAATGATCATCTTCACGCTCGGGTCGAGCTTCGATTCCAGGTCATCCAAATCCATCGTATAGCGTCCGTTGTCCAGCATGAGAGGGTTATCGACAATTTCACGTCCCTGAGCTTGAATAAGACGGAAGAAATTATGATAGACGGGCGATTGCACCACGATCTTATCTCCCGGGTTCGTAAATGTGTTTACGATCACAGATAACGAGGGAACGACACCGGGGCTGTTCGCTATCCATTCCCTCTCGATCGTCCAGCGATGTCTGTTCTTCAGCCATTCCGCGATAGCATCGAAATAAGATTCCGGCCGAACACTATAACCGAATACACCATGCTCGGCGCGTTTCTTTAATGCATCCACGACTTCCGGCGGTGAGGCAAAATCCATATCTGCCACCCACATGGGAATGGCATCCTTCATGCCAAAGAAGTTCTCGAGCTCGTCCCACTTTAAGCTGGCACTGTTGCGGCGATCAATGATTTGATCAAAATTATATTTCATATGTCCACCTCTAGTAGAGTACTCAGAATTATTAATCATTATATTGGCACTCCTCTGAAGCTGTCAAAAAAAAAGCCTTGGAGGGATTCCTCCAAGGCTACGGTACTATTTGCGTAAAATATCTTCGATGCTAGCCAGCTCTTCGCTCGTAAACGAGAGATTGTTCAGCGCTGCAACGTTGTCTTCGATTTGGCTGACGCGGCTTGCGCCGATCAGTGCCGAAGTGACGCGTCCACCGCGAAGTACCCATGCCAGCGACATTTGAGCCAGCGATTGTCCGCGCTCTGCTGCGATGGCATTAAGCTTCTGCAGCTGGGCTATACGCTCCGGCGACACCGCGCTTTCGCTCAGGAAGCCTGTTGCGCTTGCCGCACGCGAATCGCTTGGGATCCCGTTCAAATATTTGTTCGTCAGCAATCCTTGCGCCAGTGGGCAGAACGCGATGCTGCCTACGCCGTTCTCTTCCAGCACATCCTGCAAACCGTTCTCGACCCAGCGGTCGAACATGTTGTAGCTCGGCTGATGAATGACAAGCGGCGTGCCCAGCTGCTTCATGATCGCAATGGCTTGCGCCGTTTGCTCTGCACTGTAGCTGGAGATGCCGACATAAAGCGCTTTGCCGGAGCGTACCATGTGATCCAGCGCGCCCATTGTTTCTTCAAGCGGCGTTTCCGGATCCGGACGGTGAGAGTAGAAAATATCGACATACTCCAGGTTCATCCGTTTCAAGCTTTGCTCCAAGCTTGCAATCAGATACTTGCGGGAGCCCCACTCGCCGTACGGGCCAGGCCACATATAATAACCGGCTTTGGAGGAGATGATCAATTCGTCGCGGTACGGTTTAAAGTCCGAGAGCATGATTTGGCCGAACATTTCTTCTGCAGATCCTGCCGGAGGACCGTAGTTGTTCGCCAAGTCAAAATGCGTAATGCCCAAATCGAAAGCACGGTGAAGCATCGCGCGGCCGTTCTCAAACTTGTCCACGCCGCCGAAATTATGCCAAAGCCCTAACGAGATCGCAGGCAGTTTAAGGCCTGTACGTCCGCAACGGTTGTACTTCATCGTTGCATAACGCTCTTGATTAGCTGCATATACCATGTTCATTGCTCCTTAGTAGTCCGGATTATAAAACCTCTTAGAGTTTACACCATATACCAGACCGGCTCAAGTTAAGCCGGAAGGAACCAGCGATTGGGTAAAGAATTCAGGTGACCGGGAATCGCCCTTGCCGCCTCCGCTGTAAATGACGACGAGCAGCGTTTCTTCTTCCATCGAAACGACGCCTTCCTCCAAGTACCGCTTCAGCTGGAATGGCAATCTCTCGATGACAGCATGCTTCTGAAGCTCCTTCTCGCCAAGCCCCATCGCGGCAAAAGCTTCCGATACGTCCGCAGGACGCTCAGCAAGACGCTGCATCCAGCCGCTCCACTCTGCCTTCTCCATGCTGAACTCCCACCACACTTTGCGCGGCTTGTAGTTGTGATTCAAGAAGTAATCCAGCTTCATGAGGCCAAGCGCGACATCAAGTTGCCATGCAGCAGATCCATCCTTCGCATGAGCTTCCGTAAGAAACGCCCACAGCCGTGAGAACAGATCCTCCAGCTGGTGACCGATCTTCTGCCAGCCGCGGCCTTCCCAATAATCGCCGAACTGCTGGAAGAAGTCGAAGGCCGACGGGAATGCCCGCTCCACCAGATAAAGCAGCGTATGATCCATCCGATGCGCGTTCCAATACTTCTCGAGCACGTCCTCTACGCGTTTGATTCGAACGATGTCCGAGAACGGCATGATGTCATTGCCGAGAATTTCGTATGGCGCACGGTCCATATAAATATAGCCGTGCTTCTCCGCGTCAAGCCGCATGCCGGTGCCGCGCAGCATCTTCAGGAAGCCAAGCTGCAGCTCCTCGGGACGCAGCTCAAACACGTCGTTGAACGTCTTGCGGAACGAATCGTAGTTCTCGTGCGGCAGTCCGGCGATCAGATCGAGATGCTGATCGATTTTGCCGCTTTCCTTGACCTTCATGACCGTCCGCGTAAGCTTCATGAAATTCTGACGGCGCTGCACCGCTTCGTTCGTCAGATCATTGGTCGATTGCACGCCGATCTCGAAGCGGAAGATGCCCGGCGGCGCGTGCTCCGCCAAGTAATCCAGCACTTCCGGACGCATAATATCCGCCGTGATTTCAAACTGGAATACGCAGCCGCCGTGATTCTCGATGAGAAACCGGAAAATCTCCAGCGCATAATCGCGTTTAATATTAAAGGTGCGGTCAACGAATTTGATCAGCTTCGCGCCGGCATGAATCAGGTAGAGCAGATCCGATTTGGTTCGCTCCATATCGAAATAACGGACGCCGACCTCGATGCTCGACAAGCAGAATTGACAGCTGAACGGACAGCCCCGGCTTGTCTCGAAATAGACGACACGGCTTGCCAGCCGCGGCACATCTTCCTCGAAACGGTGCGGCGAAGGCAGTGTCGCCAGATCAAGCTTCGGACGAGGCGGATTCACGATAATCTCCATTCGTCCGTCCTGGTGCTCCTTGCGATAGGCAAGGCCAAATACCAGATGGAATTTGCGCGTATCCGCCAGCTCCGTGAGCAGATGATGGAACGTCTCTTCGCCTTCCCCAACGACGATATAATCGACCTGAGGCAGTCGTTCGAGCCAGAATGCAGTGTCGTAGCTCACTTCGGGACCGCCAAGAACGATGCGGATCTCGGGTTTGATTTTCCGCAGCATGTCGATCACTGTAATGGTCTCTTCAATATTCCAAATATAGCAGGAGAAACCCACAACATCCGGGTTGCGGGCGAATAAGTCAGCGACGATATTCATCGCCGGGTCCTTAATCGTGAACTCCGCGATATCAATATCAAAATCCTTCTCCGCGTATGCCTTCAAACAGCGCAGCGCGAGCGAGGTGTGTATATATTTCGCGTTTAAAGTGGAAAGTACTACTTTCATTGCACGTCATTCCTTCATTTGATTGAATGTGAACCTGGACTAGCCTAACTATCCCATTGTAACGAAAATCAACCTAAAAAAGAAGAGCAGCCCATGAAGCGCGGCGGCTGCATACGCATCCTGCCTGGCTCAACCGGTCTGCTCCTTGTCTTTTAGATCGATCCGCTATGCGCGAACGCTTACGATTACTTTATCTTTGCCTTGATACGAAATCACAGGGAATTTCACGCGCCATTTGCCGTTTCCAAGCGCAGTTACTTCATCCGGGGCGAAGCCGCGCGGCTCGAAGCTAAACTCTTGATCGTAATACACGATCAGCTGGATTGTATCGTCCGGGAGCATACGACGCAGCTCATAGCCGGTGTTCAGCGCCCACGTGCGCATATCGTCATTGGACGCATGACCGTACTGCATGTAGATCGCCGGATCGATAACCGCACTCACGACGAGCCATCCTTGCGAATCCCGGTTCACTTCGATTTGCCCAAGTTCCGTTGTGCCGCCTGTTGTATTGAGCTCCGCGAACTGATCCTTAATCAGCTTCTTAATCGTATCCGTGGATTCGCCTACCAGTGTTTTCGGAAGCGTTGGAGGCAGAAACTCGATCTTCGTTGGCGGTGTTTCTTCCAAATCGTATTTCAGCATTAAGATATTCATAGAGGATACGGCAAAATTCAAATCAGCCTGCGTGGTATCAATACCGGCAGCCGTAATCCCGATCAGTTCGCCGTAATCATTAAACAAACCGCCGCCCGAGCTTCCGTGGTCGATAGGTACGCTGATCTGGTAATACTGTGCGCCATCAAAGGTAATGTTGCTGATTACACCGTCGGAAATCGTATTTTGCAGGCCTAATGGACTGCCGATCGCTACGACATGATCGCCTTTGGCTGCGCCGACACCGATTTCAACGGGATCAACATGAAGCGCCGTCTTCGTCTTAATGATAGCCAAATCGTAATCCTCGTTATAGCCGACTACGCCTTGAATCTCAATCTCTGTGCCATTTAGAAGCAGCGCGCTTGCTTTGGTCGCATCCGCAATGACGTGATAGTTGGTCAATATCTCGTCTTTCCCAATGACAACACCGCTGCCTTGCGCAGTGTCCGTCATGATCATCACGACTTTATCATCGTTCTTCGCGACGATTTGTTTGGTTGTCATAAGAACAGGGTGCTTCTCTTGCGCTGCTTGATCAAGCGCATCCTGCTTCTTCTGCTCGATGGCCTCAGCGGACATGATCTGAATCACATGCTTCGCTTGATTAAACTGCACATCGGCTCCAAGCGCCTCTGCAATGAAACGAAGCGGCACCATGGTAGCCCCATTCAACTGCTGCGGGGCTTGTGATAGCAGAATGGTTTTGCCATTCTTGACCGCTTTCTTATTGCCAAGCTGCAAGGATATCGTTGTACG
Organism: Paenibacillus sp. J22R98; assembly: GCF_059383835.1. Lineage (NCBI taxonomy): Bacteria > Bacillati > Bacillota > Bacilli > Caryophanales > Paenibacillaceae > Paenibacillus > Paenibacillus sp. J22R98. The sequence goes on from NZ_JBXENW010000006.1 coordinate 124,945, forward strand.
TCCCTTAACAGCAATAATTGTCTTGCTCTTCGGTTCCCAGGTTACACTCGCCTTCAGCGCCGTAAAGATTACTCGCATGGGAACGAAAGTCGTTCCTTTCTGCGTCAGCGGCGCGGGGCTGATCGCCAGCTTCTTGCCGTCTACGAGGACAGAAGTAGTCTGGTTGGTCGGTTTATTAGCGGCTGCGGCATAGGCTGCCGGGGCGGTTGCTGATGAGCCTGCTGTTGCGGCTTCTGCCGTGTTCACGTTCATGGAAAACGGTGCCAGTACAAGACCTGCAGATAAGACGGATAAGAGCCATTTTTGCTTCAATTTCATAGTCAGACTCACGCGCTGTTTCCTCCAATAATCCCTAAATCTTACATCAAACTATCGTATCATCCACCCTCTATTTTGTCTATCAAATGCATTTGCTAGATACTAGAAAAACATAGTGCTATTGCTGCTTGAATTCCGTCGGCGTAAGCCCCGTCTCTTCTTTGAAATTCCGCGAAAAATAATGAACGCTCGCATAGCCTAGCCGCTCCGCAATGACCTCCATTTTCTCCCCGCTTAGCAAATAGTACTTGGCCTTGCGAATTCGTTCGGAGATGAGATACTGCTTCGGACTCTCACCGGTGCATTTGCGAAACAGCGAAGAGAAGTAGATGACATGATAGCCGCACAATGATGCTAGCTCCGCTACGCTCCAGTTCTTCTCCGGTTCCTTGTTCATGGCATGCAGAGCCGGGTCGATCTTGCGCTGCTCCTGCGATTTGGGACGTTTGGTCAGCTGGTTTCGCACGATAACTGACAGCAGCTCCGTCATCAGAGCACGCATCACGATCGTGTAGCCGGGCTGCTCGTTTAAGTACTCTTTTACAATCCGCATCATTATCGGTTCAAGTCCTGGAATGGTGAAAAAAGGCGGCAGCTCCAGCTGCTCTTGACCTGTTATATCGAGTTTGTAGCTGCTTCGTCTGCTGGACAGAAGCGTCTCTTCGCTGCAGCTCTCAATCGTGAAGGCCGGATGCACGGGCTCAAGCGAAGCGCCGCGATAGGTAAAATGGATGCCGATAAAAACGACCTCGCTGGATATCGTCAATTTATGCGGACAATGGGGGCCATACAGCGCGCTGTCTCCCGGTCCGAGCACGCAGCGTTCTGATCCGATCAGCACCTCAGCTTCTCCTGAGAGGATGTAGAACAGCTGATAGTCCGGGATGATTCGGGGTCCAAACACCATCTGCGGCTCTGCTAGGGCATGGCTTGCAAAATTAACGGTAGGCAGCAGATCTTCGATCGCGCCAATTACATAATCGGGATGTGGCAGCGACATGTGGGGATCGACTCCTTTATCACAATATTTGAAAAGTGCAAAGCCCTGTTGTGTATGTGTAAATACACCGCTTTCAAATTGTCTTATGCTTAGCACATAGCAGTTAAGGAAAGCCAAACTAATAAGGGGTCAGGGAGGAATCATCTATGTTAAGTCAAGCACAAATCACGGAATTTGAAAACAACGGGTTTCTGAAAGGCGACGTCGTGCTAAGCGATTCGGAGGTTGAGGCACTGCGCGAAGAATTGGATAAAGTCATGAATGGCGAAACGGTGAAAAAGCCGGTTCTGAACCATAACATGCTATCTTCGGACTCCCCTTACGACAATATGAAAATGATCGCGAGCGAAAAAGTGGTCCAAATCGTAAATATTTGGCTCGCCAGCGATCGGTTCCTGCAGCATGCCGCTCATCCGGTCATCTGCGAGGAGGTTGCGCAGCTGTCGCATACGGATTCGCTGCGAATCTGGCATGATCAGATTCAGTATAAGCCTCCGGTTACCGGCGGACCGACTGCGTGGCATCAGGATCATCCGCTATGGCCGATCATCCAGCCAGCTGATCTTGTGAGCGCATGGGTTGCGCTTGATGATGCCGTCATCGAGAACGGCTGCATGTGGATGGTGCCGGGCAGCCACAAATGGGGCAACCATCAGCGTTACCTCTCCAGCACGAAGGAGTTCAAGCCATTCCACAAGCGTCCGGAGATGCTGCCGAACAATGCCGTCGTCGAAGCGGTACCGTTCGAAATCAAGAAAGGCCAAGTGGGCTACCACCACTGCCTGACCTGGCACGGCAGCCCGCATAATCGCTCCGACATGAAACGCCGCGCCATCGCGGTTCATTATATGCCGGGCCACACCCGCTACGAGCCTATTGGCGAGCATGTCATGCTCTCCTATGTGAACGTCCAGCCGGGCGAGCTGCTGGTCGGTGAGCATTTTCCGGAAGTGTACCGGAGGCAGGGGGTACAGGTATAAGATTGGAGCCGAGCGCGCTTTGTTGCTCGGCTTTTTTTGTGCCGCCTGCGGCGGCTTGGGGGTTGGGGCGGCGTTGAAGTCGCTGGGGCGGGGAGGTTGTTGGAGCGGCTGGGGCGGCGGAAAGGGTTTGCTTTTCGCGAGGGTTTCCGACTGGTTCGCCGCTGAACGTTCCATTTTCGAACTCTCGCCTCCTACCGCGGCTGAACCGGGGCTGTTTCGTGCTGAGAGTGTGATTTTGGTACTCTCAGCTGTTTTTTTCGGCTGGTTCGCCGCTGATAGTTCCATTTTGGAACTTTCGCCTCGCCTCCTGCCATGGCTGATCCAGAGCTGTTTCGTGTGCTGAGAGTGCGATTTTGGCACTCTCAGATGCGTTTTTCGGCTAGTTCGTCGCTGAGCATTCCATTTTGGAACTCTCACCTCCCACCATGGCTGATCCGGAGCTGTTTCGTGTGCTGAGAGTGCGATTTTGGTACTCTCAGCTGCGTTTTTCGGCTAGTTCGTCGCTGAGCGTTCCTTTTTTGAACTCTCACCTCCCACCATGGCTGATCCGGAGCTGTTTCGTGTGCTGCTGAGAATCGGTTTTTCCGACTCTCAGCTTCGTTTTTCTATGAATTCGCCTCTGAGAGTCGGATTTCCCCACTCTCAGACTCGGGCGATGGTTAGTTTGGTATGGTTCGCGTGCTGAGAGTCGGTTTTTCCGACTCTCAACTTCGTTTTTCTGCTGTTTTGCCGCTGAGGGTCGGATTTTTCAACTCTCATGCTCAGGCTATGGTTAGTTTCGGAGCGTTCGTGTGCTGAGAGTCTTGCTTTTCTCTAGTTACTACCATGCCACACCTCACCGAGAGCGGTATAGCCGCTTATGTGCTCCACTTTTACCCCGTTTTGATGCTGTAAGCGGTATATCCGCTTACAGCCCTCCAGAACGGCGAATTTAGTTTAGTTTCGGCGATTGTGCAGCATCTTTAGCGGTATATCCGCTTACAAGCTCCACTTCGACCTCATTTTGATGTTGTAAGCGGCATACCCGCTTACAACGTTCCGATAGCAAACCTAATCATCCCGCGCCTCACCACTTATATCAGCTACCAATTGGAGCATCCTAGACGACACTTCGCACAAGAAGCGTCCAAACGCTCAATGTCTTATTTGTATGACTGCGCTTCTTTCGGTATAGTAAAATGAATATACAATTCGTACTAGGAGCGTTTATGAATGGATAATAAGCAACAATCAAGATCGCCTAAACAAAAATCGAATGCCGGGAACAGACAGTCCGCGGCATTCGGTAAGTCCGGATCGGGAGCTTCCCGCGATTCCCGCGGCGCTTCCGACTCCCGCGGCGGCAAGCCCAGCTTTGCCGGCAACAAGCACGGCAAAGCCGCCCCAGGCGCGCGCGGCAACGCCGGCGCCGCCAGAGCAGCGGCAGCGCCGCGCCAAGCTGCACCGGCGCCGAGCCGCAGCTACCCCGTGCAAGAAAGCGCCGAGCTGCTGGCGTTCTTGCTTCAAACCGTGAAAGGCGAAGGGCGCAACGCCATCAAAGCGATGCTGAGCCGCGGACAAATCGCGGTGGACGGCAAGACGCAGAAGGTGTTCAATTTCGCGCTGAAGCCGGGACAAACCGTGACCGTCTCCAAAGAGCGCATCGTCGAAGCGCCTCCGCTGATTGGGTTGTCGATACTTTTTGAGGATGACGATCTCATCGTGGTTGTGAAGGAAGCGGGACTATTGTCCATCGCCTCCGATCAAGAGTCGGAGCTGACCGCCTATCGACAGCTAACCGCACATGTTCGCCTAACAGATCCAAGCAATCGGATCTTCGTTGTCCATCGCCTCGACCGCGACACTTCCGGCGTCATGATGTTCGCTAAGAGCGAGCACGTACAGCAAGAGCTTCAGAACGCATGGCAGGACACGGTGAAGGAACGCACTTACATCGCGCTTGTCGAAGGACAAGTCAAGAAGCAGGAAGGCACCATTTCATCGTATCTCAAAGAAAGCAAGACGCTCAAAATGTACTCCACCTCCAATCCAACTGACGCCCAGCATGCGGTAACGCATTACAAAGTGCTGCAGAGCAACAGGAACTATTCGCTGCTCGAGGTATCGCTTGAGACCGGCCGCAAAAATCAAATCCGCGTCCATATGGAAGACATCGGCCATCCGATTGTCGGCGATAAGAAGTATGGCTCCAAATCAAAGGCCATTCCTCGCCTCGGTCTCCATGCGCGTCTCTTAGCTTTCTTGCATCCGTCTACCGGCAAGCTGGTTCGCTTCGAAACCGATATTCCGAAGCTTTTCTTGAATCCGTTCAAGGACGGCTTTATTCCTAAATAAAAGGAGGCAGCCCTCCGTGTCCAAAGCAGACAACATGCTGGCCATTCTGTGGCTGCTCAAAGCAAATAAACGAATGACCGCCAAGCAGCTGGCCGACTCGCTCGAGATGCATATCCGAACCGTATACCGGTACATCGATGCGCTCTGTGCGAGCGGCGTTCCGATAGTGGCCGATTCCGGCCATAATGGCGGATACAGCCTGCTTGAGCATTTTAAAGAATCGCCGCTCTTCTTCGATCTCGAGGAGCAAAAGGCGCTCATTCATGCCGCTCTCTTCGCTCAAGAAGCGGGTTATCCGTACGGCGACGTGCTGAAGCAAGCTGTTACCAAATTAAAACGCTACACCAATGAGGCGCAGCGCAGCGAGATAGAACGGCATATGGTTGGGTTTGAGGTTGGAAATCCTTCCGCACCTCAGTCCAATAATAGCGAGGCTTTCCTTCAACAGCTGGAGCAAGCCGTCGCGAGCTGTACGACGCAGCATATGGTCTATCAGAAGGGCTACGGCCTGGATGAGCAGGAACGCTCCATCGACCCCTATGGCCTCGTGCATTGGAGAGGAAAATGGTACATCATCGCGCACTGCCATCTCCGCCAATCCACGCGCAGCTTCCGTGTGGACCGCATCATAGCGCTAAACGGATCGGACCTTATATTCGAGCGTCCGGAAGCCTTTTCGGCGCGTTCTTTTCTAATCCAGAATTTAAAGCGACAACCCGAAGGTGAAGATCAGCTCATCTCCATCGTGATTAAAGGCAATCTGCAAGCGCTGAATGCACTATCTGAAATGTGGCTGTTCAGCGAAGCGCTGGTCAATCGTTCCGTCGATACCGCCCATTTTATGATGGAGGAGCATTTGCTCCAAACCTTCGTCCCCTATCATCTGCTTAGCTTCGGAACTCGCATACATGTGCTGGAACCGTTACGGCTGCAAGATCGCCTGGTCGAAATAGCTGGTCAGCTTCTTCAGCACCATTCCCGTTAATGCGCCCTGCTTGCAGCTTGGTACGCATCGAGCTGTGCAGCGGGCTGCATCACCGGCCCCCCATGACAAATCTCCAATCGTTTCGGCTTCAGCTTTCGCACGATTTCGCTGCTTCGAACCGCTTCTTCCATATCCGCCGTAAACGTCGCCATCGGCTTGCGCAGGCGGCCTTTCTTCGAGGTAAACAAATCTCCGGCCAGCAGCATACCATCTTGCTCATGGAAATACACAACATGCCCTGGTGCATGACCCGGCGTATGATAGACGCTCAAGCTGCCGATATTTGAAAGTCCGGCATCGTCCTGTTTCAGAGGCTTCGCTAGGCCGGCTTTTACCGACTGGCCTGCTTTCTTGCGCCCCGGATAAGGTTTGCTCCCCTCCATGTACGGAAATTCAATCTCATGCGCATATACCTCGGCTTCAGGATACCGAACCAGCAGACCTGTAACTGCACCGACATGATCCGAATGTCCATGGGTAAGCACGATCCGTTTCAGCGGACCCGCCTGTAATTGATCTATAAAAGAAATGATGCCCTTCGTCATAAGCGGAATCCCTGCATCCACCAGCGTTACGCCGTCCTCCTCGCGTACCACCCACACCCGGAAGGGGATAATCATCCAGGTCCGCAAACACCATACATGTTCAGAAATTTGCTCGATTTTCATACGAAAACCACTCCTATTCCTATGTGTCTTCCTAGCTTCAATCCATTATAACCAACGGTTACTAACCACTGGTTATAATATATGCTCCGGCCAGCTTTCTGTCAATACATTTTCCGCCTCCTTCAAGAAACGACAAATTTCGATATATGGAGGAATTGTAAAGAATCCTGAGAAAAGACGAGATAATAGGCAAATATCTCGCCGCATTGGCATTATTTTGATTTTTCTGAATATTTACATAATAGGCGAATTGCCTGTACACTAAGGTCAGATCAAACAAGCAGCTCGCCCCTAAGCCGAGAGGCTCGGGTAGAGAAGAAAGCCGGTTGATCGAGAAGATCTCCACTTTCTGTGAGAGGGGATAGTCCATTGAAGAAGGTTAGCGAAGTATGTCCCTCAATGATTCGGGAAAGGAGTTATCCGGTATAGTTGTTTTCGGGACATGCGGGAAACGGTGAGCAAAGTCGTTATTCAAGACAATGGTCAGGTTGAATTGCAAAAATAACAATTTGAAATCTAAGAATGATGATCCATCAACAGTAAGAGCAAGATCAGCGAAATCTGAATGAGCGCCGGTTGTTGTTTGGAATACGGAATGGAGTGCAGTATCCAATTGAATAGGAATGGTTCATATCGATAGGGATTTCGGTTGTCATAGACAAGCGAAATCCCTATTATATTGCGTTCTTAACGATATCCGAATCCACCCCATGCCTATTTTACATATTTCGGATTGACATGTTCATCTAATTAGACTATCTTCTAATTAGATGACTATCTAACGTATATCGAAAGGCAGGCCACAGCCATGATGCAGCTTGATAAGATCGTCAATTATCATAAAGCACTCGCTGATCCGACTCGGATCCGCATGCTTATTTTGCTCGCGGAGGGTGAAATGACCGGACAATTGCTTGCGGAGAAGCTTTGCTTATCCCCCGCAACCATCACACATCATGCAGCCAAACTGCGGGCAGTCAGCCTCATTCACGAGCGCCGCGACAAGAATGCGATTTTCTTCTCGCTGGATCATTATTTTCTGGGGCAATATGAAGGCTCGCTGCAAGCAATTCTTGCGCGGCCTGCGACGAAGGAAACGAAGGAGATCGAACCGATGGACGAGAAGAACGAACGATTAAAGCAGTCTGTTCTGCGCAATTTCATCACTGCAGATGGTAAACTAAAGCATATCCCCGCTCAACTGAAGAAGAAACGGATTGTGCTGGAGCATTTGGCGCAGATGTTAGAGGAAGGCAGAAGCTACACGGAGAAGGAGCTTAACGAGTTTATCAAACAGTTCCATCCCGACTTTGCCACCATTCGCCGCGAATTCATTATGCATGCTTACTTGTATCGCGAGCAGGAAGTGTATGAACGGAACCCGCAAGAAATGTGGGAGCGTTGGGAAACGTTATCCTAATTTAATCTAGTCCATTATGGGAGGTAATCGTACCAATGAGCAATCAATCGAGCGGCCATCGCGAGCCCTCAGGCATCGCCAAAACACCGGAGCCCCCTTATTACGCCGTCATCTTCACCTCACACCGGACATCCGGTGACAATGGCTACGGCGATATGGCCGAGCAGATGAGCACGCTGGCTGCCGAACAGCCCGGTTTCCTTGGTGTAGAAAGCGCACGCGACAGCGATGGGCTGGGCATCACCGTATCCTACTGGAAATCCCTCGATGCCATTAAGAATTGGAAGGCCAACCCCCTCCATTTGACTGCGCAGGATAAAGGAAGAACAGACTGGTATGCCTCCTACAGCGTGCGAATCAGCCGTGTGGAGCGTAATTATTTTTTCTAGAATTAAACTTTCTTACGGAAAAAGGGCTGCCCGGCGAATCGTTGCAGATTCCATCCGAGCAGCCCTATTCTAATTATTCGCCGGCAATGCTGTTCTCTTTCAAAATAACGTCATGCGCGCCGCCCTCAATGATGCTCGTCGCCGAAACCAGCGTGATACGCGCATTCTGCTGGAGTTCTGCGATTGTTAGCGAACCGCAGTTGCACATGGTGGATTTGATTTTGTGAATGGTCTTGCTCAAGTTCTCATGCAAGCTGCCCGCGTAAGGAACGTATGAGTCTACGCCCTCTTCGAACATCAGACCCGCTTTGCCGCCGGTGTCGTAACGCTCCCAGTTGCGTGCACGGTTGGAGCCTTCGCCCCAGAACTCTTTTACAAAGTTGTTGCCAACCTTCAGCTTACGAGTCGGGCTCTCATCGAAACGGGCAAAATAACGGCCCATCATGACGAAGTCCGCACCCATGGCGAGTGCCAGCGTGATGTGATAATCGTGCACGATACCGCCGTCGGAACAAATCGGAACGTAGATGCCGGTTTTCTCGAAATATTCATCGCGCGCCGCAGCAACCTCGATCATCGCCGAAGCTTGTCCGCGACCAATCCCCTTCTGTTCGCGCGTAATGCAGATAGAACCGCCGCCGATGCCGACTTTGATAAAGTCCGCTCCAGCTTCCACGAGGTACAAGAAGCCTTCTCGGTCAACGACGTTACCTGCGCCGATCTTCACATCGGAGTTCGATTTCACGAAATCAATCGTTTCCTTCTGCCATTCCGAGTAGCCGTCGGAGGAATCGATAACGAGTACATCCACGCCTGCAGCCACAAGTGCCGGTACGCGTTCTGTATAATCCTTCGTATTGATACCCGCACCTACGATATAGCTCTTATTCGCATCAAGCAGCTCTGACGGATTTTCTTTGTGCTCATCGTAATCCTTACGGAAAACCAAATAATCCAAATTGCCCTGCTCGTCTACAACAGGCAGACAGTTCAGCTTATGATCCCAAATGAGATCATTGGCTTCCGAAAGCGTAATCCCGGATTTGCCGTAAATCAGCTTCGAGAACGGCGTCATGAACTCACTAACCGCCTTGGTCTGCGGGTCCCGGCTGATCCGGTAGTCACGGCCGGTCACGATGCCAACCAGTTTGCCTTTCGGCGAACCATCGCTTGTAATCGCAACGGTGGAATGGCCCGTACGCTCTTTGAGCTCCAGCACATCCTTCAGCGTGTGTTCAGGCGTCAGGTTCGAGCGGCTGACAACGAAACCCGCCTTGTAGCTCTTCGCTCTGCGCACCATCTCCGCTTGTCCTTCCACGGACTGGGAGCCGTAAATAAACGAGATGCCGCCGCTGCGCGCGAGCGCAACAGCCATTCGATCGTCAGAGACAGCCTGCATAACAGCGGATGAGAACGGAATATTCAAGGTATATGCCGGTTTCTCGCCTTTCTTGAACTTCACGATCGGGGTTTTGAGATTCACGTTTGAAGGGTTGCAATCCTTCGTTGTCAAATTTGGCACCAGCAGAAATTCGCTAAAGGTGCGGGATGGTTCCATGTAATAATGAGCCAAAGATGTCGCCTCCTGCAATCCATTTCCGGATAAATTCTTACAAGCATATCACAGTGATTTAAATCGCGCAATGGAAGTTGTCGCTTCCGACTTTACTCCAGTATTTCAACGATAATCGCTTCGAAAAGGTTGCTACTTAGCCGATTGAAGCAGCGAAACCGCCTTGTTTCGTTGTGGATCCTCGACTTCGAATTTATCGGTCAGCTTCAACATCATACGGTAAGCAGTCTTGTCGTTCATCGCGCCGGTTTGCGGTAAATCTTCATTTGCTTGGAAGCTGCGAACTGCTGCAGCCGTATCCTCATCATAGATGCCTTTGCCTGCTCCTACCGCATATCCGAGCGCTTGCAGCAAACTTTGCACCGTTTGCACCTTGTCGCCATAATCGCCAATTTCCAATTTCAAGCCAGCCGCAAGACGCGGCAGCTGCGCATAATCAGGCGCCGAAACCACATAGCCCGGCTCGATGCCCTTCTTATGAATCCATTGACCGTCCGGCGAACGCCACTGCGCCTCCGTCAGCTTAAGCACAGAGCCATCTTTCAATTGACGGAAATTCTGTACGATTCCTTTACCGAACGTCTTCTCGCCTACGACTTTGGCATCGGCAGTCGCTTTGAGCGCTGCAGTCAGCACCTCGGCAGAGCTTGCCGTATGGGCATCCACCAGAATCGCAATCGGCAGCTTCCATGGTTCTTTCTGTTTCGATTGATGAGTAATAACGCGTTTCTCGCCTTTATACACGACTTGTACGATCGTTTTCCCCTTCGGAACGAAACGATTTGCGATCGTAATGGTCGGATCAAGCAAACCGCCCGGGTTGCCGCGCAGATCGAGCAGGAGCGACTTCATCCCCTTCTTCTGCAGCGCTTCAATCGCAGCGTTAAATTCATCCGCCGTCTTCTCAGCGAATCGGCTGATGGTGATTTCTCCTACTCCATTAGGCAGCATGTTCGAAGTAACCGTCAGCACTGGAACGGCACCACGCACAACCGAAATGGCAAGCGGTTTACTTAAGCCCTCCCGCTGAACGGTCAGCTTCGCCGTCGATCCTTCTTTGCCCTGCACAAGCTCCTTCAGCTTCGTTAAGTCGAGTCCTTTGGCCGACGTTCCGTCGATCGAGACAAACACATCGCCAGCCTTCAAACCGGACTTCTCCGCAGGGGCGCTCTTAATCAATTTATCGATGATAAACCGCCCATCTTCCTCACGAATTTCAACGCCGATTCCGACAAAATGATCCTCGTAGGAGCTGATGTATTGCTCTCCGCGATCTCCCGTTAAGTAAACCGAATAAGGATCGCCAAGCGAGCCGACCATGCCTTCCGTAGCACCGTCGACAAGCGCCTTCGAATCCGCGCCTTCCAAGTAACGATTCATGATTTCTTTATACGCGTAAGATAAATTGCGGAATGCCGGCTCCTTCATTATGGGGTACTGAAGCAGCATGCTGAACCTTCCCCCTGCAAATCCAACCACAACCGCTACTGTCAGCAGTACAGCCATGGAAACGCGCCGCCGCTGTTTTACCGCTTTCTCACCATAAATACTCACTCAGACACCTCTTCCAAAATGAACCTGTAACTCACTCTATCGCATTCGAGCGGCTGTCGCAAGTTCCTTCCCGGCAAAGCAAAAAGACGCCCCCGCGCACAGGAAACAGACCCTATTGCTGCAACGCTGCAACAGTCTGTTCGTGCTAGGAGACGCCTTATAAAGTTCTATTCGTGTCGCTGAAGTGCTACAGCGCCGCTTTCTCTGTAAGCAGGTTTAGCCAATCACGCTCGGCATCGGATAGTGCAACCGGCAATGCCTTGAGGCTGTCATGCAGCTCGCTTGGCTTATGCGGTCCGATAATTGCCGCGACCGGAAATGGCTGATTCAGTACATAGGCCAGTGCGATATGATTCGCGGTTACGCCGTATTTCTCCGCGAGCAAAGCCGCCCTGCGCTTGCGCTCCCAGTTCTCAGCGCTGTAATTGACGCGAACCATCTCAGCGTCTTCGCGATTATCTTCGGAATAGCGGTCTGTAAAGAACCCGCCGGATTGCGAAGACCAAGATAAAATCGGCAGCTGCGACTTCTCATGCCAAGCTTCGTCCTCCGCTGTTGTCGTGACACAGCCTGCCCAGCGCGCCTCATTAGGTCTTGCCAGCGCTAAATTCGGACTGCTGCAAGCGAAGCCTGTCATGCCATGTTTCGCGGCATAAGCATTGGCTTCTTGTATGCGGGCCACGCTCCAGTTCGATGCGCCGATTGCACGGCAGCGACCTGCGGCGAGCTGATCATTGAGTCCTTCCAGAATATAGCCGACGTTCACATTCGGATCGTCGCGGTGAAGCATGTACATATCCATATAATCCGTTTGCAGCCGCTCAAGCGACTCCACCAAATCACTTTGAATGCACGTTTTGGTCATGCGGGATTGCTCGTAAGGATGTGCGCCTTTCCCGATGATGACAATCTCACTGCGGTTCCCGCGCTCCACCATCCATTGCCCGATAGCCTGGGCTGAGCTCGCACCGTAAATATGCCCCGTATCAATGGCGTTGCCTCCGGCTGCTACATAAGCGTCAAGCAGTTCGCCGGAATAATCCATCCGATCAATATTAAGCATCATCGAGCCTTGAATGAGCTGCGTAACTCCCTGCTCAATGCCTGCAATTGCGATTCGTTTCATAGTCGTCATCAATTTGCGCTCCTTCATATCGTTATATTGATCATTATAGTAAAGGATTTCACTTTAAAAAATCGAAATATATTGCATGGACTACAACGATATTGCTCAATCAAGGAGTGTGCCGATGGCTAAGCATCATTTGACGCTTCCGCTGCTGCGGAGGAACAGGTTCTATTGTTTCCCGGAGTCTGCCGGATATTATGAACGTAATCAAGGGCATGATGTGCGCCGAGCGTCCGGAATGCTGCAGGAATTCAACCTGCATCTCGTCATCTCAGGCAAAGGTTATGTCGAGCATGAGGGTCAACGCTATGAGCTGAACGCAGGCGATGCCTTTCTATATTTCCCGGGCGATAAACAGGCGTACTTCGCCGACGATGATCAGCCGTGGGACATCAAGTGGATCCATTTCTATGGCAGCGGTGTCCTTGCTGATCTGACCGAGCGCGGCTTCCATCGCTCAATTGGATGGCGAGTTCGGTCTCCGTTAGTGCTCGAGAGCCTCATCGATGAGCTGCTTGAAGAGATCAATCAGCACAAGATGCTGCATCCCAGCCGCATTTCCATGCTGATGTATGGCATTATCGCAGAATTCATCGAACAAGCTGAGCCTATTACAGCTCCAAGCGCCGGTGCATCTGCAATTGAACGGATGCTGAAGCTTCTGCCTGAGCTGCAAGCCGCTGCAGCCGATCCATTCGACCTTGATGAATGGGCAGCACGCGCGGGAACGAATCGGTTTGCTTTCTGCAGATGGTTTCGCCGCGCCGCCGGTCAAACCCCGCTCGAATTCGTGACGATGTGCCGCATCCAGCGGGCCAAACAGCTGCTCGTCGAACGGCAAGACCTCAGTGTGAATGAGGTAGCGAGGCTGTCCGGTTACGTCCACCCGAGTTATTTTAACAAGCGCTTTCAAGAAAGCGAGAACATGACGCCGACTTCCTATCGTCAGCAATTTACAATGTCGACATAGGGATTAGGGTTGTTCCCACCTCTGATTTCCGCTACAATCAATGAAAATGCGTACGCAGGAGAGAGAAGGAGCAGAGAGAAATCATGTATAAATTAATTGCCATTGATATTGATGACACGCTCTTAACAGATGAATGTACGGTTACACCGGGAACGAAGGAAGCACTGACAGCAGCTATGGAGAAAGGCGTGTTCGTCACTTTGGCGACAGGCCGCATGTTCCCATCCGCGAAGAAGATTGCTCATCAAATCGAACTGAATGTCCCGATCATCACGTACCAGGGCTCCAGCGTCAAAACATTACTGGACGAGCAAGTGCTCTATGAGCGCTACGTTCCTCAGGATGCTGCCGAGCTGCTGATGCAATACTGCGAGGATCACAATATCCATCTGCAGCTGTATACGGATGATGTTATTTATGTAAAAGAAGATAATCAGAAGGCGCGCGACTACTCGAAGCTGGCGAACATTCCGTTCGTGGTAGAGCCGGATCTGAAATCGCTCATCAATCGCCCGACGGCCAAGATGCTGATGATCGACGATCCTGCGCGCCTTGATGAAGTTGCCGCAGATCTTGCTCCATTGATCGGGAATCAGGCGCATATTACGAAATCTAAGCCGCACTTCCTTGAGGTTACGCATAAGGAAGGTACGAAAGGGCATGCGATTGCGTTTATGGCGGAGCATATCGGCTGTTCGTTGGATGAAGTGATCGCAATCGGCGACTCTTGGAACGACCACGAGATGATTGAAACGGCAGGACTTGGCGTAGCGATGGGCAACGCCGTGCAGAAGCTGAAAGACATCGCGCAGTTTGTCACGAAATCCAACAATGATGAAGGCGTTCGCCATGTCATTGAGAAGTTCATTCTTCAAACCGTTTAATCCCTAACGAAAGAGCTGCACCGACAGTCGATTGTGACGACTGAGATGGTGCAGCTCTTTTTTTGCTAATTCAGATTGTAAAATAAACACCTACTGCGAGTAGGATAGATGCAATAAACATGGCCGCTAGCGGCTTCATTATCGCTTTGCCTCTGCCGCGCAGATCTACATTTAGCCCAAGCGCCACCATCGCCATGGTCAACAAGAAGGTGGTTATTTTCGTAATAGCGTTCATTACATCCGGTGCATGATGGATAAAGGCCTGCCCGGCGCTGGTGCTCCCAAGCGCGCTAAGTGCGAGAAAACCAAGCAGAAACCACGGAAGCTGAAGCTTAGCCGTCCGGTGTATCTGTTCCTTATCATCCGCTCCGGTTGCCTGTAGCTGCTTTGACCGCTGCCTCTTCTGCTGCACCAGAATAAGCACAAGGCTTAACGGCACAAGCAGGAACACTCGGCCGAGCTTCGCAAGCAGCGCGCTCGCGAGCGCATCTTCTCCGGCAGGCGCAGCCGCCAGCGCAACATGGGCAATTTCATGCAAGCTCGTTCCGGACCAGATGCCATATTGCAGCTCCGTCAGCGCAAGGACGGGACGAAGCATCGTATACCCGACGGCAAATACCGTCCCTACTAATGCGATGAGGCCGACGCTTAGAGCGGTGTCTTCCTCCTTGCTGCGCAAAATCGGCGATACCGCTGCAATAGCCGCAGCGCCGCAAATCGCAGTGCCGATGCCAAGCAGCAGCGACAGCTTCTGATCGGCCTTCATCAACTTCGCCAGCAGCAGTGCGCAGCCTATGGCGAATACAGCAGCTGCGATATCCCGAATGAGCAAGCTCGGTCCATCTTGGAATACTTGCAGCAGATTAAGCTTTACCCCGTAGAGGATAATAGCGAGTCGAAGTAAGCTTTTTCCCGAGAATGTGATGCCCTCGCGAAGGACCTCCGCCGGATATCCCCACACCTGCCTAAAAATAACCGCAAGCAGAATAGCGCATGCCATCTGCCCTACATAATGGACAACCGGCAGCTGTGATAATCCATAACCGGCAGCCGCCAATAGAAAGGTAAATCCGATTCCGCCTGCTTTCTTACCGCCTGCTGAGCCAAGGTTTGCTATATAGGGACCAATCGGTTTCATCGTCTGCTCAAGCGTCATAACCGTCTGCCACCTCCGTGTCTGGTTGTTGGTTTTCATTATACGTGGCAGCCGTTGATAAGAGAAATCAATCATAATGATGAAAAGAATAAAGGATTGTTATGTTACTCATGAGAAAAACCAGCCCTATCCCTTTCGTTACCATTTTGACACTCCTAGTTGGTTGATGCCCGTTATACTGAAGTCCTAGCCTAAACAAACCTGGAGGGATTATTTATGTTCAACATACAGCAACCATTCAAACTAATCACCACTATCGGAGCCGTAAGTTCGCTTCTTCTTACTCTGTCGGCACCGCTCGCTTTCGCTGATCAAGCCACACCCGTAACTACACAAGCAGCTGTTAGCGTTCAAGCCGGCGCTGTCCAATTGACTTCCAAGTCTGTTACGGATAAAACCGACTATTACGAGTCCGAGCTTAATATCCCCGTCATCAGCGGGATGCAAGATAAAAGCTACCAGAATACACTGAATGCCAACCTTGCGGCACGTTCGCATGCAGAGCTTGAGAAGTTAAAAAAACAAGCGAAAGATGATGCTGCCGCTGCAGTCGGTGTCTATGAATTCAGACCTTATCTCTTCAAAGTCAGCTATGAACTCATCGGCAATGGCAGTAAAGACGCAGGCGGCGTCCTTTCCTTCAAATTGATTACCTCTGCCTATACCGGCGGAGCTCATGGCTGGACACGCGTTGACACATACAATGTGCGCAATGAAGTGAAGGCTTCCGCTGTGAAGCTTAAGGAACTATTTGGCGTAGGCTATAAAACCATCCTCAATAAGGCGGTTATCGCCGAAATTGCCGCACATTCCGATATTTATTTCAAAGATACCTTTAAGTCGATCGCTGACAATCAACCCTTCTACATCAAGAACGGCAAAGCCGTACTCGTCTTCCAGCAATACGAGATCGCGCCTTTTGCGGCAGGGATTCGGGAAATCGCCGTAGCCATTCCGGGCAGCAAACCAGATGCAGCCGTACCGGGTAACCTCAGTTCCTTGTCCATAAAAGTCGGTGGCAAAACAATCTCCGGCGCTCATCTCTTCGTAGGCAAAGATGGCATCGCTATGGCTCCGCTTCGCGCAATTTCGGCACAATTAGGCTACGAGCTTAGCTGGAGTGCGGGTTGGATCGACGTTGACAAAGGTACGCAGCATGTCTCCCTCCAAGTTGGCAAAGACAACTATGCCGCTACTGCTGCTCAAGTCACGCTTGGTGCAGCGCCTATCATGAAAGACAATACCCTTTATGTGCCGCTGTCTTTCTTCTCTAAAGTGCTGAACGCCACTGTTTCCTACTCGAAGGATGCCGTAGCCATCGGCTAAATCGAATACAATCCAGCAAAAAAAGCTCCCTGCTTCAGGGAGCTTTTTACTACTGATACTATAAGACCGACTAAATTTAAATACCGGCCAACACTTGATACCATACGCCTTTCGGTGAATAGAGCGACTCGCGAACTTTCGCCCATCCTCCCAAGTAGCTAATATCAAACAAATCCTCAGGGGTCTTATAGTTGCCTTTGACCTCTTCCATTACCTTTTCGTTAACCGGACGGAAGCCGTTGTCCGCGAAAATACGCTGCGCTTCTTCACTGAACAAATAGGCGAGCAGAGCTTCAGCCGCTTTACGAGTACCGTGCTTATCGACGTTCACATCGACAATTGCAGCCGGATTCTCAATCAGGATGGTTGATTTCGGTACGATCACCTCATACGGAATGCCTTTCTTTATCCGCGCAAGCAGCTCATTCTCGTAAGTGATGATGACATCGCCTACGCCATATTCAAAGGCAGCCATGGATGCACGGCCGCTCTTATCCAGCGACTCTACATTATGATGAATCCGTTCCAGAAACGCCTTGGCGTATGCCGGATCTTTCTGTCCTGTTTTCGCTTCCGATTCCTTGAGTCCCGCACCGTACATCGCATTGATGTCCCACTGCGCGCCGCCGGAGGTTTTCGGATTCGGATATAGCACCTTCACGCCTTTACGGGTGAGATCCTCCCAATCATGAATCCCTTTAGGATTACCTTCACGCGTGCCCATTACTGCGATGGAGCGTGTAATCATCCCGCCGGTGCCGACTTTCCGCCAATCGTGCGTAATGAAGCCCGCCTTCTGAATCTTATCGATATCGCTTTCCATTGCAAGCGCCGCTATATCTGCTTCGAATCCGCCTGCGATCGCGCGAGCCTGAGTACCGGACGCTTCGTACGATTCCTGGAACGTAATCGTCTGCCCTGTCTCCGCTTTCCACTGCTCCGCAAATTTCGGCAATAACACATCGAATGCATCCTTAGCTACGGAATAAGCACCGATCACGAGTGTAAGATCACCTTTTGCAGCAGTAGGCTCATTCCCCTTAACCGAAGTCGATGTGTCATTCCCGCATGCTGCTGTGAAGAGAAGTGAAGACGCCATAAGCGCCGCCACCGCAATGCGCCAACCTGTTGTTAGGATCGATTTCATTGTGTACACAACGCTTTCTTAAGTTAAATATGCATCGGCATCGGATCTTCTTTCAGCTTGTTCTCCATAATCCACGTGTCATTGTCATTAAACAGATAGGCGCGGTGAATGAGGACACTGATTTCCTCGCCCGGTTGCAGCACATCCTTCTCAAGCGAACGATACGTAATCAGCTTGATGTCGCCGACCTCTACCTCAACCATCCACTCGCTTCCGCGGAAATGCAGATGTTTCACTTTGCCGATCACGGTTGCAGAAGGAAGGCGGAATTCATGGCGCTTGCCGATCTCAATATATTCCGGACGTATGAGTGCTTTAGTACCTGGCCAGTTCTTAGCTTCTTCGAAGCCTTTAAGCATTTCCACTTTATCCACGATCGTGGACTCCCCAATGAAGCTGGCCACAAATTGGGTTTGCGGACTTTTATAAATATCCCAAGGCGTCCCCTTCTGTTCCAGGCGGCCCTTGTTAATGATCATAATTTCGTCGGCTACTTCAATCGCTTCATCTTGGTCATGCGTAACGAAAATCGACGTAATCCCAAGACGCTCAATCATTTCCTTCAGCCAAGTGCGAAGCTCATGCCGAATCTTCGCGTCAATCGCGGCAAACGGCTCATCCAGCAGCAGCAGCTGCGGCTGCGGAGCAAGTGCCCGGGCAAAAGCTACACGCTGGCGTTGACCGCCGGAGAGCTGGTGCGGGTAACGGTGTTCGAAGCCCTTCAAGCCCGTAAGCTCAAGCAGCGACATGACACGCTCGCGGATGGCATCTTTGGGTTCCTTCTTGACCTTCAAGCCGAAAGCAACATTATCATAAACCGTCATATGTTTGAACAGGGCATAGTTCTGGAATACAAACCCGATTCCGCGTTCTTGCGGCGGCAGGTCATTAACCCGTTTGCCATGAAACACGATATCGCCGGAGGTTGGCGTCTCCAGCCCCGCAAGCATGCGGAGAATCGACGTTTTGCCGCCGCCGCTCGGTCCAAGCAGACCAATCAGCTGCCCTTTTGCAATCTCAAAGCTAACATCCTTCACCGCTTGAAAATCACCGAACTGTTTATTTAAACCGCGCACCTCGATATGCATCGCTTAATGCACTTCCTTTCTCTTCTTCGCCCATTCCATAAGCAGCAGCAAGCCGACAGAGAATGCAGCCAGCACAAGCGCCACACTGCTTGCCGCGATAACATTGAAATTCTCGACATCCTGATAAACGAGCGTTGTCGCCGTTTGCGTCTTGTTCATGATATTGCCTGAAACGACCAGTACTGCACCAAACTCACCGAGCGACCTTGCAACGGTCAATACAACCCCATAGATGACGCCCCAGCGAATCGAAGGCCATGTCACCTTCCAGAAGGTGTACCAGGAGTAGGCACCAAGCGTTGATGCCGCTTCTTCCTGCTGAGAGCCAATCTCCTGCAGCACCGGCATGACTTCGCGCACCATAAGCGGGAACGTCACGAAGAGCGTAGCAAGGATCATTCCGGGCAATGCATAAACCACTTTGAAGCCGATCTCTTCGAAAAATGTGCCGAGCACCGAGCTCGGACCGAGCATAAGGACGATCATCAAACCGCCGATGACCGGCGAAACCGCAAACGGCAAATCCACGATGCTGTTCATCAGCCCTTTGATCCGTTTGCTCAGCCACGTCCCTCTAACGAGATAGAGGGCTAACATGACGCCGAAAAGCGTATTTAGGAGCGTTACGACAACGACGATTAGGCCCGTCATCATAAGCGCATGCAAGGATTGTTTGCGAGTCAGCGCTTCGGCGAAGCCGCTCCAGCCGTCTCCCCAGGAGCCGGTAAAAATCTTCACGAGCGGTGCAATCAGCAGAATCAAAAACACCAGATAGGTTAGCGTGATCCAAAGCTTTCTCATTTGTCATGCCTCCTTGATTGGACGAGGTTAACCGCCCAAAGAATGAGGAACGACAGTGTCAGCAGCATAACGGAAACGGCCGCGGCCCCCTGCACGTTATCGCTTTCAATTTCGCCGAAAATATAAACGGCCGCGATCAGCGTTTTTCCCGGAATGTTGCCTGCTACGAGAACGACAGCGCCGAACTCTGCCAGCGCGCGTGAGAAAGCCAGCATCGCCCCGCTGATAATACCCGGGAGCATGGAAGGGAATATCACTTGAAAGAAGGTTCTCGCCCTCGATGCGCCAAGCGTATACGAGGCTTCTTCTTCCGACTTGTCGAGCTCTTCCAGCAGCGGCTGAACGCCGCGAATGACAAAGGGAAAGGTCACGAACACCATGGCTACGATAATAGCAGGTTCATGAAATACGATCTGAAATCCGAGCTTATCGGCGATTCCGCCTGCGAAGCTGTTCGGACCCAGGAGCAGCAATATCATCAAGCCACCGACAGCCGTCGGCAGCGCAAATGGCAAATCTACTAAACTATTAAGTATTCTTCGCCCCGGAAATCGGTAACGAATCAATACCCATCCAATCATGGTGCCAAGAAAGACGTTGATAAGTGCAGCAATAACGGAGAGTTTAATCGTGAGCAGCACGGCCTTCCAAGCAAGTGGGTCCGTGATGCTGTCCCAGAAAGGCTGCAAGCCAAGCTCAAAGGATTGCGAGTAAATCCCGATAATCGGCAAAACAATCAGCAATACGAAATAAAGCATAATGGTGCTGCGGAAGCCAAAGCTCCACAAGCGGCTGCGCATGATGATATTCAAGCTGACTTACCCCCTGACACTTTCCTTGAGGAATCGTTGTAGTGGATTTTACGGATTTTAATTCCCATCAAACTACTTGGTATTAAATGTAGCAGACGGAGGCGCGTCTAGTCAATCCTAATTATTCTTCATTTGGCAGAGGTACTAGGTGATGGAACAAGAAAGCTCCCCGGCACATCTGGCCCGGGGAGCTTCTTATGGCGTTATTCGCCTTCAATATAGTACTTCTCTTCGCCAAGAGAAAGTACCGCTTGTCCTTGCGTGACATCGGTTATCCACGCGCTGAATCGCTCTGCCTCCGGCGCTTCCGGCAGACAGGTGATGACAACACGGTCCGTGAATTCGGTACCGCCGATTCGCACGTTACGGGCGTGGAATTCATTCTCGAGCTTGCCATACCAGGTGTAATCGACATCGACGATCACTTCGCGATGCAGAATGTTCACGATGGGCTCGGCCGCTTCAATCGCCGCAACCGCTCCATCCGTATAGGCTCGAATAAGGCCGCCTGCACCGAGCATAATGCCTCCGAAATACCGAGTTACGACAATGACAACGTTCTTGAGGCCATGATGCTTAATGACCTCCAGAATCGGTTTGCCGGCTGTACCGCTTGGCTCCCCGTCATCGGACTGCTTCTGGATCTCGTCGCGTTCACCGAGGACATAGGCCGAGCAGTTATGCGACGCGTTCCAGTGAAGCTTCTTCAGCTCCTCTATGTAGGCAATCGCTTCTGCCTCCGACGTTACCGGCTTGCCGTAGCCGATGAAGCGCGATTTCTTAATGACGATCTCTTTGCTGGCCTGCTGACGCAGCGTTTTGTATCTCGGCAGCATGACAATGAGAGCTTACAGGCGAGCTTCCAGCTCAGCCTTCTCTTTCTCATAGCCCGGTTTGCCAAGCAATGCAAACATGTTCTTCTTGTACGCTTCAACGCCCGGTTGGTCGAACGGATTGACGCCCAGCAGGTAACCGCTGATGCCGCATGCGATTTCAAAGAAATACACCAGGTAGCCGAATGTATAAGGTGTCATGTCCGCAATGTTCACGACAAAGTTAGGCACTTGTCCGTCTGTATGTGCAAGAAGTGTGCCTTCGAAGGCTTTCTTGTTTACGAAATCCATCGTTTTGCCAGTCAAGAAGTTAAGCCCGTCCAGGTCTCCCGCATCGTGACCGATCGTAATTTGCTCCGCTACGTTCTTCACTTGGATGACCGTTTCGAAGATGTTACGGTTACCCTCTTGAATGAATTGACCCATGGAGTGCAGGTCCGTCGAGAAGTCTACGGCAGCCGGGAAGATCCCTTTGAAGTCTTTGCCTTCGCTCTCGCCGTATAGTTGTTTCCACCACTCCGACACGAAGTGAAGCGCCGGCTCGTAGTTAACGAGAATTTCCGTTGCTTTGCCTTTACGGTAAAGGGCATTACGCGCTGCTGCGTATTGGTACGCTTCGTTCTCGGCAAGCACTGGGCTGCTGTACGCTTGCTGCGCATCCGCTGCGCCTTTCATCATCTCATCGATATTGATGCCTGCAGCTGCGATTGGCAGCAAACCAACTGCCGTCAGCACGGAATAACGTCCGCCAACATCATCCGGAATGATGAAGGATTCGTAGCCTTCTTCCGTTGCCAGCTTCTTCAGTGCACCCTTCTCGCGATCTGTTGTCGCATAGATACGTGTGCGCGCTTCTGCTTTGCCATACTTCGCTTCCAATGCTTCGCGGAAGACGCGGAATGCGATTGCCGGTTCAGTCGTAGTACCGGACTTGGAGATCACGTTGATCGACCAGTCGCGGCCTTCCAGCAATTGTAGCAGATGCGTTACATACGTAGAGCTGATGTTATTGCCTGCGAACAAAATTTGCGGCGTCTTGCGTTGTTCTTTCGGCTGCAAGTTATAGAAAGAGTGTGACAGCATTTCAATGGCAGCGCGAGCGCCCAGATAAGAACCGCCGATGCCGATAACGATAAGCACCTCGGAGTCGGATCCGATCTTCGCAGCTGCTTTCTGAATGCGGGAAAACTCTTCTTTATCATAATTCGTCGGCAGGTCGATCCAGCCCAGGTAGTCCGAGCCTGCGCCCGTACCTTCACGAAGCTGGTCATGTGCTGCGCGTACTTGCCCTGCCAGATTATCGATTTCATGCTGGCCGATGAACGACAATGCCTTGCTATAATCAAACTGAACTGCTTTACTCATTCGTATTAAACCTCCCACAAATTATCCTGTTTACAGCTAGGATAAGGATAATGGATTTGTTAGGTAAAAACAAGCGATGAAGGGGGCCAATACTTCTTCCCATAATTTTGTGATAAAATGAAATCACATAAAATTCGCTTTCGAGGAGATGAACATACATGTATAAAATTGCTTTTATCGGCCTAGGGGTTATGGGCGAGCCCATGGCTGCCAACTTGCTTCGCAAAGGGTACCCTGTTACGGTATTTAACCGTACGCCGGGCAAAGCGGACAAGCTTCTCGAGCTTGGTGCGGATGAGCTTTCATCGCCTGCAGCAGCAGCACGCGTATCGGATTTGATTATTACGATGATCAGCAACGATGACGCGATTCGTGAAGTTTACTACGGTGAGAACGGTCTGCTCGGAGCTATGATGCCGGGCACGGTTGTTATCGACAGCAGTACGATTTCTCCGGCTTTATCACGTCAGTTACATACGGATGTTTCGGCTAAATTCGGCGACTTCCTCGATGCTCCGGTAACGGGAAGCAAGCCTGCCGCTGAGAGCGGCTCCCTTGTCTTCATGGTTGGCGGCGATATCGAAGTCATCCATAAAGTGCATGATGTCTTGAACGCCATGGGACGCAAGGTTATTCCAATGGGTCCGAGCGGCAGCGGTTCAACTGCGAAGCTGGCTCATAACACGATTGTCGGCATCAACGTTGCAGCCCTGCTTGAAGGGATGGCTATTGCCGCAAGCGGCGGAATCGACGCCAAGTCGTTCCTTGAGCTTGTACAATCCGGTGGAGCAGCGAGCAAAATGGCCGAGCTGAAAGCGCCGAAGCTGCTGGAACGCGATTTCAGCGTTCAATTCTCGCTCGCGCTCATGCTGAAGGATTTGCGCCTGGCTTCCTCGCTATCTGACGAGCTGAAGACGCCAACGCCGATTCTTGAAACGGTAAAGAGCCTCTATCAAGTCGGAGACGCGATGGGTCTTGGAGAGCTTGATCTCTCCGCGCTCGCACACGGTTATGAGCAATGGATCAACAAACGGATTACGACTCACAGCGATGTCGAAGATATAGTTGCAGCCGCTGTTGAAGCACCGGCTTCAGTGCAAGCTTCCGATAACGGTCAGAACCGCCGCCGTGCAGAACGCCTTGCACTGAATGTGCCGCTTAAGCTCTCCGTTTATCAATGGGCGCAGGAAGGTTCCTTCTCCGGTCAACTGATCGATGGAACACTTTGCGATATTTCCGAAAGCGGCCTTCAAATTTCGTCCAACTTCCCGCTTGAGTGCGATATGTTCGTCGTCATCCATTTCCCTCAGGATTCGGAGCTGCCTCCGGTAACCGGACGCATTATCCGCATTGAAACCAATGGCAGCCGCTTCCGTTATGGCTGCTTGCTGGCAGGACTCGCTCCTTATCAGCGTTTGCAGCTGGAAGCTTATATCAACAAACAACGCATTACGGCTGACTAAATCGAAGTTTACCTTTAACGCCAAAAAAAGCTGCTCCGTTCTCGCCTTGGATCATTCCAAGTTGATGAGCGGGGCAGCTTTTCATTTAAGAAGACTATTCTTGAATATAAGAGCAGATATAATCCGTTACTGATGCCACTTGAAGCTTAAACTTTGCATTTGCCGGAACCGTAAACTCACCTTCGCCGGAGATGCTGATCCATTCGGAATCGCCTGGAAGCAGTACTTTCAAATCGCCTGCCACGATTTCCATAATTTCCTTCACATCTGTACCGAATTCATATTCGCCCGGCATCATGATGCCCAGCGTTTTCTTCGTTCCATCCGCGAACAGCACGGTGCGGCTTGTTACTTTACCATCGAAGTATACATTAGCTTTCTTGACGATTGAAACATTCTCGAATTGAGACATTCGGCATTAGCTCCTTTGTGGTATAAGCTTAGAATGAGGACAGGAAAGCAGGGCTTTCAGCCGCGTTACTTAGAGACGGCCTTCAGCCCCGCAGTTGACTACAGCAAACCTTTTACTTTGTTGACAACATTCTCAACCGTGAAGCCGTACTCTGCAATTACGCGGTCGCCTTTTGCGGAAGCACCGAATGTATGGATTCCCAATACTGCGCCGCTGTCGCCCACGTAACGCTCCCAACCGAATGGTGAACCCATTTCGATCGCAAGACGTGCTTTAACACCCGGAAGAATAACGGAATCTTTGTAAGCTTTAGGCTGGCGCTCGAACAGATCGAAGCTCGGCATACTGATGACACGAACTTGAATGCCTTCCGCTGCAAGTGCCTTCTGAGCTGCAACCGCAAGCTGTACTTCGGAACCGGTCGCGATCAGCTGTGCTTGAGGATTGCCGTCAGCCGCTTCAGAAACGACATAAGCGCCTTTCGCGATGCCTTCGCGAGCTTGTTCGTTCGTACCTTCCAGAACCGGCAGGTTCTGACGAGTCAGAACAAGTGCAACCGGCTGATCCGCTTTGGAAATCGCATAAGCCCATGCTGCCGAAGTTTCGTTCGCATCCGCCGGACGCAATACAGTCAGCTGCGGAATGATACGCAGGGAAGCAATTTGCTCGATCGGTTCATGCGTAGGACCATCTTCACCAACTGCGATACTGTCATGCGTCAGTACGTAAACTACCGGCTGTTTCATCAGCGCGGACAGACGTACTGCCGGACGCAGGTAATCCGTGAATACGAAGAATGTAGCGCCGAATGCTTTAACGCCGCCATGCAAGCTCATCCCGTTGATTGCTGCTGCCATTGCAAACTCACGTACGCCGAAATAAACGTTGCGGCCTTCGTAGCTGCCTGGCTTGAATACAGGCAAACCTTTCAGGTGAGTCATTGTGGAGCTCTCAAGGTCAGCAGATCCGCCCAGCAGGTTTGGTACGTTCTTCGCTAGTCCGTTAAGTGCGTTACCGGAAGCAACGCGAGTCGAAAGTGCTTTGTCTGCAGGTGTGTATGCAGGCAAATCTTTATCCCAGCCCTCAGGCAGGTTGCCGCTGATTGCGGTTTCGAATTGTGCGGCCAGCTCAGGGTTAGCTGCCTTATACGTTGCATACATAGCATCCCATGCAGCATTGGCTTTCTCGCCGTTTGCTTTCACTTCTGCGAAATGTGCAGCAACTTCTGCCGGCACGTGGAAAGCTTCGTTCTCCCAGCCGTAGAATTGCTTAGTCAGAACAGTCTCGTCAGCGCCAAGCGGGCTGCCGTGCGTACCCAAATGACCGCCTTTGCCGCCTTTGTTCGGGCTGCCGTAACCGATTGTTGTTTTCACTTCGATCAGAGTCGGTTTGCTTGTATCCGCTTGTGCGGCAGCTACTGCTTTAGCCAGCGCGTTCAGATCGTTGCCGTCTTCTACGCGAATGACTTGCCAGCCGTAAGCTTCGAAGCGGCCTTGTACATTCTCGGAGAACGAAAGGTTCAGCTCGCCATCCAGCGATATATCGTTTGAATCGTACAGGACGACTAGTTTGCCAAGCTTCAGGTGAGCTGCGAGCGAAGCTGCTTCGCTTGCAACGCCTTCCATCAAGTCGCCGTCGCCGCAAATTGCAAATGTATAGTGGTCAATCACGTTAAGTTCTTGTTTATTGTACGTTGCGCCAAGGTGCGCTTCAGCCATAGCCATACCAACTGCCATTGCAATCCCTTGTCCAAGTGGACCGGTTGTTGCATCTACGCCGGCTGTGTGGCCGAACTCTGGGTGACCTGGTGTCTTGGAGCCCCATTGACGGAAGTTTTGAAGTTCTTCGATTGGAAGATCGTAGCCCGACAGGTGCAGTAGGCTGTACAGCAGCATGGAACCATGACCTGCGGAAAGCACGAAACGATCGCGGTTGATCCATGTTGGGTTAGACGGGTTGTGGTTCATTGTTTTCGCAAACAATTGATACCCCATCGGAGCCGCTCCCATAGGCATGCCCGGGTGGCCGGAATTTGCTTTCTCAATAGAATCGATCGCAAGTGTGCGGATCGTGTCGATGGAAAGCTGGTCGATGGACTTCTGTGTTACTGTCATTACGTAAACTCCTCCTAAATCCGAATAGACTTGCATCAAAGTGAAACGGCTGTCGCCATCTTGGGGAGGCTCGGCGCGTTTCATGAAGTGTGGTGCTCTCTCTTTAATTCACTTTGGCGGTGTTCCCGCACTGGCTTTGAAATATTGTACCATTACCATTGAGCCTTTTCCATCCTTAATGCGTTAGTGCGCTAAAAATCGACATGAAAAAGGCGCGTTCACAGGGAGAATTCCGCGTAAACACGCCAATGCTGTCAGCTAAACGCTGATGATTGCGTCAATTAATTGAAAACGACGGTCTTGTTCTTGTGCACAAGAATCCGGTCCTCGACATGCCATTTCACAGCACGTGCAAGTACGACGCGTTCGATCGTACGTCCGATACGCTTTAGGTTGTCCACTTCATCGCGATGGCTGACGCGCTGCACGTCCTGCTCGATGATCGGTCCGCCGTCGAGCTCTTCCGTTACATAATGCGCCGTAGCTCCGATGATTTTGACGCCGCGCGTATACGCTTGAGCATACGGTTTGCCGCCGACGAAAGCCGGCAAGAAGGAATGATGAATGTTAATAATCCGGTTCGGGAACTGCTCGATGAACTTCGGCGAAATAATTTGCATATAACGCGCCAGAACGATCAGATCTGCTTTATCCGATACCAGCTCCAGCTGTTTCTTCTCTGCTTCGGCTTTCGTGTCAGCCGTAACCGGAACGTGGTGGAACGGAATACCGAACGATTCCACGAGCGCTTTCATGTCCGGATGATTGCTGATTACCATGGCAATATCCGCTTCCAGATCACCTGCTTGCCACTGCCACAGCAGCTCCAGCAAGCAGTGATCTTCTTTGGAAACGAAGATAGCCAAACGTTTCTTACGGCTTGCGCGGAACGTATGCCACTTCATCTCGAACCGGTCTGCCACGCGGGCAAAATCCTCCTGGAGCACCGGCAGTTCGGCGTCCAGGTCGCTGAGATCAAATTCAAAACGAATAAAGAACATGCCGCCGCCGGGATCCATGGAATACTGGTCGGACTGCACGATATTCGCGCCATGCTCGTACAAGAAGTGCGAGACAGCCGCTACAATTCCGGGCCGATCCGGACAAGAGATGAGCATTGTCGCACGTTTGCGCTTATCCGGGCGCTGCGAGGACGGTCCGGGCTGATAGATGTTTTGCATAATAGACAAGTCTTCCTTCCGTCAACAAGTAGAGTAGCTATAGGTCAGCTTATGCGTTCACAAGCAGCGTTTTGCCCGCGAACCAAGCCGTAATCCGTTGATTAATGGCTTCTTCCGAAAGCTCAGGCAAAATGCGGTGCTCGGCTACCAGATCATACAAACGATCCATCGGCTCGCGCGGATCGGCTTTCTTCGCTTTCGCGTCGTTCTTCAGTACATCCCAAACGGACAATACGTAGCCGCGGTGGTTGATGTCCTGTTTATTGAAGAAATGGTGCAGGCGCTCCACGTCCTCCAAGAACTCGCTGCCGAAACGTGTATGCGCATCGCCGCGAAGCAAAGCAATTTCCGCTTCGTACATCGGACGCTGCGTCTTGTCTTCTTGACCAATCCACGGCGTTTCAAGGATAAACGGACGTCCTTTAAGCGCTTCATGATGCACGATATTGCGAATTGCATCGTGTCCGATCCAGCCGGCACCGATCGGTGCATGACGGTCTTTACCCGCTCCGCGCGGATTTTTACTGTCATTAACGTGGACAACAGCGACGCGGTTAAGGCCAACAATGCGGTCAAACTCTGTCAGTACGCCATCGATATCATCGACGATGTCATAACCGGCATCATGCATGTGGCATGTATCCATACAAACTGTAAGGCGATCGTTGGCAGCTACTTTGTCAATGATGGCTGCAAGCTCATCGAAGCTGCGACCTATTTCGGTGCCTTTGCCTGCCATAGTTTCCAGAGCAATGTTCACGTTTGTTTCTTTCGTACCATTTAGCACTTCATTCAAGCCTTCCGCAATGCGAGCAATTCCGTATTCCGCATCCTTGTCCGTATAAGCACCTGGATGAAGCACGATGTTGCGTACGCCGATCGCGTCAGTACGGCGAATTTCTTCCTGCAGGAAGCGGACCGCCAACTCGAACGTATCGTCTTTGTAAGAACCGAGGTTTACGATGTATGGGGCATGAACGACGATCTCGTCAATTCCTGCCTTGCCCATTGCGTCTCTTCCATCGGGAATATATAAATCTTCAATCGGTTTACGCCGTGTATTCTGTGGTGCTCCGGTGTAAATCATGAATGTACTTGATCCGTAGGATACGGCTTCATTTGCTGCTGTTAACAGACCTTTATCGGAAAATGAAACGTGGGATCCGATTTTTAACATGGACTCATTCGCTCCTTTCGTTACGAGGCACGGACCACTGTGTATCCGGTTCCTCGCAAACGCTTGTCCTTCCTATTTTACAAGGAATGCTCAAATAAATCTAGGCGTATGACCCCAAGGAAAGTTTGGATACATGCATAGCGTGTTAGAAAATGCCATGTCGGTTGCGGGAGATAGACGTCATCGCTTATAATGGAAACAATTTGTTACGTATAATTCGCATATCTGAGTTAGCTAGAGGTGAATCGATCGAATGGCACCAAATTGGTTTATGTATTTCATATTGTTTTGGGCAGTTGTAATGATCGGCTTTATGTCGATCGGCGGCTATTTTATGTTCCGTAAATTCCTTAAAGTGCTCCCGATGCGAGATGGCAAATCGAAGCTCGATTGGCAGAACTATTGGGTAGAGCGCAGCCGCGGCATGTGGCCTGAGGACTCCAAGAGTTTTCTGGATCAGCTCGTCTCTCCTGTACCAAGCGCATTTCGGGACATTGCGAGACATTCCATTGCAGCCAAAATCGCTCAAGTAGCCGTTGAAGGCGGTGCATCGGAAGTATCGCGCAATCACTGCATCGAAGGTTATATTCGGGCAACACCTAAGCGGGATTACCGCAGCTTAATTTCTTTTCTGGATAGGGAGAAGATCGACTATTCCGCCTATACACATTTACTCAATAAATAAGCCGCCCGCTTGGGCGGCTTTTGCAGTATTATTGAAGCAATTGGATGCTCTCAGTGGAGTTAAAGGAGGTCTCTTTAGATGAAGGTAGCCGTCACCGGAGGAACGGGATATGTCGGGGCCATGCTTGTCGATGCACTTCTAAAGCGAGGTGATGAAGTATGGATTATCTCCAGATTTGAGAAGCAGATGAGCTCGAATCCGAAGCTGCATACGATTACTTGGTCCAAACTGGCCGACTCTCCCGTTAAGCTGGAAGGGATCGACGCAATCGTCAATCTGGCAGGGGAATCCATCAGCCGCCGCTGGACGAAAGAAGGCAAATCCGCTATTTTGCAATCGAGGCTAAATGCCGCACGCTCCATCGGCAAAGTTGTAGAATCACTTCAGCGTAAGCCCTCCGTTGTTATAAACGCATCGGGAATCTCCATCTATGGTACAGATGGCAGTAAAGTAAGCGATGAGTGGAGCCCTGCTCGCGTAACTGATTTCCTCGCATCTGTCGTAGAGAAATGGGAAGCCGCTGCGGATCGCATCGAGGTCAAGCGGCTTGTGAAGCTGCGGATCGGACTTGTGCTCGGCATGACGGGCGGCGCCTTCCCGAAGATGCTGCTGCCCTATCGGTTAATGGCAGGCGGTAGAATGGGAAGCGGCAAACAGTGGATCCCTTGGATTCATGAAGACGATATGATTCGACTGATTCTGTTCTGCCTCGACGAGCCGGAAGTTCAGGGACCGGTTAATGCATGTGCGCCAGAGCCGGTAACGAACGATGAATTCGGAAGAGCAATCGGTAAGGCCATGAGAAGACCGCATTGGTTTCCGGTGCCGGCATTCTTGCTCAAGGCATTGCTCGGTGAGCTGTCTTTCCTGCTGCTGGAAGGCTCAAGAGCGGTCCCGCGCAAATCGTTGGAGCTTGGATTTGAGTTCCGCTATGATACAGTACGAGATGCATTGCGGCAGTTAATTACCGGGAAGTAAGAGATTTCTTGAATAATAAGCCTTATATCGTATGAACTTTTTCCTTATGGGACTGCCCTTCATCCTGCTTGCCGTGCGGGACCGGAGGGTAAGTCCGATCGGAATTTATAGGTCGGTCCTCTATCGCCGGCTAACTGAATCATATCGTTATCATTCAACGGATAGACTTTGTATGGAATCATAGCCACTCCATTAAGGGTACTTCCATTTCGAGAGCCCATATCTTTCACCGACCAGCTCTTCTGCTTTACGCTTAGTTCCAGATGCGCTCTGGAAATACCTGCTGACAAGTCCACGTGGTTCACTCCCTCACTCGCACGGCCGATGACAAACTGGTTCTGTTCCAGTTTAACGACCACCGCTGATTCTCCTTCTATAGTACGCTCAAGATATGGAACACTCTTATTATCCACTTCACTTTGCGGCTCGGCATTCTGGCCGAGCAGTACGGTTGCGTCGCCTGTCGATGCTTCAAGAGAAGCTGTCTTTCCGATGAGAGGAGCAGGTGTATAAGGTAATGGCATGCCGTTTGACTTAACTTCGGAATGGATATCTTCATCAGAAGATTCTTCACGGTATAAGTTCAACCGCTTTTGTTTAATGTGGATTGGTATGGAGTTTGGGACGAAACCATCCTCGTCCGACCATTCCTGTTTCTCTTTCCAGCCATCGCGCCTTTCTTCCTTCCTCGTGTCAGAACTTATCCTTCGATTCACTATTAAACATGCCGCTGCTGTCATGAATGTCAAACCAGAGCAAATGAACAGACTGGTTTGAGACGGAGATGGCAAATAGAGAAATCTCCAAATGACTGCAGTGACAATAAGCCCAGCCGCTCCCAGTATCCAACCCTTCTTTATTGAAGAAGCCACTTGCTCTTGGACAGGCACTTCCATGATCGGAAGCTCGAATCCCCCTTGGTTACGCTCACTTGCCCTTTCCTTTTGGAAAGTAAGCTGAGCTCTAGGTGGCACAGATTCGTTCTTTAATACGAACAGATCATGATTAGCTGAAAGTGCAGCCACATCGCCTGGTATTCCTTTGGCTTGAACTAATGAGGTACCATGATTATGATTTAGCGATTCTTCGTTCACTGACTCCCTATATTCACTTCCAAGAAGCGCTAGCAGAGTCCGCCTAAGCAGTCCCCATGACACATACTCGCCTCTTAAATGCTGAAAGATTTGCTGTAAACCCGCTCCATCAGGCTGCACAATGTAACCAACCCATCGAATAGCCATTGCGAGCACCGCTTCACCTGCTGACGATACGATAGTTGTATCTCGGAGCGGCACGTACACGAGCTCTGCATCCTCCCAATGATCTCCGATGTAAATGTACTGCTCGTGCAGCATAAAGCCTTCTTCGCGCAGCATGTATTGCTTGCAGTCATCCAGTACTTCTACGATAGCAAGCAGCAAGGCATAGAATTTAATCATTGTCAGCTGCTGAGTTTGCAAGCGATGCAGTAAGATTCGTTTGCCATTCAATCGATATCGGAAAGTCATCTTTCCATCGATATCGACCCACTCCACGGGCAGCAATTTGGGAATACGCTGGCTTTGCAGCATCTTGATTTCAATTGGATCCAGCTGCTCCCTCGAAATGCCAGATTCCAAATCAACGATCATTTCAAGTCCGCGCTTCATCGTAAAATCGACCTTTAACTCTTTAAACACCATAGACGTATCTCTCCTTTCTATCCGTTGAACAGCGAATCGCCCATGAAGCAGCAAGCCGTAATTGCCCCAGGCACCACTGCGATCATAAACGGAAACCGCAAACCGTCCTTCTTCAGCGTCATGAAACCAGCTGTATGTAGATTTCGATTTAAAGCAAACAGCGTGACCGTAAATACCGTCAGTCGTTTGGCAAAGGCTTGATTCGTGACTAGAACTACGATTCCAAACAGCCCCCCATACAAAATGGAATACATAAGGACTTGCAAGGA
This sequence comes from Paenibacillus sp. J22R98, assembly GCF_059383835.1. Taxonomy (NCBI): domain Bacteria; kingdom Bacillati; phylum Bacillota; class Bacilli; order Caryophanales; family Paenibacillaceae; genus Paenibacillus; species Paenibacillus sp. J22R98. Next base: position 157,638 of record NZ_JBXENW010000006.1, read on the forward strand.
GGCAGCCGCACCAACAAGCGAACCGAGTGCTCCGAACAGCTTCACATCCCCCGCTCCAATGCCCTTCAGCATATACAAGGCAAGCAGTGGAAGCATGCCGGCTATTACCCCCATTAAGGAGAACGCCCCTCCACGCAAGCCATCGCTGCTCAGATGATAAATGAGTCCAGCGGCAAAGAAAGCTACAGTCAATTTGTTCGGTATGCGCATTGCCCGTATATCACAGACAAAAGCAAATCCAATCAGCAATGCTGCCAAAATGAACTCGATATGAGCCATCATCCGAAACCTCCGTCCCACTCTACTGTGAAGCTTTCCTCTTCTCCACTACAAAATGTCTGGCCGCTCGCGCCGAACCTTCACTTGCCGTAACGATAAGCTCCCATACACCTGGAGTGGTGTTACCTGATATTAGCCATGTCCATTCCGCTAATCCTTCGTTATCTGTATAGGTATCGCCCAGATGCTTAGCCACGCTATGCCCGCTCTTGTAAATGACTTGAATGGACAGCTTTCTGCCTGGACTGGTTTGGACGACAACTCGTGCCTTGCGTCCGGGATTAACCGGTGAAGGTTCAAGAAGTATAATTTGGATTGGAGCTTCATCGGATTGATCCTGTTCTTGATCAAGCGGCGCTGGAATGGAATCGCGCACCCAAACCCGTTCCTCAGCACGTTCCCTTAGTACGATCGTCTTCTTCGTAAACGGAAATCCAAGCTTAAACGCATACTCCGCCTCGATGAGTAGGGAAAGCTCTGATTTATTCTTCAAATTTGGAAGCGATAACTTACTGAGATGCAACTCCTGAGGATCGAGAACAGACTTATCGGCTTCTTGGCGAAGTAGCGGTTCGATAATCCCCCTTCCGGCTTCTGTAGCTGCTGCATCCACTACCGGCTTCCAATCCCCCCGCATTGCTGAAGCGAGCAATAGACCGGCCGGAGCTGGGAGCCAATCCTCCAGCTTCTCAGCAATAATGTCGACTCCAGGTAATTGTTCCAATACCGGTATAGCAGCTCCTGATTCTGTATCTTCTTCTACCTGCGGCTGCGGCTTCCTCGCCGAAATTTCTAACGATCCCGATGCTTGTGTGTCTCCCTCAGCTGCGTTCAACTTCTGCAGAGTTAGGTCGACAGGGTGGATATTCGCCGCAGCCTGTCTTACCGTTTGCGAAACTGTACTATGAAGCGCCATTTGCACCGTATTAAGCCGAATCAAGCAAATAAAGAACATAACGACCATCAGCACAATCGGAAGTATCAAAGCCGCTTCCAATGTGATGCTTCCTGTTTCGCCGCACCGTCTACCCGTACGACCAGCCAATGGTATGCGTCGCTTCATAACGGTTGCCCTTCACCTTTCCGCTCAGAACTCCTGCGCTAGTAAAGCTCTTCATGAGCCCGGGCAAAAACCATAACTTCACGGAAGAGGTCAACTCTCCCGTCAAACCTGTAGAAACGCTCGATAATGAAACGCCGCCTAAATTACGCTCGATGACAGCGATGACGCGAGCTGTCCTGGCTTCGCTGCTGCCATGCAAAATCAGGAAAACTCTTAAATAATCCAAATAACTTAATTCCACAGGAACATACTTGGATAGTTCCACTTTCCCCTGACGCGAAATCGTGGTCATATCTGCAAGCGACTTTTCTAAACCATACAGCACCGCGGCGGACAGAATTAATAATGGATGTCCTAGCCCTTTGCATGCAATGAACCCTTCCATTGTTCGAATCGCAAGCCTCGCAGCGAACAGCTCACCATATGCGGCAGCCACATTCGCGGCTGGCTCATGAAAGCCATACAAAATATATTCAACCTCTTGGTGCTCAATTGCGACCGCGGAGGAGAAGGCTTCATTACCCGCTGGCTCCCCTCCTCGCGAAGAGGGGAACAGCTTAGGATCAAACGAATGAAATCGATGAACGATATATTCATTCACGTAGAGCGGATCTCTGATGCCTTCAAGAGCATCTGCCATCCCTGTGAAGATCGTTCCCATAGAAGTCATGGATAGCCTTGCTTTTTCACCTGCGTCTGCATCTACGTCAACAGCCTGATCTTGAAGCGGCGACTCTGCCGCTTCATTGAATTTCAAATTCGCTTGCATTCGCTCTTTCACTTCACGAAATGCTTCACGGTGGTCCTCCTGATTCGGGGAAGATGTCATGGATTGCAGCTGCTGCTTCACTTGCCCCCATTTGGACTCGGCTGCCGCTTCATTCGTTTTTCGTTCCTGATCATTGGACTGCCGACTTTCCATCTCCGTCTGCCTGCGCTGGATGACGGTTCCCGGTTGAAGATAGCGATCCTCGTAGCTGTGATACGCATTCTCGAGCTTCTGATAGGATTCGCTCAATAATCCGGACCTGCCAGTTCCCCCGAGTGCAGCTTGAACCTCTTGATGGAAATTTGCACCCATTGTACCTACCTGCTGAATATCTTCTGTTTGCTGATTCAGTTCTTCCAGATAAGCTTCAAACCAGGCTTGTTCCAGCACGAGCCCCTCCGCGGCATCTCGTGACTCTCGAAAAGGCGACAGCTCACCGTCTTGGAATGAACCGGATTGCTGAGCAGTGAGCTGCCGCTGATTCATCCGGTCATATCCATCGCCGGTTCCTTCTTCTCTCATCCGCTTAATCGCATCTTCCATAGCCCTGTTCAGACCCTCGGCTTCTTGCAGCAAAATCACTGCCTTGCGCTCCGATTCACGTTGAAGTATTGCCGCATCATCCAGCACGGCCATAATGGAATTAGCTTCAATACTCGCATAGCTCCGATAGAAGTTAATCGCATCCACTCGAAGAGGGGGCAAATCCTCCATTGCGCGTATCGTATCTTCTCTAATCCACTGCTCGTAGGAGCCATATAGGCTCACAATTTCACTAGCCGAACCGCTAATCTGTGATCCCACTGCTTTCTTGACACCTGCGGCGGCTTGTTTCTGAATCGTAATTACTTCCTGCAGTCGCTTCTCCCGTTTATCGTAAAGCTGTCGAAGCCGCTCCAGCAATTCCACAGACAACGAGGCTTCCTTCATTACCGAAGCCATCGGTGCAAACTTTGAAGCTACCTCCAATGTGAAATCGATCGGCGCTTTGTATTTCATTTCCTCCAGCACCTGCCTGCTAAACACCTGTTGATTGCCTAATACCTCATAGCTGTCCACATGCGATGCTTCCGTTCTTCCGTCAAGAAGCCTAAAGTCGCCCTCATCCGAAGTCCAGTTATGTGACACTGCTTGCGCGAACAATTCACTCCGATCAGAACCGCCTGTACCGAATAGCCCATATTGCTCGTATAACGCCCCGTCATAGGCTGATAAAGCGGAACGAATACCGGATTGCGCAGCGAGCCTGCTCTGTTTCTCAAAAGCTGCGATTCGCGCAAAATCGATGAGCATCGCCGTAAACAACAGCATGGCTGCTGTCGATACGATCAAGTAAATCGAGACGGCACCGTCACTGCTTCTCCAGAAAAATGTCGGGTTAAGGGCATCATGCCGACTCCTATCATTCCATCGGTGCATTTCATCCGCCTCCTATTGCGCCAGATCCTGAAGGGATTGCCGATTATGCAGCACCTCACGGGCTTGTTCCTTGCCTTGCTCCGACTGACCGGCAAATCTTCCTGCGTAATACCGGACGAGGTCCACATTTCGTATGAGCTCAACGGGGTCGACTATGACAGCATCCGTTACAGCCCTCGGCTCCGAATGACCAAGAACAGCTTCCAGAGGAGGGATCGATAATGGCTGACGAAGATGCACTTCAATTCGTTTCACCCAAACACCGCCATACATCATGACCCCTTCGAGCGGCTCCCGAACTTTGACTGCTCCTAATTCCATCTTCTTGAGGGGAAGCGCAACATTAGTTGTTGCGCTGGCATCTACACCAGAAGCTCTGTCAGAGGCGTCCCCAATGGGGATACTCAAGCTGCTCGGATTGGGACTTTCCAATCCGAACAACGTCTGTAGTGCACCATTATCAGACAGTCGCCAATATAAGCCGTCATATTTCCCGGTCACGCCTATGCCACTGACAGTTTCTCTAGCACTGTTATCCCAGCGGAACGCGGTTCTCTCAGCCGTTTGTGAGGCAATTGTATAAAGGACAACCTTCTGGTAGGTATATATACCAAGCATGAGTAGTGTGATTAATGCAACGAAAATCATGGGAAACACCATACTTGCTTCAAGCGTAAAGCTTCCTTCCTCCTGCGCTGCCAGTACGCGCCACCTTGCAAGACTAGTTGAAAATTTCGTTCGCTTTATCATCCGCATCGCCCATCAATTTCTCCATCAACGCGATAATCCAATCCTTGAAAAGCAGCGCCAATATAATGACTACCGCAATGATGAGCACGATCTCAAGCGTACCAAGGCCCTCCTCGTCATTCCAAAATGTACGCAGTGCGTTCTTCCTGTTCTCCATATTCGACCGCTCCTCTAGTAGTAATAGTTATCCGCGCATCATTAAGATCGCGGGTGAGGCGACAAGCACCATGAGCACCATAAAGATACCGACAAGCGGAAACACAAGCTTCGAGGAAGCCTCTTCGCCTCTCGCACGAGCAACAGATTTACGCTTCTCCCATAAGGAATAAGAGAGCTCCTTCAAAGAAAGGACAAGCTGATCGCCTCCCCGGCGATAATTGAGCAGCAGCGTGGTCGTAAAAAGCGATACCTCCTGCACGCCGCAGCGCCTGCTCAACGTCTCCATTGCCGCCGCAAAGGACTCGCCATTACGCACGGCTTCGTTCACTTTACGAAGCTCAATGAACAGCGGATTTCCGCTTTTCTCATCCTTCCGTTCACTTGCTCGCACTAATGCCCGCTGCAGTGTCTCTCCCGCTCCGAGAAGCAGCATCAGCTTACTGATGACCTCCGGCAGCAGCAGTAAAATGTCCTGCTTGCGGCGCTCCACTTTCGCGGCGGTATCCCGCCATTTTGCCGCAGGCAGAAGAACGCCAAGCAGCATGCCGATATACAGCATCGTCTGCTCCTTGCTGAGAACGCTAAGCCATGCTCCGGCACATGCTGCCGTATAACCTGTCCCGATGGACAGAGCGACGAAACCATTTGTGGCATCGACCGTCCAGTTCCGTCCGTTAAGAATGAACAGTCTGCCGTGTAAGCTCGCGAGAAATGGCTGCATTCGGTTTAGCAATCCGCTCTGATCCAGCAAGAAGCGAAAGGGGAGCATTAATAACCGTTCTGTTACGTTTAACCGGCTTCCCTTGTCATGTCTCTTGCATCGCAGCAGAGCCCAGCTCCATAAAGCCGTAAGTGATGACCCAATAGTAATGGACAGCAGCAAGCCGCCAACTCCTTCCAACAATTACATGCGAATGTTCATGATTCTCGTCATCAGCATGAAGCAAAGTCCGAGAAGAATGAGCGCTGCTGTCAATATGACGTAACCGATACCACTGTACAAAGGTGCCATATAGTCTGGCGCTGTTAGGCTAAGGAAGGCTAGGAAAACAAACGGTATAACCATCATGATGCGAGATTCCAGCCGCTTCTGCGCTACCATGACGGCGATTTCCTGCTGCACATCCAGCTTCTCACCGATCATCTGGGATGTACGCCTGATCACTTCAACCAAATCACCGCCGGATCGTTTACAGGTTGTAAAGACATCGGTGAACTGTGAAATATCATCCAGTTGTGCACGCTGGCTAAAATCGATCAACCCGTGCTCAAGCGATTCCCCATAGCCCATTCTCGCCGAAAGAATTTCAAATTCGACTAATATCTCCGTCTTCGGATTCGGGTAGAGCAGTCTTAGATCCTCGAGTGCGGTGACGAAAGCATTCTCGACAGAACGCCCTGCGGCAAGTGAAGATGCAATTGAATAGAGTGCTTCTTTAAATTGAATAGCCAACCGAACTCTACGCTGCTCCAGCAAGGAGCGCCTGTGGATACGAGGAGCCATGATTCCTGCTAACGACAGCACTAATGCAGCAATAACAGAACGATAAAACAAGAACGCGGCAACAAAAACCAGAAAACCTCCAACAACCGTTGCTGTCCCGAATTGCCGTCTGGACAATTGGTACTCCCAGTAACAAGGCAACACCTCAGCGGTTGCGGTTACGGTTGTGCATCCGGATGTGCTTGCGGCTGCGCTTGTGCTTTCACCTGCAATTGCTCCTACACCTGCTCTTGCACTTGTACCTCCTACTTGAGCTGGACTAGCCCATCCCAGCCAAAGCTTCCAGTCAGCACGCGTACCCTTCAAGGCCCTTCACCTTCCGAAATTTCAGCTTCAACATCAGCCATTCCCGCCATCCGCAGCTTCCATGTCCGTTCCAATCTGCTGTTCTCGCAGCGTCGCAATGCACCGAGAACCCGACCTTCTTGCTCGCCTTCTTCTTGAAACCGGTAAAGGGATTGCAGCACTACCTCTCCTTCACGAACACCGACTACCTCGGAAATTTCATGTATGAGTTTAATTTTTAACTTTACTGCTGTCTCAGTAACATCAAGGCTTTGTTGTCGCCTAACTTTCAAGGAGTTAATTATTTAACTTTACTGACATTTTCACACCATAAAATGACAAATTAATAATTATCTTTACTTGTTATAACTTCAAATTGAGTTAGTCTGATTGCAAAGTAAAAAGACCGGTCATTTAGTCCGGTCTAGCGTTATCTATGATTATACAAACCAGCTACGAAGCTACTTTTCCCACTTCGTGATCAATCGCTGCTTTCACACGTTCACTTATTTTTGATCGTACTAAACAAGCCATTCGAATGATTGGATAGCTCTCCACTCTTAACTGTTGACTTAACAAGTCTTGCGCAGCCCATTGGACACGTCTAATTTGAAAATCCTCGGTTGTTTCAACTAAGGCTTCCAAAGCTGACTGTGTCTTTGGCAACCTTCCTAAATGAAAGAGTATCGTAGTATATACACCTGAGCGTTTGCAAATCGAACTGGTAGTAATTCGTACAGGTTTGCCCTCCTGCGACAGTAGTCTGCTAGCCCCGTCAATTACCGCATTTGCAAGCATTTCATCTCGTAGCATCCAATTAATAGCGCGTCCGTTTTTTTTCTGCTTGTGCCTTACAACTTCTGGTTTATGAGAGCGAAACCAATTTTTATCATTGCGACTAAGCCACAGAATTTCAGCATTTGCTATCTTCCTTAATTCCGAAATTGACTTCCCTTGGTGTTTATTCATAATTGTTGTCCAGCGCTTTCGGTAAGATTCTCGCTTTTGAAGGGAGACTTGTTGCATGGGCTTGTCATTCACCTTGTGGGATCGAATCTTCTTATAATGCCGACTTATGGTCTTAGGGTCAGCATTTAATATTTCGCCAATTTGGATGAACGTCTTTCGTTCTTCTTTTAACCGCATTAATTCCTTCTCCCAAACGGATCCATACTCCTTTACAAGCCCTATTCGACAACGATCTTCATCGTTTTGATCGGGTCCTCTTCTTGAGTATATAAAGCCGCACTTGCAAACAAATGTGCCAACAGGAACACCTAGATGGCAATCACGACTTATTCGAACTTCAGAAATGACAGGCTCATTATAATGCAGTGCCGCTGGGTTATGACAAATCCAAGGACCCGTTCCGAAGGGGGGCTTGTCTTGAAGTTCATCCAAAAAAAATGATTCTGGAGTTACTCCCAGAAAATTCATAAATAGAATGTGTCTTAAAGGATGTGCTAAGGACGTAGTATTCCGGTACAAAGATGAGAGCCATTCAGTTTGTACCTCATCTACCCGACAGTTCAGTTCTGAAAGGAATAAATCCGAATAGAAATTCCTGAATTGTCCGATTAATTCTTTTACCTTCACAGAACCGTTAAAGGTAGTTAGGTTATTTTTCTCTAGGTAAAAAAGGTACCTTTTATATAACATCTCGGGTCCCAAAATTGGCACCTTGTTATTTAATAACCAGCTTGCGGCAGTGGCTACCGCCTTATAATGGTTATAACAAGAACCCTGGATAGAAAATATGTTCTTAACCAAACTGCGCCTTGCGATTTCTTCGCCTAGATCTTTAAAGTAGTGGTAGTTGTGAGTGTTTAAAGCGGCAGAACTGCCAACTTCACTGTCAATTAAAACACTATCGTGGATATGACATATCCCCACACCACTCATCTGATGAGAGCGATGCCAGTAGACTTCACCAACTCTTTCGACGTCAGCACTTAAACAGTCGGGACAAAAGCGTAAGAATTGGGGTTGTCGAATAACACTCTGTGATATACCGGAAACGGTATGTGTAACCCAGCCTTTTGTTCCTTTCATACCCTCTACAATCCTTTCAACACGAGCCTTCGGGAGAAATGGACTGTAAAACGGCAGAAGAGAATGTTCTGCTATTATTTTTTCGGAAGAATAGCACGATCCCTTTGGAAGTTTACTACATAAAAAGTCTAGCCGATTTGGAAGCGCAATGATCGCGTTGGCGTTTTTACTACCAAAGAGCTCCAAAAGCGTTTCCTTTTGTGAAATATTGCGTCTCCCCAAATGAAAACGCGCGCATGTGCTGTAAAGTAGTTCATCTTGGTATGGAATAAAATTGTGTAAAATTGATATTTCACCTCATTTCTATTATGTCCATATAAAAGTTTTTATATAAAAAAAACCCCGAAATCGGGGATTTTTCATTATTGATATAATTGCGATTGACTTCGTGTAAAATCTTCAATTATTGCGGTTATGGTATCGTCTGAAAGTTTATTCGATGAAACTTGTCTCCTAACTGCATTTTTCGTTACAGTTAAGCCTTTTGCAAATAACTCAGCGGCTACCCATTTGACACGACGAATCTGAATTTGCTCAATAGATTCACAAACCATCTCTAAAACAGCTTTCGAATATGGCATTTTATGAATATTTCGTCCAATTGCATTACTACCTAGCCTAGAGCTCAGCCATCCCTTTGTAATTCTAATAGGTTTGCCGCTCTCATTTTTATTTATATCAGCCAAATCAATAATCTTCTTACTGAGCTCTGTATCTAGCTTTAACCAGTAATTTAAAGACGATTTGCCACTATTCCTTCTTGCCATCTCAGTTGCACTATTTCCCATTAACCACTCCTTATCGTGTTTAAGCAACCATTTATACGTACCTGAGATCGCTTTTATATATTGCGACCTTGACCATTCGGGTTGGGCTTTACGTAACGCTAGCCATCGTGATCGATGGATTTCGAGCTTTTTTTCGTACTCTCTCCTGCTCCGTTGAAGCGCACCTAATTGACCGTCCTCTCTTATTTTTCTTATTTGCGCACAAATTGTCGTATGGTGGACACCTAGTTTTCTGGCGACTTCACGCCTCGAAACCTTATCATCAGTCAATCGTACAACCTCTCGCTCATATACATGACCAAATTCTATAATACTGTTGTACCTAAGTTTATCGTCGATCGATTTATCAGGACCAAATCTTCGATAAACAAAACCGCAAGAACAATGAAACTCTCCTACAATTCTCCTTCTTACCTTTGATGGATAAATGATGGAATCAATCACCGGCTGTAAGTAATGCTCGGCTGCTCGATTTAAGCAGAGCCACGGACCCTGACCAAATGGTGGTTGTTTTATATGTTCATCACCGAATAGTTCTTCCATCCGAACATTCATAAAAATTGTCAACAAGATATGGTACAGCGGTTGATGGACTCGATTTTTTTGATGGATTACTTTTCTAAGCCAGTGTACAGTCCCCGGAACAAAGTCGCAGCCTATTTGTCGCAGCCATTCAATACCATGAAATTCGATGAAGGCTGCTTCGAAACGTGCAAACTTTATTTGCTTGTCCGAAAAGTAATCATTTTGCTCGAGAATCAATTTATAACGACGTTTTATCTCAGTTAAGTCCAAGTCTTGCACCTTGGACTCCAAAAGCCATCGTACTGCTACTGCCACCTGCAAATACTGTTTAAAAAACGGCTCCTTACCTTGCGACATTATTTTTCCTGAAGCAAGTCCGGTACTAATATCGACAAATTTGAAGCGATTAATATTATTTAAAACCCATATATCACTCTCTATCAACCAGCATTCATGAGTTGCACATACTTCTACCCCAAACACTTGATGTTCACGATGCCAGTAAGCCTCTCCAAATTTATCTTCATCTTCTTTGACACATTTAAGGCAATATCGGAAGAACCTGGGCAGTACGCTAAGAGTTCCTCTTATCTGCGAACTTGCAAATTTTACTGACCCTCTCATGCCCTCGATTGCTCGGTCATAGCGTTCTCTTGGCAAATAGGGTCTGTATAATGGGAGAAGCGTATGGTGCTGGATCAACACATCCGCAGTGATTTCCGTTTGAGTCATTAGCTTTCCTACGACCGTATCTATCATACAGGGTAAGTCATAGGATACAGAAACGCTACGGCTAAATAAATTGTATTGTGTCTGCATCGAGCTAGAACGACTACGAATATGATACCTTGCGAAAACCGAATACAAGAGCTCATTCGGGTAAGGAGTCGGGAAATTATGAATTCTTTCAGGAATATGGTAATGCATATATTTCTCTCCTTTTCATGGAAATTAAAAAGGAACACGGCATCGCTGTCGTATTCCTTTTTTAATTAATAGATCGGATTTACAAATTGATAAGACTTTTCACCGCTTCTTCGCCAAGCGAAAGGGCACCGCCGATATCGTAATCAAGCGCCTTTTTTTCTTCGGCTTTTCCTTCGTTTCCAGAATCCTCTATTTCATAAGCTGCAAGCGAATAAGCGTAATGCATTGCCTTCCGCATATCAAGCTCGTCACCAAATACAGCGATCGTCTTATTCGAGACCTCTTTGGCAATTATCGGATCAATCCCCGCATCGACAAGCCATTGGGCAATGCGAACATACGGCGATGGCTCATCGAATCTTGTTTTTGAAGCGGCTTGTTGCGTTTGTAGCGTGTTTTGCCGACCGCTAATTCGAACCGCTTCCATTGCCTTCTCGAAATACTTTTCTACCTCCTCCATTGGAGGGGAGAGATCTGTATATCGTGAGAGCACCCCCGGATCTCTGCTTTTGAGCGCATCTAAGAACTTTCGAGACAACTGTAAATTCTCTTTTGCCACTCCTCGAATTAAACCAACTGTAATTTTTTCCTTTCTTCGATCGCCCAGCTCTGGAGTAATCATGGCGCGCCACTGTGCAAACATATAAAGCTTTACAGCTATATCCGGAATGCCTTGCGATTCATCATACATTACTTGGCTCAACTTTTCCGAAAGTGGCGTCTCCGTGCTTGTCCACTGATGTTTCCAAAGCTTCGAAATAAAATCATCCCACTCTTGGTCTTTTGCGTAGTTCCACCACAACATATCGCCTTGCCCTGCCGCACGGCGAGTGGATGCAAAGTCAGCCGATAACAGTTTCATCGCACTAAATGTTCCGCATAATACAACTGGAACGCCAACTGTATTGATCAATTGAACAAAAAAATTAAGCATCCGCTCGGCTCCACCACTCTTAGCAGCGTTAAGCCACTGTATTTCATCGATGACGAGCACGCCTAACCCGTGATTAAATGCTATCATCCCCATCTCCGGGATCAATTGATCTACTGTATAACTCTTAAACTGCCGAAGGTAAACTGTGCCAAGGAGTGAATCAATTACTTGAAAAAAAATGAGACACATGCCTTTTAACGATCCATCACTCGGGCAATCGAGTTTAATCCATACTACTTGCGAAAATGGGAATGGTGCTCCTGCATAGTGTGCATGAACGATGATCTGCGGATATAAAAGAAGTGTTGTTTCTAGCGCCGTCGATTTACCCAAACCACTAACACCAATCATTGAAAATCCTGATGCAGTCGAACGAAGCACAGGTTTGTAACTTGGATCAGGAGCTTTTCCATCCAATTGCGTAAAGCCCATTCGCATCTGTCGTTTCCATGCAGCTTCAGTAGGGTTACGAGCGACATACCCATGACGGATCATGCGAGAGAACCGCATTTCCATATCAAGCTGATTTATCGTCGGTTCTATAAAATCTGATAATGTTTGCACCGCATGAAGGCGCATCTCCGTTGGCATCTGGCGATCCTCATCGCTGTGCGATGGGTGATATTGCATTTGTTTATAAACATCACTCATCGTGTTGATAGCCGGTAATGCCTCGATAAGCGGATTGTTACGATAAGCTGAAATCAATCTATCGCTTTTATAAGAAGCTTCGATTATTTCACCGCGTAAAATTTGTCCAGCCACAATCTCATCCTCCTCTTACATGTTTCAAACCTTGGGCGAGTGCATCCCTTAGTGAAACAATCGGTTCAAAATCATCATCATCCTCGTCATTGCCATAAATCGGAGCCGTTTTTTGTACCAATTCCGGCGCAAATTGTTCAAGCTGCTTGTTTAATTGCTCCGACGACCTTCGTTGTTTCTCTTTCCTTCCATTTTCGGTCATGTCCCTCTTTTGTGCCGTTTTGCTCTTACCACTGCTCTCATTGGCTGCAGTAGTCTCCATCTTCGCTTTTATGCTGCGAGCGGCTTTATCTGCATATCGATTCGCCTTGGCTTGATAATCAGCTGCGGCGCGTTCCGTTCTCTTGCTTGCACTTTTCTTAGCAATCGCGTCCATTTCTTCCCATCGCCGATGTCCGAATCTTTTATCTCGTTCAACGAGGGTACACACTTCTATTTGCCTGCCTTCATCTAAAAGCAGATAAATACATGCAATTGAAGTACCATGCAATACAGGGAACTCCTGAGTCCTATGATGTGAGCCGGTACGTACAAACCAACCTTCATCATTCGCTCTTTGGCTTTCGTAATATTTGCCTTTAAATTTAATGCCCATATGTGTAACAGTCGCACTTCCTCGAGAAAACAGTTGAACCATGACCTCTCGAGCTGGGAGTTCATTAAATTCTGCTTTAGCATTTTCGATGCCCCAATCCCACAAATCCATTGGGTATGCCTCCACATCGTCGAATAGCATTTGCTCACTCAATGGATACGACTTGATGCAATTGTGTTCATTGTGCCACTTAATCTGTTCATCTATCTCTGCTTCAAGCTCTTCAATTGTAAAGCACGCTTCATCTCGAGCATCTTTCTCACCACGCTCTGGCACACCCTTTTTGACGTATCCGAGGGCATCTAGAAGCCTCTGTCGAAATCCATTGAAGCCCTGTTCGATATGCGGCTTTAAATCAGCACGATAAGGCGCTGTATTTACTAGATGAACGCCTAACATATCGTTCAACATATCGGACTTTTTTCCAATCATCTCGGAACCACGATCCCAATAGATCTTTTTCGGAAGAAGGCATGACCTCTCAATAGCAAGTATGTTCAATTTATCGCTGTCGCCGTGGGTTAAAAAAGCGTCATACAAAGCAAATTTCAACCCTTCCCAACCCTCCTCTTTTCCCAGATGTCTTCCAACTATCCTGCGTGACATCACGTCTTTGATCAGGTACATGGTCGCTTTCCCGATTTTTTGGGATCGATCATATGCATTCACAAGATGCATGCCAAGTATTGTAGCATCTACCTGATAAACGGAGCCTGGACCCAAGAGCTCATCTTGCGATGCGCTATTAATTACAGGTCGGTGTTTTAGGTTGAAGTTGCGCTCTCCAACACGCTTTTTGACCGCCACTTCTAAGTTACGGGTTTTGTAATACCAATATTTAAACTGCTCTAACGTTGGATACCGCCCTGAAGGATCAATAATTGCTACCTTATTTCCGTTTTCAGTGATCGTATGACCAACGTTATAGTATTCCGTAAGCAAAAATTGATGAGAATCAGAAAATGTAGGTTTTGGCTTCATTTTCAGATAATGATTTTTTACAACTCGCAGGATGTTTTTTTTTGCCGTTTTATCGATATTGATACCTTCCATGGAAGGATCCTTCTTAGCAGCCTCTCTTTGTCTTCCGCGCTTTTTTCTCGGCTCAATTTCGTCGTTATCGACTATCTCGCGTTCGATCCCTCGACCACCTCTAAGGTAATACCTCGGGTGAAGCGCTTTTGCCGTTTTGCCCCATCGCCAGTATTTGCGTAATCGTTCGTAAATTGTTACTTTCGATACACCAAATTTCTTAACGGCGTCAGCGATTAGAATTCCTCGCTCTTTTGAGAAATAGCAATCCGGCTCATCTGTAACGATTGCCTTAATGCTCTCAAATATCTCATCCCTTTGACGAACTTCTCTCTCATATTTAGGTGACGATTCGTCGACCATAACAACGAAAGGATGTGAAGTTCTTTTAAGCGCTCTATCATCCGCTATAGCTTCCAAAAGTTCGGAAAGTGATTCTATCTTTGGAATCAAGTTGTCATCATTTTCTTGTGAAAGTGGAAAGAGGACTACCATATCTCTCTCTTTATCCATCCACAATACCCTATCCATCTGCAGATTTTCTGATCCATCATTCCGTTGAATGACTGTGTTTATTGAAATCATTTGAAGATTACTCCTTTCAATCACCCTACCTCGCGGATGATACCGACGTGCACATAATATGCGCTCCATTCCTAAAACTTTGATCGTTTCTCTGTGCATGGAAGGTTACATCAAATATGAACTCTGGCGATAATCACGCTGCTTCGTTTGAAAGGAGCAGCAACAATAAGGAATTTATCTTCAGAAGGCTAGGTTTCCCTTTCGCGAATTGCTTTGATAATCAAGGACCAGAGGTGCAATCCGACTTCTTGTTATTTTTAGCGGCTTTCTCACATCGATCTCTTCGAACATGTCAACCACCCATGCTCTTATTGCGAACAAATGCTTTACTGCCCAAATGCTGGTGCCGAGCTTCACGCCTATCAATTTATCAACTTGTTCACATGCCCGGTTTAACGGTACGGCATTAAAATGGATTGTCTCAAAGAGCACAGGTTCCATCCGGCGCAATAGTGAAGCGTTAATTCCCGGCGAAAATTTGAGATTACTACATGAATGGATCCAATCAATGTTTCGCACCAGCGCCCTTGGAATTTGATCTGACGTGACTATTACATAGTCGATGCCGTGTGACCTCCAATAAAATTGCTCGATAAGTGACCTCTCGATAAATTGACGAGAGCCTGCTTTTTCAGTCGGTACGACAGAATATGCAACGAATTTAACGTCGACGCCATTTCGCTCCTCCACTAAAAAGTCTGTCACCAGAACAATCGGCTCAAGAGTTTTACTTATTTTACGGTGCGAAATCCCCAGTTGTCTGGCAATGCTTAGCGTTTTAGTTATGGGCAAAAGCGGATATTTCTCCCGTATGTCTACCACAACTGGCGATCGCTCAAGCAAATAAAAGAAAGACAATTCTAAGTTGGAAAGCAAATGATGGGTGCGATTTGCTTTCCAACCTAGAACCCGGTGGCTAAAACCGGTTGATGGCACATCTCGGACGGTAAGCCACGGTTTATACGTTGAACCCCGTCCTTGACCGCGTCCTTGTTTTTGTAATCTCGTAATCTTCGAAGCAGTAGGGTAGGTAGATCGAGACACGTATTCACCCTCCAAATCGTCCTTATGTTGAGCTTACTCATTGCGTCCATTTTCATGGCTCACAATTGATAATTCCCAAGAATAGATCATTTCAACAGGCGAAGTTGGAATAATAAATTTCGCACAAAGTTGATATAAACCTTATGTCGCCTATCATGCCATAAATATCAATTGTTTTTCGTTATTCGTAAATTAACATATTTTTGAAAAATAAAAGAAAAGAAGTGCCCCATTGGCACTTCTTTTCTTGGAAAATCCACTAATCGTGGACATCATGCAAGTTAAGAATTTTGTTTGTCACTCCTGGAGGTTGCTTTGCTCTGTCTTTGCGCCTTTAAAATAGCCGGGAGATTAAAAATTAGATCTTCCAGTTCGTTTTCGTCTTTTATATGACTATGTAGCTTTGCAAGTAGTGACTTAACATCCAAGGGGTCGAATTTTTTACTTAGAGCATCCAGATTACCAACCATATCTGCCGTTGCTTTAATGTCGTGATTTTTTATTATGCGACGTATTGATGAATCAAGTCTATTCTTAGCATGTCGTATCTCGTCAAACGTCTGTTCCATATCTTCAACTTCACTGCTTGTTAATTCATTAAAGTACACGTCGGCAATTTTATCGGTACCTTTTAATAAGTCTTGGGCGTTGACTTTAAGTTTTGCCTTTAAATACGGAATTGATTCTAATGGGATCGATCCTTTTCCGGTTTTAATCTTCGAAATTTGTTGTTTACTGAAGCCTAATCGAACTCCAGCCTCTGCATCTGTAATACCTAGTCTGTCAATTGTGTCAGATAAATTTTGTCCAATTTTTTTCTGCAGTAAATTTTTAAGAGCTTTATGCTCTTTTGGAATCATCTCCATGATCGTTAATTTTCGATCATATTTATTTTCAATCAGATCTCCATTTATAGAATTCTTATCCATATCAATAAATATTCTGCGATTATCTTCACCATGATTTGCATTAAAAACATGGTCAAAATGATCATCGATTTCTATATAAACATTTACACGTCTCGGCGGGAACTCGTCAGATACAACTACACCTGGTAGAAGCATCCTGTTTTTTTTGTTCATATTCACTCCCCCTCTACCACCATTATTGAGAAAAGATATTAGATTTAATCAGAACAACGATTTACAAACCAGAATTATTTTACATTCCCCAAGTAATCCTCGCTTCCTGTTGTCATAAATATAAGCGATCGCTTATATAATAGAAATGAGGTGATTGCTATAAAGACAGCGCAAGTTATTCCCTTCGTCGCAAAGGGAACTACAACTCAGCTTGGCGTTTTTGCGATATTGAATCTGGTTAATAAGAAAGTGTTTATCGGATCAGGAGACTTATACTTTCGGAAAGCATCCAATTGGAGTCTACTACGTGCTGGAAAGCACTCGAATAAAAAGCTCCAGAATGAATGGAATATGTTTGGTGAAGACAATTTTAGGTTTGTATCGCTTTTTGAATGCAAAGATTCCGATGACGCGAATTTCTTACACAAATCCGAGCTTCATTGGCTAAGCCTCACAAAAGCAACGCAAAGCCAGTATGGCTATAACACCAATAGACATGCAAATAACCAATCAAATTTTGTCTTACGCATCGAAGTAACTGAAGCGTTTGCAAATGATGAGTAAAAAAATGAGGCATCCAAACAGGATGCCTCATTTTTTTTAGTTCTATTGCCGTGAGTTTGTATTTTTCGCATCAAAGTGACACTGAAGGGCAAAGGTTTAAGCAGCGTTCCCGACTTAGGTGTATCGTCAGTTCTTGGTGTATTTTCTTACTGGCGTTAAACAGGTTTAAGATTAATATTAATTAAAAAAGAGATTTGAACACCACACAATCGGACGAGGCTACAAAGCTGACAAAGTGTTTCAGAGATTGATACCGCAATTGCATTGATGAAGTTATTATTTTACGGTCTCCAAAAATTTTAAAAATAACTTCAAAAAGCCACTGTAATTCGTCATATATATAAGTGTATGATTATATACTTATATTGAGGTGATCGTTATAGTCACAAAAACAACCCCCTTAATCCTAAAAGGGAAGAATGGAACAATAAAAGCTGAAGCACTCGGTGTATTTGCGATATTGAATACTGTTAATAACAAGGTTTATGTCGGAGCCGGGAATTTGAACTACCGAATGGTAAACAATTGGAACCTGTTACGATCAGGCACACATCCAAATGTGTACCTGCAAACAGAATGGGATAAGTTTGGTGAAGACAGATTTAAATTCATTCCGTTATTTGAATGTGATAATGGCGATGATGTGAGCTTCTTGTCTTCATGTAAGTGGTATTGGATCAGCCTACTGAAATCGACACACAAACAGTACGGCTACAATACTTTTAAACGAGCACTGAGCCGAAAAAGCCTTAAGATACGCAATAAATTCACTGCAGGAGTTCAAGAATTAGTAAATGGCACTCTCCCGTTACAGGGGAGTGCCATTTTCTTCCCCGATTAACTGCTTTTAATTCACTCATGAAAATAATTATAGAATGAGTAGAAGCGGTTTAAAGTCACCATATCGAGTCTGAGAGGCAACATAAAACTCATCAGTTCCGACAATGACCATTACTAAAAAACCAATGTCCATTTTCGTATCTCGCATCATATTCGCAAGTAACTTTCGATCTGCTAAAGATGGCTTTGGTATCGACTCTGGATGCGTGTGCCATTCTCCAAGGTAGACAACTTCGCCACCTGATTCCTTCCACTTCTCGTCTACGAGTCTTTGTGCCCTTTTTACGTTACGGTGAAAAAAATAGCGACCAGACCGATCTTCGCAATTAGGAATACTAATGCTTTCGATTACCACTCTATCAGTGAAAATTCTACCGAAAAGTATGCCGCCCGACTCATTCTGATGAACCAACCGCTGCCGGTAAAAATCAAATGTGTCGATAACCTCATGCACAAAGATCAGCTCTCTAAGATCTAAAGTATATTTCATTGATGTAGACAGACCTCGCGTCCCGTGAAATCGGTAATAGGAACTTTTCGCACACTATAATCATCAGCATTATCCCACTGGGAGACGATCTTTCGCCCACTTGCCCGCTGTATTGTCAAGTTACCCAACCAGGTGAACAAGACGTTTCCCGTAATACTCCCAGTAAGAATTTCTTGAATGAAAAACATAAGATCATTTATAAACCGTTTAACCTCCAGAATGCCATATGGAAAATATGCACTTTGGCATCCCGCTTCACGAATCGCATATTGACCTGGATTATCAACTACACTCTGTATGAACATATGATCTTCGTTAAAGAGGCATTGTAGGCATCCGGCATAAGCTGAATCCACAAATACAGCATGTGCACCTGCTAGATACGGCTCCGCCCATACGTATAATATTGGTTTGTCGATGATTCCCTTACGTTGCAGATTATTTAGACGTAATTCAGTAGTCAAGTTACCAATGGCAACCACAGTAAAAGCACAGCCATTTAGTATTGATTCATAATCTCGCAGTATCGTAAGTATATCGCTATTATATAAAGTATTCTGGCTGTGCGGAAAATGAGAAGTGAGCCGAGCATTCAAAGCATCAACCTTATTCTCACCGACATTGGATGCTCCACAAACATGCCTAGCGATGTTCTCAAATGTAAGCTTGTCTTTATCGACCAAAAGCAGTTTATGCACTCCTGCATCGCTTAATGAACTCGCAATATGACTTCCAATTGATCCACAACCTATCATACCTACTCGCAAATCGGAGCCAGTTGTTCCATCACCACCGCGCCGTAATAGTCGCTCTTTATCTACTCGCGTAATAACATATTT
Organism: Paenibacillus sp. J22R98; assembly: GCF_059383835.1. NCBI lineage: Bacteria > Bacillati > Bacillota > Bacilli > Caryophanales > Paenibacillaceae > Paenibacillus > Paenibacillus sp. J22R98. The sequence continues at coordinate 176,928 of NZ_JBXENW010000006.1, forward strand.
GTTGATGGTTACATGTTGAAAATAATTTAGCTCCATTTTGGCATTTTTATTATTTTCACGAAAGCCATTAATCGTTTTTTGAATTTTACGTTTACTCGGATGGATAGCACTTTTAATTTGCTGCGGTTTTTGATGTTCCCATGCTCCTAATATGTGACCGTTAGGAGTAGCAATCGAAAATAATATCATCGTCGGTCGTGGCTGCTTGTCCAAAAAAGCAATTAACGGCTTTATTGAATCAGGACTTTCTGCTCGGAGACGTCTCATCAGTGCACCGTTAGTACCGGGAAACGGAGGCATACCTATCCCTTTTAAAGGCAAGTACAACGCTTTTCTATGATGTTGTTGAGCATTGCCATTTGTATGACTCAACCATTTTACCCCATCAATTACTGAATCACATGCAATCATCTCCTCTCGCCATTGGGGATGGCGAAATGAGATAAGATCGATCTCCTTTACTGTATCAGTAAGCTCGATAAGCGACAAAATTTTACTACTTGCGTGTTGCTGCCAATACGAAGCAAACTCATCGAAGTAATCAGTCTCGTTAGCTCTGCTCTTTCCTGCTTTAATTAATTCAAAAGCGCGTTCAATAACGGCATCAATTACATCAAGCGGAATTTCTGGATTTGGATGCGCCTCAACCGAATCGAACGTACACAGCACATGATTAATACCCAAATGAGGAATTGGATAAAGTCTCGAGAAATATGGTTCTGGAACATGTACAGTCGGGAACTCATCGGGGAAATGATATGGCAGAGACAACGTGATTGCTTGACCATCCCGACGTATCCTAAAAGAACGTTCATATTCTTTAATTTCTAATGATGGAACTTCTTCTGCACCGTGGTTGTCGACTAGATGGAGTGCTGCATCATGTAGCACTCCATCATAATAGTTTACCAAACTAAGCCGATCTTCCATGGTTACCTAATATCGCAGGAGCATTGGATTTGTATACCGAACTCGTTTCCTTCACAGTTGAATTGGTCGACTGATATTCTGGGAAACGATCACCAAACACTTCGATCCATTTCTTCGAAGCTTTAGTTTTATCACCCTCTGCTATTGCCTGTTCGCCTTTCTTGACCAAATTGTCGAGCTTTGTAAGAAAGTTATCACGTCTTGAATCGGACCAATCCGAGAGCAATTCCTCACTTGGAAAAACAGGTCGCTTAAGTGAATAGGAATCGGTTAGCGCCTTATGGATAGCTTTTGCTGTAGCGATAAGCGCTGCATCGTCGTCATCTGGATGATCCGATACAAAATGCTCAGCTGCCAATATTGTGAGGATCATTCCACTTGGTAACTTTGGGTCACCGTCCTTTAAATCTTTCCACGCTTTTAAGTAGCGAACAACTCGTTTGAGCTGCTCACCTTTGTCGGTGACCTTCCCATTGAACCACTTCGTCAGTTCCTTGGGATCACTGTCGATCCAACCCTTTGACTTATGAGCTAGCTTTGGATGATCACCGGTCTTTACATAAATGGGAAGATCGACATGATACTGCTTTTTATAAATCACACGTACGCATGTGTTTTTATCCACAGGAGCAGTGTCCGTATGCCCTTCTACAGCTTTGACAATCCAGCGATGAACTGTAGCAGGTGTCTCCCAATCTTTGTCCTCTTTATCTGTTAAATGTTGAAGATAAATACCATCGTCGATGTCATATTCACCGTCAATTGGAGTGACAGTCGTGTTCATCATGTACGAGCCCTGCCCGTAAAACTTTGGCTCAGCAAGATTAAGCTCATCTTTGAAATACTTCTTGATCTTGCTTCGGACGGCGTTACGAGATGCTCGTAAGCTTTTCTTTTTGTCTGGATGGAGATAAATTTTCTCATGGAAAGTAGTGAATAGATCATGACAGTTTGACATTTTTTAAATTGCCTCCTTGGCTTCGGCTTCGTTTTTCAAAAAAAACATTTTCAAATTATCTGATGCAATCCATTCCGCAGCTGATTGCTTTCCGTGTTTCACCATTATTTGAAGCGATTCCGGACATGCCCGATCAAGTGCGATAAAATCTCGCTCATCCGACGAAAGATTTGCGCTATTTATACGCACATATTTGTCTTGAGCAGAAGACTTCAGTAAATAACTGATAAAATTATCGATAGCAGCACTCTGTGAATCGATCATCAATGAAAGCAGTTTATCGCCCCATTTGATAAACGGCATGCGCTTATTAATGTCCCAAGGATACGGGAGCTTAACATGCTCGTGTAGCGTGGGTACCGACAGTAAGCTGTAGCCTTCATAGCGATTATCGTTTTTATAATTCGCTAAAAACTCAGTAATGCCCAGTAACGCAGGATTGTTAGCCCATATTCCACCATCGACGAATTGTTCTATCCCTTCTTGGGTTTCCAATTCAACTATTGGGAAATACGTCGGAGCTGCTGATGTTGCAAGCGCAACTTCTGTAAGTAGTCGATTCTTATCTCGAGAGAGCCTTGGCGTGTGATCGGATTTGAAAACGTAAGGCTTACCCGTCGTTATGTTCGTCGTAGGGATAAGTACCGTTGTCAAACAGTCTTTGACTCGCCTATCTCCCAGCACCTCTTCAAGAGCAGATTTAATATCATTCTGCTTGTATTTTGAACGTAGCAGTACGGATTTCAACCAATGATATTTCAGCTTCCATTTGCTGTGGTACGGAAAAATTAACGGTCCTTTCTCGATGTAAAATTTCACGACATCGGAAGCTGGAATCCCGGCTGCTAATGCTAATGCAATGATGCCGCCCGTTGAAGTTCCACATATCAGGTTGAAGTGCCGATGAATGGGACCGTATTCTTTTTCAAACTGTTCGAGGATAACCGCTGTGTACAGCCCTTTCATCCCCCCGCCATCGATTGCCAAAATCTTGTAACTAGTCTTCAAATGAAGCCCCCCTATATTTTTAAGTATGACCTCGCCCAAATGTAGCCCTCCACAAATAAGTCCAGTAACTTAAATTGTGATCTTTTACGTCAATCTTCTCTTCATCGTTTGACCCGGTCTGATGCATAATTCCTGATGTCGTAACAGCAATATCAAACGTGTCGCCAATTCTGACGAGACGATATTTTTCAATGTTGATTGTTGCTTGGTGTATTGAATAGGAGCTGTGATCAAAGGACATATGATCTTCCCACTGAATCACTGCATTATCACCTGTAATTTTTGTTACTTCTGCTTCATGTTTAACCGTAACATTTGTGCCAAACATGCGATTAAAGCTAGACTCCAGCATCGGTACTAAAACCAAGGTAAACATACACCCCCCTACAATTGATACGAAAAACAACTTCATAAGCCCGCCTCTTAAATCGATATACACATACTCACCTCCTTTCACGGCTTCATCTTGTTTTTCTGATTCATATTTTCAGATGAATCAGACTGTAAAAAAAATTAAATTATTGATTTATAGATAAACAGCTTGCCGCCGGTTGGAGCTGTTTGCTCTTCTCTACCGACTACACCGAGTGTAACAAGCGTTTTTAAGCGGTTATTGCAACTTGTTACAGCTATGTTCAATGCTGCAGCTAAAGTCGGTGTATCAGCTTGTCCCATTTCGATGACTTTTTCAAGGGTTTGAACTAATGTATCGCTGAATTTCCCGATCATCTTCCAGGAACCGTTCTCCAATACAACTAAGCTACACAGCTCTACTTTATAAAGAGCAGCATCTATGTTCTCTTCTACGAACTCGCTCAGCCCTGACAAAATAACATGTCTGCCTTTTAATTCACCTGGCAGTCGAAGAATGAGAATAGATACAATCTCACTTGCGCATGAAAAATCAATACGGTTTACACCTGTAAAATTGAGCAGTAGAACTTTCTTCAATTGTTTCGTAAACGCATCGATTATCGTATCACGTATTAGTTTACCTTGCTCTCTACCCCAAAGCTGCTCACCGAAACTCTGAGCTATTTTAAATTCAAAAAAATCCATACCGCATTCTCCTTCATCTACTTCCGTGAAGCTGCTTACAACTAGACTATACACAACCGTCTATAGGCTTGTCAAGTACGTCCATGCAGGTGGAAGCCAATATTCGTTCCTGAGACTAATGGAACTTTAACTTCCAACTTCTTTGGTTTATTTCTGTCCAAGTTTAGACCGAATAAACCTGAATGTGAATGAACGAATAATACAGCTCCACGCTTGTCCGCTCCACGGTAAAGGCGAGATAGCCCATTTCCACGGGTTGGGTCGTCCTGGAATCGAGATATACCTTTCATAATCACATCACGAATTACTCGTTCTTCCGATACTCCATTCATCTCTTGCATACCTGACTCAATTAAACTCTGGCGAATTCCAATTCCAGAATCACCAATAGCCCAAGATAAAAAATCTTCACCTTTTTTCGTTTTATAAGCTTGAATGCAGGCAACACCTTGTTGTGGGGTCGCGCTATGTTGGCACACATTTTGAACCATTTCCGAAACGAAAGTCGTAAGACTGTGAATTTCAGACTCGGAAAAAGAATTGCTTTCCATCCAACTCTCAAACTCCGCATTAATGGACTTAATATCTGATTCGGCAGAAAAAAACCTCAGAACGCCCATATTATGATTCTTCTTAAAATATTCGCTCATCTTCTTTTTACGTTCAACTTTAATAAACTGATCTGGAAGTGAATTAAATCCACCACGCTCCATGTAGGCACCAGCATCACCATCTGGCAGAATAATATTCGAATGAATACGATGAACATTATACAAATGACGACTTAAACCAATTAATGTAACCATACCAAATGGATCAACAAATGTCGTTCCACTTAAATCAAACACAATTGATCCAGTTCTTATTGCGTATTTTTTTTGCTTCTCTATCTGCTCGCAAATATCAATAAAATGTCGGAGCGTATAAGAATCAGAAAACTTCACTTCAACCATAGTTCTCCCCCAGAAGCATGACTTTAGTACCAATATAGCAAGTCATGTAAGAAAATAAAAGGAAAATTACGGTAGATGAATTTGCTTCGTGGATCGGCTTTTTCTGCCGCATTGCAAAAAATGGGACAACTCTATTGAGTTGTCCCATGGTTGGTTAATGCTGTTAGTCTAAATATTTTGTGTACACACTATCACTTTGTCCAGAAACTTTATTCTTATTGCCACGCATCACACACATGCTGCATTCACCAGCCGCATAGGATGTGTACTTGCCTGCCGGATGACGATAACCCTCACGATGAAGCCACGCATGTTGTAGTGCGCCTACCTTATTAGAAGTTGCAATGGTTGTTTTGGAAATCGTTGTTGGATTCACGGTTACGGTTAACGAACTTGTTTCAGGATCAGAAGCATTAACTCCTTTAGCAATCGAATTCGTTGATGATTTTGCGTACATTATATAGGCTTTGGCAGCTTGCCCAAACCCGTTCGCTCGAATCTGCGTTGTAAAACCATCCATTTGCACAGCTGCCGCTGCACTGCCAGTTGCAAGTTTCTCCTCAAACCAAACAGGGGCTAGGTTAAATTTGGCGTACTTATTTACGCAGGATTGATACCTTGAATGCCCAGTTTCATCTACCTCTTGAAAATGATCTCTCCAAAAGGCTAGAACATTACCGATCATTGTACGAATTGTATTAACTTGAGCTGTTGTGAACCTCGTATCCACGTAAAACGACATTGAAGCCGGTAAGTTCTCACCGGTAGGTGCGTCCGGTACCGAAACAGTTATTTTTTTATACGTCGCAGATACATGTGCTTTAGGCTTACCTTGACAGCGTCTTTTCTTCTTCAACGGAAATCATCTCCTTTCCCACATACTAACTTATGCTTTAGCCAGTATTGGATGAGATTAGATCACAGGCTAATATGGATTTTATTTAGAAAAATTTCAACTTGATCATTCCTTACATAAAATATGGTGTGAGAGGGGGAAACGACAATCTATGCGAAATAAAACACGCCGTCCAGGCGTGCCTAACCATGCAACCAAATTGCTCAAATATGCCAGCAGCTTTGTTGGCATTCAGTTTAGACGTAATCCACCTCCACTTGAGATAGACTGCTCCCAGTATACGCAGATGGTTTTTGCTAAGGTTGGCGTTAAACTACCCCGCACCTCTCAAGAGCAAGCCAAACAGGGCATAGAAGTAAGCAAGGCGGATCTACGTCCTAGCGATTTAATTTTTTATCATGTCCCGGATCGAAATCCCGTAAGAAGCAGCGTCGGTCACGTAGCCATTTATGCTGGCAAACAGAAGATCGTACATTGTCTGCCTACATCAAATGTATTTTTGACGGATATGAATAAACCGTACTGGAAAGAGAAGTATCTCTTTGCAAGGAGAGTTCTAAAATAAACAAATCACCTTGGATACTCGGTTGCATCGTTATTTGTTAATTAATCGACCCCAGGTATCGCTAAAAAATCAAAACAAGCGCTGCCTCCACTAATTCTTGGAGGCAGCGCTTGTGGCAAGAAAAAACGAGGCTCCTGGTGAGCCTCGTTTTTTTCAGTTAAACTACACGAAAATTGGATGAAGGCAGCCGTTCCTTTTGGGACGGCTGCCTTCGTTCTTTTGATACTAACGTTTACCGGTATTTAATCAACGTTAGCTATATGATGAATTCTACAAAGCTAGGTGTTCTAAGCAGGTTCTGCTTCGTATAGCATTGAAACTTCACCTTGCAATTAATGTGGGGATGAAGGTAAATCCAGTTCTTATCTTCGCCACGGACGAGCTGTTGCGCGATTTTCGAAAAAGTTCTGCGTTCGCCAGGAGGAACAAACTCTGTAACCCCTACATGGCGACCGTCCTTCATGAGCGACCAACCGAATTCGGATTTTCGGATCGCGCCGATTTGAACTACATCGAACAGGTAGTTCTTTACCTTAATCCAATGGGGACTACGCAAATCTGGATAATAACGTGAGTTTTTAGACTTCGACACTATTCCCTCAAGTCCCAGCTGCTTGGTGGCGTTGAACAACTGTACCCCATCCTCAAACGAATCGCATACCGTTATCACTTTAGATGGTTCAATCACCTTTTTCACAATATCGAGCCTGTCTGTAAGCTTCAGCTTGGTTAGATCCCTACCGTTCAAATAGAGAATATCGAATGCTGCGAACGATACCGGCTTTGAAGCGGTAAGACGGTCGATGGACTTCGATGTATGGAACCGTTCCATCAGTGTTTCAAAGCAAGGCTTTCCGTCCACGATGGCGACCATTTCACCATCTAAGACAACTTCGTCAGCATCTAGATTGGCGCTGCTCAGTTCAGGATATTGCCTAGTGCAATCATTTTGATGCCTGGTAAAAAGACGAAATCCCTTGGATTTACTGAAAGAAAGAATGCAACGATGACCATCGAGCTTAAGCTGATGAATATAGCTGTCACCTGTAGGAACAGATTCTAACTTATGAAGCAACATTGGTTTAATTGGTTTGTGTATCATGAAGTATCACCATTTTCAGCATACCATCCATGTTGATTCCATGATATAAACAGATGCTGGTAAGATTAATCTGTTTCCAGGGATCCCTGTGTCCTTTGAGTCAAAGCGGGCAAAGTAATTCTTTGGCTATTTCTCGGTATTAGCTTCAATAATGTCCTCGATATCAAACCATTCACCATCAACTAAGAACAACCTTGAATACGGATTGATTTTATCTATAACTCCAATAACACTGCAATCTTCAAACTCATGATATAGGCGTAAATGGACAGTACAACGCAACCCTAATGACTCCACCAACACGTCGATTATTTTATCTCGATCTGCCTGTTCTAAGCTTGGTTTGGGTCGCCTATATCGGTTTCGAAAATTGAGACTGACTTGGTGTGCTTGCTGTTCAATCAATTCCAGTTGAACGTTGTCCATAATCATCACCCTTTATGAAGTGGTACTTTTATTATACCAGAACAAACGTTCCTATATCTACATCTACTTGTTTTTGGAACTAACCAATTTTTATTGAGATAAAACAAAAAGGATGGCAAACAGCCATCCTTTTCTGCTTAATTAATTGAATAAAGTTTTACGAGTGCCTCCCGTTGTGGAGGTTTAATGTTTATTATGGAACGAATACTTTTTGCTTTTTGTTCAGCCTCGTCCAATGAAGTGGATTCACCTAAAGCGAGAAGCGTACCAGCTGCAACGGTTCCTGTTCTGCTTTTGCCACCTCCGCAATGAAAGCCCACCTTTTTGCCGCCTTTATAAGCTTCCAGGACGTAATTAATGGCTTGTTCGAACAGTTCCACCTCTAGATCCTCGGTGTTATCTTCGAGCGGTACTTGAATCCACTTCACACCGGCTTCCGGATAAGCGCACGCTGTTGCTTCGGCTCGTAGGTCGACGATTACTTCAACGCCTTCGTTTTTCACCATAGCTTCAACGTCGGCAGCCCCGCCCATGAAGATCTTGTTTTCGTGTAGAGCGTGATAATTCTTTTCCTGCGACATCGATTTATTTACCTTCTTTCACAAATTGCTCAATGCGATCTTTTATCGACTCACGAACTTCACGGAATTTTGCTGTGATTTCTTCCTCTGTTCCTGTTGCTTTAGCAGGATCGTCGAAGCCCCAATGCCATCTTTCGGCTTTGTCATTACGTACAACAGGGCAATTATCATTTGCATGACCGCAAAGCGTAATAATGTAATCAGCTTCCTTTAAAACTTCAGGATCAATGACATCAGATGTGTGGTTGGAAATATCGATGCCCGCTTCCTTCATTGTTTGTACAGCGCGTGGGTTTAAACCATGAGCTTCAAGCCCTGCGCTTTTCACCTCATATTTATCGCCGCCGAGCGCTTTTAAAAACCCATCGGCAATTTGGCTTCTGCATGAGTTTCCTGTAAATAGAAAGTAAACGAGTGGCTTGTTCATTATGGTCGATCTCCCTTGTTGTGTATTTGTTTTATTTGAACAACTTCATCAAGACGTTCTTTTTTAGGACCGAATATTGCTTTAACTAGCAAGGCAACTGCAATTGTAATTACCATGATTACAGCAATCAAAACCCAAACGTTTATGCTTGTCGAGTTGATTAAGTGCAGCCACAGATAAAGTCCAGAAAGCGTAATAAAGAGCGTCGGAACTGTCAATATAATGCCCGTCTTAAAGTAGTTGCCCCATGTGATTTTCACGTCCTTACGCGATAGCACATGTAGCCATAATAGAGTTGCCAAAGAACCAATCGGCGTAATCTTCGGACCTAGATCGCTACCGATCACATTGGCGTACACAAGTGACTCCCGAATAACGCCTCCCGTTGCCGTCCCTTTAATAGCAAGGGCATCAATCATAACCGTTGGCATGTTGTTCATGATCGAAGACAATATCGCTGCAAGGAAACCCATGCCTAACGTGGAGACAAAGAGTCCTTTATCAGCCATGGCTTGAATGACATCTCCGAGTTCGTCAGTAAGTCCAACATTACGAAGCCCATATACAACGACATACATACCAATGGAGAAGATCACAACCGCCCATGGAGCGCCTTTTACTAGCTTCCATGTATGAATGGCTGGGCTACGTCTTGCTGCAATTATAAACCACACTGCAACTACACCTGCAATGACAGAAACCGGAACATGGATGAACTGGCTTACAAGATAGGCAACGAGAAGAACCGCTAAGATGATCCATGACAGTTTAAACATCTTCATATCCTTAATGGCATCGGCAGGCTTTTTTAGCTGTTTCAAATCATAGTTGCCGGGGATGCTCTTACGGAAGAACAGGAATAAGACCAGAAGGCTTGCCAGTAGAGAGAACAGATTCGGAATAATCATCCGGCTGGCATATTCCACAAACCCGATACCAAAATAATCAGCGGATACAATGTTAACAAGGTTGCTGACCACAAGCGGCAACGACGTCGTATCCGCAATAAATCCACTTGCCATGATAAACGGTAATATCATCCGCTGGTCAAATTTAAGCGCACGTACCATCGCCAGAACAATCGGTGTCAATATAAGTGCTGCACCATCATTAGCAAAGAATGCTGCTACGGCTGCGCCCAGGAGTACAACGTACACAAACATCAGCTTACCGTTGCCTCTTGCAAGTCGTGCCATATGCAAGGCAGCCCATTCAAAGAAACCAATCTCATCTAAAATAAGTGAGATCAAAATGATTGCAACAAAGGCGAGTGTTGCATTCCACACAATGCCGGTTACGGTACCGACATCTGCAAAACTAACGACCCCGAATATTAAAGCAAGAATCGCACCACCGCTTGCTGACCAGCCGATATTAAGCCCCTTTGGTTGCCAAATTACAAACGTTAAAGTGATCAAAAAAATTAGAAAAGCTATTATCGTCATGTCGAACCCCCAAATCACTCGCAGCAATCATTCTTTAATTTATCGATCTTTTCTTTCAAGGACGGGATGTGGCTTAAAATGGTGCTGATATAAGGTTTGTCTTCGATATTAAGCGAGTAATAAATCCATTGCCCTTTTCTTGCTTCGTTAACGAGCCCCGCATCTTTTAGCTTTCGTAGATGCTGGCTGACGTTTGGTTGCGATGTCTCGAGAAACTCGACAAGGTCGCATACGCAGAGTGCCCGCTCCTTCAGCATCGCTAACATCGTAAGACGAGTCTTGTCGCCAAGCAATTTAATCTGATCTGCCAACACTTGAATTTGTTCCATTGAAAATCTCCTTATGCACCAATCACCCGCTGTTCATTCAGCAGCTGAAGCACTTTTTCTTTGATTTCATCCCGTACAACCCGAAACTCGTCAATGTTACCATGTTCGTCAGCCTTTGGAGTCGGATCTGTTATTTCCCATTGAACATTCAGTATTTCAAATGGAACGACCGGACAGCGTTCATTCGCCTTTTCGCATAGCTTTACGACGATGTTTGCACTCGTGAAGAACTTCATATCGATCCGTTTGGGCTGGTAGGAAGAAATATCGATTCCAACCTCTTGCATGACTTCAATTGCCAAGGGATGAATTTCACTTTCTTCCAAACCTGCACTCTCAACGATAATCTGATCGCCCGCAAAGTGCTTAGCGAATGCTTCCGCCATTTGGGTTCGACACCGGCTATAAATCGATAAAAAATAAATGCGCAATGGCTTTCTCATATCATCACCTCATCTTATCGAAATCATGTCATAATCATATAATGATCTCCTTATATAATCAACGGATTATATATTAATCTATTGTAAATAATGAATTTCATAAAAAAGCCCACCAGTATCCAGCGGGCATGAATTAGTAATTAGCAGCATTTATTTTTCACGCGCATTTCTGTTAGCTCCACTTTTTGAGGTGCAGGTGTGACACAGCAAACATCTTGTTGTGCACTCACGTGTTCTTCTGCGGCTTCAAACTCACTATCCTCTTTGGTGTAGAAAACTTCCCACGGATTACCTTCCGGATCCGATACCCAAATCTTATCCTGCACCGCGTAGCAACATGTTGTATTCATTTCATCGAACGAAACCAGTCCAGCTTCTTGCAAACGTTCTTTTGTAGCCAGCACTTCTTCCGTGTTTTGTACTTGGAAGCCGAAATGATTCAAAACACCACGGTTTTCGTACGGGCGAACGTTCAACGAAAAATGCAAGGCAGGATTATCAAGCTCGAATTTGGCGTAGTTTTCTTTGACTTTAGTCGGCTCTGCATTAAACAACTTTTTGTAAAACTCCAGCGATTGCTCCAAATTCCTTACATTAATGGCTACGTGCATTTTCATACGTAAACACTCCTTCATCAATTTTTTTTGATTATATGGTTAAAAAAAATTAGCAACAACCGGATGATTTATCGCTTGGTCTAAAAATACAGCACAGCTGCTCGGAGAGTAACGATCCAATTTCATCCGAATTTAGCTCGTAATAACTCCAGGTGCCTTTGGTTTCTTTTTTAATTAAGTTGGCATCGAGTAAAATCTTTAAATGGTAAGAGAGCTTGGATTGTGGCATATCCACGATTTCGGTTAGATCACAAACACATGTATTTCCACGCTGACAAAGCTCATACATAATTTGTAGACGCTTTTGGTCCGCCAACGCTTTAAATTTCTGTTCATATGCTTCAAATGAAACAGCTGAAGCTGTTGTAATGTTAACTGGTATTTCTATTTTCACCTTGATCACCTACTTTATGAAGTAACGACGCAGCAGCCACAGCATACCTCGTTTACTGCTTCTGAAACGACAGCTTTCTTCCGTGTCCAACTTCCGGTAAGCTGCTGTACAATACCTAGCTTATTGTCTCGTTCAATCCACATCCAAGCCGTGCGTGATTTTTGATCGAGTTCAACTTGATGTTGTGGCAATGACTGCCAGTCAATGGTTTAATCAAAAAAAGTTGATATATTTATTTTTTTGCTAAAATAGCTCTAATTCAATCTCCATATTCGTTCTTCATTTTCAATGAAAAATGTTTTCCCTTCAAGTTGCTGCTACTTTCGAAAGATAGCTAGTTTGACAAAAAACTTTTTCCGTTTGTATGCTTATAAACGCCGGCAATACAAGTGAAAAGGAAAAATGATATGGATAACAATTTGTTAATGCCTGTAGAAGACTATTATAAGATACTGCGGATTTTTGAAGATTACTGTGAAAACACCTGTGCGTTATTTCCTCACTCATGCCTTGGAAAAGAATGTCCGATTTACAAAGTCGAATCAATCCTGACCATGAGTGAAATAGAAGTCTCTACCGATCCGAAGTGTTGGCATGTCATATATCAATACGATATAGAAAAGACCTTCACAATTTTCGTAACAGCAAATGAGGCTGAAGAAATTGCGGATGGTTTGGGACAAGTGTACCAGTTACATTCGTTTCATACTGAAGAAGAGGCGCGTGCATTTGTTTCCTCCTTGAAGAAGGGGGCGAGTTAGGTATGTTCTCAATTACCTATACTCAAGAGTTTAACCGGGTCCGTATTCTAGGTTACAATCCATTGAATCCTGATGATAAATTATACGATTTAATTGAATTTAAAACAGAAATAGAAGCAGAAGGTTTCTGTTTAGTCATCCAAGCTATTGAAGCAGCCATTCGCTCTAGGTATACAGGTAAATTCGCATTGATGTTCCATAATAGCATTGTCGATGTTATTACAGAGATGAAGTTAGATCACATCATGAGAAGACAAGTTATGCTTCGAATTAGGAAAGTGATTGATGTTGGAGTTATACCTGGAATAAGGAGGATAAGTATAAGCTCATTAGCTTAATTTGTCCGAGCGAGATGCGGACAGGACCGCAGTTTGGTCACTTTTTCCCCAAGTAAACGTTGCATTGCGCTCGTACGTAATAACCATCTGCGGTTTTTATCGACCATTCATCAAAACTTATAATCGGTCCTTCATACTCACATGATTTTTCGCCGAAAAAATGAATTTGAATGTTCTTTTGATTAAGCAAGCAAAGCGTTAACTGCGCATCGCTTAAAGCCTTATTAAGTTTCATATTAATACATCTCCTTTAGGAAAAAAGAAAAGCACCTTTAGCCCACACATTGTGAAGGCTAACGGTGCTTCCGTTTATATGAATGAATCATGCGGGTTCACTTCAAGCAAACATAAATTAGTGCTGTTTTGGTTTTCTTGCTTCGGCTCCACCTTAAGGCTTCCGTCCTCTAACAGCTCCATATTATAAACGCCCCAATTATAAACGGGCACCGGCGTTTACCAGATCTGTTTGCCGGTAAGATCATAGGCGATGTTTTGATCCTCGCCAATTATAAAATCGGCAGGCTTTGTGACACCCATTGCGAGGGTCCTTTTTTTCTTTCCGCTCGTATCTATCATAAAGAAGCTTTTCTTTTTGCAACTGTCAGAGCCGAGCGTATAGATGTTGCCAAAGGTATTGGAACTGGTGTATTTGGGTGTAAATCCTTTGACAAGGTATAAGTAAATTCGTTGCCGGCGGCAAAAGTGCTCCTGGCTGGCACAGCAAAGAGCAAAGCCATCAAACCAGTTCGCGTTCGAGTCCTTACCGCGCTCTGGAGAAGGTGAAACAATGCAAAATAGTCGATGAAATCATGAAAATTATTGGTCTCAGTTTAAACACGGCTTGGAAGCATCTGTAAACCAACCACAGCCACTGAATCGTGTGTTTAGTCCGCAGAACTGGATCAAAGCTAAAACTTGCCTTGCAGGAATAAATTTTGCAATAAGAAACTATTTTAACATGTTGCCGATGATTCCCGGTGGTCAAGAAATTAAAAATCGATTAAATCAGGCTCTAGTCCTTCCAGTGGATGATTTCGAAAACCTTTGTGCAGCCGACTAATTTATCGATGATATAATCATACCGTATATGCCGCCTATAGCTACAAAACACGAATCGACATGGATCCGTGTTTTGTTACGATATGTTTGTTTAACTAATTTTACACACAAACAATATAAAACATGTTTCAGGCTACCGACACTCTTTCCTCATGTTCTGATATGTATATGTTTTATTTGAAATCAAATATAGTGGTTTTGTTGATCTACGCATTAACATCTCCAGTGCTGCTTCTGGGCTTTCGACGCTATAAATTTCGCACTCTAATCCACGCGTATACTCATCAGCCAAATCCTCTACTTGCAAGGTGTCCGCCTGGGGGGTTAGCTCTTCTTCCGGACCACCGGTCACTAAAAACCATTTCTTAGCTAATCGAATCCCCCGCTTCCGGGCGATGTTGGATCCATGGTAGTTGGCGATTTTATTTTCAGTCAAGCCGGCAAAAGCGCTGATCTGGGCAGAAAAAACAAATTCTGCTTCAAATTGCAGCTGCAGATTGGTTAATTTGGCTCGCTAGATGAAAACATTTATTAAAACAATTACGATAAAGACAATAAAAAAGATAAGACGTCAGATTGTGACGTCTTATCTTGACTTTATTTTTCTAAGAGGATATCTTCTTTTGATTGCGGCAAAATCTCAAGTTCACCATTATAAACGTCTACTTTCCCTTTAATAACAAGGGTGTCCCCTTTCATTAATTTACTCGATTCAAATCCCACATTTCCAAATATAACGATTTTAATAAGTCCATTATCATCTTTCACCTCTAAAAAGGCATTATTATTTTTTATATTAATTTCACTAATAGAAGCTTTTATCTGAACGCTCTTTCCCTTCCACTCTTCTTTTATATCAATTATTGAAGTGAATTCCCTTTTAGCGGTATCTATCGCGGTTTCCTTTACTACCGACTCAGGTGAACTGATCGACTTGTTATCTTTTTGATTTTCCAAATACAAGTATAGCTCCTTGGCAAAATCGTAGTCTCCCTTTTCTGATGTAGTTAGTCCTGATTCTTCGTTAAACTGCTGATACGCCTCTGATACTACTTTCATAAAGTCTTTTAAAAAATCATTATCTTGATAAATTTCCTTTTTTAATAAATGTGGATTATTAGTTAATGGCTGAATGCCTAAAAGATAGAGAGGCTTTAAATTATCATCAAAATACTTATCAAGTTTTTCCTGAGTATCAATACCGGCAACACTATAAGGCAGTGATTTATTTGTTAAATAATATTGAAAATCCTTGAATGTGTTTGTTTCTATCACAAAGTTACCGACAAAACCCACGTCAGCATACCCTTTTGCCACAACGAGCGGGATTTCATTATGCTCAAAATAATCAGTTTTACTTTCCGGATCGATTTCTTTTTTACTAACTATTATACAATCTTTATCAATATCAATACCATATTCGTGCAGAAGGTAATACTTTTGAATTGAATATCCTGAAGCTGAGGACGGCTTGTTCAATACAATTCTTTTACCTTTAATATCATTTGGGGTTATTATTTGTGAATTTTTATTTGAGATGAAGATTCCTGTATATTCGCTGGAGTTATTCGCCTTAGTTATAATTTTCCCAAAAGGTAAGTAAAAATCATTTATTAAATTAGCTGCAATATATTCAAGTGGTGGAGTTTCAACGGCATCATAATATCCACTTTGCATTTTATCAACAACATCTTTACGAGGCGCGCTTTCAACAGATACACCGTCATATCCTTTTTGTATCAATCGATTTCCAAGCTTAGACCATATTTCATTTTGTAATACTTTCGCAAAATTGTAATCATAAAACAAATTCCCATATCGGAACGGTTTAGTTGGGTTCTCCGGTAAGTCAACGAAAACATATTTATCATCAGTTTTACCAATATATTTGCTTCGAAGATAAAGATCACTTTTATTTAATTCTCCATCTTCAATATATTTTTCATTAATATAACAAACAACCTCTCCCTTCTTTGTCGTAAATTGAATAAGTTTATTCCCATCCAGCTTATCCGTTCTCACTAATTTTTTTAAATTAATTTGAATCTTATACCAATCTGGGTTGGATACATCCCTTACATCAATTATCGCGTTTTGAACAAAATAACCTACCGGATCATAGTTGGTACTTGGATCTTTCCTTATATTTAATGCACTTGGGATAACTAGTCCCATACCTAATTGACTCGAGCTCTGTTTCTTTAATTGCTCATTTCTGTTTTCCTCTGCTACTTTGAGTTTTTGATAACGAGTTTCAAGAATTTTATATTCGTTTTTCTCCACATAATTATCGATTTCGTCTTTTTGTAATACTTCTGCATTTGCATTAACTTCTGCGTTAAATTTGTAATACCACCAACCTGAATTAATGCTAGCTGCCAAGATGAATAGAATCATTACTGCGGTGAGTACCTTTTTCATTAAGAAAACACCCCTGAATTAATTAAATTGGTTGCCGATTCAGATGTATCCCAAAGCAATCTGAAATCATCTAAATGTTTCTGATTGATCTCTTTATCTTTAAATACATAAAGTCGTTCTATGTTGAAATTAAAAGCATTTACAGAATAATTAGCTGAACCAGATAACGTAATTTCCTCGTCTACAATGATTTCTTTTCTATGCATTATTCCTCGACCCTCGGTACTCCATAATTTTATTTCGACATGCTCCATATCATTTAATTCTTTTAGTTTTTTTGCAACTTTTCGGTTTTTATAGCTAGATGAGTTTTTATTTGAATGCTGATTTTCCTTCCTACCAAATAAATTATCATGTAGTGCCTGCTTATCCAGAAGGATACAAATTGAAATATCTTGTTTTTGCCGGAGTAAATCTATCGTTTTCTCCTCGACTAAATTATAGACAGTTAATGTTACACTTGATTGAGCATTTTCAATGGCATTTGCTATCCTTTCACCTATTACATTGTTTTCTGAGATGATTTCGAAAGCAGTTTTGTCTTTTTTATTAATCTCCACAGCCTCTTTATGTAAATCCGACAAGATTCTAATGACGCTGTAGAAGTCATTTGCTTGGCTTGATAACAATTGCTCACTATGCTTTATCTGTTCTATGCCACTTAGATTGATATGCTCAACTCTATCTTCCACTTCGCTTATTTTATCAATGATACATTTTTGAATATCACCTTTATATTCTGATAGTTGTTTCAATGTGTTTTCATAGAAGATTTGTTGTTGCTCCATTGAAAGATTATTTTGATTTTTGATTGTAGAAATTTGTTCTGCAATATTTTTAAAGCTTGTTACGAACCCATCCATAGAACCATTCAACTCATTAAAGTAATATTGCAAGCGTGTATTGATAATTTTGGAAACCTTTGTATCAAGAAGCTCACTAATCCCGGCAAAAATTTGATTCATTGTTTCAAATGGAAGATCGAATTTATACGTAATATTGCTTTGACTCATTACAAAATTCGAATTTTTACTTAAAAGTATATATCTTATTTGGGTAGCTTCCCCCCTCAATTCATCCAATTTCTTTTGCATTTTAAAACAGTCCACTGCCATATTCGATACTTTTCTACAGATACTAATAATGTCAAGTATTGTCAGTTCTTCTACTGTGGTCTCCAAAGCTACCTTTTTCATTTCATTAACATAGCTGTCGATTGAATTGCGATCATATCCAATTCTTGAAATTTCTCTGGTATTGATTGAATGTTTATTACGTAAATCACTAATCATTGAGGATGTTTCAAAGTCATTTTTATCACAAAACTTATTACAATCATCAATTTGTCGATTTAATTCATCTACCGTTATATCACTAAGTCTATGTAACGTTCTCTTATTTTCTTCAAGGTAATTCATTATGTGAGCAAGTACGATACGTCTAGTTTTTATTTCATGTAAAAGTCCATGACTATATCCGAAATTCCCAATAACAATTACATCATCTTCTTCTATTATTACTGCTGCCTCCTCATAAGGGATTGGGGTTTCAATTATTGCAGGTTCCGGAGTGTTGCCCGTATGTTCGTCCAATTCCCCAATAATCTTCTTATTAGGTTTAAACAACCAAAACAAAAAGCTTACAATCAGAATCCCTACCACCACATAAAGCCATGGAGGAATGAAATTTTGCTTAATAGCTAGTTTTTCTTTAAATAAAATCAAGTAATCCCTGTTCTGATAATCAGTCATCCAAATCATCTGATAGTCCTTCATTTTTTGACGAATGTCAGAGCTGTTCTCTATTTGCTGCCTTGTCAGATTACGATTAAAAATATCGGTACGTACATCACCAACTTTTTCTGAAGAAATAAATGTTGGTGCACTCTGCGAATGGTCGGTAACACCAATAAAATAGACCTCATCATCTTCAACTGAAGACAAAAATTCGTTGATATCCGCTCTTGAATATGAGTTAACGTTTGCATTTTGGACAAATACATTAATTCTATCTTTAATTGATGTTTCTTTCCCATATGCGATCCCATAAGAAAATACAAAAAAGATCAATACCATTAACGATATTATTCGATTCAACTTTTGTATGTTTGTTTTGATATTCATTTGAACACCCTTTTTCACAGAATAATTGTGAACCCTAAATTCCGATGTTATGCGTTAAATATAAACAATAATCGATAGAATACGCCTATTGAATACTTTACCACATTAGGTATTATAAATCTTTTGTACTACAAAAAAAGAATAGATCATAATTCCCCCATACTCGACTCCGCGGAAGACTTGTGCTTGAGCGATATGTTTGAAGTTTGCAATGTCTACACCTACCACGATAAGTCTCTCTTCACCAGTTTTATTACGGTATCCGCTGTAACCGTAACTAAAGAAAGTGGACCGGAGATCCGGTCCACTTTCTTGATCGTTATCTGCACCGTTTATGGGACGGTGTAGTGTTTTTTATCTTTGCTTCAATTGTAACCGCGTCTCTTCATCCACCGCATCCAACAGTAAATCTTTAAGCACTAGCTTGTCCGCTCCAGTTATATGATCGACTCTCTTATCTACTCAATCCTACCCTATTCCCCATTTAGTTGCGTATCTTCTAGGCATGCCTTCCTCACGAAGCTTTCTGACTGTAGCTTTTACTTGATTTATCTCACCTTGAGTACATCCCAATACTGCTCAAAGCAAACTGCATCTTCAACGGATATAGCACTTATAGATTCACCCAGTAAAAGGACCTTTCAACCCTGAAATGATCCCTTTGCTCATTTGTTTCCCTCCAATGATTAAGATAATTGTTTGATGGATTGATAGATTGCAGACGGATAATCAGCCGATCGAACCCATTCCATGTCTTCCGACTCAAGGTTAAACCACTCTCCATTGACTCGTTTGGACTGAAAATGCTGATGAAAAAGATGTTCCGTCTTATAAGGATTGTGCGTGCGTATCAGAAAAAGAAGCTCTAGCTGAACGTGGATTTTAACGCCGAAGCCTTTGACAATACGTTTTAACGGATCATCAGCTTTACCGATTTTGATCCCATCCGTGCCATGCGCTTTGACGAAGTAAACGTACCCTACTCCGTTTTCCTCCATCAGTTGCGTAAAATCTTGCATCAGCTGTCGTTTTTGTATCTTTTCGGCAGCGGTCAGTTGTTTTTCAAAGAGCAGCAGCTTATTGATGCTCTCGATCATCAGAGCCGTACTGATGCTTTGTGTGCCGTATTTATCTTTGAGCTGCTGCCGGTATTTTTCGTTTCTTTTATCGGCTTGCTTACGCTCCCAAATGTACAAAGGGACGAAACAAAAAAGGAATATCACTACTGGAATCCAGAATCTTGTGATGATAATGAAAATGATGCTCAAGATAACGAGCAATGTGACAACGCCACCACCGCTACTTCTTCTACGCGAGTATCGCATTGTTTGCACCTCCTTATAGACATCATGGTCAAAATAATTTGAATCAATAACAAAAATACGGAGTGACATTTAGCTCGCTTCGTATTTTACTGATTATTGTTCTCTTACAATCTTGACGGACAAGTTTAACTATGATCCGCTAGGCGGCTTTTCTGCAATTCTCAATTTACGAATAAAAGAGTATAACCGCGCAATCGCAAATCTTATGTAAACAAAAACACGGATCTTTTAAGGACCCGTGTTTTTGTTGATCGTTAACCAATCTTTACTTTTTCACTTTCCAAAAGTTTATTTGGTTCCAAAAAACCATTTACGCTCCAAATCTGGTTTCGGTCGGAGTATACCCCTTTTACATCCATCTCATCTGAATGATCATCTGCCCCGTTTTTTTCCCTATCCATCCGCTTACGATCGCTATTGCTACGTCCAGTGGATCGTCTTTTAAACATTATTGACTCATCGAAAAATAAGGAGTCATCTTCATCTTCATCTTCTTCTTCTTCCTCCTCTTCCCACATCGATACTTCCTTCATCATCTTTTTTGGGTCCAGCCGATCTTCCAGGAGGATAAGAAGGTTCCACAACTCATCTGGGGTAATCCACTTCATTTCGTCTTCTCTGAATTGATTAATTCCCCAATCCATCAGTTGCACGAGATGAATCCGATCATCTTCTATGAGCTGTGTCTGGTCTTTTTTTTGTATTTTTGCTAGGAGTTTGTAAGCTGCTTGATTGAGTGGAAGTTGATTTAGTTCATTAATTTGCAATACGTTGCTTATTTATAATCTTTTGATACTACCTCCTGTATTGATCACACTGTAAACCTGTAGAAAATTCGCGTAAATCCGGAAGCACCGGTCGACAAAGCCCTGGGATGCTTTCCCTGGGCTTTGTCGTTAATAATAGCCTAGGATATGCTTGTTTCTGTTTAACTTAGCTCAATGAATATTTTCAGATGCTCCCATATCTTGACCATGGCGAGCGTATCAAGCCGGCAGTAGTCCAATAGATCCTGGCGGATCTGAGCTGCTTCTTGTGCCGTTAGGCGATGCAGCCCTTCATAGGCGGTCATCGCCATGGCGCCGTTTCGGATATTGAGGTTTTGATAATTAAGATCCGGGTCATCCGGAAACAGCGCGGGAAGCACGTATTTAATCGAACTTTTCCCCTGCATTTCCGGCGTTAAATACGCTTTGTCGCGAAACGGCACAATCAAATCGACGAATCTGTCCATGATCGCCTGCAAATGATCCGCGTACTCCGGCAACTGCGCCATCAGCGTTTTTAACATCATATTTTCAAAATGGCTGTACACAAACACCGTGGCGCCGCGGGGGATGTCTCTTGTAAGCGAATCTGCAAACGCGCGGCGCGGATCCGTACCCTCCTTCGCTAGAAATTCTTTGTGGATCAGCGATGCCCCGGGGTGCTCGAGGATGTGCAGCGAATATTGAAACGTCATTTGCTGATACGGTTTTACCCCGTCATAATGCGGAATTCGCATTTGAAAGGTTTCGAAATCAAGAAAGTATACCGGGTACTTAATTGCGCCAACAAAGTCAGCGATCCGGGTGCGATCGATTGCGCTTCTTTGTTCTTTGTACACGCTCACTTCTTCGGCTTGCGCCGCTGATAGCGCAACGTCATCCATAATATCGCTGACGCTGATGATCCCCTTGTGATATAGCTCAAACGCTTTGTCGCCGATCCTAGAGAGGTTGAACACCGAGTAGTCCGGGATATGCGACCAGCAGTGGTCTTTCGCCGGGCATTCATGTTCGTCTTTGCCGTATTTGTTGCAATAGCGACCAATGTCGCACTTGATACTGTTACGCAGCATCAGTTCTTTCATATGTACCAGTGACTGATCCACTTGGCTTTGCCTCGACTCGACTTCGTCGATGACGTCTTCGATATTAAACAATGCCTCGAGGTCCAGTTCGCCTTGACGCACGTATGTGTTGTTGAGTGTAATCCCAAATACGCCGGTAATATTCAAATGCTGGCGCGAAATGAACGACTGATACGCCATCCGGTCGATCGTACGGGGTTTGAGCGAGGTTGAAGGACTGATCGCGTAAATAAACCAGCCATCGTCGGTTTGGCACAGAACATCAACCACGGCAATCGCACTCTCGTGTTCAAAAGTCGCTTGAAAAATCGCCTCCGTGCTCGCTTGCAACAGCCGCTTGGTTTCTTGAATCATCTTCGTTTTGTCGTTGTCGTAAGCGACAAGCACGCCGTCAGAAAATAAACCTCTTGCCGTTTCGATGACCTCTTCAAACGATTCTGGCGTTCTAATCTCTGTCGCTTTGGAGACCATTTTTTCCGGCTCGTTTTGGTGAAACCAAAACGCTTTGGGGCATTGTTTATACCATAAGTAATCGGACGCGTTCAAGAACATGAAGCTTCACCCCCTTTGTATTTTATAAAAAAGGAAGAGTACACGAATAATATTCGAGCTCTTCCTTTTTCTTACTTATGTTTCTCTCACTCGGTAATCCTCGCTGCGGTGTTGATGTCAAACATCAGCTTATTTTGACTCGAGCACCTTCTTTTAGCGTTTGAACAACATTCACGATATCATCGACTGTGTTTTCATCGAATAATCCGTATACGCCTTCATGATGAAGCGAAACAAACGGCTGGTCGAGGAGTTTTCCCGGTTCCAAAATACCGTTTACCGTCAAGTAATCGATGATCATATTAATGAAATTGATTTGATTGGAGTTCAAGTTTGCTCGTTGCAGCAGTGCAGCAAAAGCATCCTGAGCCGCAGATCGCTCTAGTCCAAGTAGGCTTCGCACGAAGATACCAAACGAGTTTTCACTGTTCGATACAAAGAGCTTATTAAATTGCTCTTTGGTGCCAACTTGCTCCTTTTCGAGCATATCCGCAAATGCATCAACATCCATCGGCGTAATTTCCTTATTCCGCCGGATTCTTTGAACAGCGACGTGATCTTGATGTTTTCGGATATAATCACTGACATGGCTCTTATAATCCGTAAAGTCACCGAATGAAGGGAGTTCACCATCAAAGACGATATCCTTCACCAACTTATCCTCAAAATCAGTGTGCACGATCACCTTCTGCTCTTTATCGAGCAGTCGAATCAGTTCTCGGATCACCTTACGACACTCATTAAGCTCGATTGCAGAAGTTCTTTCAAAAAAGCGAATATCCATGATCCCTTTCAGCATTTCAACATGCTGGGCTACTTGCGGAATCATTCGTTTTTGATAAATATTTTTGGCTATCTCCTGCAGCTGCTTTTTCTTGGAATCCGTTCCGGATATCAGCGTAACCCCTAGCAGAACGCGCTGTAATCGAACATGCAGCAGGTCAACCCGTTTTTTATCCTCAGGCTCCATATCATACACTAGTTTGGCAAACTCGCTTGTTAGCTGGTGCACATCAATATCTTCAAGCCACTCCCAGCTTTCGGCTTTACGGAACTTCAACAACGTCGGAATATGGGGGCGAATAGCGAAATGATGTTCATCCATAATGCTAAGCTGCTGCACCAAGGTCTTAATCACTTCATGCCGGATAGCATCGTAGGCATCTCCTGATGCAAACAGCTCTCTGACTAAATGGACACGCTCCTGAAATAGTTGCCCTGTAATATGAAGTGGAATTGGCTTGGGCTCTTCCTTATGACCAAATTTGAAATACTCCACATTGCCGCAAAAATCAAACAGCAGCGCATGAGTTTTATGCTGACCCGGTCCAAACAAGTTCTCACAAAGGCGTGTGCCGCGTCCAATCATTTGCCAAAATTTAGCTAACGAAAGAACCGGCTTAAATAGAACAAGATTCACAACTTCCGGAACGTCAATCCCAGTGTCGAGCATATCGACGGATACCGCAATGTGCGGGTCTTTATCGCTTTGCTTAAAGTTGGAGATAAGCGTTCTTGCGTAAGTAATTCCGTCGTGAATCTCAGCAGCAAACTTTCCTTTGAGATGAGGTACCATGGAATCAAAAACCTCTACGATCAGTTCCGCATGAGCCTTATTTCGGGCAAAAATAATCGTTTTCCCGAACCTGTCGCCACCTTCTACTTTAATTCCGTGCTCGAGGAGCGTCTCCAATGCTTTTCGAATCGTATCCCGATTATAAAGAAACTGATTGAGTTCTTCGGCTTTCACCTTGTTTTGCTTTTTGAGCGGTAAAATCTTAGCATCGTATTCTTCCTGTTCTTCCGGAGATAACTCGTTACGGTCGACTCCATTATGTAAGAACTTGAAGAACACTGATACTGGTTTAACCGGGACTAAATTTTTGTCTTCTAGTGCTTGTGTATACTCATACGCAAAGGTTGGCACATTCTGCGTTAAGCCAAAGAATTTGTATGTATCATGATCTACGTCACTCTTTGGCGTTGCAGTAAGCCCAAGTAAAAGGGAATCAAAGTATTGAAATAGAAGCCCGAATTTATTGTAAATGGAACGGTGTGCTTCATCGATAATGATCAGATCAAAATGTCCAGGGGAATATTTCGGTCTTTTACCTGGTTCAATAAACCCCATCATCGTATGGTACGTTGAAAAATAAATCCGTGCCGATGGATCATCCTTATCCTCAAGAAGATTGCAGGTTGTTCCACTCGGGAGATGTTTTTTGAATTCTCCCTGTGCTTGCCCTACCAATTCCGTACGATCAGCAAGGAATAACACGTTTTTTGCCCATCCTGTCCGTTTAAGGAAGTCTACAAAAGCAATTGCTGTCCTTGTTTTTCCCGTCCCCGTAGCCATTACCAGAAGTGCACGCCGGTGACCCTCTTCATACCTTTCTGCTACCCTTGTTATTGCTTCGATTTGGTACACACGACCTGCAATCAATGCGTTCGGCTTATATTCGGCTGTGTTTTTGCGCTCCGTCCGCTTTTGAATCGCCCACTCAAGATCTGCTTTGGAGAAGAACGACGATACCTGGCGCTCAGGATAGAACGTATCATCCCACATCCACGTTTGATATCCGTTGGTATAAAACATAATGGGGCGCTGACCATACTTTTTCTGCAGCAGATCCGCGTACTTCACCGCCTGATCTTTCCCCTCTTTTGCGCTGCGGGTCGTCTTTTTTACTTCAATGACCGCCAGTGGAAGTCCACTGTCAGACCACAGCACATAATCGCAAAAGCCAAGCCCCGTACGATTCGGCATACCTTCTACTTCAAATTCACGTACATGTTCGCCATGCGGATTCCAACCTGCATCACGAAGCATCACATCAATAATAAGCTGCCGAGTACGGGCTTCATTTTCCGGCGTCAATTCAAATCGTGGATTACTGCTTCTGGCTGAAAGTTCGTCGATTTTTTTCTTCAGTTTGGCGTTTTCCTCTTCAATCTCTCGAATCCGCGCATCCTTCTCTTCGACCTGTTTCTCTATGCGCCGCAAATCACCCGTCGATTCCGCTAGTTTTTTAGTGGTTACTGGGATAAGATCTCGATTAAACGTTATATTCTTTAATGGCTTATCTAGGTAATAGTCTTGCAGCCAGTTGAGGAACAAAAAGAGATGCTCAAAGATTAGCAATGCATTTTCATTCGTAACCGGCGCATCATCATGAACCGCCATGTTGCCAAGCTTAATTATGAGCTTAATCGGCTGAAACAGACTCAGTTGAAGCGTCTCCTGAAACGACTTTGTATGGACCAGATCGCTTAACGTGAATTTTTCTTTTTCCGGATACTCCAAGTATCCGTCTTGGCTATACATCCACCGAACCGCGCGCTCCAGCGACGCGCGGCTGTAAAACAAAGATGTACGGGGATTGACGAAGACGTTCGTTTCCGCTTCCGATGCGTATTCATATAGCGTTTGCCACTGCGGATCGTTTTTTAGAAAATCAACGTTTAAGGGCATAGTCATCCACCTTCGATTCACGGAATTGTAGTCGTCCGGTAAACGCTTGGTGTAAGAGGGATTGGAAGTTTTCATTGAGTTTTGCGAGTTGATTAAGCATTTGTTGTTTTTGATTCTCTACTTCATTACAGAATGAAGTAAACTTGATCTGTTTTTCTATAGGTGGTAAAGGAACTTGTATCGGCTTTAAAGTCTCCAAGTTAATATTAGCCCGTGCAGTCGCTGGTGCAAGTGATAAAAATATTGGTTTCCAGTATCTAAGTACATATTCAATATATTCGGATGTAATTTTGTTGTAATTTGGAAAAATCCCAATAACACTATCTGGGGCATAGCAATTAATTTCAAGTATTGCGGTTGCGCCAATTGTTGCACCTACTATCGCAATGACTACTGTTCCTTTAGTAAATTCCCTGCTTACTTTGATACCCTTTGCATTGAGAGTCTGTGTCCATTCTTTTAAACGATGATTGCTCCGGTTAATATCGCCTGTTTGAATAAACGGGTATCTCCCATTATAGTACGATGGGTCATTTCTAGGTCGTGGGGTAAATCTACCCCTATTCAATTCGGCAATATCTTCTAACTTAGCCATCTTCCATTCCATCGAATTCTTAATGGGATCCCCAAACATATCCCAAAATACTGACTCAACGAGTTCATCCAACTTGACAATCGTTTCTTTTCGTTTATTTATTAAAGTTTCTGCTTCTGACAAAGCGGAAGCAATCTTCCATTGCATGTTGATGTCTGGAACAGGTATTCTTATTTGTTTTGCATCAGAATCATTAATTGCTTTTTGAGTTGCCCCTTTAGATAACTTATTCTTTTCATTTTGGAATAAACTGGAGTTAATGACATAGGTCAGATATTCAGGAATTATCTTTTTTTTATCCGAACGTAGCACACTAAATCCGGTTGATACAATAACATCTTGGTATTTCTCATTAATAAGTAATACCTTCTTTGTATCTTTCATTTTCGCGAAAATTACATCGCCAACAGCAACATTTTGATTAGCCCGTGAGGGCTTTTCATCAAAGGAATATTCCTCAAACGTAAGTTCGTTTTCCAGTAGGTTTCCCGTTGGCAGATATCTTCTTATTCCTTCATATTTTTTGACGCTATCTGAAGTGAACCTACAAATCTCACCCAAAGCAAAATGCTTAATATTCATCCCAGCATATCCTCCAGTTTTTGCAAGCCTACTGTGATCTCTTCTTCCAAGTTAGCAATTTCTTGAAGGATTTGTTTTGGCGGAGCATAGCTCACTTCTTCGCGAATCTGCTCTTGGTAACGTTTGATGCTTAGATCATATTTATTAGCTCGAATATCATCGACGGATACAAAGAAGGACTGTTCCGTCCTTGAACGCGATTTCTCCGATTCAAGGTTATTAAATCGAGTTATAATATCCGGAATGTTATTTTCCTCATGCTTGCTCAAATCTAGTTCACGGCGGTTGTCATCAAGCGAATATCCGTCAGCCTGCATGTCATAAAACCAAACTTGATCTGTGCCACCAATGCTCGTTTTACGGAAAATCATAATTCCCGTCGATACCCCGGCATAAGGCTTAAATACGCCAGAAGGCATAGAGATAATGGCTTCGAGTTTATGATTATCAATGATCTCTCTACGAATATCAGTATGCGCATTTGAAGATCCAAACAAAACGCCGTCTGGCACAATTACCGCGCAGCGTCCACCGTTTTTCAGCAACCGAAGCATCAGCGCCAAGAACAATAGCTCTGTTTTCTTTGTCCGTACCTTATTCAGTAGATTTTCTGCTACATCACTGTAATCAAGCGAGCCTTTAAACGGCGGATTTGCCAGAACCATCGTATACTGCTCAGATTCTGTATTTCCCTTCGAAAGCGAATCTTTATATTCCATGTTCGGATCCTCGATGCCGTGAAGCATGAGGTTCATGCTAGCAATACGCAGCATGGTTTGATCTGTGTCAAAGCCATGAAACATTTCGTTCTTGAAGTGATCTTGCAGTTGCTCATTGCCGGATTTAACGAATAACTCATCGCGGTAATGTTTAAGCACATACTCCGCCGCGGCAACGAGGAAACCCGCCGTTCCCGTTGCCGGGTCCACAATGGTGTCTCCTGGCGTAGGCTGCATGAGATCAACCATCATTTTGATAATGTGACGAGGCGTTCGGAATTGTCCGTTGGTTCCAGAAGTTGCAATTTTAGATAGTAGATACTCGTACAGATCTCCCATCGTATCCTTTTGACTTTCATCTTTGCCCGCATTTTTCTCATCCATCGTGGTGAGGAGATCATCAATTCCAGCTACCACACGCTGCAACAGCGATGCGGTCGGAATAATGAATACGGCGTTCTCAAGATGCCTTGCAAACTTGGATTCTTCACCACCGAGATTTTTCATATGCATGAACGATTTGTCTTTTACAATCATGAACATCTCTTCGGGATTCGTTTTATTTTTAAATTGTGACCACCGAATATCGTTTTCTTCTTTAGAAAAGAATGATTTTGCGATAACGGTGCCAAGTCTTGCTTGCCGATCAATTTTCTTCTGCTGCTCATCAAGCTGCCGCATGAACAACAAGTATGTAAACTGCTCGATAACGGAAAGAGGATTTGAAACACCTGCACTGTAAAAATTGTCCCATATTGCATCTACTTTATTTCGAATTTCGCCTGTAATCATTGTGTAGCCTCCAAAAATTAGTAGTAGTAGCGTTTTTGATTGATCTTAAGAAAACGGGGACTGCTCGTTTATTAGTCGATCTCTTCGATCGCATATGCAATCCCCATTTGATCGTAGATCTCCATATACTCTTCATACTGTCTCGCGAATGCTTCCTTGATTGCTCGTTCATACTTTTCGTCAGCTTCTATCATCTGCTTCGCGATCTTCCGCTGCTGTTCTAATGGCAATTCTGGAATCGGAATGCCTTCAATATCTTTAGGGCTTAGTACCGTCATCATAGATCCGCGCTGGTTCATTTCGAGATAAAGCTGGGCGATAGGGCTTGTTAAAAATGCTTTCAGAAAGTACGGATCATATTTTTCGCGATTCCGGACTCGAATCCACATCAGGTTATTGGATAACACCAATCGTTCCTGGTTTTCAGGTACAATGGCGATTTTAACCGCAGATCCCCGACTTGAAATCAGAATATCACCGGGATGCACCTCATACCGCATAGCAGACCGCGTCGCATAGGCATTAAGGTTCAAAGGAGTTAGATTATCAAGTAAAATTACCCCATCCTGGATATCACTTAGGTTGATCATCCTATGGGTGTAAAACGTTTCTTCTGCTGCAGCGGCGTCTTTGCTACTATTCAATAGATTACCTCTAACGACTTCAGCCACATCTTTAATGGTTATATCAGAGGTATACCTTTTTCGATTAATGCTTACTAACCCAAACCTCGTGTTCACTTCATTCCTCTCAAAGTAGCGATTCGAGTCCAAGTTCCACTCATTTTTTTGGAGTTCATCTAAAGAAACAATTCGGCAGTATTGATCCACTTCTTGTTTATTTGAGTAAGCATCCGTGATTCTTTGGATATCTTTATCGCGGAGAATGTTTTGCTTGCGCCCCTTCTCATAGTCTGCTCCAGCATTGATAAGCATCACTTTGCCCTTCATGTTATCATCCTTGTTTTTATTAAGGATTAAAACGGCTGTAGCGATCCCAGTTCCGGCAAAAAGGTTTGGAGGTAAATTGATAACCGTATCGATTAAATCATCGTTTAACAGACCCTCTCGAATCCTTTGTTCCGCCGCCCCTCTAAATAAAGCGCCAGAAGGAACTATAATGGCTGCTTTACCATTCTTATTTAAAGAAGCAACCGCATGAAGAACAAAAGCCATATCGCCATAAGATTTCGATGGGATACCATACCGGAACCGTCCATACAAATCGTTTTCAGCTTCTGTATGCCCCCAATTTGGTAAACCAAATGGCGGATTCATAATGACATAGTCAAATTGCTTCAAACGATTATCTTCTATAAACTGAGGATCTCGAATGGTATCCCCTTGTTTGACGTGGGCTTCTGAGTCAGGATCCACACCATGAATAATCAAATTCATGACCCCAAGAGCATAAACGGATTTGTTTAGTTCTTGACCATATAAATGGACATTACGATCAGAAAACTCAAATGCTTCTATGAGGAACTTGTTTAATCCAGCTGTTCCGTCATACACTGAACCAGTTTTAATATTAAGCAGTCGTACAAGCAAATGCGCTATTTGATTGGGACTGCTAAACTCCCCTGCACGAGCCCCCTCTTTCTCAATGATGTAATCAACGAATTGACCGGCTATGTTACTGGAACTCAGTGTGTATTTATTTAAAATCGAAGTAATTTTAAAAACAGTCGTATCAGATAGCATTGAAAAATTATTTATGGTCAGCACACCCTTTAAGAGAGGGTTTACTTCTTCTATTTCTTTCAAAGCTTGATTCAATCGAATTCCAATTTCAAAACCGACCGAAGTAACATCCTGCCATTTAGCTGATGAAGGAATATGATAATCATGATTTTTTTCACTAAGCAATTTATAGGTAACTAGAGTGATTATATATTCCTTATATTGGGACGAGTCCGTTTCCCCGCGTAAAACGTTAGCGCTATCAACCAGATCGAGCGTTAAATTCACTAAACTTTTTTCCACAATCAAACCCCCATTGTAATTTCGATACTTTATATTTAATAAATTTACTACACTTTTATAGTATGGTCAATACTTTAATTTTATACACCAAAGAATGAGCTTGCTTTTGCCAATGCTGCACTTGCTCCAATTCCGTTTTGGTAAAATACCGGTTTGTTGTACTGTTTCGATAATGACTTCGCATCCCACATTCCTTGATGAGAGCACGCATCTTTCATCAGAATAACAAAATCGGATCGCTTAACGATATTCTCCAGTTTTTTAACCCCTTGCTTACTTTTCATTTTACCATCATGGAACATAAGTTGTATTACACCTCCCTTTTTTGCTGCCATCATTTCGATCGTCTCAATTTTAAACCCTCCAATCACAGCAACCGTCTTCATTGCGGATCATCCTCCTCAATGTCATGTTCGACCATCTCTTGGTAATATCATACATCCGCCCAATATCATTGTCAAGTATGAGCCATACTTAAAATTAGTTTTTTAATTACGACATTTTTATCAATACTATACATTATAATAAAGAGAAGAAAATTAACCCAATGTACGATTCTACTGTATCCGATATGGCGGGTATTGTAGTATCACACATTAAATGAAAGGAGAAATAAAAAATGAATTCAAAAACTCACCCAATCAAACAGACGGCTACTGATGTTCGTCGTTCCGTCCAACGCTTAGAGGGCTTTAAGGAAATGTTCCCTAAGGACACGAACGTTTTAGACGGTTCGGTAGGCGCGTTGCTTGCACTGCTTAATGACGTATGGCGTGTAATTCCAGCCGAATTTAGAGATTCTTAATATAGAAGCTGCCGCAATTTGGCTATGAAACGTTATACTTTTTCTGTAAATGGACGGAGACAGGAATATCGGTGAAGCATAAATAGATACGGGAGAGCTGAGAAAGGAGATCCTCAGCCCCTAGAGGCAGTAGAATCGATACGTGCTGCAGCTTACGAAGATGAAAAGAAAGTTCGTACGCAAGGATTAATTTCTGATTTCCGTAGTGGGTTTTCATTAACCAACTCGTCCTATAGTATGAACTGAAAGCCACCGAGGTGGGAGAGACCCATTTGGCGGCTTTCCGCTCCCGCGATGCTTCACCTTCGGATACTTCTATTTGCGAGAACTTGTTCGGTCCTGGTACCTGGACGACAGCGCCGTTTTTGCTGATGCGTAAACCTCTTCTCTCGAGCCATTCTGGGGAAGAACACATGCCTATAGAGTGGTGGGAACAAGAACTGACAGAACTTACCAAATGGCTTCCGATACCAGTCATACTGATGCAGCAGAACCAGCATTTCGCGGACGATCACCAGGAAAATCAACTCCTAAATCGCCTTCTTCCGATCCGTGATGTGGTGGTAAATGCGGCGGGATGGATTCTTCCGACGCTGGATCTTCTTGAGTCAGACGCGGACGTATTCACGCGGGAATGGATGATGACGTTCAATCCTAATACGGAAATGCCAATCTGGTGGGCAAAATCGAAAACGGAGTTTCTGGATCAGTTTTGGGTGGCACTTCGTGAGGTCGAAGCGATGGACAAGACGGAGTATCTGACATGGGTGGAAGTTAGTCCAGACGTTGCGCTGAAACTGACTTACAAAGCGGTATGGGTTATGTTTGTCAAAATCGCTTTGTAACAGTAGAGCCCACCTTCATATACCCGGTTTTGCAGAAACGAAAAAAAACCGGAACTGTTGTCCGGTTTTTTTCGTTTCTTTTTAGCTAGATGTCCCACTCCATTGGGTATTCACACTACGATAGTACCAACATCCCCATCATTGTCAGATGTGCACCTGGAACCTCTCGAAATCGAGAAAATACAGCGGGCACTTGACTTTTAAACTGTATAATATCGTCTTTTATTTTGAAGAAAAACATGTTCAATTACCGTCTTTGGTTGAATTGAGACAGGTGTAACAAGCTTAGGGTTACAGGTGAAACACTTACGTACTCCATGTGTCAACCCTCAGTTTGGTTCCACCCATTTTAATAAAGTTACCATGTAAGGAATTCCGTTTCGTTTCGAGGTCTTTATAAATTTTCCGTCTCGAATTATTTTTTCAAACTCATTTTTTATTTGGTAATCCCATTCTTCTTTGCTTCCAGTTTCGTATGTATATATGCCTGTGAAGATTCGGCTAAGTTTTTGAATATCTTCATAATCTAGATGGTGGGAGTATTCGTATTTCGAACTCGGATGGTCAGATCTTAGTCTTAGACGCAAACCTTCGACGTCAATCTGCTTACTATTTCTATAGAATGAAATAATGTTAACTTTACCTGATTTAATTGTATCTACTTCAATAATTTTCTTGATAATTTCTCGTTTTTCCATTCAGTTGTCCCCCCAAGTCTCGGTTTCGTGGTCCCGCTGTATGGTACTCAAAATTTTGGAAGGTTATATTCGGAAAGATTTATTTTTAATTTATTTACCACTCGAATGAAGTATGTTGCTTGTGTTGGAGTCTTTTCCCGGTCCTTATTTCTCATCAAGCAATATATTTTGCTATTATATTTCTCGAGCAGTGGTTTGTATTGCATAGAGGCAACTTTCCCTTTTTCACCCCAACCAACGATTACTGAATGCCCTAATTGAAGGGCTTTTAAAATGTACCTATTATTTTTTTTATAATCAAAATTATGAACGTCAGGATTAATATTTGAAGATTTGCTTTCAATTGACGGAATGACATTCACAAGGATAAGAGTGCCAAAATTTTTAGCCTTTGCAAGCTTTACCATGAAGTCAGAGGTGTGATCACGTCTTATCTGATTGGCGATGCTTGGATTCAGTAATACAGCTGTTAATATTGGTTTTGAGCGGTCCCATGTAATTCGTAGATAGTATCGCTTTTTTGACGAAATATTTTTGGGAAAGCACACACGTTTCATGGCGCACAACCTTAAATTTATTGACGAGTCTATTATAATTCTTAGTCTCTAAGGCTAGTATATCAATAAACGATTGTCGATTTCAGTCAAAAGTCGGTATCAGGCGAACGAAGAACGAAGTAAAAAACGAGACTTTGCCACTCTGTCCGAGAGGGGTTAACGGCGCCCTGGGCGGCGTTAACGGGATATGTACGGCAAGCTAAGGTCGCATAACCGGCTAATGCTCTCGACTGTGCAGCCACGGCAAGGGTGCGACCCAGTTCAGCAGCCTGACAGTCGTGTAAAGCATTATCATTTTATGGGCAGTTTTCGCTACCCTTTTTATTACGATATCCGCCCTCGGATTATTAGGTGGATACCATTAACGAGTTGGTATTCCGCCAACCGATTTTGTGTAAGCCATGAACAAAGCTGGTAACCCGGGGGCGCACCGTCCTGTTTGACGATTGCCGGTACAGCTGATATGTCAAGCACCCACGACGGAACCGAACCAATCTTCGAAACAAAGCTGCATTTAGCGCGGCAACGCAATCAATTTTGGAAGACAGTCTTAGTCTTTTACACCGGCTGTGTAGAGCCAGAAAAGCAATTTAGTGTACTTCAAGCGAAAATGGGAATAAAGCATCCATTGTTGTTATTCTAATCTCCGTTCCCAATTTCTCCTTTGCCAACAACATAAACCTTAATCTATCAGGCTTTTCAAAACGTCTTGCTCTCTTCACATCTACAAAAAATATCTCATCTTTGTTGTATACCAACATATCGAGTTTTGGTGAAACTGAATACCCCATTCGATTCCACTCTCTAGCTGTGTAAATAAAATTCTCTACATTTATATCTCCAATCAAACAGCGAATGAGATCATTGTTTTCGATATACTTTGATTTTCTTGCCACTAAATTGTAGTTTTTTACTATACCGTATCCTTCACTAATAAAATATTGGGAGGTCCAATACTCCTCCCAATCGTTATAATTGGATAAATTAGGACCTTTCCAATTCAGGGCTTCTTTTGGAATTGATTGTCTGTGAATTTTCCAAAGGAATTCTCGATAATGCGGAATTCTCATATCCGTTATCATAAGATTGCTAGTAGCCGTACCTGGAGGGAAGAAATCACTTAACTCATTCATACCTCTCTTTAACCCCCACATATATAATCATTCCTTTCTAACGGTTACAATGTTATTAATAACAATATTGTTTTCAACTACTTGAATTTTCTCTTATTTTCCAAAATCCAATTTACAAGTTCCCCACTGTTTTCTTCGATTTCGATTCGCTTTTGTATTTTTTTTTGCTGGGCATACTCTGTAAATAAATTAATAAAATCAAACATGCTTTGATTTGATCTCCATTGTGATTTGTATACCGCACCAGCATACTTATTCATATATTCAAAAATCTTCTCCGTATCGAATTCTATAAGAGTAGCACCTTTTAATTTTTTTCTTTTTTCGTGTTCTCCGGCGCTTAATGGTATAATTCTATAAACAAAATCAGATCCTCCTGCTTTAACAAATCGATATGCATCAAAATCGATATCTCCCAAACTTTTTATTAGCTTTGGAACAGTTTTTATCTTTTCTATAACCGGACCAACATTCTCATGTAACCGTTTATTAAAAGTTTCTTCATTTCCAATATGCCTTACTTTCCCAGCACTTTCATTGGACTTTATTACTAATCCATTAGCACAGATAAGACGATAGACATAGTATGAAGCAGTAATATAACCTTGACCGACCATACTGTTGCACAATTGAATACCTATTTGAGATTTATCGGTCCCATTTCCTCCACTCCCACGAATAATTCCTACCTCTAAGTTCTTAGATAGTAATCTGATATATATATTCGTATTAATACTGTAGCTCTCCACAAGATCGTAATCATTCTTTAATCTTGAGAATGTTTGAAATACATCATCAAGAAATCTTTTATTACTGTAAGGATAATAAGCATTACTGACAACACCGATCACAGTCATTGTAGATTCATCAAGAACAAAGTTATATTTCTGCAAATCCAAGTTTTTGAATTTTGATGAAAAATAGTCATTTATCACCAATGTTGTAAGACCTACCTCGTTGATACTGTTAATGAACCCAAAAGGTAATTTGCAAATGTAACAAAACTGCCTGAATCCTTCTTCATTAAAGTTCACATAATCACTACCAGAACCAAATAACTGATCATCTATAAATTTGGATTTCTTTTCTATGAATGCCAAAATCGGAACAAGGACTATTCTCTTCGATTCTGCTTCGATATAATCCGTCAAGCTATGTATATCCTCGAATTTTATTTCTCTTATACTCGATACTTGAAACCCCATAAACTCTTATCACCTCTCGAATGATCATAATTATTTATTTTCACCGATAGCAATTAAGATCTAGTAATATTTTCCCACTCCCAATTATATAGGATTAAATCTTTGTATTTTGTCGAAACGACGCTCATACAAACAAAAAAACGAACTATTTTTATTGTTGAAAAAACAAAACATGATCCAACATAAATTATTCGGGGTATACTTGTCTTCCATAGTTCAATTTTACGACAGCGACTGAGGACCTCCCGTCTCAAATTGCCATAAAAATAAGCCCGGCAGCAAACACCTGCCAGGCTAATTTCTAGTGCTACCATCAATCAAAGCTGTTACAATTACCCCGTTTTGACCTTAGCCGTTTCTTCGATTGAGTTCACGATCTTTACGATATTAAAAGCAGTCGACTCATCGAAGAGTCCCAGGACCCCGTCCTTATGCATTCGAACAAATGGTTCCTGTAGTAACTTCGCCGGCTCAAGCCCACCATTTTCGCAGAGATGATCGATAATCATATCGATAAACGTAATTTGATTTTCATTTAAATCGGTTTTTTGAAGCAGATCGGCGAATAGCTCAAGTGACGACTCTCGTTCTAACCCAAGCAGACTCCGTACAAATAGCCCAAACGAGCTTTCGCTTTCTGAGACGAACAGCTCGTTAAACTGTTCTTTTGTGCCTGGTTTTTCTGCTTCAAGCATCTCGGTAAAGGCTTCAATGTCCATCATGGTGATGGGCTTGTTCCGCCTGAGACGCTGGATCGCGACATGATCTTAGTGATCGCGGACGAACTTTCCAATGAACTCCCGATAATCCGTAAAATCAGCCGACACCGGTAAATCATCCTCGAAGGATACGGTACCGAGTTGATCTTGAAAATTGGTATGTACGATATCCTTTTCTTCATAATCAAGAAGCCGAATGAGTTCACGAATGATTTTACGGATTTCATTCAACTCAATTGCTGACGTACGCTCGAAGAAACGCAGGTCACGAATCGATCGAAGCATGTCGACGTGCTGAGCAACCTGTTGAACATTCCCAAGGCAACTATGCTGCAAATGCACGTGTAACAAGTCGATTCGCTTTTTATCTTCGGGTTCCTGATCGTACATAAGCGGCGCCATCGTTTTCGTTAAATCAAGCACCGCACGATCATCGAGAAACTCCCATTGCGAGGAATCACGATATCGCAACAGAATTGGCAAGTGAGGACCAACCGCGAAATAGTGTTCATCAATGTATGCAAGCTGGCTGACAAGTCCTGCAACGAGTTCCTTATGTATTCCTTGATACGGTGTCAGCTGATCCGGATCGATACCATCGCGTGTAAACTTGGTTGGCATTTTGACTGGTTTCACCGGTACCAGGTTTTTATCTTTTATCGCCCGTTCATACTCGTAAGCAAACGTTGGATTATGAGCTCAGGCAGCACCACAATTCCCTTCGCATTCTCATACCATCATTGAAAATAACGAATGTCTTCCCGCTACAGTAAATGCTTTCCTCTTAGCGTTTCACATGGTCAAATTATCAGTAAAGTTAAATATTCCACAGTTCAGATAATTATTAAATTATCTGAACTGGTAAAGATAAATATTCATCAGTTGGTTAATTATTAAACCTATACATTTCAATGACTCGCCTCGAACGATCGCGTAAGCGAGAGAGGTGCACGATAATATCAATGGCCGAGCCAATTTGCTGCCTAATTACGGCAATCGGCAATTCGGCGCCGCTCAGCACCATCGTTTCCAGACGAGCGATCATATCTCGGGCGCTGTTGCTGTGTCCGGTGGATAAGCTTCCATCATGTCCGGTGTTCATAGCAGCCAGCATATCGATTGCTTCGCCGCCCCGAACCTCGCCCACAACGATCCGATTTGGCCTCATTCGCAGCGAAGCTCGAATCAGCTCCTTCATGGCAATGGCACCCTTCCCTTCGGTGTTCGCGTTACGCGTCTCCAGCGAGACCAAGTTCGGAACCGAGCGAATTTGCAGTTCTGCTGCATCTTCTATGGTTACGATCCGCTCATCCTTCGGAATGAATTGGGTTAGCGCATTAAGAAAGGTTGTTTTGCCCGAGCCTGTCCCCCCGCTGATGAAAATGTTGTACTTCGCCTTCACAAGCTTGCCAAGCATCGCAGCGGCCTCCGAAGTAAGCGCCCCACGCGCGATCAGATCATCCATCAGCATCGGACGCTCGGGAAACTTTCGGATCGTCATGGTCGGTCCTTTCAAAGCAACCGGCGGCAGCACGATGTGTACCCTGGACCCATCTTTCAACCTGGCATCTACAATCGGTGTAGATTCATTCACTACGCGATTGACGCCCGCTACTACGGATTGAATCAAATCCTCCAGCCGTTCTTTACTTTCAAAAAAAATCGGTACCCTCAGCAGTTGTCCCCCACGCTCCACAAACATTTCCTTATGAGAGTTAATCATGATCTCCGTAACGGATGGATCGTCCATCAACGGTTGTATGAGATCCAAACCGCGAAAGGAATGAAACAGCCTTCGGACAAGTTGAATTTTCTCGCCCGCAGTAATCGGATGATCCACACACCACCGAAAAACTTCTCGTTCAATTCGCGAGCTGAACTCCTCGTCTGACATCGCGATTCCAAGCTCAAGCTGATTGCGAATTCGTTCCTTGAGCAGCTGGACTGTTTCTTCGTTCAGAGGCGACACTGGAATCACCTCCCGGCTTCAGCTCGCCAAGTTTGCCGAGCAGCGATTCAATAGCTCCGCGATACTGCGGAGCATCGAACCACCCGGTCCCACCCTGTTGTCCGAAAGCTGCCCATTCCTTTACAAAAGGCACAGAGGCTGTAATCGATAGTGAAGCCATCTTGCCGCTTTGCCATTCCGCTTCCGGACTGCCGAATGGCTTCAGCTGGATAAATCGAAATTTAGTCTTCGACGCCATAAAGGAAAGGCCAATCTTCTGTTCGCCATACTGCATAGCTAACTCTGTCTTGCGCAAGCTGCTCGGATCATTCGACAAGAGCCAGAGCACATGGCGGCTTGCATGGAACGCACCGTCGTGTACGGCATCCAATCGGCTGTCCAAATCAACCACAATCATGTCGTATTCCGCAGTTCCCTTAATGGCAGCGAGCAATCTCTCCGCTTGCTCAGCCGTAAGGGAGAGTCGTTCCTCCGCATTCTCGCATGGCACGATAAAATCAATGCCAAGCCAAGGATGACGTTTGCGCAGCGCAATAATTTGCGCAGCTGCTTTATCAGGAGCAGCTTGCAGCGCATACAACAAATTCGAGAAATCTTCCCGTCCATCTTTGCCATCCCAGAGCGGCGCTGCATTCCACTGCTCCAGGTTCAAATAAAAGACGCGAGCACCGCAAGCGGATGCCTGCCTTGCAAGCTGCAACGCAAGCGTCGTCTTCCCGATTCCACCTGCAGGGGAATACACCGAAATGATGCTTGTCCCGCCGGCCGCCCTATCCTCGCCACCCTCATCCACCAGCTTCACTGCATGCTGCTCAGACGAAGCATAAATGGCCGCGAACGATTGCAACAGCTGAGGCAGCGGCTGGTATTGCAGCACCTGATGCTTATGCTGCGAATATCCGATCTGCCCCACAAGCGCTGCCGATAACACGTTCTCCGTCAACTCGCCCAGCTCATCCAATAAGCTCGGCTGTGCCACGAGTAGATCTACGGCATATCCTCCGCGCAAATAGCTGCGAAGTGCTGCCGGATTCGTAAAGGCTGTTAATTGCCAGCCTGCTCCGAAGGAGCCCAGTCGAATAAAGTCGCCAAGTCGTTCAAGATAACTCGATTCTTGCACGGCTACAATGAGATTGCGCTTGCTCATGGATCAATCTCACACTCCTTTCTGCATCCTGAAGAATAAAAAGGACGCAAAAAAGCACCATAACTACGCAGATCATCTGCGCGTTACGGTGCTTCCGTAGCGTCCTTGTACAATTGACCATAATTTAACACATTTTTCTCATTGGAGTCAACCCGCGCTCGCACATTTTAAGAAGTTGACTTCCTAAATTTCGTAGTTGCTTATCTTTTGTAAGTGTACTATACTATTGTAAGTTAGATCTGATAAGTAAGTTACTTATTTTTACATTCATTCCATTTGGAGAGGGAGATACCTAAAATGAACCAACACAATACTGTAGCGGCACCATCCGCTGAGCAAGTTATGCGCGAGCGTCATTCCGTACGCCAATACAAAAGAGATGTAGTTATTCCTGAAACAACGTTGAACGAAATCCTTGAGCTGGCTGCAACTGCACCATCTTCCTGGAACCTGCAGCAATGGCGTTTCCTCGTTATCCAAGACCAAGCACAGAAAGATCTTGTTCGTCCGATCGCTTACGGCCAACAACAAGTATCCGACGCTTCCGCTGTTATCGTTATTCTTGGCGACTTGCAAGCGCAAATCACAGGCCGTGAAATCTTTGACGGCATGCTTGCAGCAGGTCATGTTTCGCAAGAAATCCGTGACAATATGGTTAGTCAAATCGAAGGCGCTTATTCGTTCGAGCAAGTTGCACGCGACGAAGCGAACAAGAATGCAGGTCTTGGCGCTATGCAGCTCATGCTGGCAGCTAAAGCTAAAGGGTACGACACGGTAGCAATGGGCGGTTTTGACAAAGCGAAGCTCGTTGAAGCATTGAACATCCCGGAACGCTTCATTCCGGTTATGATGATCGCAATCGGAGAAGCAGCTGCACCGGGCCGTCCAACTCCTCGTTTGCCGCTTAGCAAACTGGTTATCAACGAATCGTTCTAATTTTCTACCCACACAAACAAACAACTAATCGAGCACGTAATAACGAAAGCCCTCCTATCTCTCTAGACGAGATAAGCGAGGGCTTTCTTGTGTAGGACACAATTAATGAATCGAATGTTCATCCTGTGCCACAGCCGTTCCGCCAAATAATGGAGTCGGAGGCAGCGCAGCATGCTCACGGTCGAAGAACAATCCGATTTCGCGTGCAGCACTTGCATCCGAATCCGATCCGTGAACAATATTGCCCGAGATATCCATCCCAAAGTCGCCACGAATCGTCCCCGGCCCCGCTTCCACCGGATTCGTCTTGCCAATGATCGCACGTGCATTCTCAACGGCATGAGGACCTTGCCAGATCATGGCGCACACCGGTCCGGACGTTAAATAATCGACCAATTCGCCGAAGAACGGCTTTGACTTAAGCTCGCCATAATGCGTCTCAGCAAGCTTTCGGTCAATTCTGCGGAGCGATATCGCGGCCAGCTCGAAGCCCTTCT
Organism: Paenibacillus sp. J22R98; assembly: GCF_059383835.1. NCBI lineage: Bacteria > Bacillati > Bacillota > Bacilli > Caryophanales > Paenibacillaceae > Paenibacillus > Paenibacillus sp. J22R98. The sequence goes on from NZ_JBXENW010000006.1 coordinate 218,108, forward strand.
GCTCGAAACGTGTAATTATTGGGCCGATCAGCCCTCGCTTCACACCATCCGGCTTCACCATCACAAATGTCTGCTCTACTTGCATTCTCTCAAACCCCTTCCATAAGCGGACCTACCCATATCCTGATCCAGTGACAGAAAAACGGCGCCGTCACCCTTAAGGCCGCACCGTTCTCTATCCATCAGTATTCCACATTATGTCAGGTTTTATGCCTATCTCTCAATCAAACCTTATACTTCTTCGGTCAGAGCCAGGAACTCTTCTACGTCCGCCAAAGCTAGCTTGACCGCTTCACGCCAGAAGTCCGGTTCATCCAAACGTACGCCAAGATGCTTCTGCGCCAAATCCTCAACCGCCATCAAACCGGTATCGCGAAGCAGCGCGACATAGCGGTCCGCAAAGGACTCGCCTTCTTTCTTCGCTTGCGCATAGATACCGCAGCTAAATAAATACCCAAATGTATACGGAAAGTTGTAGAAAGGTACATCCGTCAAATAGAAATGCAATTTCGACGCCCAGAAATGCGGATGCAGCTTGCCCAGCGCACCGCTGAACCCTTCCTGCTGCGCTTCTTCCATGAGTTTGCACAGCTCGTCTTTGGTCAGCATCCTCTGCTTACGCTGTTCATAGAAGCTCTTCTCAAACAAGAAACGAGAGTGAATATCCATAAAATAAGAAACCGCATTATTCAGCTTATCATCGAGCAGCGCCAGCTTCTCTTCTCGGCTGACAGCAGCCTTCAGTGCGGAATCAGATACGAGCATCTCTGCAAAAGTTGACGCCGTTTCTGCTACATTGCTCGCATACTCCTGTGCCAGTGGCGGCAAATCATTCATGACATGCTGATGATACGCATGTCCCAGCTCATGAGCAAGCGTCGAAATGTTCGACGGTGTGCCGGAGTAGGTCATGAAAATCCGCGTTTCTTCACTCTTCGGGAACGAAGTGCAGAACCCGCCCGGACGTTTGCCCGGACGATCCTCCGCTTCGATCCACGCTTCGCGGAACGCCAAATCCGTAAACGATGCCAAATCCGGACTGAACGCACGGAACTGCTCCGTAATAAACGCCGCTGCCTCACTGTACGGCACTGTCTTGCTTGCAGAACCAAGCGGTGCGCTAACATCATGCCAGTCCAGTTGGGGGAGACCTAGCAGCTTTGCTTTGCGCTCCATATAGCGTACAAGGCGCGGCTTGCCTTCGGTTACGGCCGACCACATCGCATTCAGCGTAGCCTCGCTCATTCGGTTTATCGCAAGCGGCTCTTTGAGCGCCGAAACCCAGCCCCGCTTCTCGTACAGCTTCAAACGGAAGCCTGAGATGCGATTAATCGTATCTGCGCACAGATCTCCTTGCTCGGACCATTCACGTTCCCACTCTGCAAAAGCACTCTCGCGTACGCTCCGATCACTGTGACTAAGCCTATTATGCATTTGGCCGGCAGATAGCTGCTTCACGGCCCCGTCATTCTCGGTAACCTCGAATCGAATACGTGAAACGATCGTGTTATAGAAATCGCCCCAGCCGTGGTAACCGTCTACCGCCAGCTCCGCAGCCAGTGCTTCTTCTTTAGGAGGCAGCTTCTCTTTACCTGCTTCACGTCGCTCATTCAGTACGAAAGCAACCGGTGCAGCATCGGCCGAACGCAGCCAATTCCCCCAGCTCTCGTCGTCAGTCCGCAGCAGCAGCTCATCAAAATTTGTCAGTGCCCCGTTGAATTTAGCCGACAGGGTTTTGACCCGATCATTAAGCCCATTAGCCGCAGTATCCTTCATTTGCTGGGCTTGCAAGCAGCCTACGAACGAGTCTGACTGCCGAATCCGGAGCAGTATCGATTGAACCGCTTTCGTCCAGCCTGACAGCTGTTCCGATGAAGAAGGAGCACCGCTTGCAGACGCCGTAGACAGTTCTCGTGTCAGGACATCTATGTCTCGCTCCATCCCGCTTAATTCCTCGCTAAATGCGGCAGAGCCGGAACCTCCCGCATAGATATTTTCTAAATTCCATGTTGTGGGTAATGTTGATTGCATAGGAGCCTCCTATTTCTGCGCGTTGCGAATTCTATCGTCGCAGTGTATAACTGAATTATAACGTGATCATTGTCCCTTTTTCCATCCTATGCAGATCTGGGCGCTGCATATGCAGACAAGCCCCAAACGATAAGGAGTGTTTACGATGTCTCAACCACTGCAGCTTTCAGCGGAGACCGCGATTAAGCTGGCTAAGGAGTTGAATGTTCCGCTGGAGCATTTGATGCATATGCCAAAGCATATTTTGCTGCAAAAGATTGCCGAGCTCGCGAAGAATGCCGCTAACGACACAGAGGATAAAGGAGCTTCAACGCCGTGATTCCTTTTGAGCGTGCCTGGCCTTATGACATCATTATGAAAGACGTATATGTGCCGAGCTGCCCGTTCTGCAAGAAAGACAACGTCCTGCTGCCAATCAGACCCAAAGAGCTTGGCGATATTCGCACAGGCAAAAAAAGGCTTCTCGTCTTCCCCTGCTGCCATAACCGGGTAACCGTTATCGATGCGGATCAGGACTATCTCCTTACGGACACGACGCTTCGCCACGCTTGATCTCGGTTAACCAGAACATAAATAAGCCGCCCGAGCACCAAGGCTCGGACGGCTTTTTTTGATCCCTACGCGTTCATCGCGGCTGGCTCTTCCTCATAATTGTCACCAAACTGCTGCTGCTCGCGAAGCAGCTGCCATTGATCGCGGCATGCCCGGATCATGGAAGCATCCTCAATCCGCTTGTCATTGACAACACGCGAGAACCACTTTACTGCTGTATTCGGCTCGCCGATCCGCCGATTCAGCTCCCCAATCAGGTACATCAGCTTCGCATTGTTGAGTGAACCGCTCTCTGTCTCAAATACAGCGACGTAAGCATCCAGTGCATGGCGCAGAAACCGCAGCTCCTGCTCCTTCATATTCTCGTACCGATACAGCCATGCAATATGATGAAGGATACCCGCTATGACTCGCTCCTTCTCGTTGATAATGCCAGCGCAGAGGAGCGCAAGCTTGTAGCATTCCAGCGCCTGCTCCTTCGTACGCGTGCCGCCGTAATCGCGATAGCTCCAGCGGCTTCCCACCGTCTCCTGATAGAGACGTTTCTGCGCTTCCGTCATGGCTGTTTTGCCGTTCTCGGTTGAAGAGAATCCGCAGCGCGGACAAACACGCACGACATAGAAATCAGGATTACATTCCGTCTTGTAGTGGGAACAGAAATCGGTGTCCCGGCCGGATGGTTTCTTAAAGCTTGGGCGTACACGTGACGTCTTGTAGGTGGACTCACAGCAAATACATGTAATTGAAGTTAAATAAAGTGGATCCATTTCGTCACGTCTCCCTATTGTTATGGTTGTTGATTAACAAAGTGATGAGCCGGTCCTGATAAACGGTCAAGCATGGCTTCCTGCAGCCGGGCAGGCAAGTCTGTTTCTGCAAGGGCTTCCCGCATGCAACCAAGCCAAGCCTCCGCATGTTCTGGTGTTATAGGAAATGGCATATGCCTTGCGCGCATCATGGGATGTCCAAATTCATCGGAGTACAAAGAAGGACCGCCGAAGAACTGAGTCAGAAACATCGTCTGTTTCTCCATGACAGGTTGAATATTCGCCGGAAATAGAGGGCCAATCAATGGGTTCTTCAGAACCTTAGGATAGAAGGATTCTACGATGCCTTTAATTCCGGCAACGCCTCCGACAGCTTCATATATAGTACTATAGTTATTCATCGTCATTACTCACTCCGTTTTGTAGGTCTTTTGTAGCACTTCCCTTAATTATTTTAACATAAAATATGAACCTATAGGCGCACAAAAAAATGCCCTCTAGGAAGAGGGCATTACGGCAGTAGGTGTTGGTACGAATAAGAGTCGGGAAATTCAGCTTTCGTAATCCTCTTCTCCGGGAGCCATCAGGGACTCACGGATGACGTAGATGAATGCGCAGACGAGGATGCCAGCAATTATACTCATTAGTCATCACCTCAAGGCGTTCGATTGATGTAAGACAATTGTAGCATACCCAGAATAAAAATAACATCTAGTTTTGCAAGCGTTTTCTAAACTTTTTTACCCTATTTCCGGGCTTTTTAAGCCCCCTTTACACCCGCTATACAAAAAGCATTCTTTCGGACAAGTGATGTTTGTCCGCTCCCGCACATATAGCAGTAGTAGTAGGCATTTACGATTTCAAGGAGGGCCTCTGCGTGCATGTCGTTCGCTACTTGCTTCGCCCGTCAATTATCCCGGCTTGGTCAGCCGTTCTGCTCGTTCTGCTGATGATTGGCTTTCCCGCTGAGGCGCTGGGAGCTTCCATTCGGGGGCTATCCATCTGGTGGGAAGTGCTGTTTCCGGCCCTATTCCCCTTCTTCGTGATTTCGGAGCTGCTGCTTGGACTTGGCATCGTACATTTCTTCGGTAAAATCTTGGATCCGCTCATGCGGCCACTCTTTCGAATACCCGGGATAGGGGGGTTTGTTGTGACGATGGGGTACGCATCCGGTTACCCTGTCGGGGCAAGACTTACGGCCCAGCTCTGGGAACAAAAGCTCATCAACCGGTCGGAGGGCGAGCGGCTTGTGGCGTTTACGACAACCTCGGACCCCATTTTCCTCATCGGCGCTGTTTCCGTCGGTTTCTTCCACAATGTCGCGCTTGCACCGGTCCTGGCTGCAGCTCATTATGGCGGAGGCCTCATTATCGGGCTGCTGATGCGATTTCACGACCGTAAGGCGGAGTCGACGCTCCCCGCAGCGCCTAGCAGCACCGGGGGCAAGGGCAGCAGCATCGCAGCTGGAAAGCGAAAAAGCCGCCTCTCTGAGGCCATACACGCGATGCATTTCGCCCGCTTAATGGATGGACGCACATTCGGCGTTCTCCTTCAAGACGCCATACAGGCTGCGCTGCGGCTCATGATCGTAGTTGGCGGTCTCGTCGTTGTCTTCTCCGTGATCATGGAGCTGCTCCGGCAGGCCGGGGGCATCAATGTGTTGGCGCAAGGCGTCCAGTCCTTGCTCAGCCTGATTCATGTTCCGCCTGCTCTCTCTGATGCCGTAGTGAACGGCATCTTCGAGGTTACGCTCGGCGCGCGTTCCGCAGGCGCGGCAGTCAGCAGCGGCCTCGTCCACCAAGCGGCGATCGCCGCATTCATCCTCTCCTGGGGCGGCTTGTCCGTGCATGCCCAAATCGCCAGTCTCCTCAGCCATACGGATCTGCGCTATAAGCCTTTTCTACTCGCGCGATTATTACACGGCTGTATCGCCACTTGCTTAATCTATCTGCTTTGGGGTGCGCTCGGTCCGGCGCTTTGACATTGAATTCGCCACAGATATCCGCTATGATTCAAGTATTAACTGCGCGGAAGGGGCGCCTAGATTTGAATTATGTCGTAATTGACAGAGGTGATAAGTTATCGAAAGAGCTTGTCACTCGTTTTCATGAGCTTGCAGCAGCACGAGGATTAACGCGCAATGACGAGAGTCCGGAAATGGTCATCTCCATTGGCGGCGACGGAACGCTCTTGAAGGCATTTCACACCTATGTCGACAGAATCGATGACCTCGCTTTTATCGGTGTACATACCGGTCATCTCGGATTCTTCGCCGATTGGAAAGCCGACGAACTGGAAGAGCTGGTCCGCATGATGGCGGAAAGTGAGCCGCGCATCGTACGATACCCGCTTGCCCAGATCGAATTGGACACAGACGCAGGCAAAGTGACCCATACGGCACTGAACGAATTTACGCTTAAAGGCCTAGACAATATGCTAGTCGCTCAAATTAACGTCAATGATGAGATGTTTGAAATGTTCCGCGGTGACGGCATTGTCGTCTCGACGCCATCAGGGAGTACGGCGTATAACAAAAGCTTAGGCGGCGCGATCATTCATCCGTCGATCGAATCGCTGCAGCTGGCTGAAATTGCATCCATTAATAACCGGGTTTACCGGACGCTAGGTTCTTCACTCGTTCTGCCGCAGCACCATCACTGCGACATTATTCCACGCAAAGATCAGCGGCTGCAGCTAACTGTTGACCAGCTTACCATTAAACGGGACGATATCCGCGCCATTCGGTGCAGCGTGGCTTCACGCAAGGTTAGCTTCGCACGCTACCGTCCATTCCCGTTCTGGAACCGGGTGCGCGAAGCGTTTCTTGGTTACGACGTGAAATAGATGAACCATTTTCGCGCCTATCTGCAAATTGTTAAACCCTATCGCTGGCTGATTGCGATTACGCTGGCGATTGGCATCATTAAATTCGCGATTCCGCTGACGCTTCCCTTGTTTCTCAAATATGTCGTCGACGATGTGCTGCTTGCTACTCTCTCGGTTGAAGACAAAACCTCAAAGCTGTTTAAAGCTGTGGGGCTGGCCTTCTTACTTTTCGTTGTGGTTCGATATCCGGTTGAATATTACCGTCAATATTTCGCGCAGCTGACAACGAGCCGCGTGCTTTTTGACTTGCGCAATAAGCTCTACGCTCATTTGCAGCGGTTATCCATCCGGTTCTACCAGAATCGCAAATCCGGCGAGATTATCTCGCGGATGATGAATGACGCCGAACAGACCAAGTCGCTCGTCGAGACCGGTCTGATGAACATCTGGCTGGATATGTTCACGCTCGTCATTGCGCTCGTCATCATGTTCAATATGAACATCACGCTAACCTTTGTGGCTATAGCCATCCTTCCGTTCTACGGCTATGCGGTGAAGAAGCTGTACAAACGGCTGCGAGGTTACTCGCGCTCGAGATCGCAAGCGATGGCGGAGATGCAGGGCTATCTCAATGAACATGTGAACGGCATTCCTGTGGTGAAGAGCTTTACTTTGGAAGCCTATGAGCAGCAGCAATTCGGCAATCGGAACCAAACGTTTCTGGAGCGCGCCTTTGCTTTGACTCGGTGGAATGCGCTCACGCAATCCATCATTAATACGCTGACTGAAATTGCACCCCTGCTGGTGCTGGCGTGCGGCGGTTATTTTGTCGTGCAGGGATCGCTTACGTTAGGCGAATTTGTCGCCTTTTACGGCTATCTCGACAGGTTGTATGCGCCGCTACGCCGGCTCGTCAACTCGTCCACTGAGCTCACTCAAGCATCTGCATCGCTGGAACGCGTAATGGAGCTGCTCGGCGAGCAGGCTGAAATCACGGATGCGCCGGATGCCGTCCCTCTACGTACGGTGCAAGGGGATATTCAATTCCGCAACGTATCGTTCCGCTATCAGAATGAATCCGACTGGGTGCTGCGCAATATCAACCTGCACATTCCAAAAGGCCACACCGTTGCGTTAGTCGGTATGAGCGGAGGCGGAAAATCTTCACTGGTCAGCTTGCTGGCACGCTTCTACGACACGCAAGAGGGCGAAATCACGATTAACGGACAGCCCATTCGCAGCGTGACGCAGCATAGCCTTCGTTCGCAGATCGGGATGGTGCTGCAGGATAACATCTTGTTCAGCGGCTCGGCTCGCGAGAATATTCTGCTTGGCAATCCGGAAAGCACGGAAGAGCAGATTTATGACGCGGCCAGACGAGCCAATGCGCATGAGTTCATCATGTCGCTGCCCAAAGGCTATGACACGGAAATCGGCGAACGAGGCGTCAAGCTCTCAGGCGGTCAGAAGCAGCGGATCGCGATTGCCCGCGTGTTCCTGAAGGATCCCGCTATCCTCGTGCTCGATGAGGCCACCTCGGCGCTTGACTTGGAATCCGAGCACGCCATCCAGGAGTCGCTCGCGGAGCTCTCGCAGAACCGAACAACGCTTGTCGTGGCGCACCGACTCTCCACGATCACGCACGCTGACCTCATCGTCGTGATCGAGCATGGCCAGATTGTGGAGCAAGGCCGCCATGAGGAGCTGATGCGTAACGGAGGAGCTTACGCCAGGCTGTATAATGTGCAGTATTTATAGCTGTTACTTGGATACCCTGCCCTCTTATACACGGGCAGGGTATTATTTTAACTACATTGGAGCACCGTCACATTCATCCTGCATAACTAAAAAAAGGCCAGCCTCAAAAGTGTAATCACTTTTGAGGCTGGCCTTTTATTTAATGTTTAGGGCCCTGATCCTTGCCGCCACGCCCTTGAGGCGGATGGGAAGGGTTCTCCGATGCGGCCGCAACGGGAGCCTTCTGGTTAAAATGAGGGCGCTTGTTGCGATTCCGTTCCGGCCGGTCCGGACGTTCATTGCGGTCTGAACGCTGCTCGCCGCCGCGATCAGGGCGCTCATTGTTGTTGCGCTCCCCACGTTCGCCACGCTCGCTGCGTTCTCCGCGTTCATTGCGCTCGCCGCGTTCATGACGCTCGCCACGCTCCGGACGCTCATTCTGGTTGTTACGCGCAGCCGGCTTGCCATGCTCACGATCCTTATTAAACGGCTTACGTCCCTCGCGAGGCGTTTCCTTCTCCGGATCCTTCGCCGCATCCTTACGGTTGCTGTTGCGCTGCTGCTCTCTGCGTTGATCGCGCTCATGCCGCGGCATGAACTTCACCTGTTGGTGCTCCGAAACCGGGGCATCTGCGGCCTGACCGGCAGCGACGGCACGGGAGGCGGTTACATAAGCTTCCACGCCATCAGCCGTTTCGTAGCTTTCGCCATCTTGATCTTCGGTCAGATCGCCGTCTTCACCGGATTTCGCACCACCGGGCTGCTTCTCCAGCACGAAGTAGGCGCATCCAAAATTACAGTACTCATTAATATAATCCGTCATCGAGGAGAACGCGCTCTCGCGCGTCACCTTCGGATGATTATCACGAAAGAATCCCTTGAGCCGAAGCTGATTATATCCCCAATCACCGATTACGTAATCGTATCGTTCCAGTACTTCACTGAATCGCTCTCGAAAGGCTTCGAAATTCCAGCCGTTTCTGTTCTCATGTATTAATTCGTAGGTTCTGCCGCTGATATGGATCAAGTCTGCTTCTCACTCCTTCTCACAGGGATGCAGGCTCGGCCTGTGCTGCGGATTTCACTTGCTCATGCGCGTGATACGAGCTGCGTACGAGCGGTGCCGATTCCACATGGCTAAAGCCGCGTTTGAGTCCTTCTTCTTTAAGCTTCGCGAATTCGTCTGGATGCACATATCGCTCAATCGGCAAGTGGTTTGGTGAAGGCTGCAAATATTGTCCCAGGGTCAATATATTGCAATCCACCGCACGCAGATCATCCATTGCCTGCAAAATTTCGTCCCATTCCTCGCCAACGCCAAGCATAATGCTGGACTTTGTCGGAATATTCGGCTTCATTTCCTTGGCGCGCTTCAGCAGCTCCATCGAACGAGCATACTTTGCCTTCGCACGCACACGGTTTGAAAGCCGGGCAACGGTTTCAATATTATGGTTGAGAATATCCGGATTCGCATCCATAACCGCTTGCAGCGCGTCCCAATTGCCCATAAAATCCGGAATCAGTACTTCTACGCTGCAGAAAGGCAGTCGCTTACGGATGGCTTTAATCGTCTCAACGAAAATCATTGCGCCGCCGTCGGCCAGATCATCGCGTGCAACCGAAGTCACAACGCAGTGTTTCAAGCCCATCTGCTCAGCAGCTTCCGCTACGCGTTCCGGCTCTTGCAAATCGAGCTCGGTCGGTAAGCCTGTCTTCACTGCGCAGAATCGGCATGCACGCGTACATATATCGCCTAGAATCATGAACGTGGCCGTCCGATTCGCCCAACATTCATAAATATTTGGACAACGCGCTTCTTCACATACAGTATGCAAAGTTTTGGTGCGCATCATCTCTTTAATTTCGGCATAATTGCCGCCTGTCGCTAATTTGATACGAAGCCAATCCGGCTTCGGCGCTCTTTCGGTGAGCTTTGTCTTCATGGAAGGTGTACCTGCTTTCTGTAATCTCTGCGTCTTATTATAGCACGTTTCGGATAAAAACCAATGATTTGCAAATCATAACAGCAGGGCAGTTCAAACCAATTGCACCCATTTCAGACATTCGACCGAAACCTTAAATGAAAGTTTTGCTAGTTGGCGCGTGTGGAGGCTGATACATCTGAGATCATTTGTAATACGCCTATTCTTGGTGATGTTGGTGATGGCAGGGCTTCTGCAAGGCACCGCGGCTTACGCGGGTGCGAAAAGCGCGGCGCCGAAAGACGATGCTTACGCCAAAAGAAGAGAGCTTTACGATGAAATCAGCATCGTTACGCGTATTCCCTGGTACCGTCTGGCTGCCGTTGATCAGTACGAGCGGACAATAACCAGAGCCCGCCCCAAGACAAGGGAGCAGCTGGGACAATACATCGGGATCTTTATGACCGAGAGTGCTTGGGCCGGTGTACTTAACCCTGATATGACCGATGAGTCACCCGCTTCAATTCGGTGGTTCAGCGGGCTTGGCGTAGATGGAGACGGAGACGGGCGTGCGATGCGCACGAATGACACAGATTTACTGTATTCTGTAGCCAATCATTTCATGCAATTCGGCACAGAAGAGGATGATTTTTCCATTGGTTTGTGGCAATATTACCACAATACCAGGGCGGTGCAGCGTATCCGCCAGTTCGCTCGCATTTATGCAACCTACGGTACGCTGGATTTGTTCGAGCATGCTTTTCCCGTCCCAATCGGAACCAATTATTCCTACAAGGGAACATGGGGAACTCGCCGCAGCTGGGGAGGCTATCGGATTCATGAAGGAACCGATATTTTTGCAAACCATGGTGTTCCGGTTCGCAGCACCTGCTACGGCATTATTGAGATAAAGGGCTGGAACCCTTATGGAGGCTGGCGTCTTGGCATCCGAGACCTCAATAATTACTATCATTATTATGCGCATCTGTCCGGCTATGACAAGACATTAGCCGTTGGCAGCGTCGTAAAGCCCGGCCAAGTTGTAGGTTGGGTCGGCAGCTCCGGATATGGCAAGCCCGGGACGCAAGGGAAATTCCCTCCTCACTTGCATTATGGTGTATACCGCGATCGCGGGCTTGTGGAGTGGTCATTCGATCCCTACCCGATGCTGAAGCAATGGGAGCGAGAAGAGCGGCGTAAAATGCGTAAGAAGTAACGAAAGAGCGCTAATCAAAGGCCCTTAGCCTTGATTAGCGCTCTTTCGTTAGGGTTCGTTTGTCGGCGCAAGCGTCGGCACATCATCAGTACCGCCGCTATTTGCCTCTCCGTCATGCGTCTGCGTTGTAGTAGACACACCATCCCCGCTTTTCTCCATCGGCAATGAAATATTCGGCGCGCCGGGAGCAGAATCACCGACCGGATTGCCTTTGTTATCATAATAGTACATTGGCACATCGCCTACTACGAGCAGATATGAAATCGGGATTTCGGTTTCCACGAGCTCCGGCTTCGTATCAAACGGGATAATAATCGATACCTCCGCCACAATGTGCATATAGACCTCAACCAGAATCATATTGATCCCGGCATCCTTCTGCCGCGTATTCAAATCAACCTTTACCGCTCCGATCGGTTCGAATTTCACCGGGATCCTCGGACCAAACGAAGCGATAATGGCGCTGCCGAGCGCCTGGCCAAGCGGAATCCGCTCCGGAATTTCGCCCATCTTGTTCAGCGTCGATTGCACCGTATCAATGGTCTCGGACGTGATCCGCATATGCTCGGCATAGTTGAGCATGAAGCCGGATATCTTGCCGCTGGCATTCGTTTTCCAATCAATCAGCTTATCCGCATTGGAGTTCCCGGCGACCTGTTCCGTAATGGCTTTGTTGATCGATTGCGTAGCCACCTGCTTCACGCGCACGGTAGCGACGGTCATAAGCGGGCCTTGCAAGTTGCGTTCAATGAAGATAAACGTCTGAGCGAAGAACAATATAAACAGCAGCATCAAGAAGATCAGCAGCTTACGTCTGCTTATCTTCTTCCCAGGTTTACCAGACGATCGGCGCCGCCTGCCGCTGCTTCGCCAGCCCCGTCTTCCCCATTTGCGCATGCGACGGCCTCCTTCGTTAGCACGCTCTTCCGCATTCCCATTCCAAGCTAGCTTATGCGGAGACCGTCCAAAAAAGAAGACAACTACTACAGCTCAAGCAATCCCATTTCAAGACAAGCGGAAACCGACAATTTACGGACGCCGGTCGTAAATCTGATTTCAATAAACTCCGATCCGACTGCGATCAGCTCGCCGCTGCCAAACACGCGATGCTTCAGCTGCTGGCCCTTCTTCAAAGAAGCAACGCTCTTCAGCGCATTCGGATTTGGCGGCACAAACGACTGCGCCGAGCTGGTAACCGTCACCGTACCGGAAGATTTGCGGGCAGTTGAAAACCTTTTCTGTCCGGCAGCGCCGCCAATCGTGCTGGTTGCCGCGACTTCCGCCGATGCCGCCCTTGCCTGTTCAGCACCCGGAGGCGTCTGAAGATTACGAACAGCCGTCACGAATTGGGATTCCTTGACCTCTTCCCCGTCCCGCTGACCGTAGGTCAGCAGCACAAGTTGCTGCTTCGCCCGCGTCATGCCGACATAGAACAGCCGAACCGCTTCTTCCATTTCCGGCGAAATTTCGCCTTCCACCTTCTTCATATCATCATTAGACGGGAGAATACCGTCGATCAAATCAATGATATAGACGCGCTCAAACTCCAAGCCCTTGGCGCTGTGCAGCGTGGAGAACGTGACGGCATTGGCGTTCTTGTTGCGTTTGGACGCCTTCATGACCGCTTCCAGATACTTGAGCCGATTCGCGAAATCCTCCAGCGTCTCCAGCCCCACCGCAATATCCTCCAGCGTGTTGAGAATGCCGATCAGATTCTCTTTGCGGAAGCCGAGCCGCTCGCACATTTTCTCCAGCGCCTTCTCATACCCAAGCTTGTAGCGGATCGTACGAATCGCCGACTGGGGAGCCGTCTCCTTCAGCGAAGCAAACGTATCTTTGCAATCCTGCAGCTGCTTCGGCTGGTAATCTTGAAGCGGCACGAACCGAATCAAGTTGTCGAAGACGGACTCGTTATTCTGAATTTGATTGAGCGCCGCCATTTGCGTTTTGGTAATATAGCCGTTCAGCTTCGTATGGATTTTCTCTAGCAAATCCGGCCGCTTGTCCGTATAGGCCATTCGCATAAAATTCAGGATATCCTCCAGAATCCAATGCGAGAAGAAACGGTTATCGCCGTCCTTCATATAGAACGGAATGCCTCTGCGGTCAAATTCGTTCATGAGTGAGATGGATGAAGAATTGTTTCGATACAATACGGCCGTCTCTCGCAAATGCTCAATTAGCGCCACTTTGTCTGCGACATACTTAGCCTGCACCTTGTAATCAGCCAAACTCTTGATTTGAATCGGCCGGCTGCTGGGATTGCGGGTAAACATTTCTTTATCATAACGGTTCTGGTTTCGTTTGATGAACCGGTTCGCAATGCTGACAATATTCCGCGAGGACCGGTAGTTCTGCTCCATTTTCAGTATCGCGGCATCCGGATACACCTCTTTAAAATCGAGCAAATATTGCGGCTCAGCCGCGCGCCAAGTATAGATACTCTGATCATCGTCGGCGACGACGCACAGGCATCCATGTCTGCGTACCAGCTTCTCGATTATGGCATGCTGCACCAAGGAAGTATCCTGGCTTTCATCCGTCAGCACATAGTCGAATTTGTTCTGGTACTTCCAGAGGAGCTCATTGCTCTGCTCCAGTGCACGGTTCGCGATGACGAGCATATCGTCATAGTCCACGAGAATCTTGTCGGTTCGCGCACGCTTGAATGCTTCGTACTCCTTCAATAGAAGGGCAGCATCCGGAACATCGCATTTCACACTCGCCCACTCGGCTTCGGGTACCAGCTTGTTCTTGATAAAGCTAATATAGGTTGTGAGCTCTTCCATCTGCTCTTCCGTTATATTGTCGCCGCGAACCTTCCGGTACATATCCCGTAGGATCAGCTTCTTATGAAGAGGCGGATTGTTCTCATCGAAACCGCCGGCTTGCTCGTTCTCGCCTTCGCCGACTTCTATCTCTACCGCGCCTTCGATAATTTGAAAGGAAGTTTGCGAGCGACGCAAATATTCCCGCATCACTTCGAATGCAAGACTATGTATCGTAGAGAAATCGACACTGCCGGAAGGCATTTCCGGGAAAAACCGACTAAACCGGTCTTTCATATCCTGCGCGGAAGCTTTGCTGAACGTGACCGCCTTAATACGCGAAGGATGGACACGTTTCACTTCTATTAAGTAGCCGATTCGCATGATAATTGTGGTGGTCTTCCCTGATCCAGGCGAAGCCAGCAGCAGTAGCGCACCTTCCGTATGCATCACCGCCTGTTTCTGCACCTCATTGAGCGCAACGCCCAGTTCCTCTTTCTTTCTAGCGAAAAAATCTATCGTTCCTGCCATTTCCGAAATGTTCCTTCCATTCCATAAACATTAAAATTCCCTCTGACGCGGCTGCGGGAGGGAATATAGTCGTCGACCGTCTATGATTGTATAGAACAAGTATCTCTCGTTGCTCCCCTGTCCGCAATAGTTATTTTCTGCCTTCGGCGCTGCGGCCGCTTAACCTCAACTTAGCAATGCCCCACAGCAGAAGCGGTACGCCTACACAATGAAACGGAAGCAGATACGGAATGGCAATTTTTTGCGGGAAATAGACCGAGCTCTCGATGAAATCTCGGGGTATAAAGGCAAGCAGCAGCACGAAAGGCGCTACCCACCACATGAGTCGCTTCCACTTTTTCACTCCCAGCCACTGGGCGGTCCCATAGGTGCTGACGAAGAAATAGAGCGAGACTTTCAGAAAAACGCTTATGATCCAGATAGCGACGACAAGCGAGTCCAGATTTTGCAGAAAATCAAAATACGTCATGTAACGGATTAAGTTGAAAAACGGATAGGTCAGCCCCGCTCCTGTGCCATAACCGATGACTGCCACTATCAGAAATGTCGAGATGCACGTCAACAAACCTGCCGTCCCTACACCAAGCATGGCCGGTTTCGTACCCGATTTCGGATTTGAAACGAAGGCAAACAGCATGATGAGAATGATGCAGTCGCCTAAGAAGGCTGTCGTCGGGAGTGAGCCTTGCATGATCGTTTTGATTCCCGTATCGCTATAAACCGGGAGAATGTGATTCCAATTAAAGCCTTTGGAGCTCAAGACGAGCGGCACGAAGATACCAAGCAGAATGAAGGGGCCGAACACCTCGCTGCAGCGTGCAATGACTTCAATTCCGGCACTCGCCACATAGATTGCAACAAAGAGCATACCGATAATCGGAACAATCATGGGCGTTCTCGGCAATATCGTAGCTGCAATAAACTCCGCATATTGGCGCAAGATGATCGCGAGAACGCCGTACCAGAACAAGAAGTACAGGAAGATGAGCACATGACCTGCCCATTTGCCGACAATGAGCAGCACATACTCCACAAAGGTCTTTCCGGGGTACAGTTGACTGATCCGCGCACATACAAAAGCAATAAATACGCCAAAGACGCTTGCGAGCACCATCGACAGCCATGCATCCTGCTTGGCGGTTACTAGAGCCGGGTTAATGGTTAGCAATATGGTCATACCTGCTTGCATGGTCGCGATCAGCCAGAACAGCTGCTTGCCGCCGATTCGCATCTCTTTCATGATTCTCCTTGTCCGCTGCCAATCAGCAGCCTCCCAAGCTGACCAAACCACAGCTCCATAAACTCCGACGGACCCGGCAGTCGAGGATAGACGTATAGAAGCACGCCAAGTCCAAAGCCAATCGTCAATAAAGAGAAATAAGCGATTCGCTCTTTTCTCGGAGCATCGCGTACCCAATACCACTGAATGATGGATACAATCAAACTGCATGTCAATAAAGCGGGAATGGATTTCCAAGTCATAGCCTCTGCTCCTAATCGCTAGATCTTGCTCTTACATTCGACAATCCCGGACGCAGCAAGACGGCATCCGGCTCAATCTTAACCTCCACCTTCGGAAACTGCTCATCCCAGTCATTCTCAGTTCGTTGCCATATTTGCGGATAAGCCCGGTGAAATTCACCGGCAAAGTCGAATACATCTGCCTGCATCCCCAGTTGAATTCGTTTAAGCGCATTTCTGATCTGCTTCTTCATGTCCTGCTCAAGCGCAAGCTCCACTTTCTTGACG
Source organism: Paenibacillus sp. J22R98 (assembly GCF_059383835.1). NCBI lineage: Bacteria > Bacillati > Bacillota > Bacilli > Caryophanales > Paenibacillaceae > Paenibacillus > Paenibacillus sp. J22R98. The sequence continues at coordinate 234,207 of NZ_JBXENW010000006.1, forward strand.
CCTGCTTCACTTGAAGCCAAATTGATGTTGGTCGCATTCTGCAGGGTATCGTTCTCCGAATGAATACGCACCGTCATACTCCACTTTCCTTCACTGATATGCGGGATGAGCTTGGTTTGGCTTCTCAGCATCTGGACGGATATGGTCCCATCTTCTCCTTTCGGAACGACCGTTTCGACCGCATATTCAATTTCATTGCGAAGCCATAGCAGGCCTCTCGTTGTTTGTTCGTCAACAAGGCCGACCATACGGCCGTTTTTGAAAATCGCCGTTCCGTTCTGATATCGGGCCGATCCGATGTTCGCTGAATTAGGCGGCTTAAGCTCCCTTAGCCACGGCAGTGCAAAGGCATCGACCTTTTCAGATAGCATTTCGGAAACCTCTGCCAGCGTAAAGCTCATGTTGCTTTTGCTCTTAGCGAGTTCCCGCAATACCTCAGATGTATCTCGCTCCAATGTAGATTGGAACGCCAATACACTCTTCGCCTTATTACGACAGACATATATATAGGCACGTTCTCTTGGCTGCGGTGCTCGCATGAGGTAATCCACATCGTCACGGATGCCTAGTTTCGCCGCTCCCTCACCAAATATGATCACTTCGGCATGTCCCCAGAACAGTTTCCTCGAAAGCTTGTCCTGCATATGGGATAGGGCATCTGCAATGTTCACCCCGGTTGATGTCAGCACGAATGTGTTGGATGTCCCGCTCGCGCCCTTATCTCCCATGCCCATCCCGCCTCCGCTGGCAGCTCTGGGGACATAAATTTGCAAGGACAAATCGACTTGGTTACTGTTTGTCCTATCGATTGCTGCTCCCGTAATCAGCGCAAGATCATTGATTTCGATACGGTCCCAACAACCCGTTAGCATAAGCATCCAGCACGCGCACAAGAGTTGTAGGAGTATACGAGATCGCCACTTAGCTTTCATGCCTTTTCCTCCCCTTGAGGATCGCGATTAGGAGCAGCAAAGCAGGAACAATTAATTGCATCAGAAAAGTGTATACAGGCACACTGGTACCCAAGGCAACACGCAGCATTTGATAGTTTGGTGCACACCATATACTGACGAGGATAACCAGCAGCCCGATAGGCGCAATGATCGTACGATAATTTGGCAGCTTCAGCCACTGGGCGGTCCACAGGACAGAGCCATAGAAATTAACGGTCACCTTAATGAAGATTCCAATCAGCCACGTTGCCATCAGCAACGATTCGATATGTTCCAGGAAGTCCGATAACGAAATATAGCGAACCGCGACGAGAAACGGATAGTTGAACGCTTTGCTTAAGTTACCGAACATAAACAGAATGGAAAGGTTGATTAATACCATCGTAATGGTTACCGATGCCACGCTGATCAACGACCATTTGAGCGCCTGGCCTTTATTCTTAGTCAGATAAGGCAAGAAGAGCGACAGTATGAAGTACTGTGAGAACCACGAGGCAGGTAGAATCGATCCTCTAAGCAAGGGAAACGGCCCGTGCTCCATCATCGGGAACATTTCCTTCCAACTCATATCCGGAATCATAATAATGAGCATCGCAAGGATAATGATGAGCGCAATGGGAATAAGCAGCTGAGCTGCACGAGCCCATACCTCGAGCCCCATATACAGGGCATACGCACAGACCATCATCAGACTAGTGACGATCACAATCATCGGCGTCTGAATGAGAAAGGTTGTGGCAATAAATTCGCCATATTGGCGAAGCACCATCGCATTGGTATAAATAATCGATACCACATAGATCAGTGATAAGCATTTGCCCAGATAACGTCCCAGAATCGATTCGATATATTCGATAAAGGTTTCATTCGGGTACCTGAGATGCAGTGCGTACATAAGAACGACCATCAAGCAGGCGAATACTCCTGCAACGATCGGAGTTGCCCACATATCGCGGCCCGCTGTTACCATTGATATGGCCGGTGCGCTTAATACTAACGTTGCCAGAATATAGGGATGCACGAGAAAAGAGAGCTGCAACGGCGAAATACGACCTTTCTCCATCATGGCGACTCATTCCCTCGGGGCGGTCCCGGCTTCTGGTCTGCCGCCACTCTCGTCTTGTTTGGCGCTTTCTTCGACAGATAAGGTCTCGTACGCATCATCCAAATTGGTGCGCGCACCAGCACATCTTTCAGCTCACTGCCTCTCATCGGCGCAAGCGGCTGCAGATATGGAACCCCTAGGGAGCGCAGGGAACACAGATGGATGACGACCACAATAACACCGAGCATGAGCCCAAGCAGACCCAGCATGCCGGATAACACCATGATAGGGAATCGAAGCATCCGAATCGCAATTCCACTGCTGTACTGCGGCATCATGAAAGAGGCGATACCCGTAATGGCAACCACCATGACCATTGGAGCAGATACCAGGCCGGCCGAAGTCGCTGCTTGTCCGATTACCAAAGCGCCTACGATACTGACGGCGGCACCGACTTGCCTAGGCAAGCGTACGCCCGCTTCGCGGAGCGCCTCAAATGATATCTCCATGAGCAAGGCCTCCACGAGCGCCGGGAATGGGATATCCTCCCTGGATTTCGCGATGCTGAGCAGGAGCGAAGTAGGTACCATCTCTTGATGAAACGTCATGATCGCTACATAGAGGGACGGCAGAATTAGGGTAATGATGAAGAAAAGGTAACGAAGCCACCGGATGAACGTTCCGATTAGGAACCGTTGATAATAGTCTTCCGGCGATTGCAGCATCGTGAACAGCGTGGCAGGCGCAATTAGCACAAACGGAGTACCATCCACCAGAATAGCAACTCGCCCCTCCAGCAAGGATGCGCTCACGACATCAGGCCGCTCTGTCACTTGGATTTGCGGAAATGGCGAGAAGGGGCTGTCTTCTATTAGTCCTTCGATATAACCGCTTTCCAATATCCCGTCAATGTCAATCCCCTCGATACGCTCGCGCACCTCTGCGATCAACGATGGCTCTGCGATGCCCTCGATAAACGAGATGAGTACTTCCGTGCGGGTATGGCGTCCGAGATAGTAAGGAACCATTTTGAGCGAAGGCGTTTTGATTTTGCGGCGAATCATCGAGGTGTTGACACTAATTGTCTCGGTGAACCCTTCCCTAGGTCCACGAACGACTGCTTCCGCTCCCGGCTCCTCGATGGAACGCTTCTCCCACTTGGCAAGTCCAATTGATATCCCCTGGCTCACGCCATCAATAAGGAGGAGTCCGCATCCATTGGATAAACATGCGATCGCATCTTCCAGTTCATGATGATCCAACATTAGAGACAAGGTCAGAATGGAAGCAAGCCGATCCGGCGTCAAGTCACCGACCGATTCTGCCGGCAACTGAAGCAAAGGCCTGATGACATGCTGATCCAGAATGTCAACATTTACTAAACCATCAATATATACAACAAAAGCTTCTGTCTTATTGCCAATCAAAAATTCGCGGAACATCACGTCTTTGCAATCCGAGTAAACGTCATGCAGCAATTTATTATTATCAGCCAGCACGGTGGAGAACTGCTGCGATTGTGTTGGTGCATCCATAGGCAGGCTCCTTGTAAGTAATACATTAATTTTTTCCATAATGCACCTGTGATAAACGCAAGGCCGCTTCGAAAGTAGTGTTGTCTTGGTTCCGACGGCAGCAAAACGGCCGTCTCGTCATCTAGAAAGTCATCCCAATATCCCCCGGTGAGGTAAGCTACTATTGCTCATGTTCCCGGATTTCCGCCGATGTAGATCGCTAGACGGGCTACTTTCACTCATTTCCCCTAGTTTCCATCGATGTAGATGCGTAAACAAGCTACTTTACAGCTCAAGAGAGGTAACCATGACCTCCCTTTGGCTCTAAGCCACCATTGCTTGACCATGAGCGGTACCCAGTACCTCTCATGAGCTCTAAAACCACCATTGCCCGATCAAGAGCGGTACTCAGTACCTCTCTTAGAATTTGCAACTCCCCCGCCAAGGAGGATCGCCCAGCACATCTCAAGCGCACAAAAAAAACTGCCCCAAAAGTGTTACATACACTTTTGGGGCAGCTTCTTCTCAACTATAGCAACTAGCTCTGCAGCGGATAGTGACATGCGGCTTGCCGATCATCAATGATGACACGCAGCGCCGGCTCCTCGGTCTTGCAACGCTCCTGCGCGAATGGACAGCGCGGGTGGAAGCGGCAGCCCGAAGGCGGATTGGCCGGAGACGGCACATCGCCTTCCAAGATAATGCGATCCTTCTTCCGCTCCGTTGTCGGCTGCGGAATCGCCGATAGCAGCACCGACGTATAAGGATGCAGCGGTTTGGCGAACAGCTCCTCTGTTGGCCCTACCTCAACCATTTTGCCCAAGTACATGACCCCTACACGATCGGAGATATGCCGAACGACGTTAAGGCCATGCGCAATGAACAGGTAAGTCAGCCCCAATTCCTTCTGCAGCTTCACCATCAGATTGAGCACCTGCGACTGAACGGAAACGTCAAGCGCCGACACCGCTTCATCGGCCACGATAAATTTGGGATTGAGCGCTATTGCCCGGGCAATGCCGATCCGCTGCCGTTGACCGCCTGAGAACTCATGCGGGTACCGATTGCGGCGCGAAGCATCCAGACCGACCAGCTCCATCAATTCCACGACGCGATCATCGATTTCCTTAGGCGTCATTCTGCGGTGAACCTTGAGCGGCTCGCCGATCAAATCTCGAACAAGAAACCGCGGGTTCAAGGAACCGAACGGATCTTGGAATATGATTTGCATCTCTTCGCGAAGCTTGCGAAGCTCGCTGGTTCCAACCTCTTGAATGTTACGGCCCTCGAATTTAATTTCTCCTGCCGTTGCCTGCTTCAAATTAAGCAATACACGGGCAAGCGTAGACTTGCCGCAGCCGGACTCGCCTACGAGACCGAAGGTTTCGCCTGCTCGGATGCCAAATGATACGTCATCGATTGCCTTAACCTGTCCTACGACACGGTTCAGCAGGCCGCTCTTAATCGGAAAATATTTCTTCACGTTGGAGGCTTCGATCAAATATTGGCCGCTCATGAATGTGCCACCTCCACCTTGCTCTTAATCGTCACTTTCAGCTCTTGACTGCCGAACGCACCAGGCCTTGGATCTGCCCCATCATGATCATCCAGCCAGCATGCAGCTTTATGTCCCGATGCTGAGATCTGCATAGCAGGCTCTTTATGACGGCAAATATCCATTGCATACGGACAGCGCGGGTGGAAACGGCAGCCCTCCGGCAGCTGGCTGATTGGCGGAATCGCACCTTTGATCGTATACAGATCACCGCCCCGTTCCCCTTCCAGGCCCGGAATGGATTTCAGGAGCCCAATCGTATACGGATGACGAGGCCCATCGAAAATTTCCTGTACCGTACCTTCTTCCACAACGGTCCCCGCGTACATGACGGCAATGCGGTCCGCCACTTCAGCTGCTACGCCCATATCATGGGTAATCAGCAGCATCGACATGTTGAATTCATTCTTCAGTTGGAGCAGCAGATCCAGAATTTGCGCCTGAACCGTTACGTCCAGCGCCGTTGTCGGCTCATCAGCAATAAGCAGCTCCGGGTTGCAGGCGAGCGCCATTGCGATGACGACGCGCTGACACATCCCTCCGGACATCTCATACGGGTACTGCTTCGCGCGAATTTCCGGTGCCGGAATGCCGACGCGGCGCAACATCTCGATGCTTTGCTTCCAAGCTTCTTTCTTCTTCAAGCCTTTATGAATACGCAGCGCTTCTGAGATCTGGTCACCTACCGTAAAGACCGGGTTAAGTGCAGACATCGGATCTTGGAAGATCATCGTGATCAAATTGCCGCGGATTTTGAGCATTTCGGATTGTTTCTTCTTCACTAGGTCTTGACCGTTAAACAGCACTTCACCATCTACAATCAAGCCGCCCGCGTAATCAATGAGACGCATGACGGACATTGCCGTAACACTTTTGCCGCTGCCGGACTCGCCGACGACGCATAGCGTTTTCCCTTTTTCCAAATCGAACGAAACACGATCCGTCGCCTTGGCTAAACCTCTATCAGACAGAAAGCCAGTTGTTAAATTCCGGATTTGGAGAATTTTTTCCGCCATCTGTCTAGCCTCCTTCGAGGTAACGTTGTCTTTCTAGGATCCAAGCCATCACGAATGCCATCGCCGATAAAGTTAACTGCCAGCACGACAAGCAAGATACATAGCCCCGGATAAATCGCCTGAAGCGGATCGGTCAACATAAATTCTTGCGCGTTGCTGAGCATCAGTCCCCAGCTGGTATTCGGCGTTTGAACGCCAAGTCCAAGGTAGGAAAGAGCCGATTCGCTCAAAATCGCTCCGCCTACCATCAATGTTGCCGTAACGATGATAGGTGCCGAAGCATTGCGAAGCAGGTGTCGGAAGATAATGCCAAGGTCAGATACGCCCGTAGCTTTAGCTGCCTCTACATACTGCATTTCGCGAAGCTGCAAATACGTACCGCGGACAAGTCTGGCTACGCCCATCCAGCTCGTCAAAGCAAGAACCAGAATCATGTACGTGATCTTCGAGCCAAACATCGCCAAGATCAAAATGTTCAGAAACAGCGTCGGAATCGAGTTCATGACATCAACGAAACGCATTGCAATCGTATCCACCCAGCCGCCGAAGTAGCCGGCAAACGCACCGACAAGCGTACCGATAAAGACGGATACAAACGCAACCAAGAAACCAACCAAAAGCGAGATCTGGGAGCTGTGCAGCAGCCTGGAGAAAATATCTCGGCCCAGCTCATCCGTGCCAAGCAGATGACCATCCGTCCCTGCCGGCAAATTCGGAAACATCATATCGATGCGCGTTGGGTCATAAGGCGAGAACCAATTTGCTCCAATCGCCGCAATGACAAATATAGAAAGGATCACAAGACCGGTAACGGCAAAAGGGTTCGTGCGGAACTTCTTCCAAGCGGTCTTCCAAGGTCCGTCGGGACGCTTGTCCACGGCCGCTTGGGTACCGGAGGCTGACTTCTTCTCAAGAACTGTGTTACTCATGATGCCGCGCCTCCTTTAGAGCCTAATTGCACCCTTGGATCGACAACCGCGTACAAAATATCAGCAATCAAATTGCCGACTACGACGATAACCGATACAACCAGCGTAATGGACATCAGCACGGAATATTCCCTTGCTACAGCCATGTCTACGAATAGGCGTCCCATTCCCGGCCAGTTGAACACGCGCTCTGTCAGCGCGGCTCCGCCCACTAGAATCGGCAGGTCGAGACCTAGAATCGTAATGATCGGAATCAGTGCATTGCGCAGGGCGTGACGGAAAATAACCCTTCCCTCTTTCAGCCCTTTCGCACGAGCGGTACGAATATAATCCTGGTTCAGTACCTCCAGCATACTCGCACGCGAATACTTCGTGTACGCAGCCAGAAATCCGAGCGTCAGCACGGATACCGGAAGAATCAAATGCATGAACAGGTCGCCGAGGTTGCCCTCTTTGCCCATTGTATACATGTCCGATAAAGGCAATAAATCAAGCTTGAGCGAGAAATACTCCTGCAATATAATACCAAACCAGAACGTCGGCATCGCAAATCCGACATAGGAAACGAAGTTCGCCGTCTGGTCGGAAAGTCCATATTCGGCTGTGCTGTTATAAATCCCCCAAGGGATTGCGATCAATAGCGAGAAGAGCCAAGCAACGCCCATCAATACCATCGTGTTTTGCACAGTTGGCCATAGAATATCTCCAACCGGAATGTGATTCTTAAACGTGTAGCCGAGATCGCCCGTAAGCAAATTGCCTAACCAAATCGTATATTGTACAAAGATCGGACGATCAAGCCCCAAATTATGCGCTTGTACCAGTCCAGCTTCCGGTGATAAGCCAGGCGCCAAAAATATCTTCGTAGGTCCGCCGGGTGCGGCGTGTATCATGAGGAACGTAAGAATCGAAATTAAAAATAATACAAGGACGGATTGCAGTGTTCGGCGTATCATATATTCAGTCATTCCAGCGCCCCCCCTTTTACTGAACACAGGAGAAGGGCCTGTTGGCCCTTCCCCTGTTCAGCTATGCAGTATGATTGTCAAGCCTTATTCTGTTGCCCACCAGTTGATTGCATGGTACAAGTAGCCGTAGCCAAGGGACGATTCCGGTTTGTCTTCTTCAGCCCAGTGGATCTTCGTGCCGTCTACAACTTGCGGAAGACCATATTGGTACAAGAATACATATGGAAGGTCAACCGAGATTTGTTTGCCGATTTCATGGTACACGTTAGCGCGCTCTGTTTGATCCGTAGTCAATTGACCTTTCGTCCACAAAGCGTCGATTGCTTCGTTCTTATACCAGCCGCCGTTTTGGCCGGTTGGCGGGAAATATTTCGAAGAGAAGATGCTCTCTGCATCCGGATCCGGATTAGACAGGGACCAGGAAAGCAGAATCGCAGGGAACTTACCAGGCGTGATGTTCTGGTCGATCCATGTTGCAAAGTCAATGCCTTTAGGTGTTACTTCAACGCCAACATCCTTCAGGTTTTGCTGAATGATTGCGGCAACTTGCTCACGACGGCTGTTGCCGGCGTTGTATTGCAGCTCGAAGGAGAAGCGGTGTCCGTCTTTCACAAGGATACCGTCTTTGCCAGCTACCCAGCCATCTTCAGCAAGAAGTGCTTTCGCCTTCTCAGCGTCATAAGCGTAGTTAACTGCTTGGTCACCCGGATCTGCCCACGAACCTGGCAGGAATGGCGAGTTCATCAATTTACCAGTGCCTTTAAGAACATTATCAACCATGCCTTGACGGTTCAGTGCAGTAGCAATGGCTTGACGTGTTTTTTGACCTTTGAACGGTGAATATTTATCAGGGAAGTTCTCATCCTTGAAGTTGAATTGTACATATTCGTATTGCGGACCCGGAGCAAGAATCACGTTCAGATTCTCTTTCGCCTTAATCGCATCGATTTGGGTAACCGGAATCGCTTCAGACATTTGAATGTCGCCTTTGATTAAGGCTTGTACTTCTGTGTTTTGATCGGCGTAAATTTTGTAGACGATCTTAGCCAAGTGCGGCTTCTTCTCACCCCAGTAGTTCGGGTTCGTTTCCAGCGTAATGTACTGGCCTTGTTTCCACTCTGTCATTTTCCACGGACCGCTTGTAACGGTTTTCGCAGGATCTACGCCAAATGCATTTTTGCTCAATTCCTTAACCGGTACATCCTTCAAGATGTGGGAAGGAACCAGCGAGCTGGCAAGCGTGTATTGGAATGGTGCATACACTTGCTTCAGTTTGAATTCAATCGTCGTATCATCGACTTTCGTGATGGTATCGATTTTGTCGACTGTGCTGATACCAGGTGCACCGGCATCAGGGTTACGAACCGTATTGAAAGTGAAGAGAACGTCGTCTGCGGTAAGCGGCTGACCGTCGTTCCATTTTGCTGTGCTTTTGATTTTGACTGTATATGATTTGCCGTCTGCACTGATTACCGGAAGCTCGGCAGCAATCGACCAAGGCTCAACAACCAGGTTGGCATTGCGGTCTACGTCGTATAGCTTGGCGTTGATTAGTGTTTCAACATCGCCGGAAGAAGTGTCATTGATATAAATAGGGTTTACGGAGACGATATCGGAGAATGTGCCGATCGTCATTGTTCCGCCGTCTACAGGCGTGTTTGGATCAGGAGTCGCGGGTGTTTCAGTCGTAGTAGTGTCGGTGTTCGTGGTAGTGTTCGTTGCTTCAGTTGTGTTAGCAGGTTTGTTGTTCGTTGTTGTATTGGCGTTGTTTGCATTGTTATTACCGCTGCAACCCGCCAACATGACGCCAACAAGAGCGATGACAGACAAACAGGAAAACCAATTCGATACTTTCCTCATCTTGTTCATTCCTCCCCATGATCTCAACAAAATGATTTGCATAAATTGACTTTGTTGAAATATACCAAACTATTAGAATTTTCTCAAAACTTTTTTTCGAAATTCATTGCCTTTTCTGAAAACTTTAGAACTTCTTTACCAAGTTTGCCGTCAAACGACCAAATCCCCTATTAAATGACTCCTTTCGAACGCTAGTATTTGATGCTGCAGTTAGGCTGCTTGACTTCGAAATCATTGTAATCGATTTGACATTTACAGTATATTGGGGGAATTTCAGCATAAAAGAAAGCGTTTTTAATACCCCGGTCTACCGGAGTCTTGCATTTACAAGATTTAAACATGTCATGAGTTGGGGGAATTGGATGGTGCGGATACTTCGGGCTAATATTGAAAAATAGTAAAAAAGTAGGTGGACTGCATTTTTATGCACTAGTAATAATTCACTTCAACGCGTTGACGCGGCGCCTCATTCCGACAATATTCTTCACCGCGTCTACTAGTTACTTCATTAAAGCAGTTACGTGAACGATATTTTTTATAACCTATGAACTCCTTGGTTTTACTAGCAAATTTAGATTATTGTTTTCCATATACAGGGATTATAATTTTGAGACTGAAAAACAAAATCGCCCCTCGTTAGGGACGGCCTCGCATATGAGTATGAGACTGTTGTGTTTGCCGAGCAGAAAACGCAATACTGAATGATTACGAAATGAATATTTATGCATAACTGGCGATTCCATAAAAAATATCGTTAAGTTCACGTAAAATGTGAGGAAATATAACATAAAGTTGCTCTGAGTGGTATTCCAAGTCATTTCCAAACAATTCTCGAGTCAAAAAAGGTGCTCATTGAATATCAATGAGCACCTCGGAGTAATCACTTCTTAACGATTATACCTGTACGGTTTTCTTCCAATCGGCAGCGAATTTCTCCATGCCTTGATCCGTCAGCGGATGCTTGGAAATTTGCTCGATGACCGAGAACGGTATCGTTGCAATATGAGCGCCTGCCATCGCTACGCGAGTAACGTGGTCCGGATGGCGAACGGACGCTGCGATAATTTGCGCATCCAGGTTATGAATACGGAACAATTCAGCAACCTTCGCGACCAACAGAACGCCGTCTTCTGAAATATCGTCCAGACGGCCAAGGAATGGCGATACATAGGTAGCGCCAGCACGAGCGGCCAGCAGCGCTTGGTTCACGGTGAAGATCAGCGTTACGTTTGTTTTGACGCCTTTCTTAGTGAGGTAACGGCAAGCCTCTAAGCCTGCCAGCGTCATCGGAAGCTTGATGGTGATGTTCTTGTCGTGATTGTTGATCTTAATCAGTTCGTTCGCTTGCGCGATCATTTCTTCGGCTGTCAGCGCATCCGGCGTAACTTCGGCCGATACGGATTCAACCTCCGGCACTAATTTTAAAATTTCTTCAATGCGATCCTCGAATTTCACGCCTTCTTTGGCAACCAAGGATGGGTTAGTCGTTACACCGGACAAGACACCGATTTTATAGGCTTTCTTGATATCTTCTACGTTGGCAGTATCGATAAAAAATTTCATGGTTACTAACCTCCATTATTGGATAGATAAATATAACAGCCTTATTTCAACAGTTCTTTCGCGACACGTACTACGTTAGCCGTGGAGAATCCGAAGTATTCCAACACTTCTGTTCCAGGACCGGATGCACCGAAGGTATCAATCGATATATTCTTACCGCTAAGTCCTGTGTAACGCTCCCAGCCAAGCGATATGCCGGCTTCAATGGAAACCCGCTTCGTTACGGAAGCAGGAAGCACGCTTTCCTTATAGGCATCCGACTGGCGATCGAACAGCTCTCTGCTTGGCATGGCAACTACGCGAACGGACAGATTATCCTGCTCAAGCTCGGCCTTGGCGTTCACAGCCAGCGATACTTCCGACCCGGTCGCGATTAGAATGACATCCGGCTGGGCGTTCGTTTCAGTCAGCACGTAAGCCCCTTTAGCTACCGCGTCAATATTGCCTTTGGTCGCTTCATAGATCGGAAGATTCTGTCTGCTCAGGATGAGCGCAACCGGGCCTTCCTTCTGTTGAAGCGCGTATGCCCATGCACTTGCTGTTTCATTGGCATCCGACGGTCTGATAACGGTCAGACCAGGAATCGTGCGAAGTGCAGCCAAGTGCTCAACAGGCTCATGCGTAGGGCCGTCTTCGCCGACTGCGATGGAATCATGCGTGAATACATAAGTCAAAGGCAGCTTCTGCAGCGCCGCCAGACGAATCGCCGGGCGTAAATAATCGCTGAATACGAAGAAGGTGCTGACGAATGGTTTCACGCCTCCATGCAAGGCCATGCCGTTGCCGGCTGCGCCCATCGCATGCTCACGCACACCAAAATAGACATTGCGTCCTGAGTACGAATCTACTGCAAAGGTTTGCTCTCCGCTGATATCTGTCATTGTCGAATGCGATAGATCCGCGCTGCCGCCGAAGATCGCAGGTACGGTTTTCACAAAATGATTAATCGCGTTTCCGCTCGCAACACGGGTGGATACCGTTTTGGAGGAATCGAATGTAAGGATATCTGCTGCATCGATCAGCACCGAGCCGTCGATCACTTGCTCGAGTTCCTGTCCTTGTGCCGGGAATTTCGCTTTATAGGAAGCAAGCAATTTGTTCCATGCTTCTTCTTTGGATTCACCGTTACGTTTCAGCTGTTCGAAATGAGCTTTAACGTCTTGCGGAACCGTAAACTCTTCCTCATATTCCCAGCCATATACTTTCTTCGTGGCTTGGGCTTCTTCTTTACCAAGCGGATTACCATGTACTTTGTTAGTACCCGCTGCTTTACTGCCGTAACCAATAATGGTCCGAACCTCAATCAGTGTCGGCTGTGTTTCATTTTGTTTAGCGGCTTCAATAGCCGCAGTAATACGTGAAATATCATTGCCGTCTTCGACGCGGATATACTGCCAGTTAGCTGATTCTGTTCTCTTCTGAATATTCTCTCCAAAAGAAAGATTTAACGCTCCATCCAAGGAGATGTCATTGGAATCATACAATACGACTAGCTTGCCCAGTTTCATATGTCCGGCCATCGACATGGCCTCATAAGAAATTCCTTCCATTAAATCACCGTCGCCAACCAGTGCATACGTATGATGATCGACCACCGGGAAACCCTCTTGATTATATTTGGAAGCAAGATGCGCTTCAGCCATCGCCATTCCGACTGCCATCGAAATCCCTTGTCCAAGCGGTCCTGTCGTTGCATCAACGCCATCTGTATGGCCGTATTCGGGATGACCCGGCGTCTTGCTGTTCAGCTTGCGGAACTGCTTGAGATCATCGATCGAAACCTGATAGCCGGACAGATGCAGCAGACTATATAACAAAGCGGAGCCGTGGCCCGCCGATAATACGAAACGATCGCGGTTAAACCATTTTGCATGGCTTGGATTATGATTTAACGATTTGGACCATAGCGCATAGGCCATCGGAGCAGCGCCCATTGGCAATCCCGGATGACCGGAATTGGCGCTGTTGATCGCGTCAATGGATAAGGTACGAATGGTATCGATGGCAAGTTGTTCAATTGTTTGTGATGTAAGCATAATGTTCCCCTTCCTCTTCCTGTGTTTCATTCTCATGTGCTGTATACTCATCGAACCACCAGTGGTAGCCATCCTCTGCCAATAACGCATCGGATGCGGCTGGTCCGTAAGTGCCTGCTTTGTAAGAATAGAGCGGAACTGTGTTCGCTTGGAAAGCATCCAAGATCGGTTGCACCCACTGCCAGGACAGCTCTACTTCATCCCAATGCGCGAAGAATTTAGGATCCCCGTTCAAAGCATCATGAATTAAATTCTCATAGGCTTCCGGAGTATCTTCATGCCTTTCATGGAAGTCGATATGAATCGGCTTGAACTCCCCTTTATGCTGCGGGTCTCTTGTGTTTAGCTGCAGCATAATCCCTTCGTCAGGACTAATCTCAAACACCAGAAGATTCGGCGCTTGAATATGGTCTTGCGCCTGGGCATCCTTGGACGTCTCCTTCAGCGGCTCCTTGAACTCAATAACAATTCGAGTCGATTTCTCTTTCATTCGTTTGCCTGTTCTTATATAGAAAGGAACGCCGCGCCAGAAGTAATCATCGATCTGTAATCGAGCCGCAATGAACGTATCATTCATGGATGTGCTGGCAATGCCAGGCTCATCTAGGTAACCGACAACAGGCTTCCCGTGAATCGTTCCGGCTTTGTACTGACCGCGGATAATACTCGCGCTGATTTCCTGTTTCTGCACCGGCTCGAGTGCTTCCATGACCTTCTTCTTCTTGAAACGGACCATTTCCGAGTCGCTATGATTAGGAAGATGGCTTGCCAGCATCATCAGAAGCTGCAGCATATGGTTCTGGAACATGTCGCGCACAGCGCCAACATGATCGTAATAACCTGCTCTTTCCTCCACGCCGACCGTTTCATTGGCTGTAATTTGCACATTCGCAATGTAGCGATTGGTCCATAATGCCTGAAGAACCGGGTTCGACTGCTGCAGAATTTCAAGCTTCTGCACCATCGGCTTGCCGAGATAATGATCAATACGGAAAATTTCTTCTTCGGAGAAAGCTTTGCTCAATTTCTGATTTAAATCCCGTGCGGATTGCAAATCATAGCCGAAAGGCTTCTCGATCACGAGACGCTTCTGGGCAGAGCCAAGCCCGCTAGCCTGGATATTAGCGGCAATGGTTTCGAAATGCTCAGGTCCCACCGACAAATAAAACATCCGATTCGGTTTCGTAATGCGAAGCTCCTGTTCCCGCTGCTCGATCACCTGCAGCAGCTTCCGGTAATCCTCGATTCGGCCTACATCCAGCACATTGTAGCGGAATGCCTGCAGAAAACGTTCCAGCCCAGCCGGATCTTGAACATCACGTCTCGAATACGTACGAAGCGACTGCTCGACATTCGAACGGAAAGTTTCGTTAGACAGCTCTCTTCGGCCAAGACCAATTAATGTGAAGGCCTCCGGCAGCTTTCCATCGATAAATAAGTTATATAAGGCCGGATATATTTTTCGTTTCGCTAGGTCTCCTGTTGCGCCAAACAGTACAAACGTGGTCGGTTCCATTTTTCCATACTCCTTCCAGTTAAACGCTGGTATCTCTTCTGTATTTCCACTATAATACGAATTGCATCTATACAAGTAATACATATATTTCAGAGGAGCTATAGACCACGTCTATGACCAACAATTATGAGTTATATAAAGTTTTTTATTGGGCCGCGAAGACGGGCAGCTTAACTCAGGCCGCTAAGGCACTTTATATTACCCAGCCTAGCGTTAGTCATGCCATCAAACAGCTGGAAGACAGCTTTGGGATCACGCTGTTTTACAGAAATTCCAAAGGGGTTGCGCTTACGCAGGAAGGCAATTTGCTTTATTCCTATATCGAGCAGTCCCATATCTTGATCTCATTAGCGGAAGAGAAAATGGCCGCACTTAAAAATCTCGACAGCGGAGAACTTCGGATTGGCGGCAGCGATTCACTGTTTAAGCACTATATGCTTCCGTATTTGGAGGACTTCAATCGCAAACATCCCGGCATCCGGCTTCACCTAAATCATGGCACGACGCCTGAGGTTATTTCTTTTCTCAAGGAGGGAAAAATAGATCTGGGCGTTGTGCGGATGCCCATCGTCGATCCTCAGCTTGAGGTAAGGGAGAGTATTCAGCTGCAGGATTGTTTCGTAGCCGGGGCACGTTACGCGGAGCTTAAAGAAACGGTTCTTTCCCTGGAGATGCTGCTTCAGCACCATCTCATCCTGTTCTCGCGCAATAGCCGGGCACGAATGGCGATAACGGAATTATTCCAAAACTATGGCTACACCCTTAAGCCTGAAATCGAAGTCGGCAGCGTGGATCTTCTGATCGAGTTTGCGAAGCGCGGACTTGGCATTTCTTATGTCACCAGAGAATTTGTGAAAAAGGAGCTCGAAGAGGGATCGCTCTTCGAAATTAAGCTCGACGTGCAGCTGCCGCCATCCCAAGTGGGAATTATGATTATGCGCAATATGCCGCTATCCATAACTGCTACTCGGTTTATCGAGTACTTCGAAAAGTTCCCGTTGCGAATAGATAGCAAAAAGTCCTGAACAAGTGGATTGTTCAGGACTTTCACGTTTACACGTCGTAATTGACGACGTAGTGATGCCGTTCGGTGTAGTAGTAACCTTCACTGTATTCGATCAATAGTCCGCTCTCGTCGTACGCATAACGCGACCGTTTGAGCAACGGTGTTCCCGCCTCGATGTGCAGCGCCGCCAAGACGGAGGCAGGTGCCGCCACCGCTACGGAAAATTCATCGCGGTACTTGCTAATCGTAATACTCTGTTCTTCCAGTAAGTCGTACAGCGACTGCCCGCCTAGATCAGACAGTTCCATGCTCGCAGCCCGGCTCGACAAATAGTGGGTGTAATGTATGTAGGGTTCTCCGTTCAATTGGTACAACCGCTCCACCCGCAAGCATTGCTCACCGAACAGCTGATGAGCCACCGTTCCTTGATCGTTCGTCACAACCCCCGCAACGAGCAGCTGTTTACTAATCTGATGCCCATCCTCCACCAATACCTCCGTAAACCGCTTCAGCTTAGACAGCTTGGACGCGGATGTATTTCGGATGACCTTCGTCCCTTTGCCGCTGCCCGTCTCTACGTAACCGTCCTGCGCCAGCTCCTTTATGGCGTTTCGCACAGTAACCTTGCTGACTTGGAATTCTTGCTCCAGCTGCGGCTCCGAAGGGATGTTGGTCCCAACCGGATAGACGCCATGTAAAATTCGATCTTTCACGATGTTCGCGATTTGCGCGTATAACGGCTTCTTGCTGCGCGATAGTTTCATTAGCGGATCACATCTCCGTTCGCAAGCTCCGTCATCGCACGCTCAATTTCGCGCTCCGTCGACATCGGCGTATCTCCCGCAACCGTATGAGCGAGCATAGCGGCGGCGGACGCGAAGCGAACCGTCCGCTCCGGCTCGAAGGCGGAGAGCTCGCCATGAATGATGCCGCTGGCGAATGCGTCGCCTGCTCCGATTCTATCGTAGACGGCGAATGTGAGGGGCTCGGTGCCAGCCGATAAGGTACCGTTCTTGTACATAAACCCACGCAGTGAATGTGTGTTGTCCTTGTTAATGGAGCGATGCGTGCCCGCGATTACAGATATGCCTGCGAATCGCTGAGCTACCTTCGGCAGCAGTTCCGTTAGCTGCTCCATACGATCCGTCTTGTCCGTCGGCATGCCGAGAATGTGGATCATATCCCGCTCGTTCATCATGACGATATCCGCGAGCGCCAGCATCTGTTCGTAATGGGGCTTTGCTTTGGCATAACCGCCGCCATCGCCCCAATGGTTCGGCCTGTAATTACAGTCGAAGACGACCGTTCCGCCGTTACGCTTCAATGCTTCAGCCAGCTGATACATATGCTGCCTCACTTCGTCGTTCATCGCCAGCGTAATCCCGCAGAAATGAATAAGCTCGATACCCGATGACGCAATCGCCTCATAATCATATGCACCGGATGGAGCCGTGTTGAAGCTGCTCCCTTGCCGATTGGCATACGTCACACGGCCGGGCCTCGCGCCAAATCCATTCTCGAGAAAATACATGCCAAGGTTATTACCGCCATGAACAACGAAATCCATCGATACGCCCAGTTTACGCAGATTCGCCGCAGCCGCTTCTCCAAGAGCGTTATCAGGCAGCCTCGATATGAGAAACCCTTCATGTCCGAATCGCGCGAGTGCCGAAGCTATATTCACGCCGGTACCGGAGAACGAATAGCGCAGGCTGTCTGCTTGGGACAACAGTTCGTAGCCCGGCACCTGCAGACGCATCATAACTTCGCCGAAAGCGGCGATACGTATGCGATTAGCCATGGCGGTCAACCAGCTTCTTCATCAGCTCGAGCAGAACTCGCACATCCCTCACATTCGTTTTGCCGGTTGCTTTGTCGACGATAGAAGAATAAACATGCGGAATCACTTGCGGTACGCCGGCTTCAAGAGCGATGCGCAGAATGGGCTCGAAATTATCCATATCGATACCGCCTGTCGGTTCGAGAGCGAACCCTTCTTCTCCGCAAGCCTTCGCAACCGCTCGCAGCTCATCCTCGCATTTCAAGCCATTCATCGGAAAATATTTGAGCGCGTTCCCGCCCATATCGCGAACAAGCGCGATTGCCGTCTTCACCGGCACGATTGCCTGCTCCGGCTGCGCAGCGCTGAATGGACCCGTTGATATATTTACGAAGCCAACTTGGCCTGTAGGCGAAACCAGGCTGTTGATCCAACTGTCACTCTCACCTAAATTCGCGCGGGTAGCGCCAACAGCAGGAAATACCTGATTAATATGCGTTCCGGGGTAAAACTTCGCGATCTGCGCAACAACCGCCGCCTGCCGATTGTCCCCGGCGCCGAGTCCGATCGAGACCGCGTCATCGATCGCTTCGCCATATTGCTTCATCGCGGCAACGGCTGCTTCGACCGTCGGGTAGTCCTTCGAGAGGACGCCGACAAGCACATAGCCCTCCGCTGCATCGAATACTTCTTTCGCGTTCTCGACGCTGTTAGCCAGCACATTGAGCGCCGCGCGTCCTTTATATAATCGTTTCGTCATGTTGGACATGTTAATTGCCTCCCGTAAGCGTACGAATTCTAGCCGCGATGACGTCCATGTCGTCACCAAGCAGCGGACGCGGATCGATATCGAAATACCCCTGCTTCACGCCATAATCACGTGTGTAGATCGCGATATCGCCACCTTGCAGCCCTGCTACAACTGCCTTCGCCGTTGTGCCGGATAACGCCGGATCGATCTGGATGCGCGCGCGGAATATCGCGCGTCCCGCTTCATCTTGGACGATCGTTACGTTAACGCCCGGCTGCTCGTTCAGCGGCATAAGCATTTGGAGAGATGCCTTCTCCTGCTCGCTGTTATCTTGCTTGACCATATATTCCTCAAGCGCTTGGAGCAGCCCGAATGTCGTTTCTTTGCCGACTTTCATACTACGGCCAATCCCGTGCAGCTGCACCTTGACCATCTCGATGTAGGCTCGTTTGCCTCCGACGATACCCGAGGTCGGCCCTTCGATTGCCTTGGAGCCGCTATATATCGCGAGGTCCGAGACTTGCACGTATTTACGGACATCCTCTTCCGCAGCCGCATCCACGATAAGCGGAACACCTTTGCGCTGCGCCACTTCCCAAGCTTCTTCTACGCTAATCATGTTTTTCTGCACCGCGTGATGGGACTTGACGTACAGAATCGCTGCTGTGCGCTCGCCGATCGCGTCTTCGATATGCTCGGCTTTGCCTTCATTCGCATACCCGACTTCGACAAGCTTGCCTCCGCCCAGAAACACCATCGTCTCCACCGGCGCGCCGTACTGAACATTATGTCCTTTGAGAATAAGGATCTCATTCTTGGCGATTGGCTCTTGATGAAGCCGTTCACTCAGGCGCCGATTGCCTTGCGTAACGATACCCGCGACTGACAATGCAATGCCGCTCGACGCTGAATTGACGACGACCGCAGCTTCGGAACCGAGCACGTCCGCGATATTGTCCCCCGCCTTATCCACCAAATCGGCGATTTCCACATAGCGCTGTCCGCCCAGCTTCATCGCCTCCATAACCGTATCGGAAGGTGCCGATACACCGAGAATACTCATTCGCCCGCTGGCGTTAATAACACGCTTCAACCCATATTTAGCATTCAATGAATCGCCCATTCGCACATACTCCTCTAGCTATAATTTGATGCTCACCTTCGCGCGTTTCTCCTTCGGAATCCATGAACGTAAGACGCTCATCACCCAAGGTGGAGAACAACGTCAGGTTCGCCCGGTCTCCTGCTTGTATGCGGCCCAGCTCCGGTTTTCCCATCCATTCGGCTGCATTCACCGTCACCGCTTCGATCACTTCGTTTAGCGAATAACCCAGACAGAGAAACTTCGACATGACATGCGCCAAACTATAAACCGGCCCCTGCTGCCTGTTCCCGCGATAAATGTCCGAGCTGATCGTATCGAAATGAATTCCGTTTCGCTTCGCCGCCTCTGCCGCCTTGAAGGAAAAGCTGGCTGTGCCGTGTCCGACGTCCATTCGAACGCCTCTCGCGATAGCCGCATCCAGCTCCGGAATCGGACTTCCGTCCTCGCTGAACAAATTATTGCTTTTCCCGTTCAAATAGTGCGTTACAACATCATTTCTCGCGAGCAGCGGTAGAATCTCTTCGATTCTCGGGGGAGCGGAACCGATATGAACCATCAAGGGCAAACCGGTTTCTTCAGCCAGCTCCCTAGCCATATACAAAGGCCGAATACCGTTGTCGCGAACGACGCTGCCGCTCATTCTGGCCTTCCAGCCTACGATGAAGTCGGGATAAGCTTGAACGGCTTGCAATGCGGCTGCTCTATCGAGCCAAGCCAGATCGGACAGCTCGTCGATCCGCTGCAAACCAATCTTCGATACGTTCAGCAGCGCGAACACGGTCGTCATCGCTCTCTCGCTGCTTGCCGCCAATTCGCCGATTCGATCCGCGCCGCAGCTGCCGGCGTCAACAATTACCGCAACGCCCTGTTTGACGCCGATCTCGTCAATGTCATCCCCATACGGGTCAAGCTCCGGGAATGCATGAACATGAAGATCGATCCAACCGCTCGATACATACAAGCCGGAACATTCTATGACTCGCCCGGCAATGGAGGCATTGCTTGCCCCCGCTGCCGTTATTTCCGCTATGACGCCGGCCACGATCACAATATCGACTTGCCGACCATCCATGAGTGTTGCCCCGCGTAAAACCAAATGATCAGTCATCGTAAGCCCACCTTTTTTTTGCCGAAACGAAACGAATACCCAATAGTGTTAGATTATAACGTTATAATGTTTAATCTACATGGAAACAAGCTTAGCGTCAACAAACATTATAATGTTTAAGTATTCCACTCTAATAAAAAAAACCACCTGTCCTATCGACAAGTGGGCATTCCTTATTAACTAGAATTGATAGCTGAGATTGCTCATGGAGCCATATTTGATTGGCTCATCGAATAAGACCCGAGCTTGCTGTCCCGGTATTCCGCTCCCAAGCGCGATGAGCAAAGGTACGAAATGTTCGGCACGAGGTACTGCTTTCTTGGCATGCGGGGCTAATGTTTCATAGTTACTCAGTGCCTCGATATCTCTTGCCAGCACTTTCTCGGTAATCCAATCCGTGAATTCTACAGCCCATGCGCGAGGCGGAGCATCCATGTTCCGATCGAACTCATTGAAGTTGTGTGTCAAGAAGCCGCTGCCGATTACGAGGATGCCATCCTTCTCAAGGCCCTGCAGCGCTTCTCCAATCGCAATCTGCTGCCTGGCAGGCAAGAAAGCATTTACGGAAACAGGAACAATCGGAATATCGGCTTCCGGGTAAGCATGCCGCATAATCGGAAATACCCCATGGTCGAGGCCACGATATTTGCGCTGAACCGGAATGTTATGCTTGCGCAACCGCTCTTCCACAATGGACGCGACGATAGTAGACCCTCTTGCCGGATACTGTACCTGATAGTACTCGGGCGGAAAACCGTAATAATCGTATTCCATTTCATGGATGTCGTCCGTGGCCGCGATTGTTGTAATTTGGCTCTCGAAATGGGCGGAGAAAATAACGATCGCTTTGGGACGGACTGATTTACCGAAGCGATTCAAGAAAGCGGTAAATTCGGACTTCTCGAAAATCGTAAATGGCGAGCCATGCGCCAAAAAGACGGGCGAAAGCATATTGTGACCTCCTGAGTAGAGACATACCTACTCCCTTGAATGAATATAACTATAGGCTTATAATATATTCTAGCTGCATTTTCGGGAAGTAGGCACATTCACATAACCTAGTATCCAGAAAGTAACCATAGATAAACACTGGAGGAATTATAATGATGAACGATGGTGGGTGCAAGATCGAAACGGCGTTAGAAATTCTGGTCGGCAAATGGAAACCCGTTATACTCTTTCATCTTTTCGGCAACGGTACGATGAGATTTAGCGAGCTGCAGCGTGCCATGCCCGACATCTCCAAAAAAATGCTCACCTCGCAGCTCCGTGAACTGGAGTATCACGATATCGTTCACCGGGAGGTTTATCGCCAGATCCCCCCGAAAGTGGAATATTCCATTACCGAATACGGTGCCAAAATGACGCCATTACTTCAAGCGATCGGCAATTGGGGACTGGAGCATGTCCAGCATTTGAATGAGATGTATGGCGCTGACCGCGCGGTAGAGATATTCGAAACGAAAGAGAACAAACTAGCAGGCAAGTGAGCCGCAGCAACAAAAACAAAAACAGTCCTGACCATCAAGAACACTTGATGATCAGGACTGTTTTTATTCCGGGTCTCGTGAAGCCTAACGATATCCGCACGGCTGATGAAGCCGGCCTTTTCGATTTCCATTCATCGCATGTTTTTCCCGAATTTGGACACTATAACATAGTGAAGGAGTGGCGACCATTGGCAACCATTACAATCGCTTCGATTCAAGAGGCTCTTTTTCATACCGATGATCTAGTCGTGCGCGAACTGAATATAGGCGAATCTAAAGCCGTACTTATCTATCTGGAAACGATGTGCGAGGCCGCCAAAATCGAACTCAGCCTGTTCAAACAGCTGCGGCGTGAAACGGCAGATGGGAACACCTTGCCGCCTCTAGAAGAACTGCTTACCGCAACCAAAGTAGATCTTTGCCCCACTATTCAGAAAGCTGTTGACGATCTCATTCACGGCCGCGCCCTGATCTGCCAGGAAGAAGCGAATCGCTGCTACAGCTTTGATGTCAGCAAGCAATACAGGCGCTCTCCCACAGAGCCTGAGAATGAACGCTCCTTGGCCGGCAATCGGGACGGTTTCGTGGAGCATCTGCAAAGCAATTTAAATTTGATTCGTAAGCATCTGTCCACCGGAGAGCTTAGAGTGCGTTATTTTATGCTTGGTAAGAAGGCGAATCGGCGGGTTGCTTTGGTGTGGCTCGATGGAACCGCCGACAAGAGCATGGTCGATGAAGCTGCTAAACGCATTTCCGCCTTGACATCCACGCACGACTTGCATCCCGGTCTTCTTCGCAAGCTGTTGCGTGAGAACAAATTCTCCATTTTCCCGCAAATTTTCAATACGGAAAGGGTCGATTTTGCTTCAGCCCTGTTGGCTCGCGGAAGGATCGGCGTGCTTTGCGATCAAAGCAGTTCCTGCCTGATTCTTCCTGTTTCTATCTATACCTTCATGCTGACGGTGGACGACCTGATCCAAGGCACGTGGCCGTCGATGCTCATGCGCATAGTAAGGGTTGTCGGATTGATGTTCGGCCTCCTTCTGCCCAGCCTTTACATCTCGCTTGTCGGCTTTAATTATGAAGTCCTGCCGTTCAAAATGGCGTTCAGCATCAAAAGTTCCCTGGAGAGCGTTCCCTACCCTCCGATCTTTGAAACGATGCTCATGATTTTCATATTCCAGCTCATTGCCGAAGCCACGCTGCGTCTACCCTCAGCGCTCGCCCAAATGACGGGTATCGTCGGCGGTATCATTATCAGCGAGTCGCTCGTTCAAATCGGGTTCGTGTCGAATATTCTAATCGTGGTTATTGCGTTGACGACCATTAGTAAATTTACCATACCGTCTATGGAGCTCCGATCGACCACGACGATTGCGCAGTTTATCCTTATTTTCGGTGCAACTGTCCTGGGCTTTTACGGTATTGCGTTCGCGTTTATCGGCGTCCTGATCCACGCCCTTGCCATGGAACCTTTCGGCGTTCCTTACTGTCTGCCGGTTAGGAGCATCAAGCGATGAAGACTTCAAATCTCCCGATCGGTCCCATCCAACTATTCTGCCTGCTGTTCCAAGCCCAGTTCGGCCTAGGCGTCTTATCTCTTCCACATGCGGTCGATGCCGATGCCGGACAAGACGGTTGGATTGCCTGCCTTTTCTGCGGTTTAATTAATTTGATTCTATTGCTCGTGATTTGGAAACTAAGCAAACAGAACAGGAGCCTAACCGTATTCCAGATGCTGCGACAGCGGCTTGGCCCTTGGATAGGCGGATTATTCAACTTGGCCATAGCCGCATACTCCATTACCGTAAGCTATGAAACCCTTGCGAATTGGGTCTTCATCTCGAATCTTTGGGCTTACGAGAATACTCCCGCATGGTTGCTGTCACTGCTGCTGGTTGGGGGATGCGCCTTTCTCGTTTCGCATCCGGTCCGTGTTTTCGCCCGTTTCGCCGTATTCGCCATGGCGTTCGTCCCGCTGTTCATCGCGCTAATCTGTTACACGCTTAAGGACGCAAATCTGGATTATATATTGCCGGTTTTTTCGATGGGGCTAGCGAAAATCAGCCTTGGAGCGTGGAATGGGATGATGTCGTATGCCGGCATCGGCATTCTGATGGTACTGTCTCCTCATATTCAGATGCCGTCCAAATCGGTTCTTCGCATTGCCATAACAGCCAATATCGCGATCACAGCCGTTTATATGCTCTGTGCATTCTCGACCACGGCCATCTTCAGTACCGAGATGATTGGCTTTATCCGCGAACCGTTATTATTTCAATTCAAAACGGTTTCGTTCAAGATCATGGAGCGAACAGATCTCATGGTACAGACCATATGGATTCTGTTTATCATGACTTCCTTATCCACCTATCTGCTGCTGTTCATGTCCGCGGTGACAGCGCTGGCCAATGCCCGGAAAGGAGTAAGACTTCCCGCTCTGCTTGTGGTTGCCCTTGTCTTAATTGGGGTAGGTGCGTGGAAGCTGAATGTCTCGCAATTATCGAAGCTGCAGGACATCATCGCTCTTTACGTGCCGACGGCGGCGATCGGGATGGTTTTGATGATGCTCATAATGGTTTATCTACACAAATGGCTATCAGGTAGGAAGGGGGCTCGAGCATGAAGCCGCAGTCCGAAAGAACCTTCCTCTTGCTCCTCCTCCTGCCCTTATTAACCGGGTGCTGGGACAGTCGCGAATTGAAGGAGATCCGAATCGAACAGGCTGAAGCCTTCGACTTACTCGATAACGGCAACATTCGCTTCACGATTAACATTCCAACCATTAAGTCCGCCATTCAATCCAAATCCTCCATCGTCTCGCCAAGCTTTTCTGGGGATGGAAGAACCGTCAATGAAGCCTACCTGGAAATGAAAAAGGCGGTTTCGCAGGAGTTAGACTTTGGTAAAGCTCGCGTGATTCTAATCAATAAGCGATTCGCAAAGAAAGGTTTCTACCCTGCGCTGGAATCATACTACCGGGAAGCCCGCAGCCCGATCAATGTCAAGATGGCTATCGTGAACGATTCCGCAGGGCTAGTCTTGAAGATGAAAGTCGCGGATCGCTTAATGATCAGCGATTACCTTTACGATTTGCTTCAGAGCAGCGAAGAGAACGGCTTGATTCCAAAAGTTTCGCCGTATCTCATTTCTTCCTTGTTCACCAATAGCGGTACCGACGCCGTGCTCCCGATCATTAATCCACTAGGAAAAGACCGTGTAAAACTAGAGGGACTCGCGCTCATGCATGGGAAGCGGATGACCGGAGAGTTGGACGACAAAACATCCGCGAATTTCGTCATGCTTTCCAAATTCAATCCCGAATACTTCACTGTCACGGAATACATCAATACGCTAAAAGCCAATGTTTCCCTATTTATGTCCCGTGATAAGCGGGACATAACCGTCGCGACCGATAAGGGTACCGTCAAGGCCGTCATCAGCGCCGATTTCACATGCAATCTGGTGGAAATCCCCAAAATGGTTCACACGGATGAGGAGATGCTGAAGAAGGTTGCATCAGAACTGGAGAAACTGTTGAACGATAAAGCGAAGGAAGTCATCAAGCAACTTCAGCAAGCCAATTGCGATGCCTTGGGCATCGGACTTCACATCAAAGCGCATCATAACCGCTATTGGAAATCCATCGCGTGGGACGACGTCTATCCCGAGATAGATATTGAACCCCGCATTAAAGTCAGCATCGAAAAGAGCGGGATCATGGAGTAGAGCACATTAAGGCGATCTCTCTCCGTTGTATTCCGGAAAGCGATCGCCGCTCGTTTCTCTCAAGGTTTAACTTAAATCGACCATTCCTTTCGTGCTTCTTCCATCGTCTTCGACTTTTCTTTGCCCCACGCATAATGGCCCTTCGGCTTAACGCCTACCCAGCGCTCATCAACGGGCTCAGAGCGAAGCTGATAGCGCGTATCGGAGCTGATTCGGAATCTGTTGGTCGTATTATTGACTGAGCCGTGCAGCAGGAACATACCGAAAATAATGATGTCGCCAGCCTCAAATGGCGTCGTTGCCCATTGGCCGCCGAACTTGTCCACGCATTCGATCGGATCTTTGGAGATCCAGCCAAGCTCGATATTGTCACGATCGACATCCATTTGTCCGTAAGTCGCTTTAATTTTCTCGAAGTTTTGCGATCCTAGGCAGATCGATAGCGGTCCCTGCTCGTATGGAACATCGCCCAGCGGCGTCCACATCGTATACACTTGTTTGGTGCCGCGTCCCATGTAGACAATGTCGTAATGGGCTCCGGTAAAGTCGCCGTTCCCTACCGCGCGCGGCCATTTGTAATCGTAGGTCATCGCTTCCCCGCCGAGCAGTCGATGGAAGAAGCTCATCACTTTCTCGCCGTTAACAAGATGATAGAACGCTATCATGTTCGCATCTTCCTCATTTACGGCGCCGCCGAACATCGCGCCTTTCGCGCCTGCAGCAATAACACCTTCTTCAATCAGGAAGCTGGCATCCAATTTATCCATGTCATGAAGCTTGTGCAAGATTCCGCTGCGCGCCTTCATAACATCCTCGCGATCATGGAAACCGCGAATAAGCAAATAGCCATCCTCTTCCAGGCGTTGTCTCAAAGCATCTATATCGTGCAGCAAATCGTTCGCACTGCGAAGCTCCGTCAAATATTTGCTGCCCATCTCGAGTTCCGCATTTCCCATCATGATTTTCATTGGTAATCCTCCCGAATGAGTGGTTTCTTCTTGATAACCGAATCATAACACCCGATATCGCAGCCAACCATTCAGAACGGTATGGATTTGTTGCATAAATGTAGTCTATAATTAATCGTACTCCGCAAATACTGATATATTTGTAGGAAAACCATCTCTAACAGAGGTCGATTACGATGGATCATATGTTTCAATTGCCTGATTTGTACAATGCCATACGCATTCCCGGTATCGAATACGCCAAACAAGAAGCCGGATGGTCGTACCCCGATCATCGGCATCCTTTCTTCGAATTCCTGTTCTGCATATCCGGCGAGATAGAGCAATGGGTCAACGGCCGGCTGTATCATCTGTATCCGGGAGATGCGATTATCATCCAATCGGAAATGCTTCATCGTACCGAAACCCGAGTAGCTTGCAGCTATTTCGATTTTCATTTTGAAGTCGAAATCAATGCCATCAATATGATCTTTCAACTCACCTCCGATCCCGTATTCCGCTGCGAATCGCATGGAAATCTTTCGGAATGGGTGACACAGTTCATTACTCGTTTCGGTGAGCACATGCAGCAGATGATGGCTCGCGATGATAAGAAATTGTCGATCATAGACGAAATGGCTGCCTCCGTTAAGCAGCTGCAGATTCATTCCAGCATTTTGGATTTTATCGGGAACCTGGCATCCGAGCTTATTTCCACGCAAAATCACCAGCTCCCCGCTTCCGGCATTAAGCCTTCGCAGATGAAGCTTGCACGGGAGGCAGCCTATTGGATGGAATATCATCTCCATACGCCGATGAACATTTCGACTCTATCGACACAATTGAATGTTCACCGGACCTACTTGCATGAATGCTTCAAGCTCGTCTACGGGATTTCACCTTCTGTGTACCTGCAGCGCATCCGAATTCGCGAGGCCAAAAAAATGCTGCAAAACCAGTCGATCAGCGTAGAAGAAATCGCTCATTCCTTGTTTTATTCTTCGACCAGCCATTTCAGCCATGCGTTTCGGACGGCTATGGGCGTCTCACCTCAGCAATTCCGTCATTTCAATAGCAACACTACCGAGTAAACGAACCAAGCAAACCAGCCCTCTATGGTGCTGCCAATGGCTTGGTTCTTTTTTATCTACAAATATATAAACATGCAGGACGATTAGAAATGGTGCGGTACGCGGACTGATGCTACCATGAAACGATATAGAAGCTATAAATACACATAAAGGAGCACATCACCGATGAGCATTCAATTGTTTAAATCGCTATGGGGCATGGAGCATTTGTCCTATCGGGAAAGTATTGAGCAGATCGCAGCAGCCGGTTACGATGGCGTGGAGACGACACTTCCTGCTCCTGAGCATACGAATGAATTTATGGAGCTGCTGCAGGAGCATCAATTGGATTTCATTGCCCTTATCGGCTCAAGCGGCGCGACAGTCAGCGCTCATGAAGAGGTATTTGCCGCCGGAATAGAGAGAGCAGCAGCATTCCGCCCGCTGCTCGCGATTTCCCATAGTGCCAGGGATTGCTGGTCCTTTGAGGATCAAGTCCGCTTCTTCCGTTCGGCGCTTCGCGCAGAGCAGTCTGCCGGTGTACGCGTTGGGCACGAAACGCATCGTCACCGCGCCATGTATACGCCTTGGAGCACAGCCAAGCTGCTCCAAGAGCTACCGGATTTGCGCATTACGGCGGATTTCAGCCATTGGTGCTGTGTCTGTGAAACGTTGCTCGAGGATCAAGCAGAGGCACTGAGGATCGCCTTTGATCATACGATTCATATCCACGCACGCGTCGGCTACGCGCAGGGACCGCAAGTCCCCCATCCTGCCGCCCCTGAGTATGCGCTTGAACTGCAGAGGCATGAAATGTGGTGGAACAGCATTCTCGCACAGCGAGAGAAGCATGGATTCACATCAACAACCGTGACCCCGGAATTCGGGCCGCCCGGGTATATGCATACGCTCCCCTTCACCCGCCAGCCGGTGTCCGATTTATGGGACACTTGCCTTTGGATGGGGGAGCGATTGCGGACAACATTTAAATAAACATATAGCAGAGCACCCCGGCATTTCCCGGAGTGCTCTGCTGCTGAGAGTCGCAATTTCGAACTCTCAGCACTTAAACCAACCATGATCCTCAAGCGATGGTTGCTGAGAGTGCGAAAAACGGACTCTCAGCACCGAAAAAAAATCATAAATAAAGCTGAGAGTTCCAAAATCGAACTCTCAGCACTCAAACCAACCATGATCCCTAAGCGATGGCTGCTGAGAGTGCGAAAAACGGACTCTCAGCACCGAAAAAAAACATAAATAAAGCTGAGAGTTCCAAAATCGAACTCTCAGCTCTCAATACCAAAAGAAATAGAACTTACTAAGCATGAGCAATCCGCGGCATACACAGCGGTTCCTGCTCCAATCCTGCCCAGGCATACTTGAGCAGCAGCTTCGATTTGATCTCCGCGTAATCCGGATTATCCCATCTGTTATGCCGTTCCTCCGGGTCTTCGGCCAGATCGAAGAGCTCCCCGTATTCTTGCTTGTAATAAACCGTAAGCTTATAGCGTTCGTTCACGTAAGTCTTCAGATGAATGGTCGTCGGCTCATGGTGGTTCTCGCACAGAATATGATCCCTCGCGGCGGACTCCAGACCGTTCCATACCTGAGATTGATCCTTCCCAGACATCGAATAAGGCACCTGAAGCCCGGCATATCGGAGAAAAGTTGGCGCATAGTCCACTAAGGATTGCATGGCGTTGTTCACTGCACCCGCAGGAACCTGTCCCGGGAAACGGGCCAGCATCGGTACGCGGATGAGATCCTCATAATGGAATGGCCCCTTTGCCGTCAAGCCGTGATGGCCATAGAAATGGCCGTGATCGGACGTGAACACGACCAGCGTATTCTCCGTAAGTCCAAGCTCATCCAGCTTGTCGAGAATGCGCCCGATATATTTATCCATTAAGCTCGTCATGGCGTAGTAGATTGCAATATCCTTCCGAAGCTCGCCTTCGTCATGCCTGTGCGAATGCATGCCATGGATACCGAAGCCCGTTTCTTTATAGCTGCTGAAATCCGGATTCTCCTCCTGCACCATCCGGAAATGCGGCGGGTTAGCCTCATGCTCATGGGCTGCAGCCCTCGGAACCGTCAGCTTGTCGGGGTCGTACATCGTATCCCAAGGCTCCGGAACAAGATAGGGCGGATGTGGATCGAAGAAACTGGACCATAGGAAGAACGGCGTGTCCTCCTGTTTGTACTGCTCTAACAGAGCATTCGTCCGTTCCGCAATCCAAGTATCGTAATGGTACTGCTCCGGAATGTCCCATTTGTGGGCAACTGACTTATCCATCGTACCGGTCGGACCTACGAAGTAATCTCTCCAGTTCGAACAGCCCTGCTCCTCCAGCCAAATGGCATAATGCTGGCCGACGTGAGCTTCGTTCGCGTGGTTTCGGGCCAGCTCCACATGGCGGAAACCGTAATAAGTCTCATCGAACGCTTTCCAGAAATCCAAATCCTGAAGCACCGGATAGGATTCCAGGGAAACATACTCCGGCGTAGAAATGAGCGGCTGGAAGTGCGCTTTCCCTACCAAAGCCGTTGCATACCCGGCCTCGAGGAAATCCTCACCGACCGTATGTACCTTCTCGGACAGCTTCGTTCCCAAGGTCCATGCCCCATGCTGGCTTGGATAAAGCCCTGTGATTAGGGAGCTTCGCGTCGGTGTACATGTCGGGTTCGGGCAGTAAGCCCTCGTGAAGGTGGTGCCCTCTCGGACCAGACGGTCCAGATTCGGCGTGGAAATCTCGGGGTTAAATGCCCCAATGGTATTCCAGTGCTGCTGATCGCTGGTAATTAGCATGATATTAGGCCTTCTAACCATAAACTGCGGCTCCTCCTTCAGGATTCTTCTCGGGAATGATGGCATGAATCTGCTCTCGCCAGCGGTGAAGCTTCTGACGCAGCCGTTCGGTCCGTTCAGGATGCTGCTCTGCAATATTGTGCTCTTCCGATAGATCGGTTCTTAAGTTGTACAGCTCCATACGCCCGTCTTCGAAAAACTCGATGAGCTTGTAATCGCCCTCTCTCACCGACGACCCCGGCGTTCCCCCTTGATTGCCATAGTGGGGGTAATGCCAGAATATGGCCTCCCGGCTTAGGCTCTCCTCGCCTTTGAGTACGGGAACTAAACTTACGCCGTCCCGATGCTGCTCTCTCAGCAGGTCCAGCCCCGCCATCTCCAGCAGCGTCGGATAGAAATCCGGGCTCGTTACCGGCTCCTCACTGACGCTGCCCGCCTTCGTGACGCCGGGCCAACGGATAATGAGAGGCTCCCGCACGCCGCCTTCGTACATCCAGCCTTTGCCTTCTTGAAGGGGACTATTGCAGGTGGGCGAACCTTCGGCTGTTGCCAGACCGCCATTATCGGAAGTAAACACGATAACGGTGTTATCGAGCTGGCCCGTTTCGTCCAAGGCGTCTAGCAATCGACCGATATTCCAATCGAGATTATAAATCATCGCCGCGTATGCAGGGTCCGACTGCACGATGCGCCTCTGTACCCGCAAATGTTTCTTGTGTTCGCACGGGAAGGGCTCTCCTTCCACGAACGCTTCCACACGATCCAGTCCGAGTGCTTTGGCCTTTTCCGCAAAACGCTTGGTGAGCTTCGCACTGACCTCAATCGGGATGTGCACGGCATAATGCCATAAATTCAGAAAGAACGGCGTCCCATCATTTTGCCGGATCAGCGCTATTGCCTCATCCGTAAGCCTGTCAGTTAAATATTCGCCGTTAGGCCCTTCCTCGAGCGTCTCAATGCCATACGGGCTAAAAAAGCCATTCATCGGCATTCCCCAGCTGCAGCCGCCGATATTGACATCGAAACCGTGTCGGTCCGGATAATGCTCACGTCCGCCGAGATGCCATTTGCCCACATGCCATGTCTGGTAGCCTTGTTCCTTCAATGTGGCTGCCACGCTTTTCTCCTGCAGCGGAAGATGCCGGATGTAAGGGGCATCGATTAGTTTCCCTGTCGTATGGCCGCCGATCCAGTTGGTCACGCCAACATGCGCCGGATATTTACCGCTCATGATGCTTGCCCGAGTGGGCGAACAGACCGGAGCGGCGGCGTAAGCGTCGGTAAATCGCACCCCCTCTGCGGCAAGCCGGTCCAAGTTAGGCGTTTCATAGAAGATGCTACCATAGCATCCGAGGTCCATCCAGCCCATGTCGTCGATTAATATAAACAGCAGATTTGGCTTCCCCTTCGAATAGCTCACCTTTGTTCTTCCCCCAATCTTAGAATATGGAAGAGAGCCCGCGACACCCGCGGGCTCTTCTCTTAATAAGGCCGATCGCCTACAATGGCCACCCGCTCCGCTACGCGGCGGTTCGGGAAATAGTCGGAATTCGCGTAATGCTGCGTGGCGCGATTGTCCCAGAACGCAATGGAGTTCGCTTCCCAGCGGAAGCGGACTTGAAATTCGGGCAACTGCGAATGGCGGAATAAATACGACAGGAGCGATTCGCTTTCATCCGCTTCCAGATCCACGATCCGCACCGTAAAGTTCGGATTGACGAACAGCGTTTTTCGTCCCGTTTCAGGGTGGGTGCGTACGACCGGATGCTCGGCTGCCGGGAACTCCTCCTGCTTGAGCAGCAATTCCTCGGGAGGAAGATTCACCCCGAAGACATGAGTGAAATCGTGAATCGCCGTAAGTCCGTCGATTCGCTGCTTCACGTCATCAGGCAGATTATCATAAGCAGCCGCTTGATCCGACCACAGCGTATCTCCTCCCAGTGGCGGGACCTCCGTCAGGCGAAGGACCGATCCAAGCGCAGGCGTCAGCCTCCAGCTGACGTCCGAATGCCAGTTGTTCTCATGTCCGGGCTTTTTATCATTCTTCGCGAAGCGAACGACCTCATTGGAACTGCCTTGAGGCAGGAAAGGATGGGTTTCCAGCTCCCCCCATAGACGGGCGAACGCTTGCTGCTGCTCGCTGGTAATGTCCTGATCACGGAAGAAAATCACTTTCCATTCCAGCAAGGCACGGTTCAGCTCCTTCTGCAGCTCCGGCGAAACAGGATTGCGCAGGTCGACTCCTTCGATTTCCGCGCCGATTAGCGGACCGTAAGGCTTTACGCGAAACAGCGTATACGGCTGCTCTTCTACTCCTTCCGGCAGTCGGTTAATAATACGAGGGCCGCCTTTAAGACCTCGGTCCGGAATTTGCCGCGGACGTTCCTCAGTCGTAATCGTTTTAGCCATAGCACATTCTCCTCACTATTCGTCGTATAGTTGAAATGATTGCAATTGCCACTTTCTCCGTTTATTTGCCGGCACCTTGCTTCTTGTACTCCTCGTTGATTTCCTTCAGGATGTCATCGCCGCCCGCTTGACGCCATTCTTTGTCGAGCTCTTCGATCCCCTTATCCACGTCAAGCTTGCCGTTCAACAGGTTTACGAAATATTGGTTATACACTTCATTAACCGCTTTTCCATATTCAATCTCAGAATCCGTCCTGCGGGTAATGAGATTCGGCACAAAATATTGCGATGCGATTTTGACCGATTCTATGGCGCGATCGATGTTCTTCTCCGTCTGCGGCAAGTAGTTCTCGTCGATTGGCCAAGTCACGTTCCCCCATGCAAGCGGATGACTCCAGCCGTTCGGAGCAAAACCGTCTTTCTCACGTTCAGCCTCGTTGTAAGTAATTTTATCTCCTTGCTTCGTGTAGTGGACCCCTTCAATGCCGAGCTGCAGCAGCTCGCGGCCTTCCTTGGACAGCATGAACTCGATGAACTCGGCCGCTTTCTCAGGATTCTTGGCCTTATTGGTGACAGCTGTGAACAATGCCGTCTTCGGACGCGTAGCCATGCCTTGTTTACCATCAGGTCCTGCCGGCGGTGCTGCGAAACCGAGCTTCCCATCGGGATTGACCTGCTGCAGGCTGCCTTCGATGCGGCTCACGTGGCGGAATAACGGACCATCCATCACGCCTGCCTTGCTTTGGAAAAACTTTTGTTCCTTAGTCGGCCGGTCGTAAATGATATATTCCGGATCGATCAGCTTCTCCTCGTACCATTTCCGCAGCTCCAGAATCCCTTTCTTGTAGGCAGGATCTTCGAACCGCGGAATGACTTCTCCTTTATCGTTCAAGGCATAGTCAGCGTATGGCAGTCCGTACGCATATAGAACAAAATCGAATGCGGTGAGTGCGTCCCCGGGAACCGGCTTGTTCGTGATAAAACCGAAGGTGTCGGCCTTGCCGTTGCCATCCGGGTCTTTCTCTACGATGGCTTTCAGCGTGCTGTGAAACTCATCTAACGTTTTCGGATACGGCAGGTTCAGCTTATCCAGCCAATCCTGGCGAAATTGAACGGTGTAATTCGACTTTTCCATGCCGCTCACGAAGGGATACCCGTAATATTTTCCGTCTACGGCCGTCCATTGCAAACCGTTGTCGAGCTTGGCTTTAAGTGTAGGGGTTTTGTCGAAATAATCATTCAGCGGAACCAGAATGCCTTCTTTGATCCACTGGGAAACGGATGAGGACGGATACTGCGTGGTCACGACATCGGGAAGATCCCCGCTTGCAATCGCCACGTTAATTTTGTCATACGAAAACTCCGGTGATATCTTGATCGTCAGCTTGATGTTCAGACGCTTATTAATCTCGGCAATAATGCGATCGTTCGGCACCAGCGGCTTTGCTCCTTGGTCGCCGGTGGTCAAATAAACGAGTTCGTACGGTTCTTCCGTAGCGGAACCGGAATTGGTACCGGAGCCATTCGTACTCGCTTCGGTGGAGTCCGGCTTATTCGAGCAGCCCGCCGTTATGATCAGTGCCGCTGTCGCTAGGCCGATCACCCATTTTTTCATTTTCAATCCTTTCCCATATCCCATTTCTCTTTCCTCCCATTTGATCATTTTTTATAGTGAAGGAGTTACTCCTTGACCCCGCCAATCAATATGCCATTGATAAAATACTTCTGGAAAAAAGGGTAAATGAGCATAACCGGAATGGAAGCTGCCATAACCGTCGCCATCTTGATGGAGGGCCCAAGGAGGAATAGACTGTCGCCGCCTCCCGAGTAGGACGATTCATTCTCGAACAGCATGCTTCGCAAGAACAGCTGCAAGGGCCAAAGCTCCTTGTCGCTGATGAAGAATATCGCGTTGAAGAAATCATTCCACCGGGTTACGGCATAGAAGAGCGTGATGGTGGAAATCGCCGGCAAGGATAATGGAATTACAATCTTAAACAGGATCCCCAGGTCGTTACTGCCATCGATCTTGGCTGCTTCAACCAAACCATCCGGCATCGAAGAGAAGAAGCTTTTCATAATAATCAGGTTGTAAGTATTGAGAGCACTCGGGATGATCAGCGCCCAGACGGAGTTCATCATGCCGAGGTCTTTAACCAATAGATAGGTGGGAATAATACCGCCGCTGAACATCATCGTAAATACGAGAAGAAACATGATCACGCGCTGCCCCTTAAGTCCGGGCCTCGAAAGCGCATAGGCCGCCAGCACCGTGAGGATCATATTAAGCGCGGTCCCCACAACCGTGATGAACAGCGTCACGCCGTAAGACTTCCATAATTCATTCATCGAGAACAAGTACGTATAAGCTTCGAACGTGATCTGCTTGGGGAAGAGATGAATGCTGGAACCGAGGTACTCCTCCAGCGGAATGACGGATACGACGAGCGTATCCCAGAATGGATACACCGTAACGATGGCTACGATAGCCAGAAATACGATATTGAACGAGTTGAATAGCTTCCCTGCCCTGCTGGTATAATGCATAGTCCACCTCCCGTATCAGTAAACACCCTGTTCTCCCAGCTTCCTGGAAAGCCAATTTGCTATAACGAGCAGAGCAAAATTGATCAGGGATTTAAACAATCCTACCGCTGCTGCAAGACTGAACCTTCCATCCGTTAAGCCGATTCGGTAGACATACGTATCGATAATATCCGAGACGCGGTATACACCCGGATTATAGAGCACGAAGATTTGCTCGAAGCCGGCTTCCATAATACCGCCCAGCCGAAGAATGAGAATCAGCACAATGGTACTTCGGATCAGCGGAAGCGTGAGATACACAAGCCGCTGCAACCGATTAGCCCCGTCGATGACCGCCGCTTCGTACAGATGCGGGCTGATTCCGGACAAAGCTGCCATGTAGATGATCGTGTTCCAGCCGAACTCTTTCCAAATCATCGAGAATACAAGCGTGCTGCGAAAATAAGATTCATCGCTCAAAAATCCGATAGGCGTGCCCCCAAACAGCTTAATCAAGTTATTGACGATGCCGCTGTCCGTGGAAAGCAAATTAATCAGAATGCCGCCAAGAATAACCCAGGAAATAAAGTGAGGCAGGTAAATGATCGTCTGTATCGTCTGTTTGAACGCCTTCACCCTGACCTCGTTCAATAGCAGAGCCGCAATAATTGGTGCCGGAAATCCAAAGGTAAGCCGGTAAAGCGAAATGATCACCGTGTTCTTGATGACTTGCCAGAATTTATCCTGTGAGAACAAGTACTCGAAATGCTTCATGCCGGCCCAATCACTGCCCAAGATCCCTTTCATAATGCTGAAATCCTTGAAGGCAACGACCGCCCCATACATGGGGATGTAATGAAAAATCAAGTAATAGACGAGTGCCGGAACCAGCATCAAATACAGATATCGATTGAACCAGATGTACCTCAAAAGCTTTAATTTTCGCCTAATTGGCTTGGGAGGCAGAACTCTGGCCTCTTCCAGAGCGGCCTCGCCGTCAACGTATGCCATCCGTGAATGCTCCCTTACTATAAAATGAAGAAAGACACAACATAAGGCGCATGTTGTGTCTCCGGTTGAACGGTCGACTTCGTATTCATCTCATCCTGCAATCAAGTAAATGAGCAGCTTTAATCTCTGGTGATCCAGTCGTTTGCCGGACAAAAAAAGGAGACTCAGCGCCTAAGTAAGACGTGGTCTCCGGTTGTCCGGTTGATATTTTATTATTCCGATGAGATTACTTTGTTATTATGTGGTTATACTACCATGCCGTCATTTCAGCGTCAACCTTTTATTTCCTGAATTCTCCAAATGTACGCCTATCCACTCCTTATTCAAATAACGTGGCATAAGCGCCATAGCCTCTTTGTTCAAGATCCGCTTTCGGAATAAATACCATGGCGGCGGAGTTCATGCAGAAACGCAGTCCCGTTGATCGAGGTCCATCATTGAACACGTGGCCTAGGAAGGAATCCGCATGCTTGCTTCTGACTGCCGTGCCGAAAAAACCTTCTTTAAGCACAACGCTATTGGACTCCACAGGTTTTGTAAAACTAGGCCAGCCTGTCTGCGCATCGTATTTGTCCTTCGAGCTAAACAGCGGCTCACCGGAAACAATATCTACGTAGATCCCCTCTGTTGTGTTATTCCAGTATTCGTTATGAAACGGCGGCTCATCAGTACCCTTCTGAGTGACGTTATATTGGAGTTCAGTCAGCGATTTCAGCTTTTCCTTTTTGTTGAAGCTTCCGCTAAAGCCTTGCTTGGAGCTGATTGTCATTTTCCCAACCTCCAGACTTTGTTGACCAGACAAGCGATACCGTGTTTTTGGTAATAATCCTGATGTTCTTCCTCAGCCTTGTAGAACGTTGTCGCAGCGGCAATCTTCGTTACATTGCCAATACGTTTGTCGATGTACTTTCGGGATAATTCAGCCAGTTCCTTTTGTTCATGGCTTGTATAATAAATGGCGGACTCCGCAGGGTTCGTGTTTTTCCAGAAATGTTCCAGCAGCTCGTTATACGTAATCTCATCCGGATTATAATGCACCTCGATCGCTTCGAGATGGTCCGTTGCGTGAGATACAACTTGTTGGTATGTCGGGTTTTTCATTAATCCGCCCGTATACCCGGCATACACCGTTGAGACACCTTCAAGCTTTTGAAAAGCATCTTCCATGTGCCAGAAGCAGCCACCTGCAAAAACAGCGGTTTCTAAAGGCTGATTCATTTGTACATTGTCGATCTTCTTATCATTCATCCGAAACCCTCCCGTAATCTGTAGGTGCATGAAAGCAGCGACTTGAACGCCTACAATGTAACTATCTAAATTAATTTAACTGGTTACATTTGATACTATATCATGATCCAAAACAGATAGCAAGTAACTATTTAGATTATTTTTGACGGTTACAAATAAAACGAAAACAAGTCCTGTTTCGGGAACGACAAAAAGCCGCCAAAACAATCGGCGGCTCTCGACACATACTTTATTGATGATGGTCACAACCTATCCTTAATTAGAACGAACAAGTCACGATACGTTCTGCAAATCAAGAAATTACCGCAACCCGCACAACAAAGTTATCTCCGTATGGATAGCCTGTTGCATGGAAACATAACAGACCGGACGCCGCATCATGCGTGAAAGCTAACTCTTCATCGTTATCGAACCAACGCACGCTGGAAACATGGCCGGTAACGTTCGTAAACACTCTGGGTCCGGTTCCACCAACCGCGGTTGTCACGTTCGCATGGCCGTCAATCGTTAAATCATGCACAAACAGATAATTGGTTCCCTCATCCGTTTCCAGCGCGAAGTCATGTCCTTGGCCTTTAATCGGGCTCGGTTTTCCTTCATAGATGAGACTGCCATGCATCTCAA
Organism: Paenibacillus sp. J22R98; assembly: GCF_059383835.1. Taxonomy (NCBI): domain Bacteria; kingdom Bacillati; phylum Bacillota; class Bacilli; order Caryophanales; family Paenibacillaceae; genus Paenibacillus; species Paenibacillus sp. J22R98. Next base: position 272,775 of record NZ_JBXENW010000006.1, read on the forward strand.
TCCAATCTCCGATGACCTCAAGCGTAGCTTCCTGCAGCTTCGATATTCCCCCACCGGCCTGAGGACCGACATTGAGCAAGTAATTCGCGCCTACCTTGCGGCAGGCAAGCAGATTCGTGATGAGCTCGCCTGTTGATTTATTAGAGAAATCATGGCGTCCGAAGCCCCAATGCCCGTTAATGGTTTGGCACATCTCGGCGGAAACGTACTTGCTCATCCCTTCGCGGTTCATCGGTTCAGGACGTCCCTGCTCGAAGGTCACGCTGTCTACCTCAGGATGCCCAATCTCTCCGCGAAGATCCAAACCTGTATTGTTAATAATCATCGCTTCCGGCTGTAAGCGGTGGATCGTTCCGTATAATTCATCGAGCTTCCAATCGGCATCCGGCTTACTCCAATTCCCGTCAAACCAGAAGCCGCCGATCGGTCCGTAATGCATACACAGTACCTCAACGGATGAGCGCAAATATTCTAGGTAGCTGTCGAAATCGTCATTAAAGCTCGGCTGGTACCAATCCAAAGTGGTATGGTAGAAGAATGGCGTAATGCCCTCTTCCCTGCAATCAAATCCCTCTTTGCCGCGCTGTGCGGCGCATCATAATCCGATAATCCGCGCGTGTCATACAGCGAGAATCCGTCATGGTGTCTTGTAGTCAAGACGATATAATTCATGCCGGCCCGCTTGGCTGTCTTCGCTATATGCCGTGCATCGAAATCGCCGGCGGTAAACGTAGCTTTCAATGCAGCGTACTCTTCCATCGGAATTTTCCGCAGATGCTGCACCCATTCTCCCTGACCAAGCTGGGAATAAAGCCCCCAATGAATAAACATACCGAAAGCCTGCTTCTCGAACTTCGCCACTCGCGGTGAAGGAATCGGCATTGCCATAATCGGAAACATCTCCTCTAGTATTTTATTTTGTTATCGATTATTCGGTTTCTATCGAAGCGGCAGGCAGCATGATGGCAAATACCGTCCCCGCTGCGCTCGTCTCCGCCACTTCCATTCGTCCGCCATGATCTTGAACTATCTTATGGGATATGGACAAACCAAGCCCCGTCCCGTGAGCTTTTGTCGTATAGAAAGGTTCAAACAGCTTTGCTCTTGTATCTGCGGACATCCCTTTTCCCGTGTCAGACAATTCGATGATTACGCCGTTCTCTCTTCCGTAAATCTTAACGCCGATTTTCCCGATATCGTCCATCGCGTCAATTGCGTTTTTGAACAAATTAACGAGTACCTGCACGATTTTGTCTTTGTCTATCAACACATATAAGGGAGGTTCGGGATAATCGACACTGAGGTCATGCCCTTCTCTCTCGATTTCCGTGCCCATGATGGAGAGCGCCCTTTCCATGCAGGAGCGGATCGATTCGGTTTTCATTTGGGAGAGATTAGGTTTGGAGAATTGCAGAAACTCGGACGTCAGCTCGCTCACCCTCGTAATTTCATCCATGATCATCGGGTGGTATTTATCGATATCCTTATAGCCGTGCTGATAGGCCAGCTGCAGAAATCCTTTTATCGTGGTCAGAGGGTTACGAATTTCGTGGGCCATTCCCGCCGCCAGCTCGCCAATTACCTTTAACTTGTCCGAACGGAAGAAATGCTCATCTCTTTTCAACCAAGCCTCTTTCTTCTGAAGAAACAGCTGATCTTCTACATCCTCGATCGTTTCATCCGTCGAGCGTCCATTTGAAAAAGCATACGCGTAAATGATATCTAAATGGGTTGAATGTTCGATTATGGTTTCGATGACATGCTTCACGTAATCTTCAGTAGCTTGTTGATTGGCAAACTCCATCGCGATTGCGAATTCACTCCCGCCGTAACGGGATACGCTCGAAGAACCGAAATGTACAGTTAACTGCCCCGCAATATCCTTCAGCCCATTGTTGGCTTTCTCAAACCCATGCTGGATGTTGACGACTCTCAAATCCTGACAGTTCATAATGATTAAGCAATATTCGCTGCGCTCTTTCATTCGGTTTAATTCATGACGAAATTCATGGTAATTAAGCAGCCCGGTAAGAACATCCCTTCGCAATAGTTCATCGTTCTTTTTCTGTAGGTCCTCTTTTTCCTTTTGTTTGCTTTTTATGATCCAAATCATGGCCACAAGGACTAATGAGCTTGCAATGTCAGATAACGTAACTAACACGGAGTACTCATTAATTTCCGAATATGTATATCGCACCAGACTGTATAACCCCATCAATAGAAGAGCATGGTAGTAACTCCGTTTCATATTTTCACTGCGTGTTAGAAGTCTTATGAGTTCGATCACATAGAGAGTCAAGCACCAATTCAGCTCGCTCAACCAATGAAAAACAATTAAGCATGCCAATTGGATGTAGATTTGCTTGGTAGAATTCCGCATGAGATTAATGGATAGGAACACGGCAATACCCGCAACAATCATGAACAGGGGGTAGTTCGTCCGCTCTAAATAGATGGATGAAAACGAAATAATCCCGAGTAGAACAGGAAGCAATATCTTAAACAGAATGCTGTTCGCCATATTCATGCCCCCCTTGCGCCCGTTGTTAATTTTTCCCTATTACGAGTTAATTCGATAAACAAGGCGAAATACCCTTTCGCAAATCCTGTCGATTGTATACTTTTACCACTTGTAGGTGAAATTATGGAAAAAAGATGCGTGAGGAGGAGAATTCGTGAAGTTAAGCCCGTCCGTTGAAGATACCGAGAACTATCTTAAGCAGCTCTTCGCCGAACAAAGCGACTTTCAATCGAAGCGGTTGTTCATCGGGGAATCGGAGTTTCGGTTGTTTTATTTCGATACGTTAATTGATTCCGGCGTCGTTCAAGAATTTATACTGAAACCGTTGCTCCTCCGTCCGCAGGATAAGATTCAGGATGTCGTGTCCATTCTCGATTATGCCGAAACCGAGCAATTCGAGGATGCGGTTCAAGCGATCATATATGGCAAAACCGTGATGCAGCGTAATGGAGAGGACAAGCTTTATCTGCTCGGCGCGGATCTCAAGAAGGAGCGCTCCATCAATATTCCGACCAACGAGCGGGTTCTTCGCGGCGCGAACGAAGCGTTCATTGAGAATTTAGATACGAATCTGAACCTGATGCGCAAGCTGATCAACTCTACGGACTTTATCGTCAAAACCTATACGCTGGGACGGATTTCACAGACAAAAGTAGCCGTTATGTACATCAAATCCATTGCGAAACCTGCGATTATTGAAGAGCTGGACAGAAGACTTCAAAGCATTGACATCGACTATGTCGAAGTGCCGGGATTCCTCGATGAGTTGGTCCGGGATACGAAATACAGCGTATTTCCTCAACTGCTCATTACGGAAAGGCCTGACCGCGCACGGGCGTATCTCATGGAAGGCAAGGTCGTTGTTGCTGGCGCCGGATCACCGGATACCCTTATTTTACCGGTATCATTCTGGTCGTTCTTCCAAAGTGCGGACGATTATCAAATTGGCTGGTTACTGGGCTCCATCTTTCGACTCTTACGCATTTGCTGCTTCTTTATTGCCATTGGTTTGCCCGGCCTATATGTCGCGGTCAGTGCCTTTAATTCGCAGCTGCTGCCGATCAATTTCGTCAATACGCTGCAGAGCTCATTGAAATATGTCACTTTCCCTCCGGTATTCGAAGCGCTTGCCATGATGCTCTTGCTCGAAATATTAAGAGAAGCGACGATCCGTCTGGCAAGTCCTGTTGGCCAAACCATCGGCGTCGTAGGCGGTATCGTGATCGGGACCGTTGTCGTGCAATCCAATCTGGTATCTAATACGATGGTCATCGTTGCGGCTTTAACAGGCTTGGCCTCCTTTATCGTGCCATCGTACGAAATGAGCAGCGCGATGCGTCTGCTTAGTTATCCGGCACTGCTCATATCTGCTCAGTTCGGCTTGTTTGGGCTGGCATTCTTCTTCTTCTTGATTTGTATCCACCTCTGTCACTTGGAAACGATGGGCCACCCTTACTACACGCCTCCGTTTACCTTTGGCGATGCCAAAGATACATTGATTCGAGCGCCGATTTGGAATTTACGTAAAAGGCCTGCTGATACGGCGCCGGGTAACCCGATCAGGTTGCGGAATCCAAGGGGATGGAAACGATGATGAAAGAAGAAGCCATCAGCGGAAGACAGCTGTTCACGCTCATCTTTATGGCCCAGATTGGGCTTGAAGTACTGTCCATGCCGCATGTGGAAGCAAGTATTGCCGGACATGATTCTTGGATAGCCGTATTGCTGTCCGGGCTGACTGCACAGATCGGCATCATACTGATTTGGTGGCTGGGCAGCCGATATCCGAAGCGGAATTTCTTTGCTTATTCATCTTCCATTATCGGCAAACCGCTCGGAGCTTGCGTCAATTTTATATATGGATGTTACTACACGCTTTCCGGCTATTTGCTGATCATGCTTTATGTCGAGATTTTGAGTCGCTGGCTGTTTATACTCACCCCGAAATGGGTGCTGATTCTGATGCTGCTGATCCTCACCGGTTATGCGGCGACTTCCTCGCTGCTGAAGCTCGCAAATCTCACTCAATCTTTCATGCTCCTTCCTCTCATAGGTTTTCTGCTCATTGGTTTTAGCGGGCTCTACGGGATGGACGTAAGAAACCTGTTGCCCGTTCTGCCGGGCGGCTGGTCTCCGGTCATGAAAGGCGTGTACACCGCATTCACCGCCTATGTCGGCTATGATCTGCTGCTTTACGCTTACCCGTACGTTAAGACGAAGAGCAAGAAAAAGCTGCTTCTTTCGATGACGCTCGCGAACGCTTGCACAATCCTCTATTATGTGGCAGTCTCACTGATCTGCTCCACGATGTTCAGCTTAAAGCAGCTTACACTTATTCCTGAGCCGATCGTTTTTATCCTCAAGAACTATCGGATTGAGATTTTGCAAAGCATAGATATCTTGTTTCTAATCTTCTATTTGTTCATCGCTTCGGATACGGTGTATGTATATTTCTTCATGGCAGCGAAAGCTTTTATGCATCTTCGCGGACGAGGCTTGGGCAAGCAGAAGATCTGGATCTTGGTTATAACAGGCGCATGTTTCATCGGGAGCTTCCTCCTGAAGAGAAGCAGCGCGATTAACCAGCTCGCAACGATACAGGACCAACTGTCCGTCATCATGCTCTTTGCTTTGCCTGTCATTCTGCTCATTATCTCCGGGTTGCGGGGCGTTGGAAGGGGCAAAATATGAAGAGAGGGATTACTTCACTGATGATCTGCCTGCTGCTTACAGGTTGCTGGGATCAGGTGCGGCTGAAGAAGCAGCTATTCGTCGATGTTGTAGGAGTGGATTACGTCGGGGACAGCAAGAAACTCAATGTGAGCTACATTATTGCTACGCTTAAAGAGGCTAATCTTGGAGGGGGCAAACCATCCGGAATATATGTAAGCTCAACAGGCGACAGCCTCTATGATGCCGTAAGGCAAACCAACCAGACAATGCCGGGCGTCCTTACTGTTCAAGAGACCAGACTGTATCTCATAACCTCGCGCTTTGCCAAAGATCAACCGCTTAACTATTTGAATGCCACCGGCCAATTCATAACCAATCCGTTATATGCCTATTTAGCCGTGTATAACGGCGACCTGTCGAAGCTATTGTCGAAGAAGAAAATCAAAGAGCAAATCGTACCGGAATATTTGGTTGGTTTATTGGACGATCAACTGAGACGTGGAAGAATTCCTTCCAACAAACTGCTTCGCTATATCCTTGGAGGTGAGGGGTTCGTAAACGACTTCGCTCTGAATATGTTCGAACCCAGCGGGGACGAGGTGCGTCTTGCCGGTACCGCCTTGTTTCGCGACGGGAAGTATACCGGGGTTAATTTGAATAACGAGGAAACGCTATTAGCTTGCCTCATGCATGAAGCTTCGGGAAAAAACCAGCCGCTCATCGGGCATATCGAAGGTAAGGTATATACGGTTTTCGTTCGGAACGTGAAGCACGATCTCCATGTGATTCACAATGAGAAAGACATTCGCGAGATTGACATCTCGCTCAAGCTCGACGTCACACTAGTCGAAGATGGCTTTAACGATAAGAAACATACAAACAAGATGCTCGCAGATCTGGAGAAAGCAATCGCCGCGGATCTCACCTCGAAGGCAGCTACTATCATTGCCACATTGCAAAAGGCAAATTGCGATTACTTTCAGCTTAGTCATCAGGTGGCAGCCTATCATCCGAACCTGTATACAGGGATGAATTTTCGGGAGCAGTATCCGAAGCTCACCATTAAGCCAATCGTTAAGGTTAAGATTCTGAACACCGGCGTTCTGGGGTAGCACAAGTAAGTCTGCAGCTGTTGAAGCTGCAGACTTATTTTCGTGATTTTGTTCCCTTTAAGCGCCAAATCCAGTTACAGCCATTGTCGACCGGATTTCGGGTCGGTCGGGTCGGTCTTCTTGATTCTAATGAATCGTGGAGGCCTTATTGGGCATGCTTTCGACTCTTCGAGAATCTAACGAATCGTAGAGGTCTTATATAGGAAAAATCGGCTCCAAAATACGCGTAAAACATCAAATAGGGCCGCTACGATTCGTTAGCATTTTTTCAGCGCAATTTCAGGGCAATTAAGACCTGTACGATTCGTTAGAGATTACCGCCTTCAAATTCTTCGAACCATTCTCGTATAAGAGATTTCTCCATTGGCTTGTTTGCTGGAAACAAGAAACGCACCGACTCCACGAAGATACTCGAATTGGGCGTTTGTGTAATGGGATCCATACCAAAGTCGTTCCAGCGGCGCATCCTCAATTTCCATCGCGCATTTCGCCCAAAACGTTCTCCACCAATGATCGTGAACCTCCCGAACGGAAGCTATCGATGCTTGATTTGCTCTTGCCACATATTTAATCGCTTCTTGCAAACCGTCATCCGAATCACGATTGGTCCGCGCGGATAAGACAATAACGGCTGGACGTCTCTCCCGCAGAATGAATGCATTGCCTGTATCCGTCAAAGCATGTACGGCTAGGCAGTCTTGATTAGGCCGGTTCGGATCCCACGCCGAATATTGCCGGGAAACCCAGTCGACCCGGTTTGCCAGCCCTTGCTGCGTAACCGATTCGTCACAGGCATGCGCCCATAACTCGATGTCAACCGCAACCGGACTACCTTCGCATGAGAGCTCCACGACCAATATATTGTCCATAGCCGCCACCCATGTGCGCATGGTTACAATCGTCGACCTCGAGTTGAAAATCGATAGTATTTCTGACTCGTACAATCGTTGCTCACAGTAGTACGAGCTGTCATTCAAGGCAGGAATACAGATATCCATGCCCCCCACCAAACAAGAACTTCCGCCGGGAGTCATTCGTTTCGACTTCAGCAAATCGTTGTGGGATACCCAGAATCGCTGTCGCTCCGGCTCGCCGCTGACAACGACGCGCACATCTCCGTTCCCAATGATTGGCCCGTCGACGACGGGGTCATCCGGCACTTGCTGTGGAGGTCGGTCAAATACAACTTTGTATCGAGAACCCTTGTCTTCCGCCTTCAACCAGCTGCGCATTGTGATCTGCTCCTCTATCTGTGCACTGCTTCTCTGATGTGATGGAGACTGATTGTGTTAAGATTTTATCTAATTATAGTGATGAAGCTCAGTCCTGTATAATACTTAAATCGTTATATGTTATAGCCTAGAAGGTATGTATTTTCGTCCGTTATAATCGTCGGTGTTCATCATTGAAAAAGGCACCGTCCCTATGGGACAGTGCCTTTAAAGCTGTGATTCATATTGTAATTTATAAACTAACTCCTCAACCCATTTCTCATCTTTTAAATCCAATGCCAAGTCAATCAAGAACAGCAAACTGCCTTTGTAGGGCAGCACTTCAAAGCCATCTTCATTTGAAGCGATAATTTTATCCGACTTAGCGTTTTCAAACACATAGCAAGGCAGCTGAAAGTAATACTCCACGCCTTTAAATACAGCCATTTCCCCATTATAAATGTGGTTAGTGGCGGAAATCACTTTGCACAAATCCCCTGTTTGTAAATGGATATACCAGTTAATAAGCACCCTGACCAACTGCCCCCATGAGTAGTATTCAATCCATAACGTTCGCTTAATTATAGATCAAAAATCCCGTCTGAATGATACGATTGATTATTATTTGAGCTTAAAATCACCCGCCGCAGCACACATAATAGCCTAATGGGCTCGATTGGTTTCGATAGATAAGCATCCATCTCCATATTCTCCGTCTGTTTATCTTTTCCTCTTATTGAATTCGTTGTCATCGCGATAATAGGGACTCGTCTTCCGTTATCCAGTAGTCGTAATTGATTAGCAGCAGTCCCCGCGTCCAAGGCGGGCATGACCATATCCAACAGAATGGCATCATAGCGCTTCTGAAGAGCCATTTCTATGGCCTCAGCTTCACTTTTCGCCAGATCAATCGTCATTTCCATCTCCATTAGGATGGTTTTAGCATGCATATAACTAATCTCGTTATCATCAACGACTAAGATGCGAGCTTGCCTTATAACATCGAATACTCTATTTTCGGAAAATGTACTGCTCATATCTATTCCCCTCTTAGCTCTAGTCTCAGATTGGAACTAATTATAGGGAGTTAAAGCAAGCATGTATAATACTTAAATCGTCATATGATATAGATTCAAAGCTATAGAAAGAAAGACAAAAATGCCCCCGATTGGACGGAGGCAAATTCTATCATGGATTGCTGCCTAAGCTTTACTGTAAACGACCGGGAACATGTCCCCTTGCACGATGTCTCCGTCTACTCCGCCGGCAGCGATGAATTTCTTGATTTCCGAGTATTCATCGGCGAATCCCGCCCGATAGCGCGTCTCTGCCGTAAGATAATGAAGCGCCGACGAACGGCGTACTCGGTCGGATACATTAGGCCCGCTTCCGTGAATTGTTAGACTATGATGGAAGCTTATTTGACCTGCTTTCATAATAATAGGAACGGTTCGAGCGATTTGCCCTTCCGGCGCCATGTCCTGCAGCTGCTTTTGCATGTTTTGCTCGTAAAAATCGTTTCCGTTCAAAATCCCCCAAAAGTGGCTGCCCGGCACCATTTGCATGCAGCCGTTCTCCTCGTCAACATCATCATAGGCTACCCATGCGGTGATCATCGTTTCCGGGTTTTGAAAACAGCCCCAATAATGATAATCCTGATGCCAGCCGACGTTCGCCGCGTTTCCGCTGGATTGCGCCGGTTTAAGCAGCAGTTGATCCTCCCAGAAACGAATCGTATTCGTTTCTTTCAGCGCCGCGGCAATCTGTCCGATTTGCGAGTCATGGGCTAGCGCGCGGATCGTCAAGTCGGCCAAGTTCGCATTGTCGGTCTTGCGAAGGGAGTTAGGACGACTCGTCTCGCGGCGCCAGACGGCATCCGGTGCCGTTCCGGTTTCGAATTCTCCCTCATACACCCGCTCCATTCTGTCGCGCAGCCTTTCCAATCGCTCATCATCAATAATCTTCGGCGAAATCCAGTATCCATTGGTCCTGAAGAAATCTACATCTTCCTGCGTTGGGATGAAATTCGTATCCGGCATTCTAATTTGCCCTCCTAGAATTGAAATCGCTTCCTTGGATTCATTATGTCTGAAAGAGGACTTTCCGTCTTTAGCTAGAAGTATGATATTGATCCGTTTGTACGATTTATAACAAATAAAAGTAGAGCAGGATGAATGAAATGACATCTTTTTATCCTTTTGTACGATTCTCCATTCGGGTACCGATACGGCCGGAAACTAGGTTTGCTTACCGGATCTGTTACGTCCCTTCTCTTTATTTTATCGAATCCGGAAGTGCCCGCGTGCTTTACGAGGATGGCACATTTATCCGGCTGCCGGCCGGCACGCTGTTCTCATTAAAGCCGGGTATTTCGCATACGTGGGAAGTCGATCCGGACAGCCCTCCTTTTGCGTTCCTGTGCGTGTTCTTCGAATGGTCGTATCGGCCAAAGCCGCTGGCTATGGTTACCGGAGACCTTCTGTGCCTGAGTGCTGAGAAACACGATCCCGAGATGCTTGATGAGCCGCTTGACATGGGCATTCCCGAATGTCTCACAGTGGACGCGCAAAGCTACTGGAAAGGACTGTTTGAAGCCTTATCCACCGATTACAAAGTACTCCATCACGAGGATTACCCGGAGAGTCTCGCCATTAACGGCCATTTTCAATTGCTGCTTCATCAGCTCTATCAGCTCGCACGGCGCAAGAACGATGATACCGATCCGCGTATCGCAAAGATTAAGGCATACATGGACATGAATGCCGGGGGAGAATACGGCGATACCGACCTGTGGGCAGAGACGCTCGGACTGAGCCGCGGTCACTTCCATGCGTTATTCAGTGCTCAAACTGGCTTCACACCGAAGCGGTATTGGAACCGGCGGCGCATCGATAAAGCCCGGAACGACCTTAGCGGTACGAACGATTCCGTCACTGTGATCGCCGAACGATACGGTTTTTCTTCCGTACACGCCTTCACCAAGCTGTTCCGGCAGACCGTTGGCATCTCTCCAACGGATTATCGGAAGCAGAGTCGATTGATTTAAATGCAAGGAGCCCTCAAAATAAGGGCTCCCGTAGAGAAAAGGCTTGTAATTTCCAATCAGCACCGTACTTTAAAGATAACGTATTCGACCCCGGTAGCGATCAATGAGCTTCTGGTTGTGCCCATCGCCCCCATCCCGGTTGGCACTTATTAATACCGGCGGCTTATATCCGCTCGCTTGCAGCTCCTCAACAATGGCCACGGTAAGCGCTTGGATGAGCGCTATGCCGCCGATCGTCGACGTCGCTCCCATCTTTTGTCCGCTGTCATCGTATGACAATACGGCGTCCCCATATACACCACAATTGTCGAGCACGATATCGGCGACTTCATGTAGTTTTATGCCGCTCTCATGGCGTGATGTCGTCTTCATCGAGTGGTCCATGTTGGTCAACGCGACGACGTACAGTCCTCGCTGCTTGCAAGCAAGAGCCACTTCAATCGGAACAGCGTTTATGCCGGAATTGGATACCACGACGATGACTTCACCAGGGCGTAGATCATAACCGGTCAGCAGCACCTCGGCATAGCCCGGCAGCCTTTCCAATAAAGTAGCTCTTCCGATATTCAGCTCCATTAGGGATGGCTCCAGCATCGCATTCACACAGGCGAGACCACCGGCACGATGAAAGACATCCTCCGCGATCATATGGGAGTGTCCGCTCCCAAACACGTGCATGATTCCGCCCGCTGCGATCGAATCCGCGATTTTACCTGCGATTTCCGTAATCTTCCCTCGTTGAGTTTCGAGAATGTGATTGAGTTGCTCTTGTACGATTTGGATATATTGATCCAGTAACATCTCATTTCACCTCTAATTCAGGTTGTAATAGCAGCGCCGCAGCGCCTATAATACCGGCAGTTGTCGGAAACGCAGCTTGCTCGATATGAACACGCAGCGTATTCGATGACGGTATTCGTTCCATGACTGTCTTCCGCACCGGATCGAGCAGGATCCGGTCCGCTTGGCTGAAACCTCCACCGATGATGACGTTTCCTACACCGAAAAGCTGCATGCAATTCACCAAACTGATTCCGAGCAATTCGCCGGCATCCTGAAATAGCTTAACCGCATATAAATCACCATGATGAGCCGCCATATAAATTTGATAAGCGTCCAAGCCGCTGCGTTCTTTCATTGCCGCCCCGGATACGTAAGTTTCCAAGCAGCCCCGATTTCCGCATTTGCACAGTTTACCGTCCGGGATGATGCTTGTATGGCCAATATTGAGAATCGGCCCCCATCCACCTTCAAACATACGTTGTTGGAGAATCAAGCTAGCTCCAACGCCTGTTCCCACACATAGATAAAGAAAGCTGTCCAAGCCGGTCCCGGCACCAAACCATTTTTCCCCTTGAGCGCCGGCAACCGCATCGCAAGTCAGTCGTGCAGGCATTTGAAGCTTTTCCTGCATAATGGCCACGAGCGGAACCTGCTGCCAGCCCAGATTCACGGCCTCATTCACGATGCCTCGGCCCGGATCCACGATTCCTGGAGAAGCGATTCCCACACCTGCCAATTGATCCTTTTCCGTCCCCAGCATCAAGATAAAATTAGCGACCTGTTGGCTAATGAAAGCAGGATCCGCTTTATTATCCTCGCCTCGCGGCAAGGGAATCGAATGATCAGCGATGATTTGTCCTCGGCTGCTTACAAGCCCCATCTTCAAATTGGTTCCGCCGATATCGACACCGATGGCCATTCTGTCCATTTGCTGCCCCCTCTTGTTCCCCTTGGGCGTAATAGCAGTTCCGAAGGCATCTCCACGGCACGCGTCAAGCTTTTGTTAATGCCAACGTTTTCAACTCCGCAATATAGTCGCGCATTGATATCGTACGGCCTTCCACCCTCGATTTCTCCGCGGCGAAGGCGATCAGATGGCTTTGCACGGATTCTTTCGCACCCGTGCGTCCTTTCTCCTTGCCGTCGCTTTGAACGAGCCGGACGAAATCGCGCATGATGTTCGTGTCCCCCCCGCCATGACCCGTGATTTCGGTGTCGAGGAGAATCGTTTCCGTCTGCCGGGTTACGAAGCTCGTCACTTCGATGACGTTCTTCTCCATGTCCGCCCGAATTTGCCCAAGCGTCCCCATCAGCTTCACCGAACGGCCTCCTTCGAACGTGAAGGCACTCATGGTGAACGCGACGGTTGCGCCGCTGGCAAACTCCAGGTTTACGACTTGATGGTCGACCACATTATTATCGCAATGGTAGACGCATCGGCCGTAAGGCCCTTCCTTCAAAGCTTCGAGTACGCCTTCGTCACTCGTATCGTTGCTGACGATGGAACGCAGAATCGCGGCGGCCCAGTCATCCCTTTCGATGTACATTTTAGGTGCGTAATAAGGGCAGGAATCTTGTACGGGGCAACCGTCCAAGCAGCGTAACGGCGCTCCTTCGGGTGCATTCTCTTCGCGGAAATAGGTTAACGAGCCGAAGGAAGACACTTTGGCGCATTCCTCGTCGACCAACCATTGCAAGATGTCCATATCATGGCAGCTTTTTGCTAATATCATCGGGCTGGAAACGTCGGAGTTGCTCCAATTCCCTCTTACGAAGCTGTGTGCTTGGTGCCGGTGCTCGACGTTCTCGGTATGCTGGATCGAGACGAGCTTGCCAATCCGGCCGTCTGAAATGAGCTTCTTGATCTCCGTGAAAAAGTCCGTATACCGTAGCACATGGCAGATCGAAAGCACCCGATTAAAGCGCTCTGCATATTCGCCCATGATGAAACACTCCAGCGGATCCGGCGACATCGGCTTTTCCAACAGGACGTGGTATCCTTTCTCGAGTGCCTGAAGCGTGGGTTCGAAGTGCATTTTGTCTTGCGTGCAGATCAGAATGGCGTCCGCGAGTCGAGGTCCCGCGAGCAGCTCTTCCCAACTCGAGTAACAGCTTTGTTCCGGGAGGTTATGCTCTTGCCGAAAACGTTCCCGTCGCCCGGTATCCGCGTCCGCGACGGCAACGAACTTTATTTCCTCAGAATGACTCAATGCGTAGGGAGCATATGCTCCTGCTCCTCTTTGTCCGGCTCCGATCAAAACCGCTGTAATTGGTTTCATTGAAAATCCCTCTCCTCCATGCTGCTGCGATTGCTGCCACCTTATTCGTTAAAGAAAGGGAACTTCCCGAGCGGAAGCTCCCTTTCTCCGTCCTATTTCACTTACTTATTAGCCGCTTTCCATTCGTCCAATTGCTTCTGCTTCTCGGCAATGATTTTATCCGCGCCGGCGCCTTTGAGCTTATCGATGAACTTAGGCAAATATTTGTCCGGATCAACGGAGCCCGAAGACAGTGCTTTGTACATTTCTTCGATGACCGCGTCGACGTTCGCTTTCTCGGACTTGACCGGCGTGAAGTCGAACACGAAGCCCAATGCGTTGGAAGGAGTCGCATTCTTGTTCAGATTAATCCACAATTGATTGCCTTTGTCGTCTTTAATGGCTTCAGGCTTATCGGTCGACAGGTAATAGGCGTTGCCCATATAGCCGAACTCCCAACCGGCCCACAGGAGGTAGCCGCTGTCTTTTGCCAATTCGATTTGGTTATCGCCGATTTTCGTGTAGTGCTTGCCTTCGACGCCCCAATCCAAGACGTTATAGATTTCTTTGTCGGTGTTCAGAAGATTGAGGAACATCATGGCTCTTTCTTTGTTTTTGGATGTCACGGAAATTGCCGTATTGGTCGCGGCTGCTTTATCCGTCGTAAGCAGCGGTTGAACGAATTTGAAGTCGTAGGATTCCGCTGCAGGATTCTGAATGGCCATCCTTCCCGCAGGCATGGATCCGTAAGCCTCTTGGAAGTCGAGAGAGTCCAGATCGATCTGACCGAGCTGCATGGCGACTTTGCCTGCTTTAAGGTCCGCGTTTGCGTCCCTCGTCGCCGCGTCTTTCATGATATAGCCCTTCTTAAACCAATCGCGCATCAGCGTGACGTATGCTTTGAATTCCGGCGTTTCGTACTGGTTAACAACCTTCATGCTGCCATCGTTCAAATAAATGTAGCCTGGCGTTTTCGAATCGCCGAGCGCTTCCATGCCGAAGATCGGAGGCCCCGTCATGAAAGCGTCTGACCAGTTCCAAGGGATTTGATCGGGTTCGTTTTTCTTGATGGTGTCAAGAAACGGAGTCAGATCAGATAAGCTCTTCACGGACTTCCAATCGAGGTTATACTTGTCCGCAAGCGATTTTTTAATTTGATAGCCGTATCCGGCAGTTGCTTGTTGGAAGTTCGGTACAGCGTACACTTCGCCTTTGACAGTGACCGCTTTCCAGAAAATATCCGGCACCACTGTTCTAAGATCCGGCGCATATTGATCGATGAGATCATTCATCGGAACGAACGCGTTCTTAGCGACGTTCTGGAAGTAGTTGTTGCTCCATGTGGCGGTAAAGGCAAGGTCGTACGGTTCGCCGGACGCCATCATGACATTCATTTTCTCGTCGTACGCAGCCCAATCGATGAGTTTAAGATGAATCGTTGCGTTAATCTTCGGCTTCACGAGGCGGTTCAGTTCATCTTCTACCAATTGAATATCCTTCTGAGGCGTATTCGGGAAATAATAAGTCAGCTCAACGGGCTCCAGCTCTTTCGCCGGTTCCGTCGTTGTGTTCTCGGAAGTCGTTGTGTTCTCGGAAGTCGACGTGGAATCCGAAGCTGCCGGCGCCGTATTATTCTCGCTTGTGTTCGTGCTAGCGCCTTGGTTCGTCGAATTACCGCCGTTGGTGCCGTTGCTGCCGCATCCGGTAAGTACAATAGCGAGGGATATAAGCGACGTTAGAACTGTGCCTGCCACTTTCTTCTTAATCGTCATTGCTGATCTGACCTCCATTTTTTTATGTGTATGCTAAACGGGCGCTTTGCCCGGCATAGCCTTGCTTTAGGCTTTAACGGCGCCTAGCGTCAACCCTTTGACGAAATATCTCTGCAATAAGGGGTATGCCACCACGATCGGTCCTACTGCCATGATGCATGTGGCCATTCTGGCCGTCTCGCTCGGTATCGTGACTGCCATCTTCTCGCCGAACGCAGTTCCTTGCAAATAAGCGATATTATTCATGATGGACTGAAGGAGGTACTGGAGCGAATACAGCCTGCCATCCTCGATGAAGAGAGCGCTAGTAAACCAATCGTTCCAGAAAAACACCGCAGTCATAAGCCCGATCGTAGCGAATACAGGCGTCGATAAAGGGACAACCATCTTGATAAACGTGTTAAACTCGCCCGACCCGTCAATCCTAGCCGACTCTATGATCGAATCCGGAATCCCGATGAAGAAATTCCTCATGATGAGCACGTTTATTGAAGAGACGAGATACGGGATGAATAACACGAACAACGTGTTTTTGAGATGAAGGTATTTCGTGATCAGGATGTACCATGGCACAAGTCCGCCGCTAAACAGCATGCAGAACACCACAAGAAAAGCGACGATATGCCGATACTTGACTTCTTTTCGCGAGAGTCCGTAAGCAAGCATGGACGAGAGGATCAGATGCAGAATCGTTCCCGCCAAAGTAGCGATCGTCGTGACCCCATACGCCTGCAAGATGGGCGATGATCCGAACAGGATATATTCGTAAGCTTGGAAACTGAAATCCACCGGAAGAATGTGATAGCCGGTCCTAAAGATAGACTCTTCATCAGACAACGAGATGGAAAGAACGACAATCAACGGAATGACGCACAAGGCGGAGTAGATCAGAAAGATCGCGTTCACGGATAATTTAAATAGAATGGGCTGCTTCATCTTTGGCCTCCTAGAACAAAGCGCTGTCGCGGTCGTAGATTCGAATGATCCAGTTCGATACCATAATGAGAACAAATCCGACGCAATTCTGATAGAATCCGATCGCGGAAGACATGCCGAAGTCGTTCATCCCTCGCAAAGCGCGATAGACGTAAGTATCGATGACATTGGTCGCGCTGAACAAGATCCCCTGGTCCTTCGGAAGGGTATAGAACATTCCCCAATCCCCAAAAGCCGCGTAAAAGATCTTCCCCGCCTGCAGGAGCACCAAAATAATCGTAATCGGAGTCAGCATGGGTACCGTAATTTTAAGAGCTTGCTGGAATCTGTTAGCACCATCGATCTTCGCGGCCTCATAATACTCCGGGGAGATCGTAGTAATCCCCGCTGCGAAGAAAACCGCGAAGTAGCCCACGTTTTTCCAAATATAAGCGGCCGGCAAGATAAACCTCCAATACGAAGGTTCAAAATACCAATCGATCGGTTCCCCACTAAAATGAACGATCATTTTATTAAGAATTCCGTTATCCGTGCTCAGAAACGCATACAGTAAATAGCTGCCGACTACCCAGGATAAGAAGAAGGGAAGCAAGATCGCGCTTTTGTACGCGCCGGCAAAATGACGATTGCCGATTTCGTTAAGCAGAATCGCAGCCACCAACCCGAGGCCGATCCCCGTTACGAGGAAAATCCCATTATAGAAGAGTGTGTTAAACGTCACTTGAAAAAACGCGTCCGATTGAAAGAAGAACTTGAAATTGCTTAACCCGACCCACTTGCTGTCCCATATTCCTTTGATCGGATCGAATTCTTTAAACGCGATCACGGCTCCGAACATCGGGAGGTAGAAGAAAAGAAGGATAAACAGTAATCCCGGAAGCATCATGGCATAAATCGTTTTGTTTTTGATGAGTTCACCAATGACCGGCCATCGATTTAGACTTATTCTATTGGTTTTTGTTTTTGACGGCTGCAAGGCCTTCGCAACTCTTTCCATCGCCATTTCTCCTCCGTTTCTTTTTTGTAGCCCAATCATAAATTCTCGGCGCTGCTGTTGAAAACAATGAATAATGATCAAAACAACGATTTTTCGATAGGAGCCGCACAGAGAAAAGGGTCGTTCAACGAAAATCGCTTCGTCCGCCGCATCAAATGCCGCCCGTTTGAACTACGAAAAATGGGTTTTTCTCTAAATAATCAAGAAACGGAGGGAAATCCAATTGTAAACCTGTTTCGGCCAACCCAGTTTTGATACAATTTAGAAAGCGTTTACTTTAGGCAAAGGTGGCCCTGACTGCATGTACAAAAAATTACTTCTCACCTTCGTTGCCAGCATCACGTCGCTGATCTTGGTGCTTTCATCTTTGCTCTATTACAACTACAATTCTTCTATCGTAAGCACTGTTAAAGGAATGAACGAAAACCTCTTATCGAATATCAGCTACAGCTCCGTCTATATGGACAATATTTCGAAAAAGTTTTGCCAATCGTTGATGCTGAACAATGCTATTAAAGCCTTCGCCTATAGTAACGACAATCAAGACGAAGACTTCTTAAACATTCTGGGTGCCATTCGCACGTTAAAGGAGTTCACGATCCCGAACACTTACATCTACTCGACCTACGTGTATAACCGCCACATCGATACCGTTATCGATTCAAGTTCTTTCTATGACGCTTCCAATTTCTACGATAAGGAAATCATTCAACTCATTAACGATGCAGGAACGGTAGCACCGCTTAGCCTGAGCCCGATTCCGAGAAAAATTCCGGTGCCGCGCGGCTCCGATAAGAGAACCGCCAACGTGTACACGTATATTTTGTTCGATAACAACGATTACAAAGGAAATTTCGACAGCGCCATCGTGTTAAACGTGGATGCGGAATGGCTCAGGCTGACCATCTCGTCCCTGAACAAGCTCGGCAACGAAATTATCGTTTTGGACGATCAAGGAGATATCGTCAGCCACTCTTCTCCCGATATGTTCATGAGAAACGTTTCGAATGAGGACTACCTCCAAGAAGTGTTTACCGCGTCCGCGCCGACGGGCACGTACATCGATCGGATGAATCGGGAGAAGCACGTCATCTCTTATGTTTCTTCCGACGTCCTTAAATGGAAATTCATTAGCCTGACGCCGTATGACACCGCATTCTCCGCCGCCAAGAAGAATGGGATTATCACCCTTATCTTTTGTTTGATCGTCTTACTGCTCGGCTTATTGTTCGCCGTACTCGCTTCCAAGAAACTGTACAGGCCGATCGGAGCGCTTACGAAGGGCATCATCCAGAAGCTGGGACCGGATAGCGCGCCTTCCAAAAACATGGATGAATTGGGCTACTTGTCCACGGCGTTCACGGGGATGATCGATAAAACGCAAGTACTGGAAAATATGAAGAGGAACACGACGCCCGTCATAAAAAACGAATTTTTGAAAACCGTCGTAACCGGCCGCGCTCACTTGTCAACCGACAAACTGATCGCTAAGCAGCAAGAGCTTCAAATCGATTTGGATTTTCAAAATCGCCTTTACTTGTTTATTTTGAAAATCGACTTCTATAAAGACTACGTAGATCGGCACAGCGATAAAGACCGTTCCCTCTATCAATACGCAATCACGAATATTGCGCGGGAAATTACGGGGGAGCGTTTCAGAAATGAAGTCGTCGAGACGGCGCACGATCAGTTCACCGTTCTGGCGGATATCGGCGGAGCCCCGGAGCAGCTGTCGCAGCTGTCGGATATATTCCACGGCATCGTCGGCAAAATCCAAGAGAGCGTTCTGGAGCTTCTGAACCTCTCACTGACCGGAACGCTCGGTTTCGTTATCGAGTCACCCGATCGCATTAAAGGCGCATACGACGAAGCGTTCAACCTGTCTATGTATCGAATCAAGACGGGCCACTTCAGTATCATTTCGCCGGAGACGCTAAAAGAAACGGATACGGGCGCCTTCATCTTCCCGATGTCCAAAGAAAAGCAGCTTATCGATTCCCTGAAGCTGGGGAGTGGCGAAGCTGCCAAGGATAACTACCGGGAAATCATCAAGGCCATCGAGCATTCTTCCTACGACAATATCCTGACGTCGGTCATTTATTTGTTTTTCTCGATTTACAACTCCCTGAACCGGATCGTCGAAGGCTCGGAATCCAAATTCAACTCGATTTCGATCAGCTTCTTCAACAAAGTGTCCGGATTCGAGACATTCGAAGAAATCGAGCGTACGTTCTTCGAGCTGATTGACGAGATTATCGCGCTGAAGGACAGCGCGAAGGACCGGAAAAAGAACGACATCGTGAACGCCGCCATCGACCATATCCACGCCGCCTTTGCAGACAAGAATCTCTCATTGAACAGCTGCGCCGAATCGCTTTCCTTATCGTCCGTCTATCTCGGGAAGCTGTTCAAGAACGCAACCGGCAGATCTGTAGCCGAATACATTACGATGGTCCGAATGGAGAAAATCAAAGAGCATCTGGAAAACAGGAAAGTGCCGATCAACGAAATTCTGGAGAGATGCGGCGTAGAGAAATCGAACTACTTCTACACCAGCTTCAAGAAATATTTCGGTGTCTCGCTTACCGAATATCGATTGAAGAACGTAAATAACGATCGTTGACCGGCTTAAATCTCAATCAGCCTTGGACGAGAATACGCAGTCATTCGAATGCGATGAAAAACCACCTCCACAAGGAGGTGGTTTTTCATTTTCATTGTGTCCAGAGTTAGACCCCATTATAGTAATGAAGATTATTCCTGTAAAATACCTATCACGTCATATTATATAGATTTGTATCTATCTAAATCATCAAGCGTATTATTCGTTTGACTGCAGCGTAAGACGGAAACGGTATTTCATATCATCCTCGAACCACATGACGAAATTTGTGCCCCATACGTTGTTATGCAGATTAAAGTGAAACCCGCCGTCAAGCGAGGCAAAGCGGTTATCAAACTGCAGAATTCTCCGTTCTCCCGGACAAACGATAGGCGTATCCAACGTTTCGATGACCGCGTTGCCGTCTGCACCTGCATAGTATAATCCGGACTGAACCCCATGCATATTTCGATTGCCGTTTTTGACTACAGACAGCGGCGAAATACGGCGTCCCAGCTTATCCATTTCCCATAGATTCGGATTATCGACAAGCGGCGAGAATGAGAACCAACTCGCTTCAGGCAGACGGCTTGCTTGTTTCCCCTGCCATTCAAGCTCTGCCTCTAGATGCGGAGCGCTGCGGTGAAATGTATATCGAACGCTCAGCTTTTGCGGGGCTCCATGATGCTCACGCGCGTAATCCGGAAGCGCTAATTCTACGTTCACGATGTCATAATCCGGCTCTCTGTCCAGCTCGATCCGCTCGACTCTTGCCTTAAACTGTCGATGCTCCGGCTTCGGATCAACAAACTCAATTCCCGGTTTGCCTAAATCCGCCTCTGCCCAGCTGTGGTGGATGGGCAGGTTGGTTACATATTCATTAAAATAGCGGTCAAAGCTCTCTTTGCTGAACGTTTCATAGACGAAGCTGCCCAGCCGGTGATCTTCATCCGCCCACACTTTCCCTCCACCATCGATCAAGGAGTAGATGGAGCCCTCGGAAGAGAAAGCAACGCGGAATGTTCCCAGCTCATAGGATTTGCCAATAATCATAGGTTCAGCATGAACGGGCACTTTACGTTCCTCAGAAGGATTAAGCCGCTCAAGCGCGCATGCGGCTTCCTCCGCCAAAGCTCCGGGAAGAGCAGAAATGGCGCGAGATAGATAGTCGCGCTGCTCTTGCCATGAACGCTCCACTTCGCTGTAGCGGCGAATCGGGTTTGCCAATTGACGGAGATAGTCAAACTTTCTCCACTTCGTGTCGTCGACCACATCCCGCTCTCTCGCGGCAGCCAGAGAAGATGGCGAATAGCTGCCAAAATCAACCAGATAGACGGACTCGTTCAAGCCCCATGTATGCTCCGGAATTAGCATTAAATCATCGCAAAACCGGGCGTAAGCTCCGCTTTGCGGATCCAGATCGCCGGAACTTACCCACTTGTCACGCAAACGAAGCAGCTCGCGATATCGCGCGATCTTCCACGGATCAGAGGAGATGCCGTGTATCCACGAATCTCCGATTTCCTCCGTAACGACCAGCAATAGATGCTTGATTGCAAGCAACTTCTCGGCGTACGCATCCATGGTTGACGCCATGATGTCGGCCCCTGGATAATCATGCTGAAGCTTCTCATATAACGCTCGTACTTCCGCAAGCGTTGGCGGACCATCGTTATCGCCGGTATGCGCAAAGTACAGTGCGTCCTCCATCCCGTCCATATAGAAGGGCCTGCCGTAAGTGTCGGCATAATTCACGATGATTTCCGAACCATCTGCCGCGCGCCACACGAATAGCTTCGGAACCGCCGGATTTTTGCTTACCGGATTCGCGCCGAGGTGAAGATATTGAATGCCTTTGCTAGCCATCATCGGGACAATGGCAATGGTATGGCCGGGGACATCCGTCATTTTGGAAGCAATCGTTTTGCGGCCGTAAGTTTCATCCAGCTCTTGCGCAAGCGAAAGCCCATACTCAAACAAACGCTCATCCATGATCTCCGTGTGGGTCGTAAACGGCAGGCCGTGCCATACGATGCGTCCTTCCCGAATACCTTCCTCCATACGAGCGCGCATCGGCTCCGACGCATTTTGCAGATATTGCTTGATTAACCACGATCCCGTCGTCCATATGAACTTGACTGGTCCATCTTCGCGAGCAAGCTTCTCCGATAACTCCAATGCTTGCGGGATAAAGCTATTCATATATCGATTGAACACATCTTGCGCCATATGGGTAAATCCGATATCCAAATGCGTTTTGAAAATGACATGGACCCGTTTAATTGCTTTCATCCGGTTCTTCCTCTCCAATGCGCCAAACCGTCAGTCCTGCGCTCATGGTATGGCAATGTCCAATCGCTTCAGCAGCGGATGCAACATTCCCGCTCCATTCCAGACCATAGCGGAACTCGTAGAAGCCGCCCAGCGTTGCTTTGAAATTCGTTTCCCAGTAATTCGTCATCGCCCATATGTATAGCTCAGGCTTTATATCTTCCGTTTGCTGCGTATGCAGCAGGCGTTTGCCATACTCAAGCGTGCCCAGCTGCAGAAGCGGCGTATCCGGCGTTGCCAGCATAAGCGAGCCTTTATCGCTCACATATGCAAGTCCTTCTTGAATGCAAGTGAAATCAAGGAGAGAGCCCGGTATTTGATCTACCCATGGACGAACCAGCGCGCCCGCTTTCTCGATCCATAACGTCTGTTCGCTTTCTGATCCCGATGTAAACGGCAATGAGAAATAGACATTCTCCGGTTCCCATACGGAATCTTTATGGAGCCGCACCGCAACATCAACTCGGTTAATCTTCGCATACACCTTTAGGAACAAGGAATAATAGCTTACGCCGGGAAGCTCAAACTGCAGCTCTACGGAACCGAACATCGGCCCGTTATCCAATAGTTTCGCTTTTACTAGGCGACCGGCCGAACGGCGAACGTTCATCCCTTTCCGATTGCGCCCCATCGAACCGCGAGCCGAAACGCCCGGTGTCACTTCATAAACAGGTGTGAACGCCCCATGCTTGCTGTCATCGCGAATCTGTTCTTCCCCGGTTTCCTTGTTGATCCAAGAAATGATGCCTTTCTCTTCCGTCCAGCAGATCCGAACGAATGGGGATTCAATAGAATACTGATTTGCAACAACGGTCCCTTCCGCTCTTCCGCTCGGAAACATATCATGAACGTCGTCAACGCTGTCCGCGGCAAGCAGCCTGAAATTATTCGTTGTTTTCGCCTTAGATACCTTGGCCGGACGAAGCCTGAACGCCTTCTGCTCACCTGGCTCAAGACTGGCTTCGATCGTTACGCTTTGATAGCCGGGCTGATGAGGGACGACAAGTCCCGTGCTTTCATCGATGACTTCGATGCCCTCCTTGAAGGGTTCATTCTCGAAGCCCTCCCATTCCATTTCAACTAGTTGCCTGGAATGCTGAAGCTCCGTATTCGCGACGCGGTAACGGAACGCGCGGCCAGGGTGAAGCAGCGTGCCCCCCATCGCATTGCGCACTTTATCTAACGCGGAATGCGCCAGACGGCTGCCATTGGCGGCATAGGCAAGCTTCCGCACCTCAAGCATTTGAACATTAAAGTGCCATGGCTGATGAACGGAGGTGTGGAATCCCCATGTATGCTCTGCGTACATGACGAGCTGACGCTCAATTTCGTCAAGCTCCTGGCGGCTTACAATACGCTGCTCCGGATCAAGGCGCTTTACCTTGCGAAGCACGCGTTGGCCATCCTTGAAAATTTGCGTATGCATCGGAGTAGAACCTGCGCCATCCGACCACCAATCCGGCCAATCGCCGGCATAGACAGGGATATCGATCGGCTGTTCCTTCAAATGATTGAAAAATTCACTTAAGGTCGCCATTTGAATCTGCACCCAGTCCCCATGCTTGGCGTTCCATCTGTTGATGACATCCATAATCGCTCCGTTCGGCGCCCCGTTGTCTGTCGCAAGGCCCGAGACTGTTACCGGCACGAAATCATATGGATAATTCTCTTGTTCAAGCAAACTTAAATAACGGTCGATTCGTGTCTCCATCATTTCATCATGGTTGCTGACGATCGCCGGCGTATGGAACTCATCGCGAATGATATAGCTGCCTACGGCATTCGGACACATCCCCAGCTCGTTGCCTAAGAAATAATGATCCCCGTTCCAGACGAGCAATTTCTCTCCCTTTGGCGTCTCCCACCAGAAAGGCGTCTGCTTCCGTCCCAAAACGAACATGCCGTGATGCGTATGAATGCAGGAGAATAAATGCTGCACGCCCGAATCCAATAAGCTTTGTCCATAACCCCAGCTATAGCCGTTAATGTCAGCCGTCATGGCTGAATCCACGTGCACGCCAATGCTTCTTCCGTATTCGGCAGCCTTGGCATGAATCGCTTGCAGCAAATCGTAATCGGCAAGCTCCGTCATATTCAGATAGGTACCGGATAGCTCGATATCGCCGCTGCGTACAGCTTCCGCGAAGTCACGTTTCTCCTCTTCGCTCGCTTCCTCCAGAAACTTTTCGACAGCCCAGAAGGTTTCGCACGTCCACTTGAACCCTTTCCACTCCGCTTTCTGCCCTTGCCCGATTTGCTTCGTAATTTGCAGGGCTTGCCGAATGAAATCGACATGGAATTGCTCAATTCTTTCTTGTCTTCTTGTATAGCCGATATCGGTATGTGAGTGATGAATCACGAAAATGCGCCAGTTGCGGCTCAGCTTTGCCATATGAATGTACAGTCCTCTCCAACAAATGAATGATATTTACATTGCTACTCTTTCACGCTTCCCACAACGATTCCTTTTACGAAGAACCTTTGCAGGAACGGATATACAAGCAAGATCGGCAATGAGCCTACGATAATTTGAGCGGCTTTCGTCGTACGGTCGGAAATCTCGGACATATGCTTCGCCTGCAGCATGCTGATTTTGTTGAAATCGGGTTTGATGATGATCGTCTGCAAATACGTAGCAAGCGGATATTTATCCGGTGACTTCATCAGAATCAGCCCGTCAAACCAGGAGTTCCATTGACCGACAAAGGCAAACAACAGGATGGTCGCAATCGATGGCATCGAAATCGGCACAAGAATTCGCCACAGTGTCGTCCAATGCGAAGCACCGTCAATGAATGCGGACTCCTCCAGTTCCTTCGGCAAGCCGCGGAAGAAATTCAGCATGAGAACGGCATTAAACACTTGTACCGCTCCCGGCAGCACTAATCCCCATATCGAGTTGTCGAGCGAGAACATCTTAATCGTCATATACCACGGAATAAGCCCGCCGCCAAACAGTACCGTGAACATGAAATACCAGGCGTACAAGGTCCGAAACCGGAAATCCTTAACTTCCTTGGACAAAGGATAAGCCAGCAGGATCGTAAAGAATATACTGATCGTTACCCCAAGCACGCAGCGCTCTATCGAAATGAAGAACGACTTCACAAACTGAGAGTTCGATAGAATGAACGAATACGACGCCGCTGTCGCATCGACAGGCCATAGCTTGACTAGACCGGCAGACGCGGCAGTGCTGGTGCTAAACGAAATGGCAAGTACATGCACCATCGGAGCCAGACATAGAAGCGATAACAGAATAAGAAAAACATGATTAAATACGCTAAACGTACGGTATTTAAATGACGGACGATGAATCATAGGTTTGTCCCCCTAAAATATGCGATAGTTAGATAGTCGGTACGCGAGCCAATACGAGATGCTAATCAGCAGTAAGGACACGACGGATTTGAACAGTCCCATCGCCGTTGCAACACTGTATTGCGCGTTGACGATACCGGTACGATAGACGAGTGTATCCAATATATCGCCTGTTTCGTATACGGTCGCATTATACAGGGTGAAAATTTGATCGAATCCGGCATTAAGCACATTGCCTAAGCTTAACGTCATCATCAAGATCACAATTGGGAAAATGGTCGGAACCGTAATATGCCTCGTTTGCTGCATGGGTGTAGCGCCATCGATGACAGCTGCTTCATATAAGGACGGGTTCACGCTTGTAATCGCAGCTAAATAGACGATCGTACTGAAGCCGAACTCCTTCCAAACATCCGATATAATTAGCACTGGCCGGAACCAATCGTTGCTGCCTAAGAAGAAGATAGGTTCAAAACCCAGACTCTTAATCACTTGGTTGACAATCCCTGACTCGGGGGACAGAATGTCAATTAATATTCCGCCCAAAATAATCCAGGACAGAAAGTGAGGCAAATAGATCAGCGTCTGAATACCGCGCTTAATTAACGCGTTTCGAACTTCATTGAGCAGCAGGGCGATCGCAATAGGTACAATAAGGCCGACAACAATTTTAATAGAGGCAATAATGAGCGTGTTCTGGATCGCCTGCATCGTATCCGGCATCATAAAGATATAATGAAAGTTATCGAAGCCCACCCATTTGGAATGGAAAAAGCCCATTAACCCCTTGCCTTTAAGGCGAATAAACTTCTGAAAGGCGAGCACGATCCCAACCATCGGGAAATAACTGAAAATAAGAGCGAAAATAAAGCTGGGAAAAATCATGGCATGCAGCGGAAGTTCCTTTCTCAACCTTCTGTACATAGAGGCACCTCCTAGTTTCCCTATAAAAGTAAAGAGAGAGGAGTGAGGGACCCTCCTCTCTCTTTCTATTCACTTCCTATTACTGCTTTGCTGCCCAATCATTCACTTCAGCTGTAATTTGATCGCCGCCAAGCTTCTTCCATTGCTCGACGAACTTATCGAATTCTTCGATCGGCGCAGCGCCCATAATGATTTTGGTAAAGGTTTCATTTTGCAATTTGTCCAGCACGCCTTGTTTCTCAACCATCGTCGGCGTATTGGCGCCTAGGTAACCCGTCGTAAGCAAGGTATCTTTATAACCAGCCAATACCTCGAATGAAGATTCCGTCGGACCTGCTTGGCGATAAGTCGCCCACTGTTCTTGGTCGCCGTTCATAAACGCCGTGATTTTCTCGTACAGGGACTTTTGCTCCGGATTCAGCGCAGCTGTATCTTTGGATTCCACTGCCCCTTTAACTGCAAGGTAGTTATCCGGAACGTCCTTATTAGGTGCGAATACTTGGAATACCGGATATTGGAAGAGCTCTGTTCCTTTTGCGGATACGGAGTACTTCGCCCAGTCCGCCGTCTGCCCATAAGCACGTTCCAGCCATAGGTTTAGCATTTTCACGATCACTTCAGGATGCTCGAAGCCATCTTTAGCCACATAATATTCGTATACAGGGAAGCCTACGCCTGCGATTGCCGGCTTATCATCTGCGGAAACGATCGGAAACGGCTTCCACTCCATGCCTGGATTTTGCTTTCTAGCATCGTTAAACGGCCAGTAAGAATACCAGTTCGCGCCGAAATAGATGCCTACTTTGTTTTGTGAGATGGATTCAATCACTTTACCTCCATCTTTCACGGCAAACTCTTTATCCAAGAAGCCTGCTTTATACAGCTTCTGAAGCTCCCCTAATGCTGTTTTCATTTCAGGAGCGATGTTTCCGTTCGTCAGCTTGCCTGATGCGTCTTTCACCCAAATGCCGGGATAAGCGTGGAATCCATTGTAGAAGCCGGTCAAACCACTAAGCTCTTTGCTGATCGCTAGGCCGAATGTGTCATTCTTGCCGTTCCCGTCCGGGTCCTTGGTCATGAATGCTTCAGAAATTTTGAGCAGCTCATCCATCGTCTTCGGCGGCTGCATGCCCAGTTTTTCCATCCAATCCGTACGAATCCACAGAATATCTGCGCTCGTAATATTTCCGCCGAATTTCGGAATCGCCATCAGTTTACCATCGAAGGTGGCTGATTTAAGTGCAAGTCCTCCATCTTGATTTGCCAATTCCTTCAGTGCAGGTGAAGCGTACTTCTCCCATACCTCTGTTAAATCTTGAATTTGCTCGCCTTCTACCAACTGGTTCATCTGCTTCGTAGTGACGCCGAATACATCCGGAATGTCATTAGAAGCAATGGAAATATCCAATTTGTTGCTATCACCGCTTGGATCGCCTAGCCAGTCGTACACAAGCTTAATGCCTAAAGCGCTGTCATACTCTCTAGTCCAAACATTATTCTCATTCGTATCGCCATTCTCAAAGCGGTCTGCCGGGAGGGCCATCCGTACAGAATGTACGGTAATAGGCGGAACGTATTTACCGAATGGGTCAACCGTGCCTTCAGCGTCCGTGTTAGTCGATGTCGTGTTTGTATTTGCGCCATTATTTGCGGATGTCGCTTCACTCTCTGTCGATTGCTTCGAAGCTTCATTACCCGCATTGTTGTTTTCCCCGCATGCCGAAAGCATAAGCGAAGTTGTAAGTAAGCACGCGGCGAAGAGTGTAATCTTTTCTTTTCTTGCCATTTCTTAACCCCCTGGTTTGGATGTATTGCTTACAAGTTGATTATAAGTAGACGAAGGGGCAGCCATCTATTCGCCTTTCTTTACTTTACACTCGCATTTCTAGACATCACGACACTATCCCGATATTCCTGAGGCGTCATCTGCAGAGCCTTCCGAAAGAAGCGAAAGAACGACTGCTCCGATAAAAAACCGACAGAAGTAGAAATTTCATGGATTTTCAAGCGATTTTCTTCCAGCAGTTCTTTGGTTTTCGCAAGCCTCGCCGTCATAATATAGTCGGATAAGCCTTCATTCGTGACCTGCTTGTACAACCGAGATAGATACGAAGGATTGTGTCCAACCACATCACCAATACGATTAAGCGTCAAATCCCCTGCTATGTTCTGCTGAACATAACGCTGCACCATCCGAATCACATCGTGCTCCTGATTTCCTTTGCCTGCCTGTTTATGCTCAAACAGCGCCTCCGCCAGCTTATAGAAATAATCCACTACTTCCTTCCAGTTGTCATGACAATCAAGAGCCGTCATTTTACCCAAATGGACTCGGCCTCCAACCTCACTCTGAACTTCCCAGCGGTTGATATAAGATAAGAAGATAGAGACGAGTGTGAAATAAACTTCCGTCTTTATTGCATTCTTAGCAGCCGCGCAGTCTGTCAGCGCTGTCATAATGCCTATATATTCAGCCATAAATTGCTCCTTCTGCCCGTTCTCCAGCAAGGTATGCAGCAAATTCAGCCTCTTGAGCTGCTTTCGTTGATCATGCTCTACTTGATCGGCTGAGGTAATCGTGATCGTTGGCTCTATAAGCAGCAGCTGTTGACTCAGCCCAAGCCCCCGGTTTAGGAGCTGCTGCAAATGTTCGAATTGCTCCGATATGCGATCCCATTCCTTGAACGAAGCGCCTATGGCAATGGAAAGATTCAGCTTGAGTAAGACACTGCAAGAGTCCTGCATCATCTCCGCCGTTCCCTTTAGAAAAACAAGACAACGCTGCTCTAGCTCGGCAAGCTCGGCGGTGGACAAATCTCCCATCTGCTCATTGGGCTGAATCAGCCACAGCAGTTTTGTTTTTCTCTCAAAATCAAACGAAATGAATTGCACCTTCGCCGCTAGATATTCCTTCGCAATGTTCTGAATGGCAAATAGATATAACGATTTGTCAAAAGGACGCGTGTCCTCCTTCCAATTGTCTATCCTGCCGATCATAGCAACGACAGGTTTAGTAGGATCAAGTTCAATGTCAGCTTCCTCAAAGCTTCGGCTGAGCACGCCATTTGCAAGCGCCCCCCCTTGTACAAGCTCCATAAGCAGCTCTTTCTGCAGTAATGGTGTCATCGCTTGCATCTGCTGCTTCGATTTAGCAATATACGCTTCAGCCTCGACCGCTTCCGATAGAGCCGTCAGTGCTTTCTGAACGGAAGCGACGATCACTTCTTCTCCTTCAGTCTTTAATAAGTAATCGACGCCTCCGTTTCGCATCGCTTCATGGATATAATCAAAATCATTGTAGCCCGTTAGAAAAATCACTTTACATCGCGGCCAGTAGTTGATGATCTCGCGATGGAGCTCTAAGCCGCTCATGCCAGGCATTCGAATATCCGTCAAGACGATATCGATCTTCACCGTTCGCATGCAGCGAAGCGCTTCTGCCGAAGAGTAGGCGCAAAGCAGCTCCAATTCGGGAATAGCCTTTCTTTCAAACAAATCCAGAATACTTTCTACGATAAATGGTTCATTATCGACAATGAGTAATCTATACAACCTTCTCCACTCCCTTAGCAGATAATCTCATCTCCACCCGAACGCCGCCCTCTACTCCTCGAGACACAGAAAGTCCATACTGCTCGCCATATCGTAATTTGAGGCGTCGATGCACATTCAGAATACCGGTGGATTCTTTCTCCAGAACATGTGATTGTATCCGATTTCGCAAGTCATTAAGACCCGCTTCCGAAATGTTCTCCCCATTGTCCTCCACTTTAATCACTAAGTCCTCATCGTCTGTTTCAAATCTAATGGAAAGGATGCCATCCGAAACCTTGTCTTCCAGACCATGCACGTAAGCGTTCTCAATGACGGGCTGCAAGATAAGCCTAGGAACGGACAGCCTGCGGAACATCTCCGGCAGCTCCTCCCATTCCACTCTGATTTGTCTGGAGAAACGCAGTGTCTGTATCTCGGTATAGGCCTTTGAATGTTGAACCTCTTGGTCGAGCGTGACGGTTTCATTTCCCGTACGAGTAATAAATTTGAAATAGTCTCCAAGGTGTTGAATGAGCGGTTCCGCCGTTTCAATATTACGCATCCGAACAAGTCCCTGCAGCATAAAGAAGCTGTTATATAGAAAGTGCGGATTAATCTGAGATTGCAGCTGTTTAAGCTCCGCTTGCTGGGAACGAATGCGCTCCTCATAAACCTCTCCGATCAGCTTATGTAACTGGCTGACCATTGCATTGAATTGTCCATATAAGTATTTAAATTCGTCGGTGTAGTTATGGTCAATCTCGACCTGCAAATCCCCCTTTTCCACCCTGCGAAAGGAAGTGACAAGCCGTTTGAGCGGCCGATGAATTAAGCGGAAGATCCAGTAAGAAAAGGCAACGATAATAATGGTGGATAAAATAGACAACAGCCATAAAAATTTACGATAGGTATCCAAGGGACCCAACACTTCATCAGCAGGAATATACACAACTAAATAGGTGTCTAGCAGCTTCGAGTACTCATACGTAATCAAGTAATTCATGCCGTTCATGTTGATGTTGCCTTGATCACTCGGTCTTCCGCTAATATCCGGGTTGTTTAGGAACTTCCTTAGCTCAGGAGATATTTGATCGTTTTTCCCATCCGAAAATGCCCAATTCTGTTTAACATTGATAAAGGAGGCGCCCGCCCCATTCATGTCGACGATTTGACGAAGCGTTTCCTGAATCTTCTTCGTGGATAGATCAACTCCAAGCGCAATCGTCAAAGGCAGCTTCTGAAACGGATCGGGATATACTTCACTCAGAAAGAGACCCTTCTTCCAGTAAGTGATCTTCGATCCAGAGCGGCCTGACATCTTTAGAGCGTTTAGCTCGTCTGACGGAATGTGATTGTCGTAGCTGTTGGAGAATATCCCTCTCTCCATGGAAGGGATGTACACCTTGACATTGTCCACATATAAACTGGATGTTTTCAGTAAATTTAGCCTGTCTTTCACTTTAAGAATCGTCTGAACTCTTGTGTAATCGTCCATATCCGCGGCGATCGTTCGAATTTTGAGAAAATCCTCGTTGAAAATAAGCTCTTTGTTGATCTGGATAATACGATCCATTTCGCTTTCAAACGAACTCATATAGAAATGGACATTCGTTAGGACGGATTGCGACAATTCCTCTCGCATGTTCTTCTCGGCGGATTGGATGATAAAGATGCTGATGCTAAAGATCGGAATGATTACGACTAAAAATGATAGCAGCAGCTTTGTAAAAATACCTGCTTTAAATGGTGCCTTAAATATCCGCATGCTGATCCCCCGAATTCATTGAAGTTGGATTGTTGGACGTATTGGAGTTAGACAAAGGTAATAACATTCTATATCTCATGGAAATTCCCTCCCTAATCGATAGGAATTGGTATAAAGAACCTGTCGAATCACGCGTAAATAGCAAAAAAAGCACTTCCACAGCGGGGTCAGTGCCTTCTAAATGAATGATTTTACTGTATCAGCCAAATCGTTAATTATTTTTCTTCTTATCTGCCCTCAAATTGATCTAAGTATAGGGATAATGAGAAATAATGTATAATACTCGATCGTAGGGGGATATCACAGTTGGAGCTGCTTCAATTGCAATACTTTGTAACAACGGCCAAACTAGAGCAAATGACGAAAGCGGCGGAAATTTTACAAATCGCTCAGCCTTCGCTAAGCAGAACAATATCAAGACTCGAGGAGCATTTCGGTGTTCCCTTATTTGACAGACAGGGCCGCACGATCCGATTAAACGCGTATGGAAAGGTGCTTCTTAAGCGGGTAGAACATGTCTTTCAGGAGTTAGAGGAAGCTGAGCGGGAAATCAGGGACATGTCCGGATTGGATCGGGGAGTAATAACGCTTGCAGTCTCCCTTACGAACCTCTTGCCGGAAATGCTCGGCGCATTCTTGCAGCTGCATCCGAACGTGAATTTTCGTCAAATCGTAGAACCAACCGACGTCATGAACCAAATGCTCGAAAACGGCGAAATCGATATGTGTCTCACGTTTGCCCAGATTGAAGGCCCCGATATCGAGTGGGAGCTGCTGCGAACGGAAGAAATCCATCTGTTCGTACCGGATCATCATCCTTTACTTGGACGTGAAAGTGTCTCGTTACATGAACTGAAGCAGGAATCGTTCATTGGATTACATACCGGGTATTGGTTCAGGAATATGACAGATCGCTTGTGTATGACTGCTGCCGGCTTTACTCCCAGGACGACGATTGAAGTAGACGATGTAGATGCGGTGCTGCTGCTGTTGAAAAAAGGACATGGCATTGCTTTCGCCCCTGATCTGGCTTGGCGAACAAGAATGGATCTGACGCCGAACAAAGTAAAAATCTCAGATCTCGGCGGCAGCATGTCGCTAGGTCTTGCCTGGTCTAGAAAACATTATTTGTCCGCTGCAGCTCAGAAGTTTCGAGAGTTTGTTATCGATTACTTCAAGAGTCTTGAATGGTGACCAAACAAAAGTCCTGATATAATCAAGGGTTCCTTGACTATCAGGACTTTAGTGTTCATTATCTCACGCGATACTCTTTAAAAAATTGCGGAAGAATCGTCGTAGAGGCACCCGGCAGTTCGGGAAGAACATAATGCCCTTCTTTTACAGTCGCCGGCTCTTCAAAGATATGTCGTATCCATGGGATATACTCTAGCATGATTGCATTTTGAGTTGATGCAACGAGATGCTGGTGTATTTGTCCCATATCGCCTACGTGAGGGCAGATTGGAATATCATAAGAAGCTGCTAAGCCTGCTACCTGTAGCCACTCTGTAATACCGCCAACGCGTGTAACGTCCACTTGGCAATACTCGATGGCACCTTGGTGAATATAATCACGGAAAGCATATTTATTGTAGACATGTTCGCCTAGCGCAATCGGCACGTTTAGTGCATCTGCGAGCTTCTTATGACCCATGATATCATCCGGATTAAGCGGCTCTTCCAGCCAGAACAGATCGAATTCCTCCAGCTTCTTGCCCCAAGTCATTGCAGTATTGATATTCCACTGTTGATTCACGTCAATCATGAAAATCACATCGTCTCCGATCGCCTTGCGTACTGCTTTGCAGCGGTCGTAGTCTTCTCGCGGATCCGGCTTGCCCACTTTGATCTTCACACCCGTAAATCCTGCTTCCACGATCTCCGTTACATCCTTCAGCAGGCGCTCCTTCGACCAGTTCAACCAGCCGCCGTTCGTGTTATACGCTTTAATCGGCTTCGACTTCGCCCCGCCAAGCAGCTGCCATAACGGCTTATTCGACGCCTTCGCCATGATGTCCCAAAGCGCAATATCTACAGCTGCAAGCGCCATATGCGTAACGCCGGCTCTGCCGATCCAATGCATGTTGCCAAAACGCATGTCATCCCACATTTCCTTCACCATGAAAGGATCTTTACCGATGAGCAGCGGCGCATAGTACTTCTCAATCGTATCGACGATCATATCGTCGCCGTGAGCGCATGTTCCTGTGTAGCCAAAGCCTACATAACCCTCGTCGGTATAGATACGCACGCCTGCTAAGCCCCAATGCGTTGCAACATTAATAGCATCTGTAATCGGTGGCGTGATCGGCACGTGCAGAACAAAGCTTTCAACTTTGGTAATTTTCATGTGTTCCATCTCCCAGTCGTGTGATATGAATGCGATTAGTAGCCTAGCGATGCTCCTCCATCCACAGGTAACGCAACGCCGGTAACAAAACCTGATTGGTGGCTAGCCAAGAAGAGCGCCGCTTGTGCGATCTCATCTGCGTTAGCTGGACGGCCAAACGCGTGCATGTCGTTAAGGGCTTGCACGGTGGCTTCCGGATCATCCTGCTGCCGTATCCATTGCTGCAATAAAGGAGTAGACACGCCAGCCGGGCAAATGCAATTGACGCGAACGCCATCATGCGCATAATCCAGGGCCAGAGATTTTGTTAGCGCGATTACGCCGCCTTTCGTTGCGGCATAGACCGGATTCATCTTTTGCCCGATCAATCCGTTTAGGGAAGCCATGTTGACGATCGTTCCTCGCGTCTTTCGCAATTCCGGGATCGCATGCTTAATCATGAGAAACACGCTTTTCAAATTAATATTTATGAGGCGATCGAATTCATCCTCTTGAAAGTCCTCTAAGTACTTCGGCATAATAACAGCGGCGTTATTGACTAGCACATCCAATCGACCAAATTGCAGTATGGTCTCCTGGATGAGCGCTCGAACATCCGCTTCTTTCGAAACGTCCGCCTTTACTGCAATCACGTCCATTCCGAATGAGCGTAGTTCGTCAGCGAGCCTTGTCCCATCGTTATCGTTCCAGTCCGCGATGACTACTTTCGCAAAATCTGCCGCAAACAATCGTGCAATGGCTTCGCCGATTCCCGAGCCGCCACCGGTGACTATAACCGATTTCCCTGCTAAGCTCATTTTTCCGCCTCCCCTATTGCTTGCTTATAGATACGAATAAGTGCGCTGTCATAATCCCCAACCAGGTGCAGCTTAATCCCGATTTCCTTTAAGGCCTTGCCGCTTACGGGTTCCGCCTCGCCTTCAACTGAATAAAGAGCATGATCTTCCAACCCAGCCAGACGAAGCTTAGGCAGCGTATTCGCGAAAGAGTTCGAGCGCAGGAATGCGAATACGACCGCTTCGTCCTTCGACTTGTTCACATACATCGTCGCGGATAGTTCATTGTCTCTCGGTGATAGCAGCCTGTACTGATCGCCGTGTTGAACCGTTGGGCGGATGCCCTTATACAATTCGATCAGGTCGCGCGCTTCGGCACGTTCTGAATCAGACCATTTCAGCAGATTGTCTCCAATCCCCAAGTTCCCCATCATGGCGCTATGGAACCTGTATTTCAGTGAAAGTTTTCTTTGATTCAATGGATGGACTTCATCCGACACCCAAGCCTCCATAATTTTCGCGCAATAAGCGAATGAGAAGCCTTCCTGAATGCGAAGTCTGTCATAGGCATCCGTATTATCACTGGTCCACACTTGATCAAAGTACTGAATAATACCAAGGTCGACTCTTCCTCCGCCGCCGGAACAAGATTGGAAGATCACATTAGAATGACGCTCCTTTAATCTTCTCACGATCTCATATACGCCTTGGGCATGCCTCACCCAGATTTCGCGCTGTTCGGAGACAGGCGCCTCGGGATATCCCGGTTCGCTGAAATTCCGATTCATGTCCCACTTGATGAATGTGATCGGATGTTTGCTTAATAGATCATCCATAAAACTATAAATATAGTCGCGGACATCTTCCCTCGCCAAATTCAAGACGAGTTGATTGCTGATTTCCGTTCGCTTCCGGGTTGGGAAATGGTACACCCAATCGGGATGCGCGCGATATAGATCGCTGTCCGGGTTCACCATCTCGGGTTCTACCCACAAGCCGAAATCCATTCCGAGCGCATTTACCTTGTCGATCAAACCGTTAAGTCCTCGGGGAAATTTCTCCGGGTTCACATGCCAATCGCCTAATCCGGCTTTGTCATTCATGCGTTTCCCAAACCATCCATCATCGATGACGAATAGCTCCACGCCGATGGAAGCAGCCTCTTCCGCAAGCCTCGCTTGCAGCTCCTCGTCAAAATCAAAATAAGTCGCATCCCACGAGTTATAAAGAACCTTTCTAAGCTCGCTTCTTGCTGGGGCTGGCAGTAAATGTTGAAGCTGCAGACGGTGCATATTTCGGCTCGCTTCCCCGAATCCGGAATTCGAATAGCCAATAAAATAGCTAGGGGTTTTGAAGCTGCTTTGCGGTTTCAAATTCCAGCTGAAATCGAAATCGTTCACGCCTGCGCTTATTTTAACGAGTCCGAAGTGATCCTTCTCCAGCGTAATTTTCCAATTCCCGCTAAACGCAAGCGCGCCGAAATACACTTCACCCAACCTTTCCGTCGCTTGTCCGTCCGGGTCCAATGTATAGAAGGGATTGGCAAAATGACTCGTCGTTCCCCTTCTGCTTTCTAACACGACTTTCGTCGTTGGCAGCATCATCTGATCGAATTGCGTCTCGCCGACCCATTTCCCGGTTAAGTAACCGAGCCGGTAATTCCTGTGTTTGGGTACGAACGTCGAGCCGGAGAGAGCCGCTTCCAACGTTATGCTGGTTTCGGCTTCATTCACGATCACCGCAGCCCGCTCGATAATATCGAGATCTTCGTAGAGTTTATAAGTTAATAGGACCGATAATGGATAGTGCCGATCCTTGAGCACAATCGTCAACGAATCTTCCGTCATACTCCATGATGTATAGTCGAGCACGGCATCCCTTACCTGATCGGCAAAGGTTGCTTTCAAGCACGGTTCCGTAAATTTAGCCTTGGACCACCCCATGAATTCCTCGGCGCCCAATTCACTCCCTAACGTATAGGGATATTTCGCCTCAATCTCAGCGCTTGGGTAATCGGAGAGGTAGGGAAGCTTCTCGCCGAAATAAATGTAATTGATTGTCCCCGTATCGCATAGCCCTATCGCGTATGCCGCCGTTTTGGTTTCCATGACCCATATCGTTCTCTTATCGTCAAACCGAATCATTGTTTTCCCCCTAAACCATTCGCTATCCCAGTTCTGCGAAATCCTGCAGCGTAACGGCAACCTCTTGTGTTCCGTGCAATTCGAAGAGGATCAATTCATTTTCGCCTTTATGCAGGAGAGGAGCAGGTACATACAAGGTTTGTTGCGGACCTCTATCCCAGTAACGTCCCAAATTAAAGCCATTTACATAGGCGACACCTTTCGTCCAACCTTCTAATTTGAGGAATGTATCCCCCAATTCTTCCACTTGAAACTTCCCTCTATAGAATGTAGGTATCGTTGACTGAGCGGAAGTCTTTGTCACCGGCCCGAATTCAAGTCCAGTCAACTGATCCAGCGGAAGCGTATGTATGGTCCAATCAAATAGGAATTGCCGTTCCAGCCTAACACCTTCCGTAATTCCCTTCGCATCCTTGAGCATCCAGCCGTAATTGGTACGTCCCATGTTTTCAACGAGAATGCTTAGCGTCGCTCCTTCCGGAGGGATTTCAAGCAGAATGTCGTTTTCCTTGATAGCTAACGTAATGTCATGGGTGTTTCGATCGATGACGCCTTGATAGCGGCCATCCAAGAAAACAAGCGCGCGATCGCGAACGTTCTGAAGCGCTAACTTGCTCTTCTCCCGCGGCCCCGTTATTCGAGTCGTGTATAGGATGAAACCGTAATTTTGACCGAGCCTCTCCATCGTTTCCGGGCAAGTCCGTTGAACTGGTGACGAAAGCCGCGGAAGCGATTCGAATAACGATACCTGCTCCGTGAGCCGGACGCTTCCATAGTATTGTTTTGGCTGCGAATCGGAGACTTCAATCTCCGGGATATCCACATACTTGGCGATAACATTTCGAATCGCCCGGTACTTGTCCGTGATGTCACCTGACTCGTTCAGCAACGCATTATAATCGTAGCTGGTAACTGTCGGTTCATAGCTGCCAAAGTCGTTGGCGCCATTATAGAATCCGAAGTTCGTTCCGCCATGAAACATGTAGAAGTTTACGGAAGCCCCCGATCTCAAAATCCGGTCAAGCACGTCCGCTACGTCGTCGAAGCCACGGACATGATGCTCTTCACCCCAATGGTCGAACCAACCGTTCCAGTATTCCATGCAGACGAGCGGCCCTTCGGGTTGATACTGATGCAGCTTATCGAATGCCTCTTCCGGCCGCGAGCCGAAATTAACGGTCGCCAATACACCGGGAAGAGAACCGCCTTGAAGCATATGGTCCTCCGGACCATCGGACGTAAATAAGAGGACATCAATCCCTCTATTCCTCATTCCTTGACGCAAGTATTCCAAATAGATATGGTCATTGCCGTAGCTTCCGTACTCGTTTTCGATTTGCATTGCAATTATCGGTCCGCCGTTGGTGCACAGTAGAGGCTTTAACAACGGGATCAGTTTGTCGTAGTAGTTGTCCACCTTCTCCAGGTACTTCTCGTCCATGCAGCGCAATCTCATCTCCGGAGAGGCAAGCAACCAAGCCGGAAACCCTCCGAATTCCCACTCCGCACATATGTACGGGCTCGGACGAACGATGACGAACAAATCCAGTTTTGCCGCAATACCTATAAAGCGCACGATATCCGCAATGCCCTCGAAACAAAATTGACCTTCCCTAGGCTCGTGCAAGTTCCAAGCAATATACGTCTCCACCGTATTGAAGCCGCATGCCTTGAGCTTTAGCAGCCGATCTTCCCAGTAATCGGGAACGATTCGAAAATAATGCATAGCTCCGCTTAGGATGCGAACCGACTCCCCGTTAAAATAAAACTGACTGCCTTCTGTTGTGAAATCGCTCATTTACGCACCTCGTTATTCTGTATGACCTTGTTATCCTGAATCTGAACGCCGCTGCAAGCCGTTAAACGAACCGCCCCAGTCAAATTGACCGGTTTACGAGCAACATCCGTGAATGAGATTTTATTTTTCCGAAATGTCAGTCCACGTGTACTCTTCGCATCGAGCAGAAGCGCATCAGAGGTTAGAATTGTATTTCCTTCAATCCGAATGTTCCGGTGAACAGGGGTATCGAGATCGACGTGTCTATTCTCCGGAGCAATATAAATAACGGGATGCTCTCTCCCCCCACAATGGTTGAACGTGTTGTGGCGTATCGTGACGTCTTCTACTCTACCGGATTCGAACCAGCTCTCCGCATCGTCGGCAATAAGAATTCCGCTCATGGCTAACCGATCGAATTGATTCTGCTCGATGACGACATTACGGCGAGTGGTGACAAGAATCCCTCTCGTAGGAATTCGCGCAAACCGGTTGTTTCGAATCTCCACTTGAGGTGTCCATGTCGTATTTTCGATAACATCTTCGGTTGCAAGATGCTCGGGGACTGGTTTAAGAAGGGTCAATAGGATATCCCGCGGGCTTATCTTTTTGACCGCAAGTACGGTATTGCTTTCGTATGCAGCAAGAGATTTGGCGTTAACGAATTC
Organism: Paenibacillus sp. J22R98; assembly: GCF_059383835.1. NCBI lineage: Bacteria > Bacillati > Bacillota > Bacilli > Caryophanales > Paenibacillaceae > Paenibacillus > Paenibacillus sp. J22R98. Next base: position 312,276 of record NZ_JBXENW010000006.1, read on the forward strand.
GATGTCGTCTCCCGGGAAAAAAGCATCAAAGCCATAGCTTTGACCGTGCATGAATCGAACAAGCACTTGATTGAAAGCAGGCTTGTCGACCACCTGCAAATGAGTACCGTGAATGTTAATCGGGTCGTCGTGTGTGCCCTCGATATGGCTGTTCTCGATTCGTATAAGCCCTCGGCAGCCGGTAATATGAATACCATCGGCAAAAGCGGCCGCCGTTCGCCCCGAATCCTTACAAGGTGCGAGAGTCAAGCCGTCAAACGTCAAGTTCTCGCTGAACTGGCCAACTACGCCAAGTCCGTGGGTATAGTGAAGTTTCACGTTTCGCCAAGTAATGTTGCAACTCCTATGAATGAATACACCGGCTTGATCGCGGATGCCGTCACGCATTTGATAGGTTAGGCCTATAGCTGTTTCCGGTATTAAGCCATGATCATAATGAAGCCTCAGCCGCCCGGACGTGATCTCTTCGATATGAATGGCTGATGATATCGGATTAGGTACGCGCCAGGTTGTATTGTTGGCTGGATCGAAGAGTTGTGTCGGACCTTCTTGATAGGCCCACCCTTCTCCTACCCAGCTCAGCTGACCATCAACCAGCTCATACCACGAATCGCGATGAACGCTGACTTCGATAAATCCTGAAGCTATCGCCTCTACAGTCATTTCAGACATCGTCGGTCTTGCGAAGTCCGACTTTAAATTGCGAATTTCGATGTTCACACATAGTTCGAAGACAAACATCGTAAACTTGCCGTGAAATCTGAACAACGCTCCATTTCCCTCAATAGTGACATCGCTCAGCCCTTGAAACAGCGCTCCGACCGTCTTCGTTACATCCGGATTCTCTTGCTCGCTGGCACTATTCGAAATATGGAAAGGGACCTTTGCAGCATGTTCCGGATAGAAGTCATAGCAGCCTTCAGCACATTCCAGTACAACGGGAGCGTCTATGGCAGCAACAGCTTCAAGAGCACGCTGCATCGGAACAACCGTATCTTCCCCGCTGTTGGGATTGGCTCCATAATCCGTTAGACGAACGACAATCATGTACTACGCACCTCACGATCTACTCCTCTCACTGTGCACTGCTCCCCGGCCTCAAGAGAAATCGCGATATTAATGCCGATCGGACATTCGATAACCGCTATAATTCCATCTCGTTCAAATGAAAGCCTTTCGCTATCAAACCGATTTTCGAGCAAAAATTGACCGCTGCGCTCCGCCTGCAATTGCACATACTCCATTCGCCCTCCGGTTGCTTTAGCAGATATTACGATGCCCATTTCACCGCGAAAACGCTTAAACTCAGTGCCTTTCTCAAGCCAATCGTTCGGCACAGCCGCGAAGGGAACAATCTTTTCGCCACTTGTTTGCAAGAGCATCTCTTGCAAAGCATCAGCGGCAGCCATATTTCCTTCCAATGTAAAAGGCCGGTAATGAAACTGGGTCAGTCCCGTTCTCCTATAGTCGCCGTTGAGATGAAATCCGTTAGGCGAGCATAGATGCTCCCAGAACTGGCGCAAATGATACCTTGCAGCTTCACCGTTGCCCTGCCTTGTATATAGAGCCGCCATCCAGGCGAACGAGTAGCCTACCCACATCCCTTTGCCAAGCACCTCAAGATGGGCAATTGTATCATCAATGATCTTCTTCTCCGCCTCGGAACTTCGATACTGGACGGTTTGCAAAGGATAAATGGCCATAGCGTGCGAGAAGTGTCGATGACTCTCTAGCAATCTCTCATCCGGACTTAGCATGAATCCCGATTCATCGACGGCAAGTTCAGGCAGCGCTTCCCCGATTGCTGACCATCGTTCATGATCCTCCTTCAGTCCAAGAAGCTCGGACATAAACGTCAGCCGTTCAAAGAGGTACCGAAGTAACGCCAGATCATAATTACTGTTCGGCGTCAGCCAAGATTGCAGGCTGTCATCATGGATTTCAGGCGAGCTGGAAACAGGAAGCCTTAGCTTACCGTCCTCACCTCTAACCAGTAAGTCCAACAGGCAAAGTGCTGTTTCTTCGAAATAAATGTAAGCCTTTTTTTCCAGAAACCCCCTGTCTCCGGTATATAGCCAATAACGATCGAACGTTTGGCAGAGCCAAATCTGATTCGTTGGGCTGAGCGAATACATCGGCCATCCGCCCAGCGGCTTGCCATCTATGGTCATAACCGAAGGTAAATTGATGCCGCCCGATTCATAATACGATTTCGCAAATTCGCGAGCGGCCGGACGTAGAGTCCACAGAAAGTCGAGAAAGCATTCTCCTTCCTCCAGGTGATTCGCCTTTAAATAATGCCAGTAGCTAAGCTCCGTGTTCAGGTCATGGTGATAATCGCCTTTCCACGGCGGCAGCTTCCCTTCATCGGCCGTCCAAACGCCTTGAAGCGGCATGGGAGGGGCACCTTTCCGTGAACAGGAGCCGAACAAGTAATTCGTGACATACCACTGCTTCTCCATCTCTGGCTCAGGCAAAGTCAGCTCACTTTGCTGCCAATATCGCTCCCACCAAGCCAAGTGGGCTGGAAAAGCTGCATCGAAACCCTCGCGAACAGCAGCCTGCACGTTAAATTTCGCTTCTTCAATCCAATCTTCACCATCGTGGTTAGCAGCCACGATATACACCCATTCTGTCGAACAGTCGGATGTTTGGCGTTCGGCTACAACAATCGCATATTCCAGCTCATGGTTCGTTTGCTGATAGAACCAATACAGATTGCCATCCGTGCCGAATTCCGCTCCAGGGTAACCTAGTAAAGCCAAAGAATCATGCGAGTCGATAGAATGATCTGAATAAGCCGGGGCACTCAGCTTGAGTTGAATCTCGTTTTCTTTCACGCCTTGAAGACGAATATAACCGAGGCCATTCTCCGCATGCAGAAACGTTTCAAGCCGATAGGATGTTCCATCTGCAAGCCAGTTTACCTCCGCCTTTGCCTCGCGAAGATGAAGTCTGCTTGTCATCGTTTCTGCAGAAGATCCAAGCAATTCAATTCGACCTGCGGGCAGCTTGGTAGGATTCGGATACGAAGTGAAGAAGTCGCTGAACCTGCGGGAGATTTGCTGCTGATCCCCGTTTTGCACAAGCTCAACCAAGTTGCGGTACGTAAAGCCCTCGTCGAGCACTTCCGGAACCGGTCTTGTATCCCACAAATCCCCTCTGTCCAGGCTTAAGCGAAGAGGCGATCCGTTGCCCCACACCAAACAGCCGGTTAAGCCGTTTCCGAGAGGAAGCGCCTCATCCCAGCGCTCAATAGGCTTATCGAATTGAAGATCATGATTTACTGAAGGTAGTTTGTATGTATTCATTGCGCACCGCCTTACCGGAGGATATATAAACGGGAATACCCTGCCTTTCAGCAGGGTATTCCCAACAATCTCAATTTATTTACCGTCTTTAGCCATCACATCAGTGACTTCCGTAATTGCTGCTGAAAGCCCTTTGCCTTCATAGCCTTTTACGATATCGTGCCACAGCTTGACCGGATCTTCTTTACTGAGGATAACTTTTGTTAAGTCATCACCAAAATTAATAGTGCTTAGCTTATCTTTAGCTGGAGTCGACAGCGTCAAGAGTTTGAATTCGGTTGGAATTTGCATAGCATTTGCCAACTGCCAATCCATTTCAGCTTTAAGGAAGTCCATCGTTTGTTGCCCCATGTTAATACGGTTCGCTTCGCTGTCATCGTAAATGCCTGCATTAGCCCATACAGCGATTTGGCTTGCAACATCAATGGATGGATACATTGCTTTTATATCTTTGAATTTGCCTGTTGCTTCGTCTTTTGGACGAGTAACTGTGATCGTGTCTCCGGACTTCGTGTAATCCTTGCCTTCAATACCATAGTTAAACAGCTCTTTGCTTTCAGGAGAGATTAGGTAGTCGAAGATTCTTAAGATACGATCCATCTTCTTATCATCTACGTTCGCACTAAACATGCTTTCAGACCACCAGGTTAGTGTCGTGAAACGGTAGATGTTGCCGTCAGCCGAAGGCCAGAGATGCAATGCTTTTACATGGTCATAGAAATTTTGGCCCGGGTTAGCTTTCTCCCACTCTCCTCTGTAAGACAGGTTTGTTAGACCAGCAGCAAGGGCGCCTGCTTTGCCTTGATAGAACTTTTGGTTGGCTTCACCTGCTTTTTCAACCGCAAAGTCCTTATCCAATCCGCCTTCAGCATATAGCTTGCGGGCCTGAGTTACTACAGTATCCATCTGTTTGGACGCATAGAAAGGCATCCATTTTCCGTCTTCTTTCAACCATCCGTTGTTCCCAAGCTGCGGCAATGCTGGAGTTAATATCGTTGAAATGATGCCAGAAGCGTTCAAGACTAAGCCAGTTGTGTCCTTCTTGCCGTTGCCATCTGGATCTTTCTCCTCGAACGCCTTCAGCATGGCTGCAAATTCGTCGAAATTTTTCGGGTCTTGGATGCCCAATTTCTCCATCCAATCTTTACGAACATAAATACCGCGATCCAAGGCCCACATATCGTTATTCGGATAAGTCAAACGTGGAAACGCATACAATTTTCCTTCTTTTGCGATGCCTTCTACAACATCCGGCAGCTTAGCTACTTCCGCTACATTCGGATATTGACTCAGATCGTCCGGAAGCGCACGAATAAGCTTCTGATCGATCCATTCGTTATAGCCTGCAGCGTTGTAGCCGCTGGCAAGGTCATTGGTAATAATATCTGGCAATTGTCCGGATGCGGCCCATACTTGGGACTTCTGTCCGTAGTTGTCCCAGCCTACATCCATCGCTTTAAACGTTACATTGAACTTCTTCTCAATGGATTGCAAAACTTCATCGTGAGGTTGGAATGCAGCGCCGACGCCCCACCAGGATATCGAAATATCCATATGATCCTTCAATGGATCTTCTGTAGGTGCCTCAGTGTTTGCAGCCTCGGTGTTTGCAGCAGCAGCGTCGTTACTAGATGCAGTATTACTGGCAGTTCCCTCATTCGTTGCAGCATTCTCTTTACTTTCATTTGTAGAATTTGAATTTGCACCACAACCGGTGAGCAGCACGAGTAATGCAGTTAATGCAGCAGCGGATTTCATAGATGTTCGTTTGTTCATAATAAAATTCCTTCCCCTCTACTTTTTTTTATAATAAAAGCCGAAGGCTTCTACTAACCTTTTACAGAACCGAGCATGACGCCCTTCGTGAAGTATTTCTGTAAGAACGGATACAAGCATACGATTGGCAATACGCTTACAACCAATACGGCCATCTTGATCATCTCCGGCTGTAAGGCAGCGTTCTGGGAAACGACCGAGCTCGCATGTATACCGTCTAGAATTTGTTGATAGTTCGTTAATATTTCCCTAAGCAGTGCTTGCAAAGGAAGCTTGTTGATGTCGGTCATAAACAGTACACCTAGCCACCATTCATTCCAACGATCCACTGCATAGAACAAGGAAATCGTAGCGATCATCGGCATCGAGATGGGTAAAGCAATTTTGTATAGAATTTGAATGTCATTCGCCCCATCGATCTTTGCCGACTCTTCCAACGCAGCTGGTAAAGTTCTAAAGAACGCAAGGCAGATGATCAGATAGAACGTGTTGACACCAACGGGAAGAACCATGGCAAACAAATTGTCGATGAGATGAAGATTCTTCATCGTTAAGTAGAATGGAATGAGTCCACCATTGAAAAACATCGTGAATATAATGGCTCCCATAACCAGTTTTAGCCCAGGGATGCCTTTCTTCGCTAACACATAGGCGCCAGATAATGTCGTTAGCATGTTTATTAGCGTGCCTACAATGGTTACAAATATGGTGACATTGAAAGATTTTAAGATCCTTGGATCATCCCAAATGTATTGATAGGCCGATAAATCGAATTTCGTCGGGATTAAATAGACCACTTGCTTCGAAATGGACACCGAGTCGCTGAACGACATCAGAATAACGTTATAGAAAGGGAAAATCGTCAACAAAGTCAGCAGGATTAGAATCGTGTGAATAATAACATCAGCTATATGAAACTTTTTACGCTTCTTTACCAATGTCGCAGCTGCCGCAACGCTCTCCCTGGTCATTGTAGCTTCCATTACACCAAGCCCTCCCCGCCTAGTCTTCTTACCGTGTAGTTCGCAAAGTACAGCATAGCGAAGTTTATGACTGCCTTGAACAGACCAACTGCCGTCGTAATTCCAAATCCCGCAGCATCGTTGAAAGCCGATCTAAAAACATAAGTATCGATGATATCGCCGGTTTCATAGACACCTGGATTATAGAGATTAAAAATTTGTTCGAAGCCGCCATTCATCGTATTACCTACAGCCAGAATAAGGAGAATTGCAGCCGTTCCTCGTATCGAAGGCCACGTTACAGCCATTAGCTTCTGAAACCGGTTTGCTCCATCCACATAGGCCGCTTCGTACAGCTCAGGATTAATACCGGCCATCGCCGCAATATAGATGATTGCGCTCCATCCTATCTCCTTCCACATGCTTGAAACAAACAAAAGCGGTCTGAATGAACTCGGATCCGTCAAAAACGTCTGCTTCTCATAGCCCAAGTACGCAATCAATTGATTGATGACACCGGACTCGCCCAGCAGGTTCAGCATGATGCCGCTGATGATAACCCAAGAAATAAAGTGAGGAAACGTATAGACCGTTTGGTAAAACCGCTTAAGCTTGTTTCTCGTTACCTCATTGATGAGAAGGGCAAGAATGATTGCGGCTGGAAACTCAAACACGATTCGACCTACGCTAATAAATACCGTATTGTTAAATGCTTGCCAAAAATCCGGTATCTTGATCAATTCTTTAAAATTGCTCAGTCCTACCCAAGGACTTTTTATGATGCCTTCACCTAAGTGAAAATCTTTGAAAGCGAGAATAACTCCATACATCGGCAAATATTGAAAGATCAAATAATACAGAATGGTAGGCAATAACAACAGATATAAATATCTATTTTGATAAAATTTGTTCCAAGTCATATTGTGCTGCGGCACCTCCGAATACGATTTCTGCAAGCGTTATCATATATGTATTATCCGTGATGATGGCCTGTTCGAGTATGCACGTGTTCTATCTCTTTCCTATGCAAAAAACACATACCTAAAAAAATAGAAAACTCCCATTAGAAAGTTTTCTAGAGATACTCCATATTGACCTAAAGAAAATCCATAAGACTTTATGTCATCCTTAAGAATCTCTGCTTCGATATTGCGATGGTGTCTGGCCCATAGCTTTTTTGAAGGTTCGCGTGAAATAGAAATAGTCATGATAGCCCGCTTGTTCCGCGATCTCGTTTATCGGGCTATCGCCGTTATCAAGCAGCTCACAGGAATACGCAATTCGCAGCCTGGTTAGATGGGCCGTAAACGTCTCTCCGGCTTCCTTGCGAAACAGTTGGCTGATGTAACTTGGGTTCATATGGAATTGATCGGACAGATCTTGCAGCGAGATATCCGAACGGAAATGATGCCCTACATAATCTAAGATGGCGTTTATCGTGTGGTTCTTAGTTTCTATAGACGCGGCGTTACCGTTATTCAGATGCTCCAAGGTCTGCTTGTTAAGCTTGTCGAGCATGTCAAATACATGCCTGAAATGTTGTGTTAACTGATCGAAACTGTATAACATGCTCTCGGTCTTCCCCAAATGGAAGAGAAACGAAACGGTCATATTGTAGACTTGAAAAGCATGTTCGATCGACAGTGTTCCTTCATGAAACAACATGCCGAGTTTCTCGAAAGCTCGATTGACCGCATGAATGTTCTTCTCACTAATCGCTTCGTTCATTTCCAGCATGTTCGCATTCAAGCTGGTCTGATTGAAGAGTTGAGGCGTGTAAATGCTGCTGCCTGTCGTAAAATACTGATAAGCCAATATGTCTGCTTGCTCGATGGCCATCCGGACTTCCGCAAGATCAGTAACTACATCACTAATACCGATTCCCAATATCCCCTGCGGCATATCGTTCATCCATTTTCTCTTCATCTCTTCCGCCTGTAGATTCCTCATGAGGTATGCGGTTTTGGATTTGCCTAGCTTTAATTTCAGGAATCCCTCTCGCATCCCAGTCAACTCGCACGAGCCGATGGAGACTACCGCCACGATTTCCTCCGCCTTCCAATCGTGAATTCCTATATTCTGTAATGCTTCCTGCCACTTAGAAGGAAAACCCGGCTCTTGATCTTCCAACAGCCCGATAAATTGCAAATCGCCGCCAGCTTTCGTCTCTTTCACAAGCATTTTCTTTATTTTAAGCAGAACGGCTATAATTTCCGTTTCATCATAAGGCTTTAAACAATAGGCGACTGCACCATGACTCATCGCTTTTTGCGCATATGCAAACTCGGCGTAACCGCTTATAACCACGTAATGAATCGGGAGTGAGAGAGCCTTTCCTTTCTGAATCAGTTCCAAGCCGCTCATTTCCGGCATGCGAATATCCGTGAACACAACATCCGGTTGTTTATCCCGAATCATTTCAAGCGCTTCGAATCCGTTATAAGCCAGGCCTACCACCTCGAACCCATACTCACCCCAGTCCACAAGATCATTTAGACTCTCTACAACCCAGCTTTCATCATCAACAAGCAACACTTTATACATGCTGTTCCCCCTGAGCATCAAGTGTTAATCGAATTTTGGTTCCGATGCCGACCGTACTTTCGATGGTCATGCCGCAGTCATTTCCGTACATCAATTTAATCCGATTATTGACGTTAACCAAACCGATGCTTCTTTGATCGTCTTGTTCGACGCCTGACAGCAAATTTCTGATTTCGTCAAGACGAGCAGCATCGATGCCTACGCCATTGTCTTCCACGATAATCATCAGCTGTCCCCGCTCATTTACGAATCCCTTCACAAGCAGCCTGCCCGGTTTCAGGGTAGGTTCAAATCCGTGAAATACGGCATTCTCGATCATGGGCTGCAGAATCATCTTCGGAACCATATAGGCCAAAGCTTCATCGGTATACTCGTAATCTACCGTGAATCGATCGACGAAACGGACTTGCTGAATTTGGATATACGAATTAATCATTTTTACTTCATCCCGAAGAGGCACCGTATTGGCCCCCTTGATGCTGTACCGGAAGATGCTGGATAAAGCCCGGGTCATTATCTTGATCTTGCTCTGCCCTTCAACCACGGCGATTCCGGTAATGGCTTCGAGCGTATTGTACAGAAAATGAGGATTGATTTGGCTGCGCAGGAACGCAAGCTCGGACTTCTGTTTCTCCAGCTCGATCCCATGCAATCTTGTATTCGTTACTAGCAAACGCTGCGTCAATTGATCGATCTCATCAAGCATGCTGTTTAATTCGGTCGCCATAACGCTGATTTCCATGTAACCATGCAAGGATATGTTTCGTTTTAGCGTTGTTAGATCACCGCGTTTAACCATAGTCATAAACGAAATCAACTTTTTTATTGGGAATAAGATGTTGTTGATGATAACGGTAAACGGTATCGCGAGAATGAGGAGACAAATCCCTAAAATAATGAGTTCCAGCCTGCGTATGTGCAGCAATTCGCTGAGCAGTTTATTTTTAGGTGTCATCGTCAAAATACTGCCCTGGATATCAGGCAGCTCTACCGACTGTACGACGTACTTCTTGTCTCTCCATGAGATCATTTCATTATTGGCGTGAAGCATGTCTGGGGATAGATCAGGCAGCGGTTGTCCTGCTATTGCTTGTCGATTGCTTGTAATGACATTTCGGTACCGGTCCAGCAAATAAATTTCCGTGGCGGACGGCTCGGTCGACTCGTACTTCTCTTCTCCGACAAGCGCTTTCGGGTCGATGATAAAATATAGCGTTCCGATACTCCTATTAAATTGCTCGTCCGACTTCATATAATAGACATTGGTAGCGAATATCATGCAGCTATTCGTACAATAACTGATGTTTAGGCTCATGGTTGTATCATAATTAACCATGCCGATATAATAAGCATTCACTTTCGGCGGCACAGTCAGCTTCAAACTCGATATGATTCGAATCCCACTATTAATATCCAGCCATGATCCGTTATTGCCCGAAACCACGATATCCATGATACCGTCTTTTAACTCTTTTTGGTTGGATAACCAACGATTCAGCTTCTGATAGAGTTGGAATCGGGTTAATTCATTTTTTTCGACGAAGAAGTTCTGGACATCCTCGTTATAAGAGATGCTTTGCATCATTCTGAAAATAACGTCTTTATTGGCGGTTACGTTTTTGTTGATTTCCGTTACGGTTTGCTTGACGTACTCTTCATGATTTCTTGTAATCATCCCGGACATCATGGAGTAGGTGAAGAAGATAATGAACAAGATGACGGCTACAGTCGAACCCGCCAATATCATCAGTTGCGATCGAATGGACAACCTTCTCAAATAAGCCATCAGCGCTCAATCCAATCTATTGATATCAAATACCGTGAAAGCGTTATCAAAAAATGATTATAGCGAAAATAAATGGAATTGTATAATACGGAAAACGTTATATCATATAGACCCCAGACTATGATCCCCCAATAATTCACAATAAATAAAAAGGTACGGTCTCCTCATTCTTCATGAGTATGACCGTACTTTTTTATTTTTCAGTGACCGCTTGAACGGTACACTTTCTATTACTTATTAATTGTGAGAAGCCGCTTCAATATCATGGAATGCCCAATGAGAAGCCGCGACGTCAGACCAAGTCGGCTGAGCAACCGGTACCGTGACCGTGCGGCCAAGATAACGGTTTATCATGACGACAGCTTCAGCGCGGGTCAAGGATTGATCCGGTTTGAACGTTCCGTCTTGGTAACCCTTAATGATAGTTGCCGCTGAAGCTTGCTGAATAGCTGCCTCTGCCCAGTGACCGGAGATATCCGTAAACTGGCTTGCTGCAGCTGGCTCAGCATTCTCCAACAAACGTGCGATAATTGCAGCCAATTCCGCGCGGGTAATCTCTTGATTGCCGCGGAATGTGCCATCTTCGTAACCCTTCATGAGTCCCATTTGAGTTACGACCGCAATTACATCATGCGCCCAGTAGTCTGACGCTACATCCGTGAATGTAATCGCTGCGCCTGTTGCTGGCTTATTCGCAATCGTTGCTAGAATCTTAGCCGCTTCGGCTCGCGTAATCTTTCCTTCAGGCTTAAAGGTGCCGTCCGGATATCCATTTACATAAGCCTTCGCTGTGACACTGAAGTACTTGTCAACACCTTTGGCTTTCACGACGGAGAACGTACTGAACTTGTGCGTTGTGAATTGAATGCCTAGCTGTCCGTTATCCAATTTCACAACCTTGCCTTGAACAAGCTCCTTCGTGCCGTCGCTGTGCTCGATGTAGATCGCAAGATCCTTCGCTTGATCGGTCGTTAGATTGCCCAGTGGCAATGTAAGCGTGACAGGCTTGTTCTGAAGTTGCGTGTCGATTTCGATCGGCTGACCGATGATCGAAATCTCGCCGCCGGCGATTTCTTTCATGATCGGCAGGTTCTTCGCATTGTCGGTTACTTCGTGCTTCTTCTCATCGGTCGCAGGGTGAACCGTAAAGGTTACATCCCCGGAAGCATTGGTTAATGATTCACTTGGAATGTTGACTTCCACGCCCATGACCGAGATCATAAGATCTTTCTTCGCATGAGCCAGTTCTTGTACCGCATCCTTAGGAAGCGATACTTTAATGTTCGTTACGCCGGCCGTATCAGGAATGATAATCTTCACTGTTCCCGTTGCTGCCTCTGCTATTGCTTTAACCGCTTGCTCGGGAGTAAGTTCCGCTTCGATTCCCTTCGTTCCATCCGGCAATGTGATTTCTTTGATATCCGCTTCCGCAGACCCTTGTGGAGGCGTGATTGGCGTTCCACTGCCAACGACTACAATCGGATTCCACTTTGCATACAATCTTGTAGTTGCCGTTATTTTATCGGTTGTAAAGTTCCAAGCTTGCGTGCCGCCTGCATCTTTATACCAACCGCCAAAGATGTAGCCCGGGTTTGTCGGAGCAGCCGGAGCCGTAATGAACGTATTATGCTCAGCTACAACGCTCTCAGCTAAGTCGCCGTTTTGCTTATCGAAAGTAACGGTGTACTTAGCGATCGCCCATTTCCCGTAAACCGTCTTCGCCGAATAGATGGAGCTGGTGAAATCCCAAGGAATCGTACGCTCTTCATCCGCAAACCAAGTCAGATCATAGCCGACTACAACCGGCGGCGTAATTCTGCGCGCAACAATTTGATCTTGAATCGCTTCAAATGGAGCATCATCCTGCATAACGAAATGAATTTGGAAACCATTGATCACTTTTTGAATAACTGTAACATCCGCATACTCAGCTGCACTGATCGTGATACTGTAATCGGCCGCTTTCGTAAATAGGCTCTTATCCAATGTAATCGTACCTGCAGCAGCATCTACCTTATATTTCGCTGTAGGAATAACAGATCCCGCAACCTTAATGCCTGTAATCGCTCTTGCCCATGCAGAGTCGTTGAATTCAAGCGTCATTGCATTGCCAAGCACGTTATCAGTCGTGTCGGTCGTTACAAGGGATGCTGCCAGCGCATATTTGGCGTAAAGCGTTTTTGCTCCTGTAACAATGTTAGTAAAATCAAACGGCGTCGTTAATTGCTCGTTCGAATACCAGCCCGTGAACTTAAAGCCGGCTTTACCCGGATCAGCAGGTCTCGATACACGCGATTCAACAACTTGTGATGCGACAGCATCTCCGCCGTTTGAGACGAATGTAATCAAGTGACCCACAATTTGATCGGAAACAACGGCATCCACGTAACCTTCCGATGCAATCGTTACATTAATCTTCTGTCCAGCCGTAAACAAAGATTTATCAAGCGTAATCGCATTCGCGGAAATCGTATAATCCGTATCCTTGTTCAATGTTTTGGAGCCAATGCTAACGGACTTAATATTCGATTTCCATCTGCCATCATCCGTAAAGGATAACGTAATTTCACTGCCAACGATATTGTTAGTAGTATCCTTCACTACCGTTGGAGGCGTCTTAATCCAGCACATGTAGTAATTCGCATTGTCTGTCAAGTAGACACCAACACCGTTAGAAATCGGTGACGTATTTCCGGCGGTGCCTGCAGCATCCAGATAGAGCGTTGGACTAACGGAAAGTTTGCCATTGGTAACATGTTTCATCGCATTCGACATATCCGGCGCGAATGCTTTTCCGTTTACAACCGCGTCGACGAAATAGCTGTCGTTTATGCTATTTAACGCTCCGCCATTCAAATCAATGTGGCGTCTGTAGCCGAGTTTTACATCCGGAATTTCGATTGCCTGATTCGTTGAATCAGCCGGTGTAATGGTTACCTTGTATCCTCGATACGGGCTGCCAAAGGATAAGCTTGGCGCTGCGCTGAATGCAAATTTCTCGCTCGGATGCGCGGTTGCATAGGCCTCTGTAGCCGTCTTAAAGGATAGCGTTCCATTGCCGCTCTCGAGCAAGAATTCGTACGTGCTTGGATCGAGCGTATAAGTGGTAGGCGTCGTCTCAGTTGTGCCATCGCTCTTAATCTTATAGTAAGAAGCTTCGATCTTCGCGATGTTCACTTTGTTCGACAACCATGAAACGTTCGTTGTAACGTCCGGAATGCTGATTTTCAGGGGTCCTTCTCCGAGCACCCAGCCCATTCCGTTTACACTCGAATTTGTACCGTCGAACTTATAGCCATTCGGCTTCGCTTGATCAACAGGCGAATAGTTCTGCGAAACATTCATTTGCCATTTCGCATAAACCGTCTTATCGCCAGTCAACCAATCGTTTGGATCCCACTGTTTCGTACCTTCTGGATCATTATACCAACCAATTAAGGTATATCCAGCTCTAGTTGCACTCGGATTTTTAAATCCGCCAACGTACGCACCGTTAAAGAGGTAGTCTGCTCCGTTTCTTGTTTTGGACGGATTGAAGCCAACCGCGATCGGGGCAACCGGAGCTCCACCTTGCGTATCGAAGTTAACGCTGTATCCAACCGCTTGTCCCGTCCCGCCATTCGCATCTAATCCAGCGGTTACGAGCGGGTAAATCGTTTGGTCAGTTCCGTTCGTGTACGTTGAGCTAATCTCGAATTTGTACAGCTGTGGCAAATCATTCGTTCCGCCGGGCTCAATAGGCGATGTAGGGCTAACTGCAGCCGCATTCGTCTTGAATAGTCCGGCCTTAAATGTAATTTGTCCCGGCGTACTGATGTCGTAATACTTATTGCCGCTGCCATCCGTCTTATCCGTGATATCGACTCCAGCTGCGAAGTTCGCTGTCTTCACGACAATTTTATTAATGCCGCTGCGCCATTTCGGATCATCGGTAAAGGTTAACGTCAGATCTTTGCCTAGATGCGCTTTGGACGGATCCGTCACCAATGGAATGACAGGCGTCGCAATTGGCGTTGCGGCAATTGAGAAGCTCGTATCCACATCTTTATATCCATTAGCTATGATCTTAACCTTATACGTACCCGCTGTAGCAAACAACGATCCTGACAGCGTAATTTTGGACGGTACGAAAATTCGGCCTTTTTGTGGATCGAAGTACGTATATCCTTCTGAAATATTTAATTTCTCGGAAGGCACAACTTTAAACACGTTGCTTCCAAGTTGAAGCTGAACCTTCGTAATTGCATTTCTCCAAACAACGTCATCCATGAAGACGGAGCTGCTTGGAATTAAAGTGATAGTAGAGCCGTTCTTCAACTCATCCAACGTCGGCAGCGTCGTTACAGATGTCTGCTGTCTTGGACCTGCAAAATTAAGCTTTTGAATGATTTTCGTAATATCGTCGCCGGCCGCTAACGTAAGTGGCGGGAAATAGGCCGGATACTGATCCGTATAGGACGACTTTATGATCACTTCATTCGTTAATGTGAGCTGCGGAGTAGGAATAGTCTTACCTGCCGCTTTCGCGCTCTCATTGACTTTGCCAAAGTTTTTGAAAATATAGTAGAAGTCATTGTAATCAATAGCCCAACCGCTAATGGACAGCGGGTTGACCCAATAAATATCCTTGCTTCTGTTCTGGGCCAGGAAAGTCTGTCTGACCAGTTTGGAATCTCCCATATCGGTCTTGGCCTTATATTCAACATAAGCCTTGATCTCTTCAATAACATCCTTCATGTCGATTACATCATCGCCATTGACATCTCCACCTAATAATGACGGTGTCTGATAGGAGGGGTGATCGTAAGAGTAGCCCGATTGATAGCCATAGCGATTGTAGCCGATAACAGGCGTTGTTACATAACCCTTGAAATGTCCCGGCATGCTGATTTCAACGTTGTACGGTGCTGTGCTGACACCCATCGAGACAGCGTACGTACCGGAAGTATTGCCTGCATATTCAATCGTGTTCCCTGCTGATGTAGGCTGATCTGTTGTATATTTCGTACCATGCTCATCCGTAACCGTAACCGAAGCCCCAGATGCCACCGTGACATTCTTAAAGCTACCGCTTAGCGAGTTTTCTAGGAACGACTCCGCGAATAGACCGCCAGTCATCATAGAAGTCGGCTGTTTCACATAGACCAGATTTGTCGGGAATGCAGGAAGCGTCTTGTCGCTGCCGCCAAATGTTAACTTGGACTCTGTAACCACATAGTTTTCCCATCCAACATATGGAAGTGGATTCGTATAGTTCACATCGGCTTCCAAAATGTTCATATCCGCTTCAATAGCGCCGTTCGCGCTAATCCCGGATATTGTAATATCTGTGGAAATGCCAGCTTTGTGTGAATCAGAATATGGCTCTCCTTCGTGCAGAACCGCAGTCGTGTCAATTCCTTTGCTCTGAAGATAAGCCTTATACTCCGGTGCCAGCCTGATATTGCTGAACGTATAGAGATTACTATTATTAATAGTAAACGATCCGCCCGCCATGCCAATACCATTCTTGGTCGCGATTGTCGCTTTGAACGTTTTGCCCGGTTCTACGACAACCTTGCCTTGGCTTTCCAGTTCAGCGTCTACACCGTTTGATGATGTAACCGTTACATATGGAGAACCTTTCTTGATGAAATAATACTGCTTTTTCGTAGTTAACAGATCACCGGCATTTGCATAGTCGACCGGATAGATAAAGAATTCACTGCCTTGTTCTCTAATATCCTCAGGCGTTAGGCCGAAATGGAAGCGGCCTTGCGCATCTGTACGGAACAATGTCGTCGGGAATATACCGTCTTGATAGCCCCAGACAACGTTCAGTGCCTGATCGATAGGCGCAGGCGCATTGGGATCATCAAGACTCGGAACCGAGGTTTCACCGTTATTCTTCATCACTTCGATATTCGAATCGTAAATCGTGCCATAGAAAGACTTAATCTCTTGTCCAGGCTGATAGCCTGTAGAGTCGATCTCATAAATCCCTGGCTCCGAATCTTCATCCATCGTAATCGTTGGCGCTTGATAATCGACATAGAGCGTGTCTTCAGCTGTATAGTGACCACCGGCAGCGTCCGTTGCGATTATCTCTACGGAATAAGCGCCTTCCTTCATTACAGCTGCCGTCGTTGCAATGCCGGAGCGATCAAGCGTGCCATCAAATTCCTTTGTAAATGGCAAATAAAGTCCGCCTGTCAGCAGTAAGAGTGGGCCGTAAATGACACCGGGACCTGCAGCGTCGACAGCCTGTACATCTTGAGCCAATCCCAAATAATTGCCATCTTTATCTTTTAATACAATATAGATGTTCTCCATTGCGCTATTAATAGAGAAGTTGTACAGCGAGGTTCCTGGCCCCATATTATTAGGGTTATAGTTTCCTGTATAGCGCTCTGACAGTGTCATCGCTTTGACAGTCAAATTAAAATCGATTCCTTTTACGGAAACGGTAATTGTAAACGGAATACGATACGATTCCGTCTCGTCATCGGCATTCACAACCCGGATATAACCCTCATAAGTGCCGTCTAATGCATTGGCCGGAACTGTAATTTGAGCCGTTGTTTTCACCGAGCTGCCGGCGCCTACCTGAACGGACGAAGTTTCCGAACCGTCAGCAGAGAATGCAATGGTTACATCATTGCCTGTGCCCGGTCCAACTTGATTCGATTTCGCGAACTTCGTCGAAATGAACGATGTGCTCAGATGAAACGTTTTGCTGCCTGTTCCCCTATTGACAACATTGAAGTCCTTCGACTGAATGACGTCATCAGAGCCAACAGCTGCTCCTTCTCCCCGTCCTTTAAATCCGAAGAACAGACTTCCGTTCAGATGATCAAGTACTTTCTGCGTCGTTTGATCTCCCGCAGTACCGAAAGTTGCAGACTTATCCAAAACTTGAACTTGAACGTCAGCATGAACAGCACGCACAGGATCAACGCGTCCAGCGCCGACTTGGTATACGCTGTACGTAAGCGAGCTTGTATTGACGTCTTTCGCTGTGTTCATTAACGCGGTCTTGACGTCTGCCGGCGTATAATCCGGATGAGCCGCCAGAACGAGCGCTGCAATACCCGCAACGTGCGGCGATGCCATTGAAGTACCCGACATCGGCTGGTAAGCATATGAATAATCTTTGTTTTCTACGCCAGCTTGCGATGTCCAAACATCATAAGGGGCGGTAGACATAATATCTACACCAGGCGCTATCACGTCTGGCTTAATCTCCCAGTTCTTAACCGGGCCTGTTGAACTAAAGGAGGCCAATTCATCCCCATTCTTGATATATGGCGCATCAAGCTTAGCTGGGAACGTAATCGTTGCTGTATCCGGCTTTGCTTGGACGGCTGCCGAAAGCACTTCTCCCTGTGCTTGGGTCAAAGAAATGGCATACACATGATTCATCTTGGACCCCAAGAATGTATTTACATAACCTTGGGTATCCAGATCGGCGGCGTTATTCCAAAGAACCATCCCTGCAGCGCCTGCTTCTACGGCATTCGCCATTTTTGTCGACATATATTCGCCGCCGCGTTTAACGAGAGCTAGTTTGCCGGTCATATCTCGACCCTCGTAGTCGGCCATAGTACCTGCGCCGACATCTACGATCGGCAAGGTTTGACCTGCCAATTCATCGTCTGCCTGTGTGTAGGATTTACCAAACAATCGAGCTTGGTAAGACCCTGATCCGCTTTGGACGGTCATGACGGGTATCTCTCCCGGTATCGTGCTTGCACCAACTGTAATCGCAAGCGGAGACGTGCCAGGGGAACCTACGGTTGCTACGCCCGGACCTGAGTTTCCTGCGGAAATTGCGCAAGTAACCCCCATCAACGTAGCATTGTTAATGGCAATGCTTGTTGGGTAATAAGGATCATTAATCGATGCGCCAAGCGATAGATTGATGACATCCATATCATCTTTCACCGCTTGATCGATCCCGTTCAACACGGAATCCGATGTACCGTGACCGCCAGGTCCTAATACACGATAGCCGTAAATAGCAGCATCCGGCGCTACGCCATTAGCGGACAGCTGTGCATTATTCGCCGTTGTATGAGCAGCAATTGTACCCGATACATGCGTGCCATGTTCCGTAATATATTGCTTGTAATCCGCTGGGACTGCTCCTTCAAGCGGATTCGGATGCTCCTTGTCATGAAGCCAATCTTCGTATGTCGTTTCCATCGGATTCAGATCATCAATGTAAAAGATGTTTCCGTCCGCATCGACCGTATTATTGACGAAGTCATGTCCTCCTGCGTAAACATCTTTGAGATCCGGGTGATTGTAATCAATCCCAGTATCCAATACGCCGACCTTTACTCTCTCACCTTTACGGTCACCGGATTTAATGATCCCTGTATGACCTTCTGCTTGAAGCAGATCGACTCCCATCAAATGGAGGCCTGTCGTAGGATGGCCTGCGGATGAATCCGTTAATTCGGTCATGTTGATCGCAGTATCATCAACAGCTGCACCTTCAGTTGCACCCTCAGCTGCACCATCTGTTGCACCGTCAGTTGCTCCTTCAATTGCACTGTCGGTTGCACCTTCTGAACTTTCTTCGGAACCGTCTGTCACCGGCTCAGATTCATCCGACGCCTCATATTCAACAACAGACCACACGGAAGCAACTAGTGGACTATCAGCAACCTGGGTTAATAGATTTGCAGGAAGAGACAGCGCAACGCCATTAAACGCTTCCGAGTACTCTCTCGAGATTCTCATATTCGAGTTGACAGCTTTACCGCCAACGATTTGCGGTTTTACTTGCTTATTTATAAAGTTTTTAAATTCTGCATGAGAAGCTTCGACCTTTTGCTGCGCCGACGCGTAATCATCCTCGAACGCTTGGCCCGTTACAGCAGCGCCGCCATTAGCCAAAGATTGCTTGATGATTTGGACTTTGGCCGGATCTATTTTGAATTGAACGATCACATTGAGATTCTTGTTACTGCGCAAATCCTTCGGATCAACATGGAGTTTCTGGGAAGTGTCTGCTCCAGTCAGTTTATTGATGCTTCCCTTCTGCTCAGGAGTAAGACCGTCAAGAATACGGTTTACTTCCTCTGCACTGAATGTCCCGTTTGTTTCACTTTGCCGGCTCTGCTCTGCAGCATGCGCATGCATTAAGTTTTGAGGCAACGCACCGCTTAGAAGTATCGAGCCTAGCGCCAAGAGAGTTGCAGTTCTCTTCGCTTGTTTCATCCTCTTGCCCATGTAAATCCTCCTCTGATGTATACTTGCTGACTTGCGTGAACCTCTAAACCCCCTCATGACAAGCTATATCAAAAAGGACATTTCCTCTGGGAGGAATCCTGAATGAACGTAAATGGATATAAAAAAAGGCCAGCAGGAAATCGGCCCCCATTACGAGTAAATGGAGAACTGATTTGTATCCTGCTGACCCTTCTGCTCATCGCTTTAGTTGTCAGTAGCGGCGTATGGCAACCCCGAAATCGTTAGAGCGACTCTCCGTCTGACGACACGGTTGCTGCTAGCGAAGGAAGATTCAATTCCTTTCGCACGATCATTTCTTCGATGTTTTTGTTAAGTGTAAGAATCATATACGTATACTCGAGCTCATGCCTGACTTCATAACCGGTAACTTCAAGAGAGCCGTCCAAGCCTCTGAGCATCTCAGTGACTAAGGGGAAAATGTGCTTCTTGTTAAACTCCAGGTACTGTTTCGTCAATTCGTGCTTGTCCAGAAACTCAAATACGCACATTTCAAACCAAGTCTTCCTTGAGTCGAATACGACATAGAATGAGTTATTGACAATTCTTACCGTAGTCCTTGAAGAACCTTTCCCCCTATACGACTTAAACAATCTAGCAAACTCTCGTTCCAGGTAAGTTTCGAATTCTTTCAAGTGAACCACGTAACCCCTTTCAATCGTTTGACTCGCCTATTATGACTCATAAAATGCAAATTATCAATATAAATTGCACGATATGTGCAATTTAAGGCATGAAATAAACCATCCTTCAAAGGATGGATTCCTGTTTAAATTATTCCTAATTATAGTGGGGAAGAGCCACTGTGTATAATACCTAATCGTTTATATAAGATAACTTATGAGCTATTAATCAGATACCCTATCTCCCAACTTGAATCTAATTATATGGTTGAAGAGAAATCATGTATAATATATAAATACTCCTATGAGATAGTTAAGAACATATAGTCCAAGCTAAGTAAACGAGGGAAACTCGAGATGAAACATGATGAAAGCAAAACGAAACAGCTTCAGCGAACTAAAATATTAAACGAGTCTTATCGGCTATTCATTGATAAAGGCATTCAAAACGTGACCATGCAGGACATCGCCGAAGCATCGTCCATTCAGCGGCGCACGCTGTATTATTACTACAATAACAAAGAAGCGGTAGCTATAGAGCTGATCAACAACATACTCGGCGAATTCCAGAAGATATCGCCTAACATTCCTGATTATATGAATTCCGGTTATGCTCGAATCGAATATCTCTTCCACTACATTTTGGATTATTTGCTGAGAAGTGAAGATGTCGTCTTGTTTATGATGCAATTTGATTATTATTTCCATAAAGGTTATGGAGAAAATGAAACAGGCATTATATCCATTTACGGCGATATGGTTGAACAATTCCTCTCCGAGTTTCAACTTGGTATCGATGACGGCAGCATTCGAAAACAATACAGTCACAATTTAAGTGAAGTGTTCTTCATTACCTTCTCCTCCATCTTCTCGTTAGCTCAACGAATATTGTTCCGCGAGGATATCATCAAACAGGAGTCCGGATACGACAGAAGCAGCATCAAATTGCTGGTCGATCTCTTGCTTGGCGGACTGAAGGCATGAATCCATCCTTTGAGGGATGGGTTTATTTCATCCAATAAATTACTCACTATGTGTAATTTATATTGCTTATTTGCAAATCGTGAGATATTATGAGCGTATCAAAGGAGGATTGATTATGCTTACGATACCAAAGATTAACGGCAATTCGGTTATTCATGATGTGCATTATCAGTTGCAACATGGATTCAAAGTGGAAATCGGCGAATTTCAATTGTCGACCGGTCTGTTACTTTTGCCCAATTTGGTTCTAATATATGTGTGAAGGCATTCCTGACAAGCGAAATGTAATAAACTACTAGCCACTACAGACTCGCAACTAACATGATTAAGTGGTATACGACAGTTTGAATTAAGGAGGGATTAGCCATGAAAACGGAAAAAGTTAAGGAAATGAACCAAACAATCATAGCACTAGAGGTTCGCCAAGAGTGTGCATTATCGTTTATTCAAGATGCACAGAAAGAATTGCTTACCATCGGGCAACTGCTGATTACCTTGCGTAATGACTACGAAGCAATTAAAAGGAAGTCTGAATAAATTGCAATTTCTACCGAGAAGATACATCGGCGATGTTAGTCTAGAAGTTTCAAATTCTGAACATCCCAACAAACAGTACAAAAGTCTGAACCATTTATAGGTTGGTTAAATTTGATATTAACTTTCCCTTAGAAATTTGTTTATTCACATCGAAATGTCACTTGTTTTTGTCATATAATGAACATGCGTCGACATCGTGAAGGAAAATGAGAGGGAATTTCGACATGAAACAGGATGAAAGCAAAACGAAACAGCTTCAGCGAACTAAAATATTAAACGAGTCTTATCGGCTATTCATCGATAAAGGTATTCAAAACGTGACCATGCAGGACATCGCCGATGCTTCCTCCATTCAACGGCGCACGATTTATTATTACTACAACAACAAAGAAGCGGTAGCCATCGAGCTGATCAACAGCGTACTCGGCGAATTCCACAAGATATCGCCTAACATTCCGGATTATATGAATACCGGTTATGCGCGCATCGAATTTCTCTTCCACTTTTATCTGGATTATTTGCTGAAGAACGAAGATGTCGTCTTGTTTACGGTGCAATTCGATTACTACTTCCAAAAAGGGTATGGCGATGATGAAAAAGGGATTATATCCATTTATGGCGCCATGGCTCAACAATTCCTTTCCGAGTTCCAACTCGGAATCGATGACGGCAGTATTCGGAATCAGTACGGCCCGAATTTAAATGAAGTGTTCTTCATTTGTTTATCATCCATCTTCTCGTTGGCTCAACGAATATTATTCCGCGAGGACATCATTAAACAAGAGTCCGGGTACGACAGAAGCAGCATCAAATTGCTGGTCGATCTCTTGCTTGGCGGACTGAAGGCATGAATCCATCCTTTGAGGGATGGGTTTATTTCATCCAATAAATTACTCACTATGTGTAATTTGTATTGCTTATTTGCAAATTGTGAGATATTATGAGCGTATCAAAGGAGGATTGATTATGCTTACGATACCAAGGATTAACGGCAATTCGGTTATTCATGATGTGCATTATCAGTTGCAATATGGATTCAAAGTGGAAATCGGCGAATTTCAATTGTCGACCGTTGAAGTTTTCTTGCAGCGTGTCAAAGAAGCTTTTCATTTAGATGGGTATGTAAGCGGTTCCGAGAAAGTCGATATCACTCTGATTAAGGATCCTT
This sequence comes from Paenibacillus sp. J22R98, assembly GCF_059383835.1. Classification (NCBI taxonomy): domain Bacteria; kingdom Bacillati; phylum Bacillota; class Bacilli; order Caryophanales; family Paenibacillaceae; genus Paenibacillus; species Paenibacillus sp. J22R98. Next base: position 335,204 of record NZ_JBXENW010000006.1, read on the forward strand.
GTCCAACTAACGAGGCTTATTCTGTGAGCGTAAGCGCTAATGGCATCTGTTTATCAGCTGGCGACGATCAAGGAATGGCCTGGGCGCTGAGCACCCTGTTTCAAATGCTCTCGGAAGCTCAAGATATAAATAACGGCAAGAAACTTCAAGGCACTGCTTTCACGGACTGGCCGAAGTATTCGCATCGCGGCTTGTTGGTTGACGTAGGCCGTCATTTCTTCCATGTCGATCAAATGAAGAAGATTATCGAAGAGATGTCCCTGTATAAACTTAATGTGCTGCATTGGCATCTTACGGAAGACCAAGGCTGGCGGATTGAGAGCAAGGTTTTTCCAAAGTTGAACGAGATCGGATCCCGTGGCGAATACTATACGCACGATCAAATCCGCGAGATCGTAGCTTTTGCAGCCAGCAGAGGGGTTGAGATCATCCCCGAAATCGACATGCCGGGGCATGCATCCGCCGCGATCGCAGCATATCCGGAACTCAGCTGCCTAGATGAACAAATTCAGGTAGCCGAGAAGATGGGCGTTTACAAGGTGATCATGTGTGCAGGCAAAGATAGCACGTATGAATGGATTTATAAAGCGTTGGATGAAATCGTAGAACTCTTCCCTTCCTGCAGAATCCATTTGGGCGGAGACGAAGCTCCTAAAGTGAAGTGGCAAGAATGCCCGCACTGCAATGCCCTGATGAACCAGCTTCATCTCGAAGAGATCGAAGACCTGCAGGGAGCATTCACGAACAAAGTGGCTGATTATTTAAGAGCAAAGGGAAAGCAAGTCACTTGCTGGAACGAGAGCTTACAGGCGAAGTCTCTCTCGCAAGACATCACCGCGCAGTATTGGATCGAAATGGCCCAAGAAAGCTATGTATATCCACAATACGTGAAAGGCCGTCCGATGGTCTTCTCCGAACTATTCCATATGTATTTTGACTACCCATATAGTATTGTCTCACTCCGGAAAACATATGAATACACGCCGAAAATTATGGGAAATCACAACCTGACCGGCGACAACGTACTCGGCATTGAAGGGGCGATTTGGACAGAACGCGTTCCGACAAGCGAGATTCTCGAAGCGATGATCTCCCCTCGCATTCAAGCGCTTGCCGAAGCCGCATGGACGGTTGAGCGGATCTATGATGATTTCCTCCTTCGCTTAAAAGCCCATATGCATGAACTCGGACTGGTAAAGCTGATGTCGACGCCTTTCGAACAAGCGACAATTAGCGGGGAAGAAGCAAAAGCTCAAGCAATTGGCTTCATGCAAGCTTTCATGGGAGCTATGGCTGGCAATGATATCGAGATGGGCCTTTCACCGGAAGAACTGCAAGGCTTCGCGACGGCATTCTTGATCAATATTGTTGGCGAGGAAGCGGCAATGGATATTGCAAAATCACTCACTAACTAGAACCAGATAAACAAACGGGGATGGTCATCATGGAAAAAACTCAAAAAAAGTATGCGGCAACGCGCTTCGAAAGAACCAGCTACGACGTTTTCTTTATCGGACAGAATATCCTGTTCATGATCCTCACTTCTTTTTTGGGCATTTTCTATACCGGCACTTTGGGCATTCCGGCTACCGTCGTGGCGGCCATTTTCTTGTCGGCGCGCATTTGGGATGCGTTCGTCGATCCTCTCCTTGCCACTGTGATCGAGAAATCCAAATTGAAGGGCGGAAAATTCAAGCCGTGGCTGAAAGTGGCCGCCTATACGGTACCGATTCTATCCGTGCTGTGCTTTGGTTTCGAGAATACCCTTATCGAACAAAGCTTAGCGGTCCGCATTGCATATGCAGCCATTACCTACTTCGTATGGGGGACGGTCTATGCGGCTTCCGACGCTCCCGCTTATGCGCTGTCGACGGTTATGACTCCTTATCCGGAGGAGCGTAATTTGCTATTATCTTTCAATAAAATCACAGGTTTGCTTGGCATCCTGCTCGCGATGATCGGTTTCCCTCTCCTCCTGTCAGCGACGAACGATAACTATTTTATAACCGTGCTCAGTTTCTCCGTGATCGCTTTCCTTACGATGTTCATGATCCGGTTTACCAAAGAAAGAGTGAAGCATGAAGGAACGAAACATCCTGCGATCCGCGAGCTCTTCAAAGCGGTCACTAGCAATAAGTATTTAATCGCCATCGTGCTCATCAGCATCATTGCGAACGGCACGAATTTTGCTGGGACGCTTACGCCTTTTGTTGCAAGCGACATCTACAACGATTCCAGCTCCGCCGCCAGTATGCTGGCCATTGGGATTCTGCCGATGTTGCTTATCGCGCCGATGGCCCCGATGCTAATTCGCAAATTCGGCAAGATCAAGCTGGTCATTGTTTCTTTCGCTGCCAACATCGTATTTTCATTGCTCATTTATCTATTTGCGAAGGATAGCCTTACCTTGTATCTGGCGCTCTCTTTCCTAAGAGGATTGATATCCTCCCCCTACATCGTGATCTATTCGCTGTTCTTTACGGACTGTATTGAATACGATGCGTATACAAACGGCAGACGTTTCGAGGCGATTACGTTCGCAGCCCAAACCTTTATGTCCAAAATCTCTTCAGCCATTTCGGGCGGGGTCGGCATGTGGATCATCGGGATGGCAGGCTATACCGCAGCGGTTGCCGGTCAAACCGTCACGCAATCGTCCGCTGCACTTGATGCGCTATGGGCGACGATGAATTTGGGGCCAGTTATTGGTTCTGCGATTGGCATTGTTTTGATGCTAAAATACTACGATTTGACCGAAGACAAAGTAAAGATGATGGTTGAAGCCAATCTTCAGAAGACAGTCGGCTAAAAGGAATAAAGGGCAAGCTTCTATAGAAGCTTGCCCTTTTTCTGAAAAATATTTGTAAAAAAGTCATAACTATTGGTTCCCGAAAATTATCCCTCGTTTTCATTGTCTTTAGGGATTGTAATATAGTGGGCAGGAACCAGTAATCCGACAAACAAGATTGCAAGCATGCCGAAGAAGAACAGATAAATTGCAAAAGTATCCATTATTCTACACCTCCATTCAATGTTTGCCCCGTTGGATATGTTTCGTCAATTGATTCCATGTTCAATGCAGTTTTTACAAGAATGCCTAAAACTGCAACCGCTGCTATATTGAATCCCATGATCATGAACATAACTTCCATTGTCACCACTCCTAGTTGTTGTGTTTGTATTCCTTTTGTATCCCAGCCGTATTAGTTGCTTGCTTCAAGTTATGAGTTGATTATAAATAGCAAGCGAAAACCTGTATTGTAAAACGGCATTTCGATTGTAAAAAAGTCAGGAATACAGCGGAGGGAAAATGCCCCAATCCCGATGTGGAAATTCAATTAAAAAAGTCCTGCATATCAAAAATTTCTTGATACGCAGGACTGACTTTATTGTAATTTGAGGGCATGATAATGAGCACCGATATGATTCACGTCAAGTCGAAGAACTGCAGCAAGCTCTTCGGCTGCTTCCTTGCCGCTTCCGAGTCCCAACAAGCCCAGCCCTCTCATATAGCGGCAGTGAATTTCGTTCCTTACATTCAAATCGTCCTCGAAGACGAGAAAGTCCGGCAGCGAAATCGCGAAATAATCGATTTTCACATCGTCGAAAACATGCTTCTCAGCATAGTCGATCAGCTTGTAGAACCGTCTTTTGGCTTCCTTGCCGTTTCCGAGCTTTAGCCAAGCCAAGCCTTGATAATAGATCATATCCGGCGGTTGATCGTTGTAAAACATCGCGCTGGCCGGTTCCTCGAGTCCAACCGATGCGGCACGGAATGCCGTTTGGGCCTCTTCTGCTTGGCCTAACGCCGCATAGGCACAGCCGAGATAATAGTAAATATTGTTTTCTTGCGCTCCCGTGAGTTTACCTTCCCCGAGATTTTCCGGATAGACGAACGCCTTCTTCAGCCAATCGATCGCTTCGTCATAGTTCTCTTCGGACAAGCATGCTTTTGCCAATTCTACATGAGAGAGCACATATTGGCCAGTTGCTTTTCCTTCCCCGCCTTCCCACGGATGGAACTGTCGCGCTGCGAGAAGTTCGACTGCACTCTGGTGGCGGCCAAGGCGATTATGGAGTGTGACATACTCCAAGTAGAGATCGTCTCTTCGTTCCACGAGATGTACGTGTGCAGACAAACGAGCTAGTCGGTCTTCTGGAGAGATGCCGATTTTCTTATACAGCTGATCCAGCTCGTAGAAGACCCTTGCATCATCTTGATTGCAAGCGAAAGCTCGTTCCAATGCTTGGTTGGCCCTATCCTTGTCGCCGAGCTTGTTGTAGTAAGCAAGCGCTAAATTCCGGCTCACGGTCGGGAAGGAAGAGTCAATCGACAGAGACGTCTCCCAATGAGCAATCGCTTTGTCCGCAACTTTCTTGTCGTAGTACAAGTTGCCCAAGTAATAGTGCGCTTTGGCATCTCTTTGCCCATGGATCGTTGCGAATGTCAGAACCGTTAAGTCAAACAGCGTGTTCGGGAAACAATAGTCCGGGGATGCCGCTCCTCCGGCTTGCAAATGCTTGATCGACAGCTCTTGTTGACCCTCTCTGCTATACAAATAGCCTAACGTGTAATGAATCATAGGATACGTGTTATCCGAACTGCTGTCTGCTATCATGTTCAATACTTCAATAGCCTCGGCGTATAGCCCGGCGTCGGCATAGTCGGAAGCTAATGACAAGTGGTTATGTGCGTCCGCTCGCAACAAGAAAAGGAATTCCTCATACACCGATTCCGCTTTCTCGATATCCCCTGCCGCTTCCAAAGCTAGTCTCAATTCGTTGTACGCACCGAAGTCAGCGATGTCCAGTCGGAGCGTTTCGCTGCCGAACGTAATCGCTTCCTCCGGCCGGCCGAGCCTGCGAAGCAGCGCTGCTTTCACATTTCTTGCTTTGTAATTACGTGAGTTGCGGACAAGCGAACGTTCGACCAGTTCCAATGCTTCGGACAGCCGTCCTTGTTCGGTCGCGATTTGAGCTAAGGAGAAGTAGCCGCTGTCTTGCCATGCTGCCGACCATACCGATTTGTAAAAGGCCGCAAACGCTTCTTGTTGTCTGCCTTGAAGCTTTAACGAAACGCCCAACTGATAGTAAGCTTCGCCGTCGTAAGGATTCGGATTGCGCCAAGTCAAACTCTTGATCGCAACGCGGAAGTGACGCTCGCTTTCTTCCAATAACCCTTTGCGGAGAAGCAGCGTTCCGTATGCGACGTTGATTCGGATATCACTGGAATCCCGCTTCAGTCCTTCGAGGTAATAGGCTTCCGGCTCGAACGTCGCATGCCGGTATTGCTCCAGGTGAAGCCCGGCCAAATACAGCTGCTCGTTAGTCTTCAGTTCCTGCGGCTCCGGCAAAGGCTTCGCCGCCTCGGGCATTTCTTCGATTTGCGGTTTCTTAGGTGTATAGTTCACGAGCGTCGAACCGGATCCATCCTTTACCGACAACGTGAGTTCGTGCGCCTTAATGCCTGAATCCAGACGAACTTCGGCTTGAAAACCCTGCAGCGGAGTAAGGGTCAAGCTTTCGCAGTAATACGATCGGCCATTGCCCGACAGTTCCAGCGTTGCGCCTTCCACTCGGGAAGTCGTGTAGACGTAGATGGCAGCCAAGGCAAGATTCTCGTCGACTTCCAGGTTAACCGCGGCTTCGGTTGTCGCATTTTTCACGACTCCGATATCTTTGTACGGCATGAAGTATTGTTTAAAGGACTTCTCTTCGTAAGGCTGCAGCCACGTAAAATCGGGTTGGTTGTCCGTGTAAACGCCGGTCATCAGCTCGATGTACGGTCCGTCTTCGTCGGTTAAATTGCGATCCCACGCTTGCCCGAATTCCCCATTGCCCCACGTCCATTGTTTTTTGCCCGGTGAAATATGATGATTCGCGACGTGCAGCAAGCCCGCTTTCAGCGCGTGATCGTAGCCTCCAACGAAGTTGTAGTCGGATTTGTACGCCATGTAAGAGGTTGGGACAGGAATGTTCTTGTAACGGGAGATATCGACGCCCTCGGAATAGTCCATTTTGTAATACGTGCCGGTGGCGATTGGAAATTTGGACACGTCGCGTTTGCCATGGTCATATACGGCGTTCACGTCCGGCGGAAACACCGATTGCGTATGATCGTTGACCGCAACCGCGGGGTTTGCCCACCATAGGAACGTTTGCGGCTCCGGCGTACGGTTGTAGAGCTGTGCGGCTATTTCCAGATAAGCTTTGTCCGGATACAGCGTGAAACCCGCCGTCACTTTCGTCCCGTACATGCGGTCGATCTCGCTCACCCAAACGGTGGCGCTGCCGTCTTCATTCTCCTCCAGACGGTATTCTACCGGGCCGTACGTGTTTGGACGATGATGCTGCGGCCAGTTAAACTCGATACCTCCCGAAATCCAAGGCCCCGCCAGCCCGACGAGCGCCGGCTTGATCACCTGATTATAGTAAACGAAATCGTAATTGTTCGTGCGGTCGACCGCGCGATAGATTCGGCCGCCGAGCTCAGGCATGATTTCGATGCGCAAATAATCGTTTTCTAAGATGACGATGCGATAGGGATGAGGGGTTTTCTCGTCCTCTATTTTATCGATAACGGGATGGGGGTACACTTTGCCGGAACTGCCCTGATATACGCGCTTTTCCAGAAACATTGGATTTTTGTCGGGTTTCCCTACATCGTACGTAGGAATGTCGACGATCTCTTCCCAGACGCGGGAACGTCCTATATATTGCGTCAATTGCAGTCACTCCCTATTAAATGATTAAACCTTATCCCTACTTTAACGAACAGCGTCTGGAAGAACAATTGAACATCAACGGATAATGATGGACTATATTCGGATTTATCGATCTTGCATATCGCCTCAACCCCAGATACAATAGCAGTAATAATGCACCCCCGAGGAACGAAGGGATTTGATCCTATCAACGCTACGAAAAAAATGGAAGGATTTCGAGAACAGCGTCTTTTCGTCCTTCCGGAGTATATGCAGCGCGAGCTTGCCGGAACCGAACTGACCCGGCAATTGTTCGTAAGCGATATCGGTTTTTTTCCGCATGCCAAGCACCACTACAGGGAGCGGACGGAAGGCGCGGACGCCCATATCTTCATCTATTGCATCGACGGTCATGGCCAAGTGGTCATAAGCGGCGGAGAGCCTCTCGACATCGGACCCGGCAGTCTTGTCGTGATTCCGGCTGGCATGCCTCACCGCTATTGGGCTTCCGAACAGGAACCTTGGAGTATTTATTGGTTCCATTTGAAGGGAGATCATGCTTGGGAATTGACCCATTTGTATGGGCTCGACGAGCACAAGGCTATCCCGCTTCCTCGCTCGATTGTTTCTGAATTCGTCTCTAGCATCGAACAATCGCTTGCGATCATTTCGGACAGACCGTATTCGATCCACTCTCACGTTTACGTCTCGCAGACCATGCGATGGGTATTGAGCGGCGCTGGCCAAGAACTCATGCATGCAAGCCAGGATCATAAGCGGGACCAGTATCTGGAGAAAGCGATGCGGTATATGAACGAACACGTGGGGACTACCGTTCGGCTCCCCGAGCTTGCCAGATCCACCGGCATTTCGACGCAGCATTTGATTCACCTGTTCAATAAGGAAACCGGGTTTTCCCCTATCGATTATTTCCTTCGCATGAAGATGCAGCATGCCGCGAGCATGCTCGATTTAACGGACTTAACCGTGCGGGAGATCGCCGTCTCCGTCGGTCTTGCCGATCCCTATTATTTCTCCCGCCTATTCAAGAAGCTTATGGGCTACTCGCCTACCGAATATCGTAAAATCCCTAAAGGCTAACCTATGCAAGAAAAACCCCGGATGAATGATCATCCGGGGCTGTTTATCTCCTCACTCTCGCCAATCCCCATGTCCAAGCTGGATGTCGACAGACCAGCTGTAACTTTCACCGGCTCGTAAACGGACTGCCGTGCCACCCCGCTCAGCCCGCTCCAACGAGTCGTAATAGCCAATGCCGGGCTCCAGTGCGATCGTTGCTCTATCGTTGAATTTACCTTGATCGATCCAGACGCCTAAATGGGGTACAGCGTCCTTCGGAACGGATATCATCATATAGGTTTGACTGTTCATGCCAAGCAAACCTGACCAGCCCTCCGGAACGGACCCCTTATAATAAAATTTGGTGCCCTCGCCTGTCGTTTCGGGTCCATAAGCCCAAACATCGGGGATCATGAAGTCGCGGTCCGCCTTGCCGTAAACGCAAATCATCTCTCGTACCGATTCCGGCGTAAGAATTCGCGTAGGCTCATTCACGGCAAACTGGGGATGCGCAGCCCATAGAAAAGAAAACGGAGCTCCGCCGAGATGCCGGACGGAGTAATTTAGCCGTAGGTGTCGCTCGCCCGGTAATGACAGCGTTCTGGTCAGCCGGTAAGGAAGCTGTCTCCCCTCCACAGCGCAAACGATCGCATCTTCGCTTAGCTCCGCCTGCCAAGGAAGCGCCCATACCTCGCCATGATCGGGCAGCTTCAGACTGCCGTCATCCCCCGATACGCAGGCATCTATAGTCGGAAAACATTCGTCCCATCCGCTCATATCTCCATCGCAGAAAGGCGATCCGTAAGCTAACTTCCGCAAAGGTCGGTCCCCCGCATCAAGCAGCCATTCTTTGCCCGTAGGTTTATAGAGTAGGGATACCAGCTTCCCCCCGAGCTCAGGGATGGTCGCCACTCGAACGGTTTCATTTTCGGCTACGAGCGAGAGGCATCCTCTATACTTGGTTTCGTAGATTTGCGTACCGCTTGTTTGCATCGGTCATCTTCTCCGCTACTGAATTCGCTTTAAGTGAATCATTCGGCTCTGGCAATCGCCCGAGAATCCTAATGCCACGCCAATACGCATCAGAAAGCTTCCATGAAGCGCAACCGTTCGGTCATCTCCGGCATCGACCTCATACAAGGCATCCGATTCAAGGCCACTCAGAGCAAGCCGGCGTTCCCAAGCGCCAAAATGCTGCGCGTTCTGGAAAGCGAATACTACGGATTCTTGTCCGTCTCTGGCTACGTACTGGCATGCCGCAATGTTTGAATGCCGCAATGACGACAAGCGATATAAATCGCCATGCATCGTAATCGATCGGATTCGTTTATACTGCTCCACATACCCCTTCGCATCGGCCAGTTCTTCCTCTGACCAGCGATCGATATTTGCTCCTATACCGAGACCACCCATCATAGCGCTATGAAACCGGAAGGAAAGCGGAAGCCTTCTTCCATTCATGCCGTGAGGGGACTCCGTAACCCAGCACATCATGACAGACGGATCATACGCGTAGGTGAAGCCTTCCTGAATAGCCAATCGATCGAGCGCGTCCGTATTGTCGCTGATCCATGCTTGATCCGCATAACGCAAGATACCCAGGTCGATTCGGGCACCGCCGCCCGCGCATGTCTCGAACTCGACGTTCGGGAAGCGCCTGCGGAGCTCGCCCCATATCTCATACAGGTTGTTCACATGGCGAATCCAGTCCGAATGCTCCCTCTGCTGCCGCTCATCCGCAATTCCCGGCTCGGTTACCGTTCGGTTCATATCCCATTTAATGAAGGAAATATCATAGGCACTAAGCAATTCCGTCATAAAGGCGAGGACGAACTGTTTGACTTCCGGGAGCCCGAGGTTCAGCAGCAATTGATTCCGAAGCTGCGAGCCGGCGCGCGTCGGGAATTGATAGACCCATTCCGGATGCGCGCGGTACAGATCACTGTCCGGATTCACCGATTCGGGCTCCACCCAGATCCCGAAATCCATGCCAAGCGATTTGACCTCGTCGATCAACTCGTTTAAGCCGTTCGGGAATTTCTGCGGATTCACCTGCCAATCGCCAAGTCCTGCCCGGTCGCTGCTCCGTGCGCCAAACCAGCCATCGTCGACGACGAACAGCTCGACGCCGATGGTCGCCGCTTTGCGCGCCAATGCTTTCTGATCCTGTACGTTGACCGCGAATTCAGTCGCTTCCCACGAATTGTAGAGCACCTTGCGTTCGCGTGAGCCCGGCAGGATCGCTGTTTTCTGATAGCGGTGCAGCTTACGGCTCATCTCGCCAAATCCATTCTCGGAAAAACCGCCCGTAAAGACGGGGGACGTAAAGGCTTCGCCCGGCGCAAGCGTGAAGCTGCCGTCGAAATCATTGATTCCGCCGGTTACCCTAAGTTGTCCGAACGTCGTTTTTTCTGCGACGATTTTCCAATTGCCGCTCCAGCCGAGCGCGCCGAACCACACATTGCCGTTCGTTTCGCTGGCTGTCCCGTCGTCGATCGCAAACCAGGGGTTAGCGTGCGGACCCGTAAAGCCTCTTCTGGACTCCAGCACTTTCTTCCCCTCGGACAGCACATTCGTTCGCAGTTGATACTCTCCTGCCCACCGTCCCGTGACATGCGTCAAACGGTATGCGGGGAGGGCAAGCAGCGACCAGACGGCAGACATTACTTGCTCGATGCGTACAGGAGACGTTTCGCCGTTCGTTACCGTGATATATCGCTCGATCAGATCGAATTCGGGATACACGTTGTAATGCAGATTCACTTTAAGGGCGTAGTAATGGTCCGCTAAACGAACGACCAGCTCCTCGGGCTTCTCGATCGAGTAGCCGTCGAACTGTAGCAACAGATCGCGTACGCCGTCGCTGAACGTTGCTTTTAATGCCGGCTCCGCGTACAAGAGGCCGCCCCAGCCCCCGTATTCTTCCGTTTCGCGGTCTACGGCCGCATCGAAGGAGCTGTGATGCTTCGTTCTAAGCAAATCGGCGCAATCCCCGGCATGAACCGGGGACCCCCAATAGAGATGCTGCACGGTTCCGCTGTCGTTGATGCCGAACAGATAGGATGACCGTGCGGTGCGAATAGTGAAAATACGGGCATCTTCCAAATAGCCGATCGGCACAGCGATCACTCCTCTTAGGTGTAAGTTAATTTATTTATAGATCGTGAAAATCAAATCCGTATCCAGCTGAGGCGACCAGGTTTGCCCGCCGTCGCCGGAATACTGAGCGTTCCCGCCGGCATAAACGTCACCGCTGTAGGCGAAGCCGTATTTGTTATCGGTGGACCCGTCATCCAGCGAATTCGGCGACCGCAGAATAAATCCGTACTTCTTCGTCGTATCGAGTCCGCTCAGCCTCGGGTAAATCGAGTACGGCTGCGGGGAGCCCATGAGATTATAAGGCGGAACGGCCGCGCTAAACAGCTTCTTCACCGGTTGCATGTTGCTACCCAGCTCCACGATGTCGATATACAGATTGTCTTCCGGCACTTTGCTGACATAGCTTTCGTAATAATACACGTCCATCTTAGGCAGAGATTCGCTCGTCAGCGTGAACGTTTGCATCCTCTGCGTTTGCGCGCGGATGTCCGAATAGCTCCAGAACGAACCGTTGCTATCGTCCTGCGCGATGACGGAACCGGTATTGCCCGGAATGTTGTACGCTTCGATTTCATTGACGGAGCCAAGCCAGTGGCTGGATTTCATATAAAGTCTGATTTTCGAAGTCGTGACCGTCTTGAAGTCCAGCTCTCTCCTGTCTCCAAGCGTCAGCCCTTTGGTCAAGTCGACATATTGCGATGCAGCGTCATCCCAATATTGGAGCGCATAATTCCATGTTTCATATTCCTGCTTACCGTAACCGTACTCGCTGACAACGACACGGTTGACGCTAGTCGGAGCGCCGAAATTGATCTCGAGCCACTGGTTGCCAAAATCATTATTCGCCGGCCAGCCTGCGCTCCAGCGGGTGGATAGATTGCCGTCAATCACGTTCGAGGCTTCGAAACCAGCCCCATAGAATGTGGATGCCGAAGCTGTAGCCCCTGTGCCGAGCGCCAAGTTGACGGGTGCTCCCGGGTTGCTGCGTGAGCCTTTACCCGAGATGCGAATCATCACGGATTCGCCTGGTCTTAGCGTGCGTGAATAGCTGCCGCTAAACGTTCCCAGCGTCGTCTGGCTGTACAACTCGGAGAGCGTGTACGCCTTGTCCGCGCCGAGATGCAGATCTTTGAATGGAACTGTTACAGGCTTGCTGTTGTTCATATCCCAATTGGAAATGCCGACGATGACGTCGCCATTCTTATCGTTCAGATACAGGGCCTCCGGCGAATGCTCGCCTTTCAAATAGAAATTCGTCATGCTAAGCGGTCTTGCCGCTTGGCCTAAGTCCGCAACGTCCAGCAGTTCCTTGTTCATGACGAGCGTCTTCATCCGGTCCTCCGAGATGAACGGAACATCGTCGCCAAGCAGCAAATGACCGCCGCCCATCACGATCGCGGTCGTGAGCAGTGTTGCTTGATTCAGCGTATTTTTTCCGTAAACGCCTTGCACGATATTTTCGGGCATCGACATGTCCGCGTCGTTAAAGGCGTATAACGTGTCATTGGTCCACCACGATGCAGCCGCATTGAATGCTTGGCGTTCAATGCCGGAATAACGGATGCCGGCGCCGTCATCGAGGCCGATGGCCGTGTCGCAGCCGGTTCTTCTGCCATGGGCATAGCCCGAAGGCAGCAGCGGCGCGATCGATTCGTCGATGAAGATCTTCTGCCGCGCGCCGAGCAGCGCATCGCGCATAACCTTCATGCCGATCCGGTAGGCCTGTATCCCGTTCTTGCTCTTGTCGTAGAAGCTGCCTTCGTACATGCCGAGATCCAGAAAGTCGAGTTTGACGTAGTCGAAGCCCGGCTCGACTTGATTGGTGTTCATCAGCCACTTCAAGTACGCCTGCCCGCCCTGATGCGTCGCATCGACAATCGGCGTATTGAGATAGGACATGATCGGATTGCCGTTCGTATCCTTCAGCGCGATTTCGCCGAACGTAAAGTTCGTCGTAGGTACAAGATCCGTCAGCTTATTCCAGATCGCAAAAGGCGCTTCATAGGAGCCGGCTTTCATGCCTTTGCTATGGACATAAGTAACGTAATCCTTCAAATTCCGGATTTGCTCCTGCCCTTTGATCCCCTGATAGCTGGCGTCCAAATTCATATAGTTATAGCCAAGCGACTTCAGATGCGCGACGAAGTAATCCGTCATGGCATACATCGCATCGGCTGTGGCGTACTGGCTGTAGAAGTTGTACCAGGTGTTGTAGCCCCTCGGCACGTCGTCTTTCCACTGCAGCATCGGCTCTTGGACGGCGTAGGCTTGTCCGAAAGTCTCAAGGCCCGTCTCATAATCATCGAAATACCCAATAAAGAAGGCATCCGACGACACAGAAGTGCCGCTCTGCTGTCCGCCGGCATTGTAGACGGAGAAGCCGGACAGCGGACCGTTCGGTGCTGCCGCCTGGCCTAGATGCTGCATGCTTTTCCAAGCTTTTGCCGTAGCCGCTCCGGCTATGATGCCGTTCTTTGCCGCATTGTCAAATACCGCCGTAACCCAGTAGCTTGTTCCGTTGAACGCGCTCCACTGATCCTCTACGCCGTAGGGGCGATCATAACCGTTCTGGCTTTTGCCGAAATTATCGACGGGCGCTACGCCGAAATCATAGTTATTGGTATAAGGCGTCGTATAGATCCGTTTGTCCGTGCCCGAACCGATATCCAGATTGTCGGATGCAATCGGCTCCAGCACGTCAATCGTTTGGCTTGCCGCACTGCTCACTGTCATGTCGGACAGAAAATAAGGCTGGTCCTCGTACATCGTCAGCCTCAGCGTGATGGTCGAGCCTGAATCGAGTACGCTCTTGATCGTAATGCGCTCGCCGTGCTTGCCGTATTCGTCATTGCCGATTGCCTCCCACTTCGCCGAACGCTTACCGGGATCGTAGGAATGAATGCGGGAAGTCGTCCCATACAGCTCATAATCGGAATAGAAATTCGAGATCAGCGTTGTACTGCCTTGCTTAAAGCTGCCGCGCCCCGTCGACAAATCGTACGTGAGCGAAATCGAGCCGTTGTCGGCGGTTATGACGGATCCCGTCTGTCCTACAGCTACTTTGGTTGGTTTAGCTTCCGCAACGTTAATAGGTCCAATCATCGTAAATATGAGCAGCAAAACGAACAATCCTTGAAAGCTTCGTTTCATTCTGTACGTCCCTCCCATAATGATGATTCTTCTTTATCCTTTAATAGCTCCTGCTGCGATGCCTTTAATAATGAATTTCTGCATGAAGAGGAAGAACACAATAATCGGAATAAGCCCCATTACGGCATAAGCGAATGCCAAATTCAAGTCGCTGCTGTACTGCCCGAAGAAGTAATACTGCTGCAGCGGAATGGTGCGATACGCTTTATCCTGCAGATACAGCAGCGGGAGCAGGAAGTCGTTCCAAATATACAGCGCATTCAGTACGACGACGGTAGCGGTGACCGGCTTGAGCAGAGGAAGTACGATGCGGGCAAATATGCCCGGTGTCGAACAGCCGTCGATCCGCGCCGCTTCCTCGATCTCAAGCGAAATCCCCCGGATGAAGCCCGCATAGAACAGCACCCCCATCTGAACGCCGAAGCCGCCGTAAATCAAAGCAATTCCCCAGTGGGTATCGATCATATGAGCCATCTTGCCCATCTTATATAGCGGAAGCATGATGACTTGGAATGGAACCATCAGCCCGGAAAGAAACAGCACGTAGATGAATTTATAAATGGGTTTGTTCCGCCGGGCAATAGAGTACCCCGCAAGCGCGGATACGAATATGATCAGCGCTACGGAAATGAGGTTGACCCACAGACTGTTGCGAATCGCGGACGGATACTTCGACGTTTTCCACGCATGCACGAAATTATCAAGATGCAAGGTCGACGGCAGCGCGTAGAAGGAGTCGAAGGTTTCTTTCGCGGATTTCAGCGCCATAAGCAGTGCGACATACAGCGGAAAAACGAAAATGAGCGCCAGCAAGGCAATCAGCGTAAGGACGATCGCATGCGTCAGTTTCATTACATATCCACCTCCCGTCTTCTAAAAATAGCCAACTGCACGATGGTGACAATGACGAGAATGAGGAAGAACAGCATCGATAACGCCGTACCGTACCCCGCTTTAGCGGAGTTGAATGAGACATTGTAAATAAACGTCGAGATGACCTCGGTCGAGAAAGCCGGACCTCCGCCGGTCGTCAGGAAGACGAGATCGAACACTTTAAGCGATCCGGTCAGCACGAGCAGCAAATTAATCGTGATCGAAGGCGCAAGCAGCGGCAGCGTAATATGACGGAAAGCGCCGAACGCGCCCGCGCCGTCGATCCGAGCGCTTTCGGTCAGCTCTCCCGGAATGCCCTGCAAACCGGCAATATAGATGATCATCGGAGAGCCTACCCCTTGCCACAGCGAGATAACGATGAGTGCCGTCATCGCATGATCCGGATTGCCGAGCGGGCTTGTCATATCGACGCCGAAATAGCTGAGCAGCTTCGGCAGACCGTTACTGTAGTTGTAGCTCCAAATATAAGCCGACAGCACCGTGGAGATCGCAACGGGCAAGAAGAAGATCGTGCGGAACACTTTTCTGAATTTCAAATAAGAATCAAGCAATACGGCAAGCAGCAGCGACACGAGGTTCACAAGCACCGTTACCAGTATCGCGTACTTGAACGTGTTGCGAAGCGCCGCCCACAGGTCAGGATCGCGCAATGCCTGCGCGTAGTTATCCCATCCGATATATTTCGCGGTAGGTGCGACGCCGTCCCAATCCGTGAACGAATATTTCGCGCCAATGACTAACGGGACGATCACCGCAAACGCAAACAGACACAACCCCGGGAGTATAAACAGCACATACCACATTTCGCTGCGGATCGATCGCTTTAAGCTATTCATAGACGATTTCCTTTCCTATAGGTAACGGCATAGGCGCCGCCTATGCCGTCATCTGGGATACAATTATTTATGGTTCTTGGACACCCAGTCATCCAGTGCGGAAATAACTTGGTCCGGCGTTTCTTTCTTAAAGAACATTTTTTGCAGATGCTGGATGAGCTGACCGGTCCAATCGATCGTCGTTTTCGACATGTAGGCTTGCGAGTTGTACAGCTGGCCGTTATCGAAGTAAGGCTTTAGATCGTTCAACGCCGGCGCGATATCGGTCGTTGCGCCTTTTACGTAGCTCAGCGTGTTCGTATTCTTAACCCAAGCGTCTCCGCCTTCTTTGCTCGCCATGAACGCAAGGAATTTCATTGCCGCGTCTTTGTGCTGGGATTTGCTGCCGAGCGCAAGCGATGCATCCGGGTTAAACTCCAATTTGTTCAAGCTTTCGTCATTGCTGAATGGATACGGGAAGTACCCGATGCCGGTATTGTACAAATCCGGATTCTTCTTCTGGATATCCGCAAGCGGCCAAGTACCCATGTACATCATGCCGACATCGCCTTTGGCGAACAGGTCGACGACGTCGTTGTAACCGAGACCGAGCTGGTCCTTGTTGCCGAGATCGAATATTTGCTGGGCATGATCAAGCGTTGTTTGCATCGCCGGATTGTCAGCGAATTTGGAGCCGCCCGTCTCCAGCTTGTCGAAGAAGTCCGGCTGGTTCACAGCAAGCGCCGTGTTACTCGGCAAATCGCGGCCGATCCACATGCCGAGCGGCCAGCCGTCCTTCCAACCGAGCGCGAACGGCGTTTTGCCCGCTTCCTTAATCTTCTTCGCATTCTCGATCATGGCGTCGAACGTTCTCGGCACCGTAAGATTCAATTCATTGTATATATTCTTGTTATAGAAGACGGCGATCGGTCCGGCGTTCAGCGGCATAATATAGTTCTTCCCGTCCGTTGCCTGCGATGTCAGCACGTCCGCATCGAAATTGTTCAGGAACTCCTGCCCGGTCAAATCCTCAACATAACCGCCGTCTACAAACAATTTTGCTTGCGCGCCGGCATTCAACGTGAACACGTCCAGGATGTCTCCGCCTGCCAATTTCGTTTTCAGAATGGTGTAATAATCGTCATATTTCACGGGCTGAACATCGACTTTGATGTTCGGATTAGCCGCTTCGAACTGATCAACGATTTTCTGTATGCCGTCCGTCACGTCGCTCTTGAAGTGCATGAACGAGATCGTTACCGGTTCCGTGCTCGCTTCCGGTGCATTAGTCGACGCTGTGTCGTTGGAAGCCGTGTTCGAAGCAGCATTGGAAGTGTTCTCCGTTGAAGACGTATTCGTATTCGAAGCTGCAGTTGAAGATGTATTCTCGGAAGACGACGCATCATTGTTCGTGTTACCGCATGCCGCAAGAGAAAGCATTGCGATAATGGCACTCAGACCGACCAAACTCTTTTTCATTTTCCAGTCCCCTTTTCGTGTATTGTCTGAGGACGTTGTTTCGTCCATGAGTCTATCTTATCGGTCGGCTGCTTTTCGCGTAATGAACTAATTTGTGTTTGCAATGTTCAATTTTTTGTTATTTCCGTTGCTTCAATGATTCCATCCCGGTATTCGGAAGGCGTCTGCCCGGTAAACCGCTTGAATACCTGGCTGAAATAACGCTGATTCTCGTAACCGACCAGCTCGGATATTTCGTTGATTTTGCACTCGGACGATTTCAACAGCTCGCAAGCCTTCTCCATGCGTTTGCGCGTGACATATTCGGTGAAATTCTCGCGCGTGATGCTCTTGAACAGCTTGCTCAAATACGCGGCATCCATATGGAACCGCGTCGCAACGTCGATGAGACTGAAATCCTCAAAGTAATGCTCGTCCAGGAACAGGGCGATTTCGCGAACCGAGCGAACATTCTCCGCCTCACCGGCGCTGGCACAGTAGGTTTCTATAGCTTGAGTAAGCAGGCTGAGGAACGTCTGCAGCTCCTTCATATCCAAAATTCGGGACACTTCTTCAGCGTCGAGCAATACGGACTGCGTTGCCTCGATCCCCTTCAATTCGGACAGCGACAGCTCTATCATCTGTCTCAAATCGCGTTGGATCTGGCGAATGGTGACACGAGGCTGCCTGCCAACCTTCTCGCAGTAATCGTTCAGCAGCCGCTTGAAGTCTTTCGCATTATTGGCTCCGATCGCTTGCCTCATCGATTTCAAATCGAAGGAGCCCAGCAGCTCAACCGGCTGTACCGCTCCCGGGCTTTCAGCCGATGAGAATGCGAATGAATCCCCCAGCAGGCGATTGTTTCGGAGCGCATCATTGGCCCCTTGATAAGCGGCAGGCAGCTCTTCGAGCTTTGCATAAGTACGGCTAAGCCCGGCTACCACGCCGACGAGCAGCATTTTACTGACAGCTTCATGATATTCATTCAATAGCTGCTGAACCCTTTGTTCATCATAGGAAGCGGCGGGGAAGAGCAGGCAAATACGAGTACGGTCATCCGATTTATAGACAAGCAGCTTGTCCTCCCGCATCACTTCGTACAAAATATTTTCCAAACTGAACAAGAACAGATCTGCGTTACCGTGAAACTTGGTTCGGGACACCTCGCTGAACTGCCGAAACATGCATACCGCAACCCGATAACCGCCGTCCACGGCAATGCCGAGCTCTCCAGCCTCCCGCTGTATATCCGCCGTATTCGTAATCCGATGGCTTGTAACGGTTTGCAGAAATGTCTCCCGCTTGAGATGCCGGACTTCCTGATTGAACCGCATTTGCTGCTGAATGCTCATGTACGTGTTACAGGCTTGGATCGCCTTTTTGAGTGCATGCTCGAGATCCGTAACGGATACCGGCTTGAGCACATATTCGCATGCCTGATACGTGACGGCCGCCTTCATATATTCGAACTGCGAATAACCGCTAATCACGATTACCTTGATTTCGCCGAACCGTTCATGAAGCGCTTCCAAAAATTGTTGTCCGTCCAACACCGGCATATTCATGTCGGTCACGACGATATGCGGCCTTCGGATCGGGATAAGCGCAAGCGCCTCCTCGCCGTGCCTCGCTTCCGCGATGACCTCGACATCCAGAGCCAGCTCACTGATCATTTTGCTGATCGATTTACGGCTCCACGGTTCATCGTCCACTACCATCACCTTATACATGCTGCATACCTCTATTCCTGTAAGGGATCGTTACACTCACTTCCGTACCTTCGCCTTCATTGCTCTCGATTCTGAGCCCATAATCGGATCCGTAGTACATGCGAATTCTCTCGTTCACATTTTTCAAGCCGATCGATATGCCGCTGAATACTTCGGTGTTTCTATGCTCCAGAACAGCTTTAAGCCTGGCCAGTTGCTCGGCATCTATACCAGGACCGTTATCCCGCACCTTAATGATGGCCCGATCCGATTGCTGCACCGCTGTTATTTGCAGATGAAGCTGCCTGTCATCGGTTTTACCTAGTACATGCACAATCGCATTCTCTACAATGGGTTGCAGGACGAATCGGATGACGCTGCAGTCAAGCAGCGCATGCTCCACATCGAACTCGGTTACGAGCGATTCTTCGAAACGAAGCTGCTGGATATATAAATAGTTTTTCAGATGCACCATTTCCAGACCGATTGTGGACTCGCTATTCCCTTCGTAGAAGTTATAACGGAACAGATCCCCCAGCGCCCTGCACATTTCATGGATGTCATATTCCCCGATTAATACAGCTTTGCCTCCGATGGTTTGCAGGGTATTGTATAGAAAATGCGGATTGATTTGCATTTGCAGCGCCATAATTTGCGCTTCCTTGTTGCGAATGAGCAGCTGATATTCCTGCTCGATCAATTCTTGAATCTTGTTTGTCATGAAATTAAAGTTTCTTGTCAATTCGGACAAATCGTCGCGCCACGGACTCGGCTTAAGCGTGACATGGAAATCCCCTTTACGGACAGCCCGCATAGCCTTGCTTAGCGACTGAACAGGCCGCGTAATAAACTGCTGCGCCATCGATGAGAATAACGCTATGACGAGCATCACGAGGGCGAAAGCTCCGACCGTCAGCCACAGCGTATTTTTGCGGTTCTCCGCGAGCTCGCTGCTCGAGTATAGAAGCGTAAGCCCGACGTTGCCGTTATCAAGCGCAGAGGTGCTGATTAATGCTTGCCGGTGGTCCGTGAATTGAAGCTCGCGCTTGCCGTAAGTGGCAAAGTCATCGGAGCGCTTATAGGTTTGGACCGCTTCACTGAATTGATCGTTCGTGCGATAGAAGGTTTCGCCTTTATCGTTCTGCAGGACGATATTGTTCGGAGGTCGATTGTAGGTTTCAATCTGCTTCACGAAATCTCTCATTCTCGTATAAAAAACTAACGTACCGTATTTATTTCGATAGAAAGGATCATAGATGGTGATGGCATAAACGAAAAACCGCTCCCCCTGCTCCTTGTCCAAATACGTGAACATCAGGGAATGCTGAAACGGTAAATCCAGCAATTCATCTGCGTGAGGGACGTAATCGCCGAGCCGAATCGAATCATAGCTGGCCGCTCTCGACCATGAATCCCTCAGCTTATTGTCCTGTCCGTACATCATGATCTTGATCACATCTTTATTCTTGCTCTGAACGAGGCGATAGTAGTTGTCGAGCGCATCTTTGGTTTGAAAGATATCCGCATTATTGTAGTTGGCACCGTTACGCATAATATTGACCAATTGATTGAAGCCATAGACCTGCAAAGCAGACGAAGAGAGGCTGCGGAAAAACTGATCCAGGTCATTGGACAAATATTCGGCGTTCTGGTCGGCGCTCCTGACCATGGTACGCTCTAGCGAAAGCGAGCTGGACCTGTAGAAGAGGAAAGAAAGAATGAGCATCGGAATAAGAGAGATGACCACGCTGCTCAAGACGAGTTTGGTACGTATGCTCCGGTTGATAAACAGCCACTTGATCATTCGGGTCTCCTCCGTTAAAGCAGGTATATGGCATGAGCTTCATGTACACATTTATATCTAATCTATTTTACCATCGCGATTCGGCCGAGCAAGAAAAGAAATCGTGTTCTTTATGTTTAAAATTTTGTTGAGACAATAAGTTAACGACTCAGGCGGAAAAAATGAGACAAAAAAGAACATACGTATCCGTATGTCCCAATGGTTCCCAATCATTATTATCTATCGTTCGCAAAGATGTACAAATGTGCGAAATGCAATATCCCACGAAGAGGTTCCTTGAGGAAGATACTCCTGGATGAGAAAAGAATTCTTTATTAACTGCCTCGCTTCAAATCGGTCCGCACAGTGGCCTTCCGCAACGAGTTGCATCAGCATATTTCCAATTGCGCTCGCTTCAACAGGCCCAGCCCATACCGGTTTGTTTAGTGCATTCGCTGTAAATTGACAAAGCAGTTCGTTTTGACTGCCACCGGCTACCATATGCAAACATGGGAATGATTGACCGGTTAATTGCTGCAGCTGCTCGACGGTTTGGCGATAACGAAATGCTAAGCTCTCCAAAATACACCGCGTAATTTCTCCAACGCTCACTGGTAATTCTTGTCCCGTTTCACGGCAATAGGATTGAATTTTGCTGATCATATCGTTAGGTGCATAGAACCTGGCATCATCAGGATTAATCAAGCTTCGAAAAGCTGCCGCTTCCCCAGCTAGGAGGATCAACTCGCTATAATCCGTTTGAATTCCTCTTTCTTCCCACTCCCGCTTGCACTCCTGGAGAATCCACAGTCCCATAATATTCTTTAATAAATCGTACGTGCCGCAAATGCCGCCCTCGTTGGAGAATGCCAGCTCCATGGCTTCCCGGGTCAATAGCGGCTCAGAAAGCTCCGTTCCAAGCAAGGACCATGTCCCGCATACGAGGAAAATGAACGCCTCTTCTTCTGCCGGGATCGCGGCGATTGCCGAAGATGTATCATGGGCTGCCACCTCAACGAGCTTAAGAGGTGGAACATCGAGCTCTTCGCAAACACGCTTTGAAAGCGTCCCAATGGAAGCACCTGATGCTATTGGCTCAAGAAATAGGCTTGCCGGAATCCCGAGCCACCGCAACAACTCTTCGTTCCATCGCCCTTGAGTCGGCTGAAAAAGCTGTGTGGTCGAGGCTATCGTGAATTCGCTCGTTTTCACTCCGGTCAGAAGGTAAGCAATTAAATCGGAAATCATCAGCAAAGTATGCGCGATTCCTAATTTTGGAGACTCGGACTTTCTCATGGCATAGAGTTGGAACAGCGTATTGAAAGGCATATTCTGGAGACCGGTTTGCCGGTAAAGCTCCAGCTCTCCGATCTTTTCAACGCATTCCGCTACGATTCCTTCTGTCTGCGCATCCCGATAATGATAAGGATTTCCGATTAATTCCCCATGCGCATCAAGTAATCCAAAGTCCACGCCCCAGCTGGTAATCCCCATCGAAACGGGAGTATAGCCGGATTGATAGGCTTTACGGATGCCTATTTTCACTTCCTCTAGCAATCGTAAAATATCCCAGTGAAGGCGATCGCCTGCCTGGACTGCTCGATTGGGAAAGCGATGGATTTCGTGCATCGTCAGCTTTGGACATGAATCTTTCCCAGCGGCATATTCGCCGATCAGTGCGCGTCCGCTGCTTGCTCCCAAATCAAAGGAAAGTACAGTCGATCGATTCTCCATCTTCTCTTCCTCCAATCCTTCAGGCGCATCAAGCAGGGCTCAGCTCTTTTAACAAGTCACTCAGCCGCACGCCGTCAACGGGGATGAACCGCCTCCAATAAGCAACGGATTCTTGCATATTCGCCAAAATATCCGCATTCAGCTCGCTGGTGCCGGAGAAAATTTCAAGCGTTAGGTAAATCTCCTCGCACTTGGGAGGAAGTTCTTTGTCGTCCGGCATCCGATAGGCTTCTCCGATCGCCTTAAGCAACCGGTCCCCGGCAATTACACCATTCATATTATTTGCCTCAGTAAACGGCAGATGCGCCGAGGCAAGTCCTGTCGTTTGCTGCAAATGCACAATCGGTGAGTAACATCCCAATTGCGCCAGCCAGCGGTACGTATCACTGTCCGTTTCAGCAGCGAACAGATGTGGATAGCGATCCATTTCCCTCATCAGTTGATCCAGCAAGAGGTTCTGCTCCGATTCGGGTGATTGCTGCAAGAGGTCAAAGATGTCGTACGCTGTCTTTGGCCCCAACCACATCAGCCGCTGGCGCTCGTTCTTCCGGATACCATCCGCCATTTCCGCGACGGCCTGCCGCTCCGGACGAAGAAACTTGCGCTGTCCACTCTGATGACCCGTATCTAAGGTCAAATAAAACGGAGCCTGCGACATGCGATACACTTCCTTCAACAGCCGCTTCGATCCCTCGATCGTCCAGGGAATCTGATGTGGTGTATACATCTGCTCCACGCCGGGCGCCTTGATTCCGCGATCCCGGCAGTAGGCTGCGATTTCAGCTAATCTGGCATACAAATCGGCTTCCGTATCGCGGTAGGCAGCCGGGTTCTGCAGGATGGCGTCCGAAAAAGCGTGGCAGTAAAAGCCGATTCCGGCCTCGACCTCCATGGCGATATCTGCCATCGGCTCGATCCACTGGTGCTGGAACCGTTCGCGTATAGCAAAATCATGATGGGTCAAGCCCAATGTCGCGTATGTGCCGTGACCGGAATACATATTCGCGATCCGAACGCCGGTTCTCACGCTCTCTCGCTTCACGTCATCGATCCACCGCTGTATGTAATCCCCTCCCATATAGAGTGGATCACATTCGTTATCAGCGCTCGCTTCTGCGTAATATACGCCCATATTGCGGATCAGGCCCATCCAATCGGCAGGTTTGGTCCACCGCTTGGACGCAAAGCAATTGTCTATGGCTAAATATATTTTCGGATCTGTCATCGTGTACGCTCCCTTCTCATCATGATCTGGCAAATCTACCTTAAGCAGAAAGGGAAGATGCCGGACATTTCTACCAGCATCTTCCCTTTACGTACTTCCCCGAAGGGGATCCTGGTTTATTGTCGCTGATTTGGCCTGACCGTCGGTACGTCGAATTGGAGCCCGTCAAGGATGATGGTCGAGCCGTTCTTCATCACGCCTTTGATGGTATGGGTACCGTTCTTCAGGCCAGAGACGGTGTAAACGGTCTGAAGGGATAAACGGCTCTCACTGTACAGTCTGACTGTCTTTCGGAATACGCCATCGATATAAACATCCATGTCCCCTTGGGTAGGAGCTTTCGGCGCAATGATGTCGACACCGGTTCCCTTGAATGTGTAAGCGAACGCATCGCCTTTGTTCGCAGTCGCGTGCACATCGTCCAGATTGTCGCCCAAGATGGAAAACTTCAGAGATGTGATGCCCACTGGCTGCAGCGCTAGATATGCCTTCTTGATTCTCACCGTATTGCCCGATATGGTGTAATCTTTACCAGGCCGGAGCGAGGCAGCGCCGTTCGAGATGCCGATCAAATTACGTGCATCGAAGCCCAGTATAGTCGTCACGTCGGACTTATGCGCGTTAGATTTGTCAAAAGAAGCTGTGTCCGGCCCGATCATATCCGTGATTTTATAGCGGAGTTGATCCAGCAGCATGAATTGTCCCGATTTCTTCACTGCTTTGATCGTGTGCTTACCATCTGGCAAACCCGCGACGGTATATACGGTTCGATGGGTCGTTCTCGTTGTGTTAATGTACGTGTCTACCGTTTGCGCAAATTTGCCGTCGAGGTAGATGTCCATTGCGCCATGAGAGGCGTCGAGCTCCGTTATGAGATCAATACCCGTGCCCTTAAATGTATAGGTGAAGGAATCTCCGGCCGTTTCGGACCAATGGATATCATCCTTGTAATCCCCAAGTCCCCTGTTCGTGTTCGGATTCCAGGTACCCGCGTACACAATGCCAGCGTCGTCGTCATTGACGTCCACATACCGGCCGCGAAGCGATTCCGTGACGGCGATCGGCAGCGCCACCGGCTTACCTGCGCTAAACATCATCGTCAAATTGTTCATTCCCGCCGGCAAGCCGTCCAGGTATGCACGGTTGAAATTCACTTGATTGCCTGAAACCGTAAAGTCGTTGCCGGCGACGAGTGCTGTTCCGCCATTTGTGATGCTGACGAGGCTGTTGCCATTCAACGTCAACGTTGTCGAAACATCGGACTGCGCCGCTTTCGTCTTGTCGTAGCTGATCAGTTTAGGAATGATCGAGCTGTTCGGTGCGGTTGTATCCCGGACATCAATCGCCAAGGTCTGGGCTTGGCCGTGATCGAAGACGAATTTCAACTTCGTCAAACCTAGCGGCTGCCCCGCAAGATACGTTTTTTTGATCGTGACATCGCTGCCGGATACCGTATAATCCGCACCTTCCGATAAAACCACTCCGACATTTACGACTCGGTTTAATTGGTTCCCATTCAGCGTCATCGTCGTTACAGCATCCGTCTGCGCGGATTCGTTCTTATCGAAACCTGCCATAGCTGGCGTGATCGTGCTGTTCACAGCCGCGCTGTCTGCTACGTCGATGGCCAACTGCTGTTCAGCCCCACCTGCGAATTTGACGAGAAGTTGGGTCAAATCGACAGGCTGCGCGATCAAATACGCCTTCTTGATCGTCAGCACTCCGCTAGCAGCCGTATAATCGGTTCCCTCTTGAAGCGCGGTTCCTCCGTTGGAGACGCCGTTGACTTCATAACCGGACGAGATCGCTGCCTGAATATCATCCGATGTCGGAGCGCTCTTATCAAATCGGAGTGCTGTAGGGCTGACCAAATCCGGCAGCGTCACCCGCAATTGATCGAGTAGCATGAAGAAGCCGCCGCCTTCTTCCCAGGCTCTCTTCACCGCTTTCAAGGTATGCTGCCCCGGTTGCAATCCGGCGACGTTGAACACCGCATGATGGGCCGAGCGGGAGGTATTGCTCGTATTGACCGTCTTCTGCAAAATATCGTCGACATAAATATCGATTTTCCCTTGGGACGAATCCAATTCTGTAATCAGCTCGATTCCCGTACCGCTGAACGTATATTGAAAGGAATTACCGGTTGTCTCAGACCAGTGAATGTCGTCCTTGTAATCCCCGAGCCCCCGGTTTGTGTTCGGATTCCAGGTGCCCGTATAGATGATCGCCGGATCGTCGTCATTCAGCGAGAACGAACCGCCGACAGACGAATCCTTGATGACGAGGGTAACCGATTGCGCGGCTCCTCCACTAAAGGCGAAGCTGAACTCGCTCGTGCCAATTGACAGCTTTGCAAGAAAGGCTTTCTTGAACGTTACCGCATTCCCGGCGTACGTATATTGTTCGCCTTCTGTTAGCGGCGAGCCGCCATAATCGATGGAAACAAGCTCGTTGCCATTGAGAGCGATGGAGGTCGTCTCGTCTCCTTGGTTCTGGTCACCTTTATCGAAATCAAGCACGGCCGGCAGTACGCTGCTGTCCCTAATCGTTGTATCGCCGACCATGACGGCAAGCGTCTGTATCGCTCCTCCGGAAAACGAGAAGATCAGATTGCTGTTTCCGTTTGGAAGCAAGGCAAGGTATGCCTTCTTGATTGTGACCGTATTGCCGGAGATCGTATAATCGATGCCTTTGGATAGCGGTGTGCCTCCTCGGGCAATGTCGTTCAGCGTGTTCCCGTTCAACGTCAATGACACGGCCACGTCGGCTTGCGCCTCCGCTTTCTTGTCGAACTGAACCGACGTAGGGCTTAGCGTGCTGTTCACTGCTTTCGAATCGCTCACGCTGATTAACAGTGATTGCGCGGACCCCGGAAATTGGTTGCCGTTATTGCGCTCCCAGCTCCCTAAATACTGGATGCCAATGTCATCGTCGTTAACGAACGATGTACCGTTTTGGACGGTCACCTTGAACAGCCTGGAGCCATGCGCGGGCAGATTAACCGCAGAATAGCCCGATTTATAGATGCCCAGCTCCGAATGGCTCCACAAGTCACGAACGGAAGCAGGGCCATCGATGCCGATATCAGCCCAGTTGACATTAATCGTGGCGGCGGAGTTATCGAGATTGAACAAGCCGACCGTATAGGTTCCGTCGCCGTTGTTGGTATACCAAACCTGCTGGTTCGTATCCGTGGACAATGGGCGTGCCGGATGGCCAGCCTGATCGACGGCGATCACCTCGTCGTTCGTCAGCAGCTGCAAGCCGTAATCGTCGAGGTGTGTCAAATCGTTCCCCGAATAGAGCGGTACCGCGGATACGGCGAAGAACGACATCGCCGTTCGGCGCTCCTCTTGTGTTAACCCATCTATCGTGCCATTACCAATATTGAGCGAATCGAAATCGTTCCAACCGCCAGGGCCGGCATGCCGCCACCACTGTGCGGCCGTTGGAAACAGCCTGGAAATGTTGTCCCACTTCGTCAGCGTACTGCAGTAGCATTCGATATCCCAATGCACGCGCCAGCCGTTGGCGTATTCTTTCCACGTATCGGCGTAGTTGATGTCAAGCGCCCACGATAGCTCAAGCCAGATGTGGTGCTTGGCGAGCGCCTTTGACCAGGCCGCCACATTGTCGCGGGTATCGATCGACAGATCGTATCGTCCGGAACCTGGCATCACGCTGTCAAGCTTGATAAAGTCGACGCCCCATTCCCCGAACTTGTCGGCAACCGAATCAATGTAACGCTGGGCGCACGGTTTCGAAAAATCGATCTTATAGCCGAAGCCCCAGTAGTTCGCCTGTTGAAGGGGCTGTGCAACGATGTCCTTCATTGTGCATTCCGTGCCGTAGATCGGCAAATTCTGATCATAGGCTTCCTGCCCCAAACCCGGAATAATGTACAACCCAAATTTCTGACCGTTTGCATGTACATGGTCGATGACCTCCTGCATGCCGTTCGGGAATACTGTCGCGCTCGGCGTCGGGCGGCCATACTCGTCGATGCCGCCATTCCAACCGGCATCGACGTTGATATAGTTGTAACCATGTGACTGCAGCTTCTCATGCATGGCATCGGATTGTGCAATAATGTTCTCGGCAGTCAGCCACGATGCTGGAGAATGGATGACTTGCTGACTGTAACTGCTCCAGCCCATATACGGCTTGGCGCCCAAGCCATTGTCGGCCGCCTCGGCCTGTTTGGGCTGATAAACGAACACCGTGGTTTGAAAGGCTAACAACATGAAGGCTAGAAAACCGTAAAAACCGCGTTTTCTTCGATTTCGATGTGCAATGGTCATGACGTAAACGCAACTCCCTCTATCTAGAAATGTGTGCGCTTTCATAATTCCATGAAGCATTATCGCTGATTCTGCAGCCACTCCGGTTTCGGACCCATACCATACCCCAGCGAAGCTCCGCCGTCCACGTCAATCACCTGTCCGGTGATGAACGACGACGCTTCACCGGCCAGAAACAAGACAACGTTTGCGATTTCATCCGCCGTTGCCGTCCTTCCGAGCATATGGACCAGATCTATCGATTTGCGCAGCTCATCCGGATTATCGTGCTTGTTGAACCATTCCTCCAGAAGCGGTGTCGATACGCCAGCCGGGCAAATCGCGTTGATTCGCACGCCCTCCATCGCACAGTCGATTGCCAGCGATTTGGTGAACGCGATAACGCCGCCTTTGGTCGCGGGATAGAACGGATTGTTCCGCTGACCGATTTCCGCTGACAAAGAGGCCATGTTAATGATTCTACCCTTCGTTTTGCGAAGCTCAGGAAGCGCATATTTCGTACAGAAGATCACGCCCTTTAAATTGACCCCGCACAACCGATCCCACTCTTCTTCCGTTCCCTCGTCCAGACTCTTTGGCATCAGGATCGCGGCATTATTGAAGAGAACGTCGATTCGCCCGTAAGTCTCCACAGCAAACGACATCAGCTTCCGGATATCCTCCACGCTGGAAACGTCTGTCCGGCAATCACTTGCTTCGCCGCCGTCCCGGCGGATTGCGGCGGCCACCCCAGCCGCCTGTTCCGCCTGAATATCGGCAATGATCACCTTCGCCCCTTCCGCGGCAAACCGTTTTGCCGCTGCTTCACCGATGCCGCTTCCGCCACCGGTAACAATGACAACCTCACCTTTGAAGGTCATGAATCGTATCCCCCTCACCCTGCGCTAGCGCGCCAGCTTATATAGTCTCGCCGCATTATTCCCGAACACATCCGCCAGTTCCTCATCCGTCAAGTTCGAGGGAAGCATGTTTCGCAACGCTTCGAGCACCTCGTCGTAGCTGCTGCTTGCCAACAGGCAATAAGGCCAATCGCTCCCGAACATGACGGCTTTCGTCCCAAACACGCGAATGACGTGATTCACATAAGGAGCAATGTCCTCTAGCTTCCAGTGCTTCAAGTCCGCTTGCGTGATCAGAGAGGACAGCTTGCACATCACGTTATCGTGCTTCGCAATGGCTTCCATCCATATCCCCCAGGGCTCCATAATTCGTTCTGCGATATGCGGCTTGGCAGCATGGTCGATTACGGCTCGCAGCGCAGGATATCGGCTAAACAGTTCCGCGATATGCGGCAAATGGCGGGGATGCACGAGCAAATCGAGTGGAAAATCGAACGCAATCAGCAGCTCTACATGCCTCAGCACCTCTTGCCTCAATATCCATGCATCATCCTCCAAGTCCTGGAGCATCGGACGGAGGCCAACCAATTTCGGATTTTCGCGCAGCCGTGCGAACTTTTCCGGAAAGTCATCCGCCGCCAAGTCCAGCCACCCGACCACGCCCGCGACATAATCGGTTTTCTCGGCCAGCTCCAGCAAAAATTCGGTTTCTTCCTCCGTTGGCGCGGCTTGCACGAGAATCGTCCGCGAGATACCGTTATCCCCCAGAATCGACCGCAGATCCTCCGGCAAATAATCCCGGTTCAACACCTTTAAATCCGGCGTCATCCATGGATAATCACCGCGGGAAACCCGCCAGAAATGCTGATGAGCATCGATCATGGTCCTTCCTCCTTCTCCGTTACGTTTTTTTACTTCTGACGTCCATTTTACGGAGCGTTTCCGGCGTCACCACGTACTTGTCTAGTTCTGCACGATTCAACCGCAGGCCGTGTCCGTGTTCTTCGCTTGGGTAGCAATAGCCGTCCTTCACGAGGACAGGCGCTTCAAGCAGCCCCAGCTCCGTTAGCGATCCGCCTTTGACGTTCTCCAAGATATAACCGTTCGGCACTCCGCATAGCAAATGAAGAGACAATTCCATGAGGAAGTGAGGGGCAACCGGCCGCTGCCAAGCATCTGCCAGATGCGCGATCTTAACCCATTCCGTGATGCCGCCCACCCGGGCGACGTCAGCTTGAATGAAATCGACGGCTCCCTGCTTCAAATACTCCAGAAACTGATATTTCGTATACAGACTTTCCCCGACGGCGATCGGCGTACGGATCGCCGCCTTCATCCGTGCGTGTCCCTCAATGTCCGTGTTCGCAATCGGCTCTTCGATCCACCCCAAGCCAAGCTTATCCAGCTCTGCACCGTATTGAATCGCTTGATAGCCGGTCCACTTCTGGTTCGCGTCCACCAAAACCGTCACACCGGGGCCGACGGTCTCCTTCACCCGAGAGATCCGCTCCATATCTTCGGCAATGTCCGCCTTGCCGATTTTCATTTTGATGTAGGAATAGCCTTGGCTCTTGTGTTCATTCATGAAATCCAGCAAGGTGGGCAGGTCCATCTCGAAATCGATGCCGCTGGCATACGTAACGATCCGTTCACGTGAGCCGCCGAGCAGCTTGTATAGCGGCTGTTTATAGTGTTTGCCGGCCAAATCCCATAACCCGACGTCAACCGCGGCCAAAGCAAGCGAGGTGATGCCGTCGCCGCACCTGTGCAGCTGGCCATTCAAATCCTGCCAGATCTCCTCGATGCGGAGCGGATCTTTCCCGATCAGGGAGCTGATGACGTAATCGTCAAGCAGCGCCTTGACCGCCGTCCCTCCGATGCCTACGGTATAGCTGAGTCCGATGCCTTCCAAGCCCGTATCCGTCCGGATCCGCATCTCAATGAATTCGATGCCTGACACGACATGCGTCGAGTCGATCCATGTCATGGCCGGCGGTACACGGTACAGAAATGATTCAGCAGCAATGATTCTCATAACGATTCTCCTTCTGAGATGCGCAGCTCGCTGTCAATCCGGTAGCTGCGTCCGGCTTCATATTGAAAGGGTGCCGTGCGCCCACCTTGCCGCAGGACGGTTTGTCCCGCTGCGTACGCCTTAACCGTTGCTTCTACCATGGCCCCCTCAGACCAGATCACATCAACCTCCAGAGCACCTCTTGCCCGCAAGCCTGAATACTTGCCGGTAGGCCACTTCACGGGAAGAGCCGGCAGCAGATGAAGCTCACCTGCATGGCTTTGCAGCAGCATGTCGGCGATGACCGCCGTACCGCCGTAATTGCCATCGGCGACGTAGATTGCCGTCTCGGCCCCGGCAATACCCGGCTTCGAGTAGGTCAGCAGATTGTCGTAGCAGAGCTCCCCGATGAGATGATAAATTTGCTCATAGGCGCGTTCTCCATCATGCAGCCTCGAGAAACAGCCGGCAAAGGCCGCAACCGTGAACTCGATATCCTCATGGTTGTCGCTCGACTTGCGCGCTTCGAGGGTGACATGAGCGGCAGCGCTTAACGCCGGTGTATGTTGAGGCGTGATCCGGTACGCCGGGAACAGGCTGTGCAGATGCGACAGATGGCGGTGTTCCGGCTGTGCTTCCACGTAATCCTCCAGCCACTCCTGCAGCTGCCCTTTGCTTCCAATCTGAAGCGGAGGCAGCATAGCGATAGCCTGTTTCAGCTTTATCCGCAGTTCTTCGTCCACCTGCAGTTTCTCCGCCGCTTCCAAGCAGAATTCGAACAGATCGGCTACGAGCACCTGATCAAGTGTCGTCCCCATGGATAAATGATGATGTTCCTTTGTTCCGTTGGCATGGAAGGTGTTTTCCGGTGAGATGGATGGCCCCGTTACGAGCCAGCCGTTCTTCGGATGCACGACCATGTAATCCAGGAAGAACACGGCTGCATCCTTTAATACCGGATAAGCCGTTTCTCGCAGAAACGCGTCATCGTGCGTGAATTCGTAGTGATCACGAAGCTGAAGCGCCAGCCACAGACCGCCGGTAACGTTAAGCCCCCAGGATGTCTGCCAGGCCGGTGCCGTGAACCCCCAAACGTTCGAAACGGTATGAGCGGTCCAGCCCTCGCAGCCGTAGAAGTCTCTTGCAGTAGATTTCCCGTCTTCAGCAAGTCGTTCGATATAGCGCATGAGCGGCAAATGAGACTCGGATAAGTTGGTCGTTTCCGTCGGGTAGTAGTTCATTTCCGTATTGATATCGAGGTGATAATCACAGGTCCAGCCCATTCGGCATGCTTGGTTGTCGTTCCAAATCCCTTGCAGATTGATCGGCAGCGGGGAATCCTCTCTTGCTGCACAGATCGTTAGATACCTGCCATATTGGAAAAACAACGCGTAGATTGCCGGGTCTTCGTCGCGTCCATCTGCAAGTTGCCGGATTCGCACATCTGTCGGCAGCTCGCTTTGTAAGGTCTGACCCAAATCCATACCCACACGCGTGTAAAGGCTCCGATAGTCAGCGATATGATCTGCTTTAAGCCGTTCATAGCCTTTGGCTTCCGCCTGCTCCAGCCTCTGGGCAGCCGCGCTCAGCCAGCTGTCGCCTTCTTGGCCGAAACTCGTGTCGACGGCAAAATAGAGAATGGCTTCACTCGCGTTCGTGACCACGATACGACCATTTTCACCTGCAACCTGCCCGCCTTCTGTCGACACACGAATATGCCCCCGGCAACGCACGCCGCATTCTCCGTCACTATGGACCCGCTCCAAGGCTTGGCCGTCAAAGATCAAGCCAAGGGGTTCGTTCCGGCTCTCGAAGCGATCGGTCATCCCTTCCAGATGGACGGAAAATGTAATGCCTTCCGGATGCTCGGTCCACAACCGGCAAACGAGGAGGCCATCTGCATGGGAAGCGAAGAGCTCACGGTGAATCTTTGCATATGCTCCTTGATGAATCGTTCGCGCGATGGCAGTCTCGAGGTCCAGCTCCCGAACGATCTCCCGCTCCTCATCCCCGAATTGCAGATGAACGTTGCACATAGGCAAGTTGGTACCGAAGTTTCCCTTGTCCGGCTCAAGCAGCTCGCGGGCTAATCGCTCCCCGCCTTCGTAATCGCCATCAAAGAAATGCTGCCTAAGCCGGGCCAAATCGATCTTTCCATCCGAGTGGCTGGCGACAGGCTCTCTTTTCCCCGACCAATAGGTCAGCTCCGTGATGTTCCAAATCTCTTGGCTCGCACCGCCGTAGACCATCGCGGCCAATCTTCCGTTACCGATCGGAAACCCTTCGGACCATTTCGCGGCGGGTTTGTCATACCATAGTTTGAATTCGTTCATTCAACGCAGCCTCCATGAATTTGATAGCACACTATCATTCTTGTTCTACCCTAATTGGGATTCCGCTCTTGTACGTTCCCTCCGCTTACCCTTTTACCGCGGACCCCACCGTCATCGCCCGTTCCACCTGTTCACTGAAGAACAAGAACACGACGACCGTCGGCAGACTCGCGATGGTCATAACAGCGCCCATGCCGCCCCAATCCGTACTGTATTGTCCTTGGAAAAACAACAATCCGAGCGGCAGCGTCTTCATCGTTTCATCGGAAATCAAAATGTACGCAAGCAAAAACTCGTTCCAAGCACCCAGAAACTGTAAAATAGCAACCGTCGCCATGGCTGGTTTGACAATCGGCATGATGATACTGACGAATGTTCGATATATACTGGCGCCGTCCATGCAAGCGGATTCCTCAAGTTCGAACGGAATTCCCCGTAAGAACCCATAGAAGATAAGTGAAGAGAATGGCAGTCCAAACGCGATGTAGGGTACGATTAATGCGCCGTATGTATTGATCAAGTGGAAATCTTTCACCAGGATCGCCAGTGGTATCATAATGACCTGAAGTGGAATGAACATGCCGACCATCATATACGCCCTTGCTGCCCCACGAAGCTTCCATTCCATCCTCGCCGCCGCATAGGAGAACATAACGGATAGCAGAAGAATACCGGCCGTACTGATCGTGGACACAACGACGCTGTTTAGAAAATAACGCGGGATGTTGAAATTCATCCAAGCGTGAATGTAGTTTTCGATACGGAAATGCATCGGCAGGCCGAACGGATTCGTGCTGAAAATTTCGTTGTTGTTCTTCAGCGAATACGAAATCATCCAAAATAGCGGATAAACGGAAATGATGAAGTAAAGCCATAACAAGCCTTGCAGCAGTTGCCCGGGCTTCATGATCTTGCTAGCTGAGAACATAGACGTGTTGTTCGCCCCTTTCTGCCCCTAATACGTAATGCGTTCGCGCGCAAACAACCGGTTGATGACTAACGTAGCCAACAGGCTGAGCGCTACGAGAAAGACTGAAATCGCGCAGGCGTAGCCGTATTTCGACTCCATAAACGCATATCGATAAATCATGTAAGTCAAGGTATAGTTGGTCGTTCCCGGTCCCCCGCTTGTCATGATCAGCATCTGAATAAAGGCGCCGATGCCAGAGGTGATCGCCAAAATGAAACAGAATTTATAGGTCTCGGCCATGAGAGGGATCGTAATGCGAAGATGAGCCATCCATTTCGTGCAGCCGTCGATATTCGCCGCTTCCATATACTGTTCGGGAATGGATTTGACTCCCGCATATAGCAGGCTGAATTGAAAGCCCATGAACTGCCAGGCATTCACAAAGGCAATCGCAACAATGGATACGGCAGGCGACGTCAGCCAATTCTGTCGGTACGAAATGCCGAGCAGCTTGAATAGCTGGTTCACGAACCCGCTCGTAGGATCATACATCGCGATCCACAGCTGGCAAACGACGGTGACCGACAGCACGACTGGGATAAAATAGCCTGCCTTCAGAATCTTCCGGCCTTTCACTTTGGGATCGGCGCATACCAATGCGAGCACCGAGCCGATTCCGATTTGGAACACGACAAGCACGAGCGCAAACAGCGCACCGTTCCGCAGCGACCGGGTCAGCAACGGATCGTGAAACAGCTTCACGTAGTTAGAGATTCCGTTAAACGTGCCGCCCCCGAGCCCATTCCAGTCGTAGAAGCTCCGGTACAACGTCTGCAGCACGGGATAGCTGACGATGATCGAATATAGCAGTAAGGCCGGAAGAGTAAACAGTGCGATGGCTTTCCTGTTCCTCAAATAGATCTTCATGATAGTTGTTCCCTGCCTTTACTTAGCAAGCGACCGCGCCGGAACCTGCGTTCCGGCGCGGGTCAGTTCGCTCTAGTTGTTGATTTCCTTGATTACGCGTTCGATGTTGTCGTTGAATTGCTTGTCGGAAAAGCCTTTCACTACCAAGTTCTGCGTATTATCGTCCAGTGCATTGTTGAGCTCCGTGCTTTGATTGAACTTGGCATAGCCTTTAACGTTCGGAAGCACCTCGTCGATCAGTCGCTGCATCATCGCCGGTGGGGTGACGGAAACGACCTGGTCGATCTTCAAGGATACAATCGGGTTACCAAGCTTGAGGTATTGATACTCCGAATATTTGCGGGCGATGAATGCAGCCACCTGGATGGCTTCCTCTTTATGCTTGCTTGTAGGCGATACGGCAAAGCCGCCGGGCGCTGGCGCGCCGTTCATATAATATTTCATCTTCTCGTAAGTCTGTTCATCCTTGGCCGGCCAGTACATCCAGTCAACGTCGGTGCCCATGTTTTTGTCCGAGCCGTAAATCTCCCATTGGCCATTAACAAACATCGCCGCCTTACCGGTATAGAACAAGGCAGAAGCTTGATCGTAATTGGTGTTCGTCGCATTGGCATCGAACAGTCCGGCTTCCTTAAGCGCCTCGAACTCCTTCGATGCGTTCTTAAATGCGTCCGGCAATTGCGTCAGACCTTGCTTTTCCAGTGCTGCATAGCCGTCCGGCTGCTCGCGGGTGACCAAACCTTTGTAGAAAGAATTGGCAATCCATTTCTCTTTCGCAAATATCGCCATCGGAATGATTCCTTTGGCTTTGAATTTCTTGATCGCATCGACCCACTCATCGTATGTCTTGATTGGCGCTTGTACGCCCGCTTCCGCGAACAGTTTCTTGCTGTAATAGAGCAGCTGGAAGTTCGTTCCGCCCGCCGTATAGGCGTAGATATGCCCATCGGGTGCTGCCAGCGAATTCTCGTAGCCCGGATTGAAATCAGCTAGCAAATCCTTTGTCGCCTCAGCCTCATCGAGCATTTCGATATTTTTGGATTCTGCAAAAGCTTTGATAATGCTAAAGTCGGCATCGAATATATCGGGCATATTACCGGTCGCCGCGTAGGTTTTCAGCTTCTGATTGTTATCCTGCTGCATGGGATCCAGTTCCAGCTCGACGTTTGGCATTGCCTTCTTCAATTCGGCTACCGCGTAGTCATACGGCTTCTTGGTGTCGTCGTCGAAATATTTTGCATAGATACGGAGCTTGACCGGCTCGTTATTAGCGCTATTGCCCCCTGCATTATTAGCCGTACTGCTATCCGCCCCAGTCGACGCATTATCTGATGCCTGGTTGTCGTTATTTCCGCTACCGCACGCCGTGAGCGACAAGGCCAGCATCAGCGCCCCTGCGACTGCGAGTGTTTGTTTAGTCTTTCTCATACGGTCTCCCTACCTTCTCGTTAGTTGTTGACCCGCCAGTTAATAGCGATCTCAGGTACATGTTCATTATAAAAGCGTTTGAAACGTTAAAATACGCAACGAACGCGACCAATCAGCAAAAATCGAGACACTTGGCCGGGCTACGCTCAAAAAACGTAAAAAGCCGCACCAGGTGCGGCTTTCGGGTCATTTCACCAGTCTGTTTTCGTATTCAGAGGGCGTCAGTCCGAATTGTTTCTTGAAACATTTGCTGAAGTAATTCGGATCGTTGAATCCGACCTGCTCCGCGATTCCATGCAGCTTAACCGCCCCCATCCCGATTAGCTCCTTCGCCCGCTTCATGCGCACGTAGGTGATGTAATCCGAAACCGATACTTTGCCTTCCCGTTTGAAGATCCGCCGCAAATAGCTGGAGTGGATGAACAATTGGGCGGCGACGCCTTCCACGGACAGCTCGGGGTCGGAAAACTGCTCTTGAATGTAGGTTTTGGCGACGTTGTACAGCTTGAGCGACTTTGACGACCGCTCGCTTGAGGTAGACGCCATACCCTTCTGGTACAATTGTATAATCCAGTCTTTCCCTTGCTGAACCGTCGCCAGTCCCCGGATATGCCGGACCGGTGAGAAATTGGCACCGTACA
Source organism: Paenibacillus sp. J22R98 (assembly GCF_059383835.1). Classification (NCBI taxonomy): domain Bacteria; kingdom Bacillati; phylum Bacillota; class Bacilli; order Caryophanales; family Paenibacillaceae; genus Paenibacillus; species Paenibacillus sp. J22R98. Next base: position 372,248 of record NZ_JBXENW010000006.1, read on the forward strand.
CATCTTCAATCGAGTTGCCGGATTCGATGACGTACGACAAACAGACCGAAATAAGGCCAATCATGATTGTATAGGCGTTCTCGCTAGTCGCCCCTTCATTGTCCATGTAGCCGAACATTGCATCCAGCCGTTCCCTCACCCCGCCCTCGTCTTTGGCACGCAAATGAAAGATCAGCGCCTCGTGCATGTCCACGGGGAAGAAATTGAACTTTTCCGTCCGGTTGCTCAGTCTATCGTACCAAATGAACTTGCCCTGACCTGCGGTGAGCTTATTTTGTAGGCACAGCAGCGCTTCGCGGTACGACTGGTGCAGCTGCTCATATTCGCGGCATTGGCTGCCAAAGCCGATCGTCACCGTAAACTTGAAGTGGCGCTCGACTAGACGGGCTAGTCGCTCGAAGGCATGACCGTCGTAATCGTTAAACTCCCGTTCGCTGTGGAAAGCAAGTATAGATACGATGCGGCCCTCCGAGTCGTGGAAAATATAATGCTCTCCATCGATGTGTACAAGATCGCCAAGCATGTTCGCTACGGTATGCTTCCACAGCATGATTTCCCGTGGATCGCTCCATTGCTCATACAAGTTGTCTATCTCCGTCGCGATAACCCGAAATCGCATCGATGGCAACGAAAGCCGGCAGCGGATCATCGATGCTTCAATCTGAACACGGTCCATATCAAGGCCGGGACGAATCAATTTATTGAGGAAGCTGTCACGCAGCAGTGGCGCGATGTCCTTGGACAGTTCGCTCTCCTCTCGTTCGCCTAGCACGAAGCTTCTCGCTTTCTGCAGCGCCACGACGAATTCTTCGTTGTCGAAGGGCTTGAGCAGGTAGTCTTTCACGCCAATGCGCATCGCTTTGCGCGCGTGCTCAAATTCGTTGTGTCCGGTCACCAAGATAATGAACATGTGAGGGTATTGCCGTTTCAGCTCTTCGGAGAGCTCCAGACCGTCCATGTATGGCATACTGATATCGATCAGCGCCAGATCCGGCCTGAATATCTCCGCTTGTTCAAGCGCGATGACTCCATTGTTTGCCTCGCAGCAAATTTCCAGACCTAGGCTTTCCCAGTCGATGCGCGATTTCATATGCTGCCTGAACAAAATTTCATCGTCCACAATCATCACTTTAAGCAATGCGATTCCTCCGTTCTCCGTCGGCGGGCAAGCAAACACTTACAGTCGTGCCAGCTCCGGGTTGACTCTTGATTGCAATGCCGTATTCATCTCCGAAATAGAGACGAATGCGTTCATGCACGCTGAACAATCCGAAGGAAATGGGCTTCAAGGCCTCGGATCCATGTTTCCCGATCCTAGCCTGCACGTCTTCCGACATGCCGGCTCCGTCATCGGACAGGTGAATCATGATACGGTTTCCTTCTATAATCCCGGTGATTCGGATATGGCCTTTGCTTCCCTTTAGCTTCAAACCATGGTAAATGGCATTCTCGAGAATCGGCTGCAGCGTCAGTTTCGGAATGTCGCACGTTAGAATCGCAGAGTCGATGTCCATGTCGTAGTCGAATACATCGGAATAACGCACGCTTTGAATCGCCAAATAATCGCTGGCATTTTTGACTTCTTCGCTGATCGTAATAATCTCGCTGCCCTTGCTTAGTGCAACCCTGTAGAAATCGGCCAATGCTTTCGTCGTATCCCGCGCTTCATGCTGCAGGTTCATGTCATTCAGCACGTAAATCAAGTCCAGGGTATTGTACAGAAAATGCGGCTTGATCTGGGAATGGATGAGCGCAAGCTCGATTTCCTTCTTCTTGATCTGGTCCGCTTCGACCTGAAGCAGCAAATCCTTAATTCGGTTGATCATTGAATTGAACACGGATGCGAGCAGGCCGATCTCATCGGAGGTCTGGATTTGTGCGGCTGCGTTTAGATCCCCCTCCTTAACCTGGCGCATCGCCTTGGTTAATTTCAACAAGGGATTGACGATCACTTTCGAAAGCATCCCCGCCCCCAGCAGTGCAAATACGAGGCAGACCGCGCCGATAATAAGCGTCATGATGCCATTTTTCCGGATATCCTTTGTAATGAGATCCACCTGTACGATATTGACGAGCCGCCATCCCATCTTGGCGTCTACAACGCTCGTGACGAGATTGCGGCCGGTATCCGTGTTCACGATGAGAGAAAACGAGCCTTTCGATAGCAAGAGGCTGCGCAGTCGTTCATCTCGGAGCGGCTTCAGCAGTTCGGATTTGGTCAGCGACGATATGACCTGACCTTCACGGTCGACAATCATGAACTGCTTCTTGACGCCGTAAACCGGATTCATCTTGGCAAAGATGTTCGAAATCGAGCTCTCCTTGACGTTGACGATCAGCGTGCCGAATGGCCGGCCGGAATCCAGCTTCAATATTTTTTTGCCGATCGAAATGACCGGTTCTTGGGCATTCGTCACCAGGTAGTCCCGGCGCTGCATGGGAAACCAATTATTGACGCCATATCCCGGCATTGCGTTAATCTGTTTCAGCCAATCGCTTGTGACAAATTTACTGTCACTTTCCTTCGTCGGGAAGTAAGACGTGAAAAGGCGGCCCTTGGAGTCTATGAAGGCCGCGGAATCGATATCGGGAAAATTCAGCTGGTTGATGCTGAATTGGGTCTGCATTTGATTGGAAAGCTGTTTTTCTTCAAACGGGCTCGTTGTGTTGGGTAAACCATCGTAGATATGATTAATATCGGTCATCATGATGTTGGCCCCGCTCTGGGCATTCTCGATCATGGTATCGATCCGGGTCAGAATCAATGTCGATTCGTCAGACACGTTCTGCTTCGTCTTGTCGATCAGGGAGTTCGTAAAGAGATTGCTGGTAAAGTACCCAAGAATGAATAACGGGACAAGAATAAGCGGAATGTACACCGCAATAATTTTTTGTCGGATTAGCAAGGTGCGGAAAGATCTTTTTGTCATCCGGCTTCAAGTCCCTTCTCCATGTCATTCGTCTTGCAAGATTCGCTTACTCGTATGGAAATAGTGGGAAACGGCTTGAATAAGCCGTTTCCCATTCAATCGTTCTTATTTCCAAAGCGCCAATCTTGCTTGGTAATTGTCGTTGATGATTTTCTCGACGGACTCGCTTCCCGCCGCCTTCATGTCGGCCAGCATGTTGTCGAACGTGCTTGCAGCTTCCGCTTCCGTCTTGGCATTGATCGCTTTCGTCAGCGATTGGTTCATAATATCCGACAGCTTCTGTGCGGTTAGAATTTCAGGCGTGCCGCCCTGCGGACCGAGATTATCATAAATATCCGTGTTCCAGCCGGAGTCGCCCAGGTTCTTTATCGCCATTTTGTCTACTTCGCCGCGATCGTAACGGGCCACCATGTCGTACACCGTACCGTCTTCGGCTTTGCCGCCCTTGATGAACCAGGTCCACTTGCGAACGCCTGACTCTTTAACGGTGTTGCCGAAATCGGCCTTGAATTTCTGAAGCACCTCCGGACGAGGCACATGCTTGCCGTCCTTCATGTCCCAGTCCACGCCTTCAATCCCCCACTGCAACAGGTATTGTCCCTGTTCGCTGGCAAGGTAATTGATGAACTTCATCGTTTCTTCCGGATGCTTGTTCGCTTTTGTAATGCCGATTGCATCCCAGCCGAGCGAGCTTAACGGTCCGTACGTGGTCTTTGCCGGATCTACGCCAGGCGCGACGACTTTGTACGCATAATATTGCTTGTCTGCTCCGCCGTCCTTTTTGAGCGATTCGTTAGCGGTGCCGAGATCCCAATATGCGCCTAACGTGGCGAAGATGTTGCCCGCCGCCATTTTCTCCAACCACGTTTCCCGTTTGTTGAGCGCCCATTCGGGATCGATCAATCCTTCGCGGAACAGTTTGTTCATATACAGAATCATATCACGATATTGGGGATCCTCGACATCGTATTGTAGTTTGCCGTCCACTTCATAATACGATTTCATGCCGAACATGCCCTTGAATGTTCCGAGAACCGCTCCCATATTAGAGCCGTCCATCGTCATTGCAATGGTCTTCTTCCCGTTTACCTCAGGATACTTCGCTTTGAAATCCAGTAATGCACGCTCGAACTCGTCAGCCGTGAATGGCACGCCTCCGTCAGCTTTATCCGGTGCCAGTTCCTTAAGCATATCCATCTTCAAGTTGAAGCCGAATACCGGTTCGTTCTTGGCGAATCCGTACCAATTGGATAGGAAGTAATTTTTGCCGTCCGTGTACCTTGTCTTATTCAAAGTGTCGCCGTACATTTGCGTGACGTCGGGGCCGTATTGGCTGATTAAGTCGTCAAGCGAAATGAGCGCGCCTGATGCGATGTACTTGTTAAGGATATCGCTGCTCCGGTCGAACATGATGATATCCGGGAAATCCTCGGAGGCCAGCATCAGGTTCAGCTTCTCCGTCGGATTGCCTGTCGGTTGCTGGATCTCGACCGTGACGCCGGTCTTTTTCGTGATTTCGCGAGCGACCGGATCATCGAAATTCTCACCGGTATTTTTGTCGAAAAACGTAATTTTGAGCGGCTCCTTAGCGCTATCGGTATTTCCACCGTTGTTGCTAGCTAAGTTGTCTTCGTTCTGCCCGTTCGCGGCAGCCGCAGGTTCGTTCTTATCATTGCCGGTACTGCTGCAGCCCGCTATTAGCGCAGCGCTTACAATCGTGCTTGCCAAAATCGTTCCTATTTTCTTGATCGATGCCATGGATGGAGATCCCCCTTAATTAATGATAAAGTCCGGACGTCACTGCTACCTGAGACTTGAACCTTCCTACGAATATCACCTCCCCCAATAATACAGCGGCTCAGCTTTTAACAGCGCCAAGCGTCAAGCCCTTGACGAAATACCGCTGCAAAAACGGATACACAAGGATGATCGGGATTGTCGCGACCATCGTTGCCGCCATGCGGATCGTATCCGGCGAAATGGCCGTCCGCTTGAAGGAATCTGCCAATTGGGTCCGGCTATTCGTGAATGAGCTCGTCTGGTATTGATTCAGGATTTTGACGAGTACCGCCTGCAGCGTCTTGAGCTGCGGCTTGTAGGTAAACACATAGGAATCGAACCAGGAATTCCAATGGCCGATCGCCGAGAACAGCCCAATCGTCACGAGCACCGGCAGGCACACCGGCAGCACGATCTTCCAGTAAATTTGCAGATCGTTCGCCCCGTCCATTTTCGCCGATTCCTCTACTTCCGCCGGCAGCTCCTGCATAAATGTTCGAACGATGATAACGAAAAACACGTTCATTAGATTCGGTATGATATAGACGGCGAAGCTATCGATCAGGTGCACGTTCTTCAAGATCATGTAGTACGGAATGAGGCCGCCGCCGAAATACATCGTGAATATAAAGAACAAACCGATCATGCGCCGTCCCACTAAATCCTTCTTGCTAAGCGCATAGGCGAGCAAACTAATGACCATCACCGTCAGCGGAGTGCCAACTACCGTCCGAAGCAGCGTGACTTTAAGCCCGTTCAGGATTTCTCGATCCTGCAAAATTTGCTTGTAACTTTCAAGAGTGAACTCCCGGGGCCAGAACGTGATGCCGCCCCGAACCGTATCGCTCGCGCTGTTAAGGGATAGGGCTAAAATGTTCCAAAAGGGATAGAACGTAATCATGAACACGAATATCAAAATCAAATAGATGCCTGCCGTATAGATTCGCTCTCCCGCACCGCTGATTTTCTCCAAAGCCGGCCGCCTCCTGCTCTTCTTCTCTTAAGCGTTAGTACAACGATTGCTGATTGACCTTTCTAGACCATGCATTTACTAGTACGACTAATAGGAATGCGACGACCGATTTAAACAATCCGACCGCGGCCCCGTAGGAGAACATGCCATTCTGTAAACCGTAACGGTACGTATACGTATCAATAACGTCGGAATATTGCAGCACCGTCGTATTCTGAAGCAAATATTGCTGGTCAAAGCCCGCATTGAGCACGTTGCCGAGCGCGAGAATTAAGAGAATCGTAATCGTCGGCTTGAGTGCAGGCAGCGTGACGTTCACCATCTGCCGCCACCGGTTCGCGCCGTCTACTCTCGCGGCCTCGTAAAGCTCTGCATTGATGCTCGTAATCGCGGCCAAATAAATAATGGCGTTAAAGCCCATCTCTTTCCAGGCATTCGAGAACGCGATGATCCACCAGAACATATGGCCATTCTGCAGGAACAGTACCGGCTCGTCGATGATATGAAGGGCCATCAAAAGTTGATTGAGCGGGCCCTGGGAGGACAGCATCGTAACGATGATGTTCGCGGCGATGACCCAGGAAACGAAATGCGGCAAATACGATACGGTTTGCACGACCCGTTTAAACAAGCCTTGGCTAACCTCATTGATGACGAGTGCCAGTATAATCGGAGCAGGGAAACCTATCAGGAGGGAGAGCAAGCTCTGCGCCAACGTATTTCTGAGAATGGGATAGAAATCCCCGTTATTCAGAAAATAGTGAAACCACTTCAGCCCGATAAATTCACTGTGAAAAAACTGATTGAAAAAAGATCCACCGCCCGGCGAGTAGTTGATGAAGGCCATATATAAGCCAAACATAGGACCGTAAGCGAATACTAGCGTGCATATAAAGCCGGGGAGGATCATAAGAAACAACCATTTCTGCCTCTTCATCCTACTCCACGGCGACGTGCGCTTTTTCTTCGAAATCGCCCGCGCATCCGTAAGATTGCTCTGCTGCAAAGTCACTTCCATAAAAACCTCCTCCTAGAGCGTCCTATAGTCATATTTGTAAGCGGTAACAATTTCTTATTATAAATATCCCCCACTGCATTAAATACGTAGAAATCGAGACAGATCAGAAAAATACGATACCTTAGGGCAAAAAAAATGAACGGCGAAAGCCACTGGGCTTCCACCGTTCATTTTTACTCTATTGTGTTAATAGGTCCTTTGTTCCCCAAAGCCGGCTGCTCTCGCGTTTTATGGAACTATGGCACCCTCTACAAATTAGCTGGCAAGCGGAGACGAACCTCTGTCCCGATACCGGTTTGACTTTCAATCATCAAGCCATAAGCTTTTCCGTGCTGCATTTGTATTCTTCTGTTTACGTTCGCGAGACCGATGCTGCCGCCGATAGCCGATGGCTTCGGCGATTCGCCACCCTCCAAATGCTCACGGATCAGTGCCAACCGTTCCATGGAGATACCCGCCCCGTTATCGCGAACGATAATACTCAGCTCGTTCCCGCTCTTCTCGGCGGTAATCGTGATTGTGCCTTGATAGCCTTTCGTATTCAACCCATGCTGGAAGGCGTTTTCAACAATCGGCTGCAAAATAAACCGGATCACTTGGCACGACCTCAGCGCTTCCGGGATATGAATCGATACCTGAACGCCTTCCCCATAACGAACATTCATGATTTTCAAGTAATTATCGATGTAGGCCACTTCTTCGGAGAGCTTCATGGTCGGCGAACGATCCTTATAAATGGTTCGAAGCATATTTCCAAGCGTTGTAATGCTGTCTACGATGCTAAGTTCATTCCGAACCAGTGCCACCCACTTGATTGTGTTCAAGGAATTATATAAGAAATGCGGATTGATTTGGGATTGCAGCGACTCCATCTCCAGTGTCCGCTTCTCTTCCTCGATCGCTTTGTTCTCCTTGATCAGCTCCTCGATGCTTAGCGACATTTTATTAAACCGTCTCCCAATAATGCCGAGTTCCGTGCTTGGCGTCTCGTTAAGAACAATTCCGACGTTACCCTTCTCCATCTCGCGCATCGCGTAGACCAAGTGATTAAACGGCCTCGTGATCCGATAGATCCAGTAGAAGGATAGAAGAAGCGCCAGAAACAGACTCAATATAATAACCAAACCGATGAGCTGCCGCAAAGTCTGGATATTGCGAATGAATTCCGCTTTCGGCGTTTCGTTGATCAGCGTCCACCCCGTCTGCCCGATCCGATAAAAAGTAACTTGTTTAGAACGGCCCTCGACTTGCGCCGTAAAGCTGCCGTTGGAGATGGAATGGTCGATTCGAGCAGCCAAAGGCGCAATCGATCCGATCCTGCCCAGGTCCGGATGGGATATGATGATGCCGGCATCGTCAATCACATACGATGCTTCATACTTATTTGTGCCTTCACTGCCGCTAAAAAGGGAGCCGAATTCGGATTGCCGAACGTTAACGACCAACACCGCGGATAGATCCACGCGCCCTAGAGCGGTGACATAACGAACGGCTGATAGGTAGGGCAAGGGAACCTCTCCGGGTGAAATCCTTTCCTTCAAATTGAATAAAGAGGAGTCCGTCAACCCGTCCCACAAAAAACCAAACGATTTGTCTGTGATTTCTCGATAGAGGTTGGATGAATAAAAAGGGCTGGATTCCCTGGCATCCTTCTCATACCAACTTCTTGAGCCGGAATCGAAGACCGCTTCTCCGCTTCGGTTATACAAAGCAATGGAATGAACATAGGGATACGTGAGCAGAAAACGGTCCATCGACTTGAGGATCTCCTGCATATTGCCCAGCCGGGTGGCTTCATCCGTTATATCGGGATTTGCGATAAACTCTTGAATCTCTTTATTTATGGCAAATAAGCCCGCCATTTTTTCCAGTTGATCGCGAAAATTAACGATGCTGTATTCGGACTGGCGAAATTGACGAGTGACCATCTCCTCGGATTGCTTATTCAGAATAGACAACACGCTATTATAGACGAGGGCGGAAATCAGACATACGATGATCAGGGTCATCGCCACAAAAGAAGCAATAAGCTGGGTCTTCAATTTGACATTGAAGCTGCGGTCGCTGAAAACACTCAAGATTTTACTCATTCTCATATGCGCCAACCATACCGTTTAACACCTTTGTTTTCCTGAATTCCAAAGGGGAAACACCTGTCGTTTTTTTGAAAATGCGGCTGAAATACGCGCTGTCCGGAACGCCTACGATTTCGGCAATTTCATAGGTTTTGAGTGTCGTGCTGCGCAGCAGCTCCTTTGCCTTCTCGATCCGGCAATCCGTCAGGTACTCGATGAGATTGCGCCCCATTTCTTTCTTAAAGAGAAGGCTGCAATAATTGGGGCTGAGCCGAACATGATCGGATATTTCTTTCAGCGAAATATCCTGGTCGAAATTGCGGTGAATGTACTGCACGGCGTCGGCTACTTCTTTGCTGACGGATTTGATCATGCTCTTTAATTTCGCGGTTTCCGCAAGATGGTTTTCCCAAACCTCTATCGAATCCAGAATCGAGTAGCAGGCTTCGATCCTTTCCTTGCCGGTCAAGCCCATGAGCGGCATGGAATCTTCAGGGATGCTTAGATAGGAATATGTCCACTCCATCAACAAGGTAAAAAGCAGTTTCCAGCTGCGTTCATCGTAAAGAGGCTGCTCCAGCCGCTTCTGCACTTCCTTCTTTAGATCGCCCGCATACGGTTCGTCCAGACTTTCCCAGACAGTACAACCGGCGCTGACCGCCTGTTTCCACTTGGCCAATGCAATTTCTTTGGGCCGATCGGATAACATCTGGATCGGGACTTCGGCGAAATATCGATCTGCCATGCAGGCATTGCATTTTTGATAAAGCCTCTTTAACCCGACTAAGCCTTGGTCGATCTCGCTCACGCATATATGAACCGAAACGTCGAAATACGTTTTTATCGCTCGGAGGACATTCTCGAACAAGCTGATCAGCGTGACCACAACGTCTTCATCCGTGGTCCGATCGTGAAAAGACAGTACGAACAAATAGCGGTTGTCTTTGTCGTGAAACGCTTCCCCCGCACCGTGATTGGCCATGATTTCGTTTAGCACGTTCAATATCGTAAAATGGATCAGTTCGCCGCGATCGTCATTGAACCGTTTCAATAGGCGCGCGTGCTGGTTCGTCTCCATAATGGCTGTCACGACTCTGCCCTGCCCGATGCGCGAATTCAGTTGCTTCAGCAGAACCGTCATTTCCGACTCCGAATAAACGCCGTAAAACAAATAATCCTTTAGCAGCTTCTCCTTCAAAGTACCGATACTTATGTTATTGTTTAATGTCCTAAAGGGCGAGTTTGCCCTGTTCTTCAATTCCTCATAGACGGAGCCCACGATGGATTCCATTTCGTCAAATGTCATCGTCAGCTTCAAGATATAACCGGAAACCTTGAAATTCGCCGCTTTACGGGCATATTCGAATTCCTCGATGCAGGACAGGATCAAGATTCTGGTATCCGCATCTTTCCTTCGCACCGCCGATATCAGTTCCATACCATCCATAACGGGCATTTTGAGATCCGTAATGATGAGATCCGGCTTCTCCTTCTCGTAGACCTCCAGTGCGTCTTTTCCATTGGATACATCGGCGATCACTTCCATCTCGTATTTGCTCCACGGGAAGGAGTTTTTTAGACCAATGCGGACGAGCATTTCATCTTCTACGATCAATACTTTATACATGACAACACCTCGTTTCCAGAGGTCATCAACCGTCTGTTTCAATCCTACTATAGCTTGCTCGTTCCCAATATTGCAATAGAAATACCGGACAGGCAGTTTGCTGCCTGTCCGGTTTCTTGCGGGTACAGTAACGGCGAATACCGCCGGAATTAGTTACCCGAGATAAGCTGTTCATACTTTGCCATGCCGTCTTCAAAGGATTTCTTCCAGAATGCGTCCGCTTCCGCAAAACCGGCTTTGTTTACAAGGTCCATGATGCGTTCCTTTTCTTTCTGGAACGCCTCGTCATCCTTCGCCATGACGGCTTTCGGCGTTTCCTTGATCAGAATTTGCTCAATATTCGCTTCGATTTTGGCGAGCTCGTCATCGCCTTGGGCTTGAAGGGCAGGCAGTGCGGGAATGTATGCCGGACTCAAGCTTTTCGCTTTTCCTTGTTCGACAAGCTTGTTCCAAGCATCGCCCGGATATGCCCCGCCATAGTGAGCGCTATATTCCTCGTCAAGCGGGTTGAGCTTCGTTTTAAAGTACTTGTCGGTCAAACGGAGATCCAAGTAAGAGCCGTCTGTATCTACAGCACTGCCTCCTAGTCCGGCAAACATACCGTAAAGACTAACGCCGGTGTTGGTTGCAAAGCTTGAGTCTTCATTTATCGCCTTTATTGTCGCATCCAGCAATTCGGGTTTGCCGTTCTCGATATCCCAATGCGTGCCCTGGATACCATCCAGCAGAAGACGCGTACCTTCCTGCGAAAAGAAATAATCGAGGAATTCGATGATTCTTTCCGGGTTTTTCGCGTTCTTCGAGATGACGATCCAAGGATCGTTCAAGCCGACGACCGATTGAAGACTGTACGCCTGCGACGTCGCTCCGTCAACTACTTGGGCCACGAAACCCTTGTCGTTTTGTCCTTTAGCTTTGAAGTACGCGTTGGCTCCATCCAGCTCCCAGCCCATATGCATCGTCAAAAGCTGGCCGGCTTTCAGCTTTGCCTGATAATCGGTATATTTTTGCGTGAATGCTTCCTTGTCCAGGATGCCCGCGCGATAGGCTTTATTGTAGAAGGATACCCCCCGCCAGAACGGGCCGTCCGCTCCATACCGATAAACGTACGAACCATCGGGTTTGGTCGTCGTGTTTTTGGTGGATTCCGTCCAACCTTCCGCATAAATAAATGGCACATAGTAAGACCATAAGCCCCAGTCCGTCCAACCGGACAATCCGTATACTTTTTTTCCTTCGTCCGTTTTCGGATGTTTCTTCAGCTCGTCGGCAATCATGGGGATCAAATCGTCATATGACTTCAGTTCCGGGTAACCCTCTTCTTTATAGTAGTCCCAGCGGGTAAACCAGCCGATCCAAGGCGAATAATTGCTGTAAGGCTTTGCTTCAGGAGTGATTGCAACAGGCAGAAAATAGTAGCTGCCGTCCTTGTTGCCCAATCGCGCGTTAATGACGTCCAGTGCGCTTTTGTACTTCGAGATGTTCGGCGCTTTGGCAAGCAACTCATTCAGCGGCATTGCGAGTTTGCCATCAAGCGCATCCTTGGCCCGATCCGGCGGCAGCAGCATAATATCCGGAAGATCGCCGCCTGCGAGCATCACCTTGATTTTATCCTGATCCATGCTCGTAATATCCAAGGTTACACCCGTTTTGGCTTTGATGGCATCGGCCACCGGGTTGCTTTGAACGCCTGGGACGCCGTTGAACTGCTGATTCCAACTCATTCGGAGCGTAATTGGTTCCTGCGCGGCCGGTGCTGCGTTTTCAGATGCGGCAGTCCCCTCCGTATTAGCCGCCGTTGAATTGCCGGTCTCGGCCGAATTTCTGATAGGCTCGTTGTTGCCGCCGTTGCTGCATGCGCCAAGAACGAATGCAAAGCTCAGAATGATAGCAAGCCGTGAAATCGGATTTGCCTTTTTCTTTGTCATGTCCCTTGAACCCTCCCAGTTAATTGTAATCTATATACAGCCTAAATTGGCGGTATAACGGTCTCGATTTTTAACCTTTGATTGCGCCAAGCATGATGCCTTTGACAAAATAGCGCTGCATAAACGGATACACCAGTAGAATCGGAAACGTGACAATCATGGTGATACTCATTTTGATCGTCTCCGGGGTCATTTTAATGTCCTTGGCATTTCTAGTGATGCTGGAAGGATCCATATTCGTGAACGAGCTCGCTTGGCTCAGAAATTCATAGAGGGTCAGTTGAAGCGTTTTCAAATGTTGGCTATGTACAAGAAAGTAGTTATCCATCCATGTGTTCCATTGGCCGACAGAAGCGAAAATCGCCACGGTTGCGACAATCGGCATACACAGCGGGAATATAATCCTGGTAAACAAAGTGATATAGCCGGCACCGTCCATCATCGCCGATTCCTCCAGAGCGACCGGAAGCTGCTCGATGTAGGTCTTGATCAGAATAACGAAGAATCCAACAACGGCAGTAGGCAACACATAAAGCAGGAAGCTGTTGTCCAAGCGGAGCATCTTCATCGTGATATACCAGGGAATCAAGCCCGCGTTAATGTAGAGGGTCACAACCAGCAGCCGGTAGACAAGCTTGCGAAACTTCATTTTTTCTTTTGTCAGCAAGTAGGCAAAGAAGCTGGAACAGACCACGGTAAGCAGCGTACCGATGACCGTGCGGGAAATCGATACGAAAAAAGCATCTTTTATATTAGGCAACGAGAGCATATTTTGATAGGTATCCAACTTGAAGCCTGCCGGTATGAAGAAAATGCCCTGAACGACTTTGGCCGGGTCGCTGACAGAATAAATCAGGACATAGTAAAAGGGATAGATACATAGAAGGACGAAGACGGTCAATACGATGTAATTGACGCCGTCGAACAACCTGCTGCTGAGGCGCATCGAACTCATGGATAGACCTCCTTCCTAAATCATAGATTGACCGCGAACGCGTTTCGAAATGACATTTACCGTAAACAAAAGCACAACGCTGACAAGCGTTTTTAACATGCCGACCGCAGTCGCGAAAGGATAATCCCCGACTTTGATCCCCGAACGATACACATAGTAATCAAGCACTTCGATTTTGTCGGCAACGAGCGGATTGTAGAATACGAAATATTGATCGAAGGAACTGGACAGCATTGCGCTTATATTCAACAGCAACAGCACCAGAAACGTCGGCATGACACCGGGAATGGTGATGTGCCATATGGTTCGGAAACGATTCGCCCCGTCAACCTTGGCAGCGTCATAAAGCTCGGAGTCAATGCCAGCGATAGCCGCAATGTAGATAATGGCGCTCCACCCTAGGCCCTTCCATATGGTAATCGCCGCTTGAAAGTACCAGGTTGCGCCAGCGTTGCCCATCGGATCGACAGTATGATCAATACCGAGCAGCATCAGCGCGGTATTGACAAGCCCTTCCGCAGAGAATATTGCATAAGAAAGCGCATAGACGAGAACCCAACTAATAAAATTCGGCAACGTTGAGAACGTCTGGATGAATTTCTGGTATCTGACGGATCGCAGTTCGTTCAGCATAACGGCAAACACGATGGCTAGCGGAGAGAGCAGGATATTCAGGAAGTTCATCGCAAGCGTATTGACAAGCGCATTTTGCAAATCCGCAGAAAAATCGAATATCTCGCGAATGTGCTTCAGTCCCGAGAACGGTGTATCGGACAAGGGTACGCCGGGTCTATAATCAAAAAACGCGTATACCCATCCATACACCGGAAAAAAACTGAATAAAATCATCAGAACGATAAACGGTGTCGAGAGGAGAAATAAGTTCCATCCATCCCTGCTCTTCTTACCTTGTTCGGATTTCCACGCATTACTTGAAATCATGGTGAAGCCCCTTTCTATGTGCTGCAAATTCATTATAGAAAAGCCTGAGCCTGAACTGAATTGACCTTTTTCCGTCTTCTTGGATATTTGTATCGAAGTCCGTTCCTCAATTGGAATACGGGAGCATCTGTCTTCAACAGGTTTGGATAATCTTCAGATTAATGCGCTTTTTTTCTCATCCGGACGAAGGAGTAGATGGCGATACCGCTCCTCCAATCCCGCTTTGGCAGCCTTCCTTCCATTCTGTTCTTCATACTTCCGGCAGCTTGTTTGGCCCGTTCTATCGTGCGATAAGGATGCTCCACCGTACCCGGGTTCCTATCGTCCCCACTCGTAGAAACAAACCTTTCGTTCCGTGCCGCTCTCGTTTCCATCATTGAACTCCTCGACCCCTTTTCTGCAATTTAGGGTTATTATAAAAAAGGTAATGTGCGAATAGGAATGGATTTAATTATGACTTTCAGTACTTTCTCTTCACCCAGAGATATCGCCTATGCTAGGCGCAAATAAAAAACCGATCAGCTGCTCAGCATGACCGGTTTCGGTTTGTTTATTTATAAATCGTGAAAGTCAAATCCCTGTTTCCTCCGCTTTCCGTTCCCCAAGTAACGCCTCCATCAACCGACAGCTTTTCCAGTCCGTTCGAATACGGATTGCTGTCGCTATAGCCGAAGCCATATTTATTGTTTGTGGAAGCGTCGTCGACCGTGCCCGGAGATCTAAGAATAATGCCGTACGTTTTGGTCGTGTCCAGACCCGTCAATTTCGGATAAATCGAGTAAGGTGTCAAGACGCCCTGGACGTTAAATGGCGGAAGTGCTGCCGTAAAGAGCTTCTGCGACGGATTGCCGCTTGCGTTGAGCAAAACAATGTCCACATACAGATTATCTTCGGGAAGTTTGTTGACATAGCTCTCGTACAGCCACATATCGATTTTGGGCAAACTGGACTGTGTAACCTTGAACGTCTGCATGCGTTGAACATTCGCGCGGATATCCGAATAAGTGGAATAAGCTGAAGTGCTATCATCTTTGTTAATTACATTGCCGGTATTTCCGGTGATATTGTAAGCTTCTATTTCGTTAATGGAAGGAATAAAGCGGGCATGCGTCGCGTATAACCTGATCTTGGTTGTCGATACGGTCGGAAAATCGATCATCTTTACATCTCCAATAGTGAACCCGTTCGACAGGTTCTTGTAGGCCGAACCGTCCCAGTACTGAAGCCGGAAGGTATCGATTTGGAAGTTTTGGTTCCCGTAGCCGTATTCTTTGACAACGACGCGGTTTACGTTCGTAGCGGTACCGAAATTCACTTCGACCCATTGATTGTTGTTCGAACTTCCATCGGCGCTCCATCTCGTTCCCAAATTACCGTCCGTCACCAGTGCAGCCCCGTAACCCCCAGGATAAGTCGTCGATGCAGTAGCGGATTTTCCGATTGCCAGATTGGCAGGCGGTAATGGTAACGAAGACGTGTTGGTCGAGATTCTCAGAATAACGGACTCTCCCGGAGTCTGTATGCGGGTGTAACTTCCACTGAAAGTTCCGAGTTTATTTCCGCTATACAACTCCGTAACGGTATAGGTAACACTAGGACTCAGTCCGAGGTCGGAGAACGTAATCGTATTCGTCGCCGAATTGTTCAAGTCCCAGTTGGAGAGCCCTACGATTTTATCGCCATTCGCAGCGGTTAAATAAACGGCGGCCGGAGAATGCTCCAGCTTATGATAGAAATTCGTCATCTTAACCGGTTTTGCCGCTTTCCCCATATTCACGATGTCAATAAGGGAGGTATTCAACAAGGTCGCCATTCGGTCCTCCGGAAGAAAAGGCGTGTTATCTCCGACGAGGAGGTGACCTCCGCCGAGTACGATCGCTGTTGATAACAGCCTGCTGTTGCTGAAGGAATATTGATTAAAACCGCTCGTAAAACCCGCTGGCATGATCATGTCGGGGTCGTTGTATTGATACAACGTGCCATTCGTCCACCACGAGGCGGCGGTATTGAACGCTTGTCGCTCTATGCCCGAATATAGCGTATTTTGCAGTCCGATGCTCGTATCGCACCCTGTTCTTCTACCATGCGCATAGCCCGAAGGGAGCAACGGCGCGATCGATTCGTCTATATAAATGGGTCTGCCTGCGGCAAGCAATTCGCTTTTCATTGCTTGCATGCCGATCCGATAAGCCTGCATGCCGTTTTTCGAGGAATCGTAAAAACTTCCATCAAACATCCCCACATCCAAGAAATCCAGCTTGGCGTAGTCGAATCCCGGATCTACGAAATATTCCTTCATAAGATACTTGAGATAGATTTGACCGGCGGGATGCGTTGCATCCACGATAGGCGTGTTGATATAAGACATAATGGGATTCCCGCCGGCATCCTTGAGCGCAATATCTTGGAACGTGTAGGTCGGCGCATTTGGAACCGGAGCCGTCAGCGGATCCCAAATCGTGAACGGAGAAGTATAGCTCCCCGCTTTCAACCCTTTGCTATGAACGTAACTCGCATAATTTGTTAAATCGGTCTTCGTTGTCGGCGTAGATGCCCCGCGATAACAGCAATCCAAATTCAAATAGGTATACCCCAGAGGCTGTAATACCCTTGCATAATAATCAACCGTAGCCTTCATCGCTTCAACGGTAGGATAATTCAAGAAGCCGTAATAAGTATTAAAGCCCTTCGGTACGCCTCCGCTCCACGTCATCATCGGTTCTCCGACGGCGTAAACGCTTCCAAATTTCTCTAAACCGTCTTGATAGTCATCATAGTACCCTAGAAAAAACTTATCCGAGGAAACCGACGTTCCGCTTTGTTTCCCCCCGGCGTTGTAGACAGAGAAACCGGTTAACGGCCCATTAGCCGTGCTGGCTTGGCTCAAATATTGCATGCTCTTCCATTTGAAAGTTGTCGCAGCTCCAGCAATAAAGCCGTGTTTATTCGTGTTGTCAAACATCGCGGCTACCCAGTAGCTTTTGCCGTTAAATGCACTCCAGGGAACAGATGTGCCGTATGCACGGTCATCCCCGTTTTCGCTGTTGCCAAAATCGTTGACCGGCGCGACGCCAAAGTCATAGTTATTCGTGTAAGGAGTCGTGTAAATCCTCTTGTCCGACCCGGAACCGATGTCCAAATTGGAGGCGGCGATGGGTTCCAAGAAATCAATGGTTTGAGAAGTGCTTTTCGTGACCTGCATGTCTGCAATGACGAACGGCTTATCTTCGTACATAACAATATTCAGAATAATCGTGCTGCCTGCCGTCAACGCGTTCGTAAGCGTAAGCTTCATGCCGTTTGTCCCATAACCGTCCGTTCCGATTGCACTCCAAGCAGCCGTTCTAGTTCCGGGATCGTAAGAACTGATTCTTGCAGCACTGCCCGCTACGGTGTAATCAGAGTAAAAATTAGTCATGATCGTTGTCGCACCGGCATTGAAATTGCCCTTGCCTATCGATAAATCGTAAGTAATCGTAATCGTTCCGTTCGTTGCCGTAACGATGCTGCCGCTTTGCGAAATGTTGACAGCGGCGGCAAACGTCTCCGAAGTACCGAATTGCAATATACCTATCAAAAGAAGAGACATTACGGCAATCATTTTCATTACGTTCCCGACCCTTTTACCAATCATTAGATTTCGCCTCCTTTAATTGATAACGCTAAGAAACTTCGCGCATTCACATGGGAGTTCCCTTTTATCTCCCAGGCATTCCCCCATCAGCTCCTTTGATTTCTCCAGATTCGCGTCTCCTTTGCTTCTTACTTCAATTCACGGTTATTATAGAAAATACAATGTATCATTAGGAATGGATTTAATTATGACTTTCAGTACTTTCTCTATCTCTTATTTGATCTATCGTAAAGCATAACCGTTCGCCCCAGACGAGAACTAGAATGGACCTTACACCGAACAAAGTTCCAATCTCAGATCTCGCCGGCAGCATGACGTTTGGTCTCGACTACTTCAGTACCTGGAGTGGTAAGAGCGCACAACAAAGATGCCCCCGAATGGATCGGGGGCTTTGGTATTTACTTGGGAGCTGTCTTTGAGACAGCTCCCACTTTTCATTTTTTTTTACAATTCCAAACCTAGATCAAGAATCACATTCAGAGCACGAAGGATCATCGTTACCGACTCAGCGCGGGATGCCGTGGAAGTCGGATCAAATTTACCGTCTCCCTTACCGCCGATAATTCCCGCATTGGCCAATTGGTTGATAGGCTCTTCTGCCCAGCTTCCTTCAATGTCATGGAACTTCGATGCACCTGTTACAGGGCTGAGGTTCATCACCTTCGAAAGAATAGCGACAATTTCTGCACGGGAAATCTCGTTGTTCGGCTTAAAGCTTCCGTCAACGTAACCGTTAATGATGCCGTTAGATTTCAGAGCCGCAATTGCGCTTGCAGCCCAGCTTTCTTCCGCATCCGCAAAGTTATCGGAACCTTTGGCAGTGATGCCCAAAGCCTTCACAAGCATGGTAGCGAATTCTGCACGTGTAACTGATGCGTTAGGATGGAACGAGCCATCCGTATAACCAGTCACGAAGCCGATTTGCGTAGCCAATGCTACGGCATTCGCGCTCCAGCTTGTAGGAGCTTCGTCAGTGAATGTGATCGCAGGAGCGGTTGCAAGCTTGGTTTTGATTGCTTCTACGAGTTTTGCCACATCGACAATGTCAGCCTTCAATACCGGTTTTTCCGGCGTTGGTTGTGGTTTTGTTTCTGGTTTTGTTTCTGGTTCCGATGGAGTTTCGCCTCCACCGCCTGTGTTACTGTTAACTGGAATGTAAGTCCATTTTGCGAATAAAGCAGTATCCGCTGTTACTGTATCCGTTGCAAAATCCCATGGAAGCGTACCTTCAGCATCCCGATACCAACCCGCGAAAGTATAACCGTCTTTTGTCGGCGCTGTTGGTTCTGTAACTGTAGTGTTATATTCCACTGGAATACTTGCCACTTCACTGCCACCCTGGCTGTCAAAGCTAACATTGTAGCTATTGGTTAGCCATTTCACGTATAACGTTGTATCTGCTGTTACTGTATTCGTTGCAAAGTCCCATGGAAGTGTACCCGCAGCATCCTGATACCAACCTCCGAACGTATAGCCCTCTCTCGCCGGAGCTGTTGGTTCTGTGGTTGCAGTGCCATAATCAACTGCCACAGTATCTACTATGCCTCCGTCTTGTGTATCGAATGCCACGTTGAATTTATGGAGCGTCCATGCTCCGTAAAGCGTACGATCCGAATAGATGGAGCTTGTGAAATCCCAAGGATTAGCAAGAGCCTCATCTGCGTACCACACTACATCGTAACCGTAAACAACCGGCTGCGTGATTCTGCGGGATACGATTTGATCTTGGACTCCGCCAAACGGAACATCGACCGGAAGTACGAAATGGACTTGATATCCGTTAATAACCTCTTGGATAAGAGAAACGTCGGCATAACCGGCAGCGCTGATAATGATACTGAAATCTGCCGCTTTCGTGAAGAGACTCTTATCCAGCGTAATTGTACCTGCAGCAGCATCTACTTTATAAGTAGCGCTATCTACAGGCGTACCGCCAATACTAATGCTTGTAATTGCATTGGCCCAAGCAGAATCATTGAATTCAAGGGTCATGTCATTACCAACGACGTTATCCCAATCATCCGGTGAAACAATAGATGCGGCTAAAGCATATTTGGCATATAGGGTCATTGGTTTATGAACAATGCTTGCAAAATCAAATGGCACTGTTAACTCTGCATCCTCATACCAACCAGCAAACCTATACTCGACCTTGATCGGATCAACCGGTCTTGTTACGCTTCTTGTTACGATTTGAGGTGCAATGGAATCACCGCCATTGGACTCAAAGTTTACCAAATAACCGATAACTTGATCCGTAACGATTGCATCTGCATATCCTTCCGATTGAATCACTACATTCACCTTTTGCCCGGCTGTAAATAGGGCATGGTTAAACGTGATTGCATCAGCGGAGATCGTGTAGTCTGTATCACGAACCAATACTTTAGAACCGATCATAACTTTACTAATATTGCTCTTCCATAATCCGTCATCGGTGAAATGTAGACTAATATCGCTGCCGACCGTGTTCCCAAAGACTTGTTTAAGAACAGTTGGCGGCGTTTTCGTCCAGCTTAGATATAACAAGGCATTATCTGTCAGTGCTGCATTACCGTTAAACGTATTCCCGATTGAGCTTGCTGCATCCAGATAAAGCAATGGACTTACAGATAGACCTCCATTGGTTACATGTAATAATGGGCCTGATGTAACGTTCCCCGTAACGGTGTCAACTACTGTTGTCATATTAGGGATGCCAGCTTTGCCGTTTACAAGTGTATCCCAGAAGTAGGTGTCTGTAGGACTCTTTAACGCCCCGCCGTTTAGGTCAATATGACGTCTATAACCCAGCTTGACATCATTGATCAACAAAGTCGTTGTTCCGTCGATGGCTGTAACCTTCAACTGGTAACCGGCAAACGGAGTTGCTTGAAGGCTTGGCGCTTCACTAAACGCAAACAGTTGACCTAGACTCGTTTGCCCAGCTTGTGCCGCTGCTTCTGAAGTTGCAGTCTTAAAGGTAAGCTTGCCTAGTGTACCATTCGCTGCAAAATCATACGTACTTGGATCTAACGTATAAGTTGTAGGCGTCGTTTCAGCTTTGCCATCACTCTTGATCTTGTAGAAGGATGCTTCAATTTTCTGAATGCTCGCCTTGCTCATTAACCAAGGAATATTGGCGGCATATTCCGCAATGCCAATATCCAGATTCCCTTCGCCTAGCACCCAACCTTTCCCGCTGACACTGCCATTCGTCCCGTCGAACTTCAGGCCGTCCGGTTTCGCCGTATCCACAGGAGCATAGTTTTGTGTAAAGCTCATTTGCCATTTGCCATAAACGGTTGCATCTGAACTTATACTTTGATTTGGATCCCAATAACTCGTACCTGCTGGATCGTTATACCAGCCCATAAAGCTGTATCCGGATCTTGTTGCAGAAGGATTTTTAAGCGTCGAGTTCGCTACAAGGTTAGTTCCGTTTCTGCTTTTTGCCGGCGTATTTCCAACCGCAATGGAATTAACCGGAGCACCGCCTTGACTGTCAAAATTAACAGCGTATCCTACAGCTTGCATAGCACCATATATCCCTTGCGGATCAGAGCCTGCAGTAGTGAGCGGGTAAATCGTACCAGTGGTCGCACCTGTTGAATTGAACTCAAACTTATACAGCTGAGGCAAATAATTGGCTCCGCCCGGATTAATAGCCGAAGCTGCAACGACAGGTGATGCATTGGTTTTAAATAGATCTGCCTTAAATGTAATTTGCCCTGGCTGGCTGATGTCATAATATTTATTACCACTGCCATCCAACAAATTCGTGATATCTATTCCGGCTGTGAAGTTTTGTGTTTTCACCACGACTTTAGAGATACCGTTGCGCCAATCTGCACCGGCTGCATCTTCATTAAAGGTAAGCGTTAAATCCTTTCCGATATGGGCTTTGGCCGGATCGGTTACGATCGGAATCGTCGGCGTCGGAATTGGAGTAGCTCCAATCGAGAAGCTAGTCGTTACATCCGCATACCCTGCGGCTTGGATTTTGACAGCATAATTACCGGCTGCTGGGAAGAGCGAACCTGGTAAAGTAATCTTAGAAGGCACAAAAGTCAAACCCTTAATTGGATCGAAATAATTGTAGCCTGCTGTGACTGTTATTTTATCGGTTATATCCGTTGAACCTAGCAGGATCTTCGTTATGGCATTTCTCCAAACAACATCATCTAGAAACACACTGTTATTTGGTATTAATGAAATGGTCGCACCACTTTGCAGGTCACCTAACTTTGGAAGTGTCGTAACTGACGTTGTTTGCGATGGACCTGCAAAATTAAGTTTAGCCAGTACTTCTTTCATGCCGTCTCCAGCATTTAAGTCAATGCTACCCCCATACAGCGTTGAAATGGTAGCAGCTTGTTCCACCGTAAGCTGTGGAGTCGGCGCAGTAGGGATTACACCGAAATCAACTGCATTCTGATTCACTTGACCAAAGTTTTTGAAGATGAAATAGAAGTCATTATAGTCAATTCCATAACCTGAAGAGCCCGGTTTCTTCCAATACACATCGGCATTTCTATGGTCATTCAGGAATACTGTTCTGGATGCTAGATTGCCCGGTGTTGGGTTGTTGAGTGAGTTCAGACTCTTGTAATTTAAATAAACATCGATTTCTGCAAGGAGATCCTTCATGTCAATCACATTATCGCCATTAACGTCTCCGGCTAATAATGAAGGCGTTTGACTAGAAGGGATATCCTTGTATTCTCCCGTTAGATAACCATATTTTGTTGAAGAAACTACAGGGGTTTTAAGGTATCCCTTAAAATGTCCCGGCATGGAAAGCTCGACGGAGTATGGTTTATCACTTACATCCATTGTAACGGCATAAGTACCGGTCATATTACCCAAATATTGAATTGCATTGTTTGTCGATGTAGGATTATCGGTTACATACGATTTGCCATCTTGACTTGTAACCGTAACCTTTGCGCCTGAATCGGTCGTAATGTTTGTGAACAATCCGCTAAGCGTATTCTGTCTGAACGATTCAGCAAACAAACCGCCTGTAATCATAGCTTTAGCCTGTCGCACATAAGGTACATTTGTTGTGAAAGCAGGAACCCTCGACTCTGTACCTGACATCGTAAAGAATGTGTCGTAGACTTTGAAACCCCATGGTCCAGAGATCGGGTCAGGGCTTGTATACGTTGCATCTAATTCTACAATGTTCATATCCCGATCAAGGGCGCCAGCGTCACTAATTCCTGATATCGTAATGTCAGTGGTTAGACCCGACCCATATTTTGAATGTTTATACGGCTGACTTACTGTTAAACCAACAGTTGAAGGGTCAATTCCTTTGCTGCTTAAATAGGTTTTATATTCATCTGTAAGTTTGATACTCGCAAATGAATAAAGATTACTATTTAGCAAAAATTTACCGCCGGTCATGCCAATGCCATGCTTCAAAGCGATCGTTACCTTGAATGGTTTATTGGCATCCATTACCGTCTTATCCTGATACACAGTATCTGTGTTTCCGGCAGATGTAACTGTTACATAAGGAGAGCCTTTTTTAATGAAATAGTACTGTTGCATGGTGGAATCCGTATCGGCTGCACCGGCATAGTCACTTGGGTAGATCCAAAAATCAGTGCCTTGTGGCGTGATGTCCTCTGGACTAATACCAAAATGGAAACGACCTTTCGCATCCGTATTGAAGAATACAGTTGGCCAAAAGCTATCCTGGTACCCCCAGACCGCGTTCAAAGCTTGATCTACAGGTGCTGGTGCTGGATTACCATCCGGACTTTTTACCGAAGTTTCACCGTTATTCTTCATGATGTCGACGTTATTATCATAAACGGTACCATAGAATCCCTGAATCTCTTGCCCAGGCTGATAGCCTGTCGGATCGATTTCATAAATTCCCGGCTTTGAATCACTGTCCATGGCGATCGTAGGCGCTGTCAAATCCACGTACAGCGTATCTTCTGCTGTGTAACGCTTTCCAGCTGAGTCAGTAGCAATCATCTCAACGGAATAAGAGCCTTCCGTAATAATCGCCGGTGTTGTTCCTATTCCGGAATGATCCAGTGATGATGATCCGTCATACGGCTTGGTAAATGGAAGATATCTGCCTCCAACAAGCATTTGTAAAGGACCATAAATGACACCAGGACCTACCGCGCCGATATTAGCTACATCTTGAACGACACCTAAATAATGACCGTTCTTGTCCTTTAATACCAGGTACATGCTATCCATTGCACTATTGACAGAGAAGGTATAGCCCGAACCACCGGATCCGTTTGTATCCGGGTTCCAGTTTCCTGTAATG
Organism: Paenibacillus sp. J22R98; assembly: GCF_059383835.1. Classification (NCBI taxonomy): domain Bacteria; kingdom Bacillati; phylum Bacillota; class Bacilli; order Caryophanales; family Paenibacillaceae; genus Paenibacillus; species Paenibacillus sp. J22R98. The sequence continues at coordinate 396,389 of NZ_JBXENW010000006.1, forward strand.
GAGAACGGAAGTGTAAATGCTTTTATGTCTACACTCATATCGATTCCTTTTTCGGCTACGGTCACCGTAAAGGGAATGCGATAAGACTCCGACGAATCAGCGGCATTAACGAGATGAATATAACCTTCATAAGTGCCATCAATCGCGTTTGAAGGAACCGTAATTTGGGCTGTTGTTTTAACCTTACTGCCTCCGCCAACCGTAATGGATGTCACAGGTGCGTTGCCTGCAGAGAAATCAATTCTGACATCATTGCCGGTTCCCGTACCTACAGGGTGCGAAAGCGCAAATTTAGTGGTAATAAATTGTGTACTGAGTTTAAAAGTTTTACTGCTTGCACCATTATTCGATACGTTAAACGTTTTGGATGAAACCACGTCATCCGAGCCGTCCGTTGCACCCTCTCCTCTTCCTTTAAAGCCGAAGAAAAGACTGCCCGTCAGATTATCCACTTGATGGATAGTCGTATAATCCGTAGGGGTATCATACGTAGAGGTTTTTTCCAGCACTTGAATAGTAATATTAGCCCCAATAGCGCGAGCAGGATCGACAACGCCAGCACCTACTTGATACACGCTATAAGTCTTCGAAGCGGTATTCATATCCTTGGCTGTATTCATTAATGCCGTCTTAACATCGGCAGGACTGTAATCAGGGTGAGCAGCCAGAACCAATGCCGCAATCCCCGCTACATGAGGTGTAGCCATGGAAGTACCGGACATTTGCATATACTGATTCGTATAATCAGGCGTACCTGTGTCTTGCGGCTCATAAACGTCGAATGGAGCTGTAGACAGAATGTCAACGCCGGGAGCGACGATGTCCGGCTTAATTGTCCAATCCTTCACGGGTCCCGTTGAGCTAAAACTTGCCAATTCGTCCCCATTCTTTACGAGCGGCGCGTCCAGAGAAGCCGGGAACGTAATGGTGGCATGATCGGGATCAGCTGCAATCGCTTTCGCGAGCGCTTCCCCTTGGACTCGCGTCAAGGAAACGGAATAAGCATAATCCATACTTAGGCCTAAGTAATTCGGAATATAACCTTCTGTATCGGCATCATCAATATGATCCCAGATAATCATACCCGCTGCGCCTGCGCGATGAGCACTCGCGATTTTGGTCTGCATATACTCGCCGCCGCGTTTAACAAGGGCGATTTTACCGGACATGTTTTTTCCGCTATAGTCATCCATAGTACCTAGACCGACATCAACAATTCGAAGCGTCTGTCCTTTATATTGATCATCGCTTTGAAGGAAACTTCTTCCAAATAAACGAGCCTGATAAGACTTTGTGCCGTTCTTGAGGGTCATAACCGGAATGTTTTCCGGAATCGTACTGGCACCCACGGTAATTGCAAGCGCTGAAGTTCCCGGCGAGCCAACAGTAGCTTGACCAGGACCTGCGTTACCTGCTGCAATTGCACAAACAACACCCTCGATTGTAGCATTGGTAATGGCAATGCTTGTCGGATACATAGGATCGTTCACCGTATTTCCAAGTGAAAGATTGATGACATCCATATGATCCTTAGCAGCTTGATCAATACCGTTCAATACTCCATCTGACGAACCGCTTCCACCTGGACCTAGTACGCGGTACCCGTAAAGATCAACTTTCGGTGCAACGCCGTTGGCCGAATAGACAGCATTATTCGTTGTCGTATTCGCAGCAATTGTCCCCGATACATGCGTACCATGTTCCGTTATGTAGTCCTTATAGTTCCCTGTAGGACTTACAAGTGGATTCGGTTGCTCCTTTGCAGCCAGCCAATCCCGATAAGTGGTTTCCATCGGGTCAAGGTCATCCACGAAAGTTACATTACCGGAAACATCGACTGTATTATTAACAAAGTCATGTCCGCCTTTATAAACGGCCTTTAAATCAGGATGATTGTAATCGATCCCGGTATCCAAGACACCGACTTTAATTCTTTGACCCTTGCGAGGACCCGATTCAATCATACCTGTATGGCCTGCGGCTTGAAGCTTATCAATGCCCATCCAAGTCAACGCCGAAGTCGGGTTGCCGACAGAACCGCCTGTATCTGCAGCGGATGCCGAGCTTTGTTCAGGTACGTCGAATTTAACAACAGACCAAACGGAAGCAACATCCGAATTATCGGCAAGTTTATTCACTTCACTTGCAGGCAAAGATAGAGATACACCGTTAAACGCCTCAGAATATTCTCTGGTAATTCTCATGCTCGTGTTGACAGATTTACCGCCAACGATTGATTTGGCAGGCTGCGTAGTCACAAAGCTTTTAAATCTAGCGTGCGAATCTTTCACTTTTTGTTGCGCATCGGCGTAATCATTCGTAAATGCTGTACCGTTTACCCCAGCACCGCCGTTCGCCAAGGATTGTTTGATGATTTGGATCTTAGCCGGATCCACTTTGAATTGCACGATAACGTTAATAGGCTTGGAGCTGCGCAAATCCTTTGGATCCACATGGATTTTCTGTGCGATGTCCGCTCCGGTCAGTTTGTTAATGCTTGCTTTCTGCTCGGGGGTCAGACTGGCCAGAATGCGATTTACTTCATCTGCATTGAATGTCCCAGTGCTTTGCTGCTGCTGCGGCTCGTTTGCGTCTGCAGCATTTACGCGCGTTAGACTCTGAGGCAATACACCGTTGAATAGAAGCGTACCTAAAGCAATAACGGACAGCATTTGTTTTGCTTGTTTTGATTTCATTTTCATGATGATCCTCCGTTTAACTATTAATTGCTTGTTTCGTTTCTCACAGTTACCTGAATTTTCAGGACCTTAAATCTATGGCATTTCATTGACATAGCAAAAACAATAAGATACATTCGCATATGTGAAATTCTAAGATGCGGATTACTCGCAAATCTCTCTTATTGTCCAAAGTTTCCTATAAAACTTTCGGCATGCCTTGAAAACACTCCATAAATAGGCCAGCAGTTCCCCCTTCTCTAAGCTAAATTGAGTATACAATGTCGACCAAATCCGACTGGATACATATATGATGTTTTGGATACGAATTTAGCTGGAATATTTTATTATAGTAAAAAAGAATGCGTTATCACGTACATTGAAGGTGGTGTGACCGTTTTGTCTCAACAATACCTCCGGCAGAACGATTCCTTTATAGAAAAGTCAACAAGCTTAGCCATTTCGATCGGTACGAGCGTGTATGCTTTAGATGATCAGTTGCAAATCACGTTTGCCTATCACAGCTCGGAAATCTCCCAAGCGCCTGATAAAAACCAGCATCTTTCTATGCTGATCGATTCCTTGCGTTTGAATCGCCAGCAAATCGAAAAGACGTCGAATGGCATTAGCAGGTTTCCTCTAACCTTAAATCGCAGCTTTTTAGTTCTTCATTTTGAAGACAACGCTTCTAATCCATTCTTAGTGTTGGGGCCGATTGAGACAAAGAGCGCAGAAAGAGACAATCATATTGTTAATTTGATTTATTGGTTTTACCATCCGCAGGCAGAAACGGTTCCGTTTCCTTTGCCGTTTGGTGTGCAATGGAATGAGGTCTCCAGACTTGCCAATCTATCGCTCGTTAATATCTATTATGAGAACGAATCGCTTTATCTCCCTGCCGAAGTATTCGCTTTAATCAAAGCTAAAATGGTCGTCGGTGATAACAGTGCGGTCGAGGATATTTTCAACACCAAAATTTATTTAAATTACTTTGTCCGCATCGTCCAGGCCAAAGCTGATCAATTACGTTCTCTTAAAAATCATTTCATATTAGCCTGCTCAGCCCTATCGCAAGTTGCCATCGACAACGGCGTTGAATATACGTACGCCAGAACGATTTCCGAAGAATATAGCCGAATTGCAGAAACCTTTTCGTCCAGTAATGGATTTATTACGCTGCTTAAAGAAGTAACGATGAAATTCACTTCCGCCATTGCCCAATTCTCCAGCCAAGTCCACTCGAATCTTGTCAAAAACATTATTCAATATTTGCGGTCCCATATGTTTGATAAGATTACGCTGGAAGATGTTGCCAAGAAATTCGATAAGAATCCATCCTATATTTCAAGTAGACTGAAGAAGGAAACCGGCTTAGGATTCAATGAAAACCTGAATTATCTCCGAGTTATGGAAAGCAAGCATCTACTGTTGCAAACCCGTAAATCCATCAGTGATATTGCTATAGCCGTCGGCTTCAATTATCAGAATCATTTTGCCAAAGTGTTCAAGAAGTTCGTCGGCGTCTCGCCATTGGATTTCCGTAATAACCAATTAAAGGAATCGAATCCCGCCCGATAGCGCGTCACGAAATGAAAAATATTCATTACCTTATCAGGCAACAAAAGACCCCCATCCATATGGGGGTCTTCATATTAGCCTCTGTTATTGCTTATTATCAGAGTGGCTGCATCGTAAAGGAGCTGAATTGAGCAAAACCCTCTGTCTCTCCGTATACCCCTTTGGCATAGAGGCCAATTCGCGGCGCGGTGAAGCACAAGAAGCGGTTGCTCCGTTCGGGGTACAGAAATTCCGCTGATAATGCGATGCCGGTTTCTTCGAAGACTAGGCCGTCTATCGAATAGAGCAGCGTAATAATCTGTGTTTTCGGCTCTAAGCAGATTTTGAGCCAAAGACGATCGCCAGGCCGTATAGACAGGCGCCATGTTCCAAGCGTTGTCTTTAGCACTTTCACATATTGTCCGACCTCTAAATAGAGGCCTTCGTGTTCTTGATTCTCGTGCAACCGTTTCACGTCAAAAGACTGGCCCGCCGTCTGGCCGAGCCCGTTCCGAACATTGAAGAACAGGAAAGCATCTGTGTCCCGATACATCGTCATCCCGGCTTCCTCGCCCCTGCTCTCAGGATGGAAGGCCACCATGGCTGTCGCCTCAAATCCAAAACTCTGCCAGCGTCTCGTTAATATGAGGGTCGATTGCAGAGAGAATGGGATAAACGGTTTGCAAGCTATCCGAAGCCCTTCGGATGACAAAGAATATCCTTCTTCAACAGGATGTCTAACCCATTCCCAATCGGGGGAAAGCTCGGTACCTGTAAACTGATCTTCGAGATTGCAGGCCAGTGCTTGTGCCACTTCGCTCTGAGGCAGCACTACAGACACGCAGGGTTCTCCTGCGTCTCCGACCGTGAACCATTCATCATCCGTCCATTGCACCGGCTGAAGGAACGTCTCTCTGCCAAGCGGGCAAAAGCCCCCTGGCGTTAATGGCCGTCCTCCGAGGTGGAACATCCACCAGTTGCCTTCCTCATCTTGAACAAGCTTGCCGTGTCCCACCCGCTGTATTGATTTCCCGGAGTCACGCTGCATAAGCACAGGATTATGCGGGCAAGGCTCATATGGTCCCCAAATCGAGCGGCTTCGCGAAAGCGTTTCCATGTGTTCGAAGAAGGTCCCCCCTTCAGCAAGTATGAGGTAGTACCAGCCGTTTCGTTTCAAGATATGCGGCGCTTCCGGGGCAGCGCCTCCCGTTCCCGACCACACCTGCTTAGCTTCACCGACGAGGCTTGAACCGTCATGCTTCATTTCGTGCACCCAGCCGCCACCGAACACTAAATAGCGTTTCCCATCGTCATCGTTGAAGATCGACGGATCAATAAAATGATGATTGAGCATGGTCGCCTCGCTGTAAGGCCCTTCCGGTCTGTCGGCCGTGAATAGCAGTGTCGTGCAGCGCGGCTGACCGTGGTAATAGGGAACGACTACCCAGAACTTGCCGTTATAATACGAAATATCAGGCGCAAATACGCCGAAGGAGTCCGGCATCCCGGTTAGATCTAGTTGACTCCTCCGCGTAATGACATGAGCAATTGGCTTCCAATTCTCCAGGTCGCGGGAATGGAGAACTTGAACGCCAGGGAAAAACTGAAACGTCGACGTCACCATGTAATAGTCAGGGCCTACTCTAACTATCGAGGGATCGGGGTTATCTCCGGGGAGTACCGGATTGAAGACTTGCTGTTTGGCATCGATTATCATGGCGTGCTCCTTCCTCGAATCGGTTGCTCAGGACTCGGATTTGACCAAGGCAAGTCGTACGAAGGTACATTCACGTAACGCTCCATCGACAAACGCAGCGTGATGCTTGTTCCAGCAGGCAGCGAAACGTGCAGCCATTTCCCGTTTACTTCTACGGATTCTAGAACCTTGCCCAACTGGTCAATTATTACTCCAAGGCCAAAGCTGTGCTCGCCGAACACACCTGCCTGAACGATTAACTCTCGGTCATCGAACGAGCTCGTATTGACCAAATGCAATGTCATGGAATCCGACTCTAGCTTCTCTACTAGGGCTGAAACTCCGACAGGCAACCCAGGGCGTTCAGCCATCGCGTCAAAATATCGCACGCGTCCATGCTGCAGCCCTCCATGAGAAATATGCATCGGCCCTCCCAAAGTCAGCTGAACAAGACCTTCAAAGTAGAGCGGACACATCTCCTGCCAAATGTGAATGGCGGAGTACATCCCTTCGCTATAATGCTCCGTCCAGCTGCGCGGATCTCCTTCCGGTGACCGCATTTTGGCCAATTGGTTGCCGATCATCTCGGAATTGGCGCTAAGAATTCGTTCCGGATAGTCCGGATTGAGTCCGCGGATATATTGAAACCAAGGCTGCGTATTGCCAATGTAATGCTTCGTTTCGCGGCCTGTTCTTGGATCTCTTCCGGAGAATGCCGGCACAATAACTTCGTTCCAGTCATGGTCCTTCGCAATTCGCTCGACGCGGTACAGGTCTTCGTCCGCCATCGACATCGTCCATAGATAGATCGGATATTTGGGCAGCGCTTCTCGGAAGTCCGTCCAGCCGGAGTCAAAATGCTTATAAGGAACAAACCATTTGCCTTCTTGCTCTCGACCCAGCTTCCAGTTAGTGTCTAACTGCTCCCTTGCAAGCCTCAGCCCATTCATATCCCCGGTCAGCAACACGGTATTCATGCAAGCGTTCGTCAGCGGTTCAATAATGGTCATGAACCCGTGCGGCCAGCGCCAACCGTAATAGCCGCCCCACCATTTGCCGTCATTATACTCTCCGATTTGCCCTGTCAATCCGATGTTATCGGGAATGATGCCTCCGTTTAAACGAGTCCGTTCCTGCCATGCACCCACATATTCGATCACCCAGTTTTTCAGCTTCTGATCCCCTGTGTGAAGAAACGCATGCGTAATCAATCCCGTTGCGTTCAAATTAAGAGGGACATCGCCGCGGTTCATTCGTTCGTTCATCATTCGGATGATGTGCTCATAGATGCCGTCGTTCGACCAAGCGCATTTCATGTTTTCGAAATCTACGCCCGGAATATCCTCATATGGGGCTAAATAATCGTCGAGGATGCCACGGTGCGTGCTCCAATCCTCTTCATTGACTTCAAAACGCGGTCCTCGGCTCCCATTAAGCGGCGAGCGGATTAGCTTCATATCGGAATCATAGTTTGGCGCTTCCGGATCTTCCCCTGTGTACATGCGCGCGAAATTAACGGCGCGCTGGCGGTCCTTCAGTGTAGCTGGCCCCGCCAACCCAAGGAAATAGAGATATAGATAGCCTTCACCGTGATGCATCCAGTCATAATAGGCATCAAATTCCCGGTAAAGTTGACCGTACTCTGTCCACTGCCAGGTGATACCGTCCCAGATTTTACGCGACACTTCATAAAGCTCGCTGCTTCCGCCAAGCACATAGAGCAGTGCCAGGTTCATGAAGCCCTCGTAAGGATCGTCTGATCCGTCCATACCCGGCCAATGATCAAACCAAATGAGCGTCCCGTCCGGATGCGTGTAACGTTCGACGTATTCCTTGGCCGCCTTGTTTAAGGTTTCGAATAGCAGCTGCTCCTGAAGCGCCCATTGCGGAGGGACTATGCGTGACGCCGCATGTACTTTTGGCAGCGCGTTTATTCTTGATGGCATTTCAATCACTCCTCTAAGAACTAGTCAAACAATGGCTGACCTTGGAACAGATCATAGACGCGCTGAAGTTCTTCCTCTTCCAAGCCCCTCCCATCGCAGTAGGACAGGTTGGTTCGAAGAGACGTTCGCGAGGATGTTCCCGTTAATGTCACCTGAATAGCGGGATGGCTTAAACTAAACCGCATGGCCGGTTCAATAAGTCCCTTTGGCTCCGACTTGCGCAGGAATCGCAGCTGGTCGATGCGGCTTTGCGCTTTACGCGAGATTTCCTCTTCCAGAAAATGAGCGGGAGCATCGGCCAGCATGCCCAGTCCCAGAACGCTGCCGTTGATGACGCCGATACCGGTTTCCTGCGCAAGAGGCATCACTTCATCCTTAGCCGTATGGTCGATCAGCATATAACGGGTATAGAATTGAATGGCATCGAAACTGCCTGTTCTCATATAGTCCATTAGTAGAGGAAGAACACGCGTCGTTACGCCTGTGAAACGAATTTTCCCATCCTTTTTCAGCTGCTCGAGTGCAGGAACAGTTTCGTTCATAATGAGATCGACCGGTTGCGTTTCCACATCGTGCAGCTGCAGGATATCGATCCAATCGGTTTGCAGCCGCTGTAAGCTCTCTTCAACGGAGCGGATCGTGCTGTCGTAATCGTAGCGAAGATCCGAACGGACCGCTTTCGATGCGAGAATAACTTTATTTCGACGCCCAGCAAGCGCTTTGCCGATCCGGCGTTCGGATTCGCCCATGCCATACTTAGGCGCGGTATCGATAAAATTAATTCCGGAATCGATTGCCTCGTGCACGAGGCTTTGCACCTCCGCTTCATCCGTCCTTCCAAAGTCGCCTGCAAGCGGTGCACCGCCAAGGCCGAGTTTGGAGACTCTAAGGCCGGTTTGGCCGAATGTTGTATAAATCATAGCGTTACCTCTTTCGCTGCTTGATGTAAACGAGGAAGATTGCGAATACCATTAGCTTCTATTAACGCGCTGACAGGCGTTGTTTGAATTGGCTCCCAAGGGAAATCGCTCTTCAGACCGATCAAGCTCTGATTGATCGGTGTAAAACCGAGCGCCAAAGCAGGCGAGTCCGAATGAAGTCTAAAATCTCCATTCTCGGCATCCACGAAGAGCGGATCCTTGCCGAGTACGGTATGTGCATCGTGTCCATAAGCCACCTTCCAGTTCTCATAGGAGAGATAAACGGTACTTTTATCGCCCATAAGTACATCTGTTGAACCCATCGGCTCGTAAATGAGATTATGATCGAAACCCGCAATCCTCTCCGGCAGCTCACCATCATAAACAGATGTATAAACGGGATTCCCCGCAAAACCTTCGGGAAGGTGTTCAAAGCCATAAATCGCGGTTGTATTATTGTTGTAGAGGATGTTGCAGCCAAGCTTCAAACCATAAGAGACTTCGGCAAATTCTTGCATCCAGATCGCCCATGTCAAACCGTTATTCGCAATAATGTTATTAAATACCCGATTTTCAATGCCTTTCTCCATAATGCCGAAAGCATGTCCGCCGTGTATGCCATATACGATGTTATTCGTGACTGTCATGTAATCCGAGCAGTCATCCAAATAGATGCCGCCGAACCAGTTGCGCCAGTGGTTGAGATTAACAAAGTCGTGTACGCAGTTATGATCGTATACATTCCCCGTACCTACTCCCCAAGATTCAATGCCTGCTCCGTCCTCGGAGTTCGTCATCACGTTGGAGATGTCATTAAACAAGATCCGATTATTTCGGGTATAAAGAAAATCATAGCGATTGTCTCTAGTCACCGGGATCCCATAGATAGAGCCATGATTTTCGAGGACTCCGTAACGATCGCCTTTCATCGAAATGCCATATCTCGGCGCTCTCAAAATGCGATTATGAGAGATCTCGTTGTCACCGCTTTGATGAAGCTGTATACCGGAGCCTCGCGTCAGCTCGAATTTGCCGCTGTCAAAGATGAAATTGTTGGAAATGATATTGAACTTGTTGACATAAGCATCTTCTGCAGATAGAAACGGTCCTTGGTCAAAGGACCAGCCCGTTAAATAAACCCCGTTTAAACCGGAGCCTTCAATCCAGTTTCCATAAATCTCGATATGCTGTGCATGCTTGTTGAGCCATATTCCGCACACGCCGGCATTCAAGAGCTTGCAATTCACAACCATAATCGATTCCGCATTTTCCATATAAATGAGACCGTGCTTTGTTTCTTCACGCTCTGCGTTGCCGTTTACGAAATCAATGGAATCCACATAATCAAATTGTTGGATAGTATCCGTTAATTGAAGCTGCAGTCCAATAACTTGAATGTTCTTTACCGGGGTAGAAGGCGAGCTTCCAACCAGCCGGAACATATCTGTCATGGTCGGTGCGGCAATTACCGCGTTCGAGATTTCCCCGCTTCGAGGCCAATAGAACAGTTCTCCTTCTTGTGTATCTAAATGCCATTGCCCTGGGCCTGTAAGCGCGCTACTTGCGTAACGAATCCCCCATTCATCGTGTTCGATTAAGGATTGAAATGACCAATTACGACCAACCTTCGCTTTATAGACGCTAAATTTAATGTGCTCCCAGTTTGTAATTCGTTGTCCTCCGTAGAGAATCGGCGTTTCGCCCGGGTAATTGCGGTACTGAACGCTAAATCCGTTTGAACCGCTATCTCGTTCGTCAAGCACGAACTCGCTATCCAGATAATAGATGCCTCCACGTAGATAAACGACGATATCCTTCGTCATTAGGCTATTAATGGAGCGGATGCAGTCGCGCGCCTTCGCAAGCGTCGCAAAAGGTTCATGTTCCGTACCGGGATTCCAATCGCTCCCATGAACAGATACGTAATAATTCAAGTTCAACGTCTCCTTCAACCCGTTCTTAAACAGAAAGCGGCTATATTTGGAGCCCGTAGATTCCAAATATAGCCGCGGCACCCATTGCACTCATGGATAAATCAGTCTGTTATTGAACGTGATATTCTGTATATTTGGATGCTTTTGCAGATGCGGCAGCCAGCTCTGTTTGAGCCCATTGGAAGTTTTTATCCGCACCTAATTGTGTTGCCTTATCGATCAGCTCTTGCTTAAGCTCGTTGAATTGCGCGTCATTCTTCGCGTATACCATTTTCCATGACATCGTTTTGAGGATTTCACCCAGCTTCTGCTGGATAACCTTGATATCATCCGATGGAGCTCCTGCAAGTGCCACTACGCCATCGTCTTGAACAACCGTCAGATTCTTCTTGGCATAGTCGTACACATTCAACGAATTATTCGCGGTTGCCCACTCCTGCTCGGCCGACGTCAGGTTTTTCTTCACGAACTGCGACCAACCTTCATGCGTAATCGACTCGTTCGTTCTTGGATCGATGTTCCATTTATTTAGCATCAAGAAGCTTTCGTAGCCGGCTGTGGAAGGATCGTTCTTCGCCACTTTTTCCAAGTATTCAGGCGCATACTCGGCTTTGCCGTTATTGAGCGTCCATGCCTTGCCTTCGACGCCGTTCATCAGCTCAGTCGAGCCCTGTACCGTTGCGGAATAGTTCAGCAGTTGGATAATACGGTCCGCATTTTTGGAATTTTTGCCGATGCCGAATACGTAACCGCCGCCGACCGGCAATTCTGCTTGTACAAGCATTTTCGCTTCGTCTTTCGGGAACAGCGGAATCATGCCTGCCATCGGATTGGATTTGACGAGATCATTGCCGTTAAAAATTTGCGATTGCCAGCCCCACATCGTCGTAAGTACGCGGCCTTCTTTCGTTTTGCTCTCTGCATTCGGCCATTTTTGGGAGATCGAATCCGGATCAAGGATACCCTGTTGGTTCGCTTTATGGAAGAATTCCACGCCTTTCATGTAATCGCTGGAAGGATCAAATACACTCTTAAGCTGTTTGGTGGTTGGATCGTATTCCGTGAATTGCAGCGTTCCCGAGTTTGCGCTGACACCCATGTATCCCGGAATCGTAAAGTCGACCAAGCTCATACTGATGGAATCCCAATCGCTCCACAGCTGCAATGGATATACTTTCTGACCTTTGTCATTCTTCGGATATTCCGCTTGCATCGTTTTCAATGTGTTCAGCAGATCGTCAAAGGTTTTCAGTTCCGGAGATCCGGCTTTCTTGTAGAGATCATATCTGGAATAGAGAGCCATATGAAGAAGGTTCGTTGGCTGACTGACGCCGATTTGCGATGCCAAGCCATACAGCTTGCCTGATCCGTCGCTATAATTGTCTCTCATGTATTGAAGCATCGAAGGCAGATTAGTTGTGATGTCAGGACCGTACTGCGCGACCAGATCATCCAAGGACATCAGAACGCCTGCCTTGACAGCGCTTTCGAATTGCTTTTTATCCTTGAACTCGATCAGGTCCGGCATATCGCCGCTTGCCATGATTGCGGAGAGCCTTTCGTCGAATTTATCGCCGGCGAAGATATGATCGATTTTCAAGCCGAATTTCTTCTCGAAGATCTCTGTTGAAATCTCATCGCTCTGAACGCCGGAAAGACTGCTTGGCCCAATCAACGCCGAAATTTTGACCGGTTCAATCGGCGCCTTCTCCTCAGTTGAAGCCGTCGTGTTATTCGAATTCGCCGCGTTCGACATGTCGTTCGAAGCCGTATCACTCTTCGTGTTTCCCGTAACATTACCGTTATTCCCCGTGTTCGAGCTTCCACAGCCAGCCAAACTTGCAGTGAGCATCGTAGCGATTGTCACCGCCGCTAAAGCTGAAACCCTCATCTTCATTCTTGTGTGCCTCCCCATTTGTATACATGCGTCTATATTGTAGTTCTACCCTTTCACTGCACCTAGCATAATCCCTTTGGTAAAATAACGTTGCATAATAGGATAGATGCAGACAATCGGGAGAATAACAACCATGGCAATCGTCATGCTGACCGCGGTCGGTGTGAGCGTGAAATTCGAGGCTGATAGGCCCGCTCCGCCGTTAACCATAATTTTGCTGGCTAACGCATCCGCTTCCGACATGAACTTGTACAAGACAAATTGCAGCGTATTCAGCCGTGAATCTGTGATGAGAAACAAATTATCGCGCAGGTTATTCCATTGATTGACCGATTCGAATACGGCAACCGTGGCCAGAATCGGTTTGGACAGCGGTACTAAGATGCTCCAGAATACCCGAAATATACCGGCTCCGTCGATTTGCGCCGACTCCTCCAATGCGCTCGGGATGCTCTCCAGAAACGTCTTGATCAGAATGATATAGAACGGAGCAACGATGTACGGAATGATATATACGGCGAACGTATTCATCAGATGAAGGTTTTTTATGTTGATAAACCATGGAATCAAGCCTGCATTAAAGTACATCGTGACCAGCACGAACCGGTATAGAAATTTCCGCATAAACATGTGAGGCTTTGTGAACAAGAATGCAAGGAATGACGAGCCTGCGAGCGTACAAGCTGTACCGACAACCGTTTTGAGAATCGTAACCCACAGCGCCATGCCAATTCCATCAAGCTTGAGAACATGAACATAGTTCTGGACATTGAACCCCTTCGGGAAAACGACCAGCGCACCGGATGCTACCCATTTGTTATCGCTCACCGTAAGGACGAAGATGTAATACAAGGGAAAAATACAAAGCAGCGCGAACAGGATAAACGCCGTACTATTGATGAAGCTGAAGCTGAAGCTCCCGAATGATGCCTTTTGTTTCATGATGGGCAATCCCCTCTTTAAATGATTCCTTCTCCGCGAACCTTCTTCGAGGCAAAATTCACCGAGAACAAGAGCGCAATGCTGACAACCGACTTCAAAATGCCGACCGCCGTGGCAAACGAATAATTATAGCCTGACATGCCGTTTCGTATGCCGACATTGTACACATAGAGATCGAGCACCTCGATGGAATCGGTGTTCAGTGCGTTCTGGAAAACCAAGTACTGATCGAGGCCGTTATTCAAGAAGTTGGCTATGCTAAGCATCATCAATACGAAGAAGGTAGGCATCAAATGCGGTATCGTGATGGACCACATGATCCGGAACCTCCCGGCGCCGTCGATCCTGGCCGCTTCATACAGCTCGTTGTCAATCGACGTTACGGCGGCAATGTAAATAATGGCTGTCCAACCTATCGTTTTCCAAGCCAAGTACGCCGTTTGAGTCAACCAGACATGGCTCGAACTAACCAAGAAGCTGATCGGATCTTCAATGATATGGAGCTGTATCAGCAGCTTGTTGATAAAGCCGTCTGATTCCGAGAACATAGAGAATGCGAACGCATACACCAACGGCCAGCTTAGGAAATTCGGAAGCGTCGTCAACGTTTGAATAGCTTTCTTCAGCGGCTCAAACTTCATCTCCACGAGGAATAACGCGAATATTAGCGGCAATACTTGAACGAGCAAGCTTAAGAAACTAATGCTTAGCGTATTCGACATAATCCGCTTCACTTCGTCGACTGTGATCGGATCGCTTAAAATCATTTTGAAGAAGAAGAACCCTTTGAACTCCGAATCGAATAACTTATGGCCGAGCTTGTAATCGAAGAACGCGTACATCCATCCGTACAGAGGCAGGTAGCTGAAGACAAATACCAGCGCTATGAATGGCAAAGCCATATAAAACAGTTTCTTGCCTTCCTTCTCGGAAACGGTTACAGTTTTACTGCTTGCTGTGCTGCTCATGGTTGAGTGTCACCTCCCTTGACACTAATGGTAACGGAGGTGGAGGATGACGCTCAATTGTCAAAACTCTCAATCGAACTGTCAAAACTCTAGAGCCTTTTCACACGATCATCAATTGTGCTATCTTAGATGCTAACTGGAGGGACCTGCCACATGTATAACGTGCTGATCGTAGATGATGAACCGATCGTAGTCGAAGCATTGAGGAAATCGACCGTTTGGGATGATTTTGGCCTTGAAGTAATTGGGGACGCTTACAACGGAATTGAAGCCCTTGCGTTGATAGAGAAACACCAAGTCCATCTTCTGATTACGGATGTTCGTATGCCGCAAATGGATGGAATCGAACTCATTCGCAGCATCCATCAACGCGGATGGGACATCAGGATTCTTATCCTGAGCGGCCATGACGATTTCTTATATGTGAAGCAGGCCGTCAAGCTTGGTGTCGAGAATTACATGCTGAAACCGCTGGATAAGAACGAATTCGTTGCAAGCATCTCAGCGATAGTCGAGAAACTGCAGGATACCACGAATCGTCAGATCGGACTTGCCGAACAGTTGAATGCATTTCGCGAGAACCTCCTGCTTCGATGGGTGACAGGTTCAATCTCAAGAGCCGAATTGCAAGAGAAATCACAAATCGCTCAAATCGAGCTAAATCTCGATTGTTTTCGCATTGCGTTAATTAAAGTACTGAGCGGCGAAGATAACGCGCAGAAGCACAGGGTTGCCTTAATGATCCGCGATCAACTGGCTCAATGGTTTAACCACGAAACGCTGCGTTTGTCTTTCTGTGACTCTTCTCACGACGTGGTTACCATATTCTCTGAACCCACTGAAACAAGCGACGGCGCTCCCCTTCTTGGCCAGCTAAAACTATTTCTTTCCGAGATTAAAGCTCGAAATGACCTCCAAATCTTAATCACGATCGGGCAACGGACAACCGATCTGCTTGGCGCAGATTTCAGCTATCAGTCCGCCAAAGAGCTGCAAGGCTACAGTTTTCTATTGCCTCCGAACAGTCTGATCGATTCCGACGATGATACGAAGAACCACTCCGGACTAGAACAGATCCCGAGCCTTCCTTACGAAACCATCAATAACCTGATTTTGGCCGGAAGGAAAGAAGAGTGTCTGGCATTGACGCGGGCCGCGTTAGGAGGTCTGCAAGACGCATCGTATCTCCCGCTTTCACAGCTCAAGAATGAGCTGCTTGAGCTGCTGTTTCAAATCGCCAACACCGTGAAAAAGTCCGTTGTTAATCCGCAGCATGTTCCGGATCAGTTCAAGCATCTTTACCTTCGATTCGAGTCTTCTACCCGATTCGATGATCTAGCTAAGCTTGTATATGACACTGTTGCCCTCGCTTCGGATCTCTTCGGCGATAAGAGCGGCACTGCCAACGCGACGATAAAACCGATCTTGGACTATGTCTTGCAGCACTCCAATCAAGATTTATCGCTAAAGACGTTGTCCTATAAATTCAATATTAATGCGTCTTATTTGGGTCAGCTGTTCCGGAAAGAAACCGGGATCTTGTTCAGCAGCTACCTGAACCATCTGCGAATCGAGAAGGCCAAGGAACTGCTGTTGCAAACCGACATGAAAATGACGGACATAGCAGCCAAAGTCGGTTACTTGGAACCCAGCCATTTTTATAAAATTTTCAAAAAGGCGACCGGTGTGTCACCGGCAGAATTCAAATGAAAAAACGGATACGTATCAAGCTGTTTACCCGAATCCTGCTGCTCTATATTCTGGTTCTATCCGTTGCGCTCTATATTTTCACAGGGTATGTGTCCAGAAACTCCTACGCATTGCTGAAGGAAGGACAAATCGGAATCCATCAGCAAATTATCGCAGCACTGCAGAATACGATGAACGACCGTACAAAAACGATTAAAGACATCCTGCTCAAAATATACGATGACGAACAGTTATTTGCTTATATCATGAGTATGATGGACGTTACAGACCAGTCAGAATCTGTGCCCTTAGACTCCTATGAGAGAAAGAACATGGCTTACAAACTCGAAGACCTATTAAGCCTTGACCCTAACATTAACAACCTCATCTTCTATAACAGCCATTCGCAGAAGGCTTATTTGTACATGTATGATTTGGACTATGCCTTCTTTGACCATACGGAAGCGATCCTGCAGAACATTCCCCGTTTACGGGATGCGTCACAGGAAAGCTTTATCATTCCTGCCCATCCGGGGGAATATGTGGCCTCCCAAGCATCCAAGAACTACTTTGACGTCGCCAGTAACTTTTACTACCCGAGCTCCAGTCTCTTTCTTGGCCGTTTCATCGTAGAATTCAGGATGGACGATCTGCAATATACCATCAATCAGTTCGGCAAAGACATGAAAGGCTATCTGCTTGTGTTAACGAGGGATGGAGAGGTTGTGTTCGACTCGTCTTCGACCTATTACGGGCGAAAATATCCCTACTTCGAGCAGCTCCGCCAATCGTCGGATTCCGTGATGTTGGCCGAGGACAGCATTGTCAGAATGTCCAGCTCCGATAAAGACCCTTTTATCTATGCTGCCGTATTGCCCAAGTCAGCATTGAAGAAGCAGCTGAATATTTTTAACAACTCCACTTATATCGCAGCCATCATTCTGTTGCTCTTCATCTTCTCGGTTTATTTTCTTGTGACTAGCATCATATCCAAGCGGGTTAACCGGATCGTCAAAGCGATGAGCAAGACGGTTGAAAGCAATTTGGCTTACCGAATCCCTTTAAACAATAAAGATAATGAATTCGAACAAATCGCCATCCATTTCAACAAAATGTGCGACAGCCTGCAAGACCATATTAATAAGTCTTACGTCTACGAGCTGCAGCAAAAAATCGCGGAGATGAAAATTCTCGAGAACCAGATCAATCCGCATTTCTTGTACAATTCGTTAGAAGCGATACGAGCAAGACTGGAGATCGACGGGAACGACGAAGGCGGAGAAATGATTCAATCGCTCGCTGCTCTCTTCCGGGCATCGCTCAAAGCGGATTCGGTCGTCACTTTAGCCGAAGAAATCGACTTATGCAACATGTACCTCACAATATTCAATGCGAGATATCAAAACTTCTTTCACTACCAGATCGAAGTCGAACCGTCGATTATGGGGTACGGCATCATTAAATTGATTCTCCAGCCGCTTATCGAGAATTACCTCATACACGGCTTCGACCGTAAGCGTCAGAACAATCTGCTTACGATCCAGGGTTATAGGAATGAGAATGATCTCCGTATCACAATAGTCGATAACGGAAGCGGCATTGGACCGGAGAAATTGAATGAAATCAGGCAAAAACTGACACGCTCATCCCAATCCTCTGATAGAGGAAGCATAGGATTGTACAACGTTAACGAGCGGATCAAGCTTTTGTTTGGAGTGGCCTACGGTTTGGAAATTGAGAGCTCCGAGCTCATAGGAACGACGATTATCGTACGAATCCCTTGCAGACAACCGCATGAGATCAAAGCGGCCGAGCTCGAGATTGGCAACGTTTAATTAGTCAAGGCAACACCAAGAAGGCCACTCCTTATCCATGATAAGGAGTGGCCTTCTTGGTGTTTTTACGCTATGCCAAACAATGTTACAACTAGTGCCAAAATGAATTACAACTCACAATTAATAAGCAGCGCAACCTACTCCACATACCGCCGCTGCCTCAGCGCCTCATACAACAGAATCGTACTCGCCATCGCCACATTAAGCGACTCCGAATGACCATACATCGGGATGATGATGCTCGTATCCACTTGCCCCAGTACGTCCGCTGATAATCCTTGCGATTCGCTGCCCATCAGCAGCCAAGTTGGCCCGCTCCAGTTATAGCCGTAACAGGTAGCCGAAGCTTGCAAGCTTGTCCCGACAAGGGAAATTCCGTGCTTCTTAGCCTCCGGCAACAGCTCGCTGAGATTCCCTTCGATGACCGGAAGATGGAACAACGAGCCCATCGTAGAACGCACCGTCTTCGGATTGTAGAGATCGACGCAGCCTTGTCCGAGCACCACTGCATGTGCGCCGACCGCGTCCGCGCTTCGGATGATCGTGCCTACATTTCCGGGATCGCGCACGCCATCCAGCACGACAACCAGCGAGTCCTGCTGATACAGCTTGGACACATCCGCATAAGGCTTCGCAGCCACACCGAATACCGGCGGCGGAGAGTCCGTGCCCGTACATTTGGCCATAACAGCCGGAGTAGCTTCAATCAGCTCGCAATCGGTTTGGCTGAGCAGCGTACGGAGCTCGCCCGGTACACCGCGTTCCATATCGATCACGATGGTTTCCACATCGGCACCGGCTAGCAGCGCCTCCTGCACCAAATGGACCCCCTCGATAATGAAGCGGCCCGAACGGTCCCGGTGCTTCTTCTCCAGCAAGGCAGCCATCGCTTTCACTTTCTCATTTTGCACTGAAGTAATGCTCATCATTCGTTTATTGTTCGTTTGCACGCTAGTATCAGCCTTCCGCATAATCAAGCTCTAATTCAGATAAATGTTCACTCTTGCCCACTATAACCAGCACATCGTCCGCTTTAATAACATCCTCCGCATAAGGAGAAATATTGAGCTCGCTCCCTGTCTTGATCGCGAGTACATTACATTTGTATTTGGCGCGAATATCAAGCTGCTTCAAGTTTTTGCCGACGGCGAAGGCTGGAGTCTTGATCTCGACGATGCTGTAATCCTTAGACAGCTCTATGTACTCCAGGATGTTGGGGGAGATCAAATGATGGGCAACACGCATGCCCATATCCCGCTCGGGAAATACGACTTTGTCCGCACCGATCTTCGTCAGCACCTTGCCATGCAGCTCGCTTTGCGCTTTCACGATCAGCTGTGGAACGCCAAATTCCTTCAAAATAAGCGTCGTTAGAATGCTCGCTTGAATGTCTGCGCCAATCGCCACAACGACAACATCGAAGTTACGCAACCCGAGTGAGCGCATCGTATCTTCATCCGTGGAATCCGCAGCAACGGCATGCGTCACCCAATTGGACACGTCTTCGATTTTCTGCTCATTCGAATCGATCGCCAGTACGTCAAACCCAAGCTTTGACAGCGATTGAGCGACGCTTGTACCAAACCGCCCCATGCCAATTACCGCGTACTGCTTATTCGGCAAGACTTCCATCTCCCTTGAAGCAATTTGAGCTTATTATAGCACAATTTCCTTATATATCCGAACGCCTCGCGTCATCATCCGGCATGAAATCAAGGCCATAAGGAGATATTAAACCTCGAATCTGTATGTGATGGAGGGATCAGATTGAACAATCTTGATTTGCGGCAGGCAATCGTTCGTCGGGTAGAAAATTTAACAGGGGAAGAATTGACCGACGTCATTGAAGGCTCCATCGGAAGCGATGAGAAAGCACTCCCTGGACTTGGAGTACTGTTCGAAATGATTTGGAAAAACAGCGGCGAAAGTGACCGCAACCGCATGGTGCAGGTGCTCTACGACGAGCTCCATCCTGCGGCGGAAACGGCATCCCCGAGTCCTAGCTGACGACTCCGTTCCCGAATATTTGCTGTAAATGATGCTCCATATGATCGACATAATCATCGATCAGCCACTCTAATGTGACCGCAGCTCCACTTGGAAACTGTCCTGTACGTGCTAAGCTTGATGACGATAAGCCTGTTATGACTCGCAAGACGGATTGATTAAGGCTCACCCATAACGAAAGTACATCTTCCGGGGGAGCATCAACATATCGCTGAACCTTCACCCAATTCTCTTGGTCGTAGGGAACGATGACCGGTATTGCTTCAGTATGCCCATCGATTTGAACAAATCGGCATAAATTATGGATGGATGAATCGCATAGATGCCCCAGCAGCTGTAGGCGCGACCATTTTCCTTCCGAAAGGGGCTGCACGATTTCGTTACGATCAAGTGATCGGAATCGTTGTGGTACGGAAACCAGCATAGCTTCCATGCTGCGAATGGCATTCGAGATCATTAGCGACCCTCCTATAGATAGAAAAATGACATTCAAACCAAGACGCGGTTTGAATGTCTTTTTCTGTGTATCTTATACGACAGCTGTATCGCTTTCAAGCGCAGGCATCGGCTCCGGACGGTCGCAGGTGCTCTCCATCACGTAGTGTTTGCCGTCACGGGATGCATCATGGAAACCATGCATCGCTTCAAGAACATGATAAGCCATTGCCCCATTAGCGCGGTGTTGACCGCCTTCAACAATCGCACGAGCCATATCCGCTACGCCGATGCCGCGGTTATTATCGGTATTGCCATGCGTGAACGGAACCTCTTCCCAATCTCCGCCAAGGCGGCGCAGCTTAATTGTACCGCCGAACATATTCGGGTCCGGAACAAGCAAGGAGCCTTCGCTTCCATGGATCTCAATGTTCGGAAGCGATGTGCCGGCTTTCGTATCGAAGCTCGTAATCAGCGTGCCAACAGCTCCGCTTTGGAAGTCGATTACGCCTGCAATATGCGTTGGCGTCTCTACTTTCATCACTTTGCCATTCTTCTTCTCACTCGTGATCGTACGCTCGGGATACGAAATGACTGCCGAACCTGTCACGCGGCGGAACGGACCCAACAGCGCGATGTAAGCTGTCAAATAGTAAGGCCCCATATCAAACATCGGGCCGCCGCCAGCTTCATAGAAGAACTCCGGATCCGGATGCCAGCCCTCTGGTCCTCCGCCAAGCATGAATCCGGTTACGGAGATCGGAGTGCCGATTGCACCGTCGTCAATCAGCTTCCGGCAGGTTTGAATGCCGCCGCCAAGGAATGTCTCGGGTGCGCTTGCTACACGAAGGCCTTTCGATTCCGCCAGTGCAAGCACCTTCTTGCCTTCTTCACGTGTAACCGCCAGCGGCTTCTCTACATAAACATGCTTTCCAGCTTCCAGCGCTTGCAAGCAAACCGATGCATGTGCTTTCGGAATCGTTAGATTCACGACAATCTCAATCTCCGGATCTGCAAGCAGCTCCTCTACCGTATAAGCTTTAGAGAGACCGAATTCCTCCGCACGCATCTTCGCGCGCTCCAAATCGATATCTGCCGCAGCAACAAGATCAATCTCGGGGTATTTCTTTAAATTCGTAAAATAGATTTGGCTGATATTGCCGCAGCCCACAATGCCGACTTTCACTGGTCTCATGAACGAATCTCCTTTTATGTAACCTAAATAATAAGTTTGAAAATGATCAGCCTACCCGAGCGAGCGGGCAGGCTGCGTGTCTCATTCCATATTATCGTTATTGGGACTGTGCTTCAAGTGCCGGCATCGGCTCAGGACGCGCACAAGTGCTCTCCATGACATAATGCTTCCCGTCGCGCGAAGCATCGTGAATGCCGTGCATCGCTTCGAGCACATGGTACGCCATTGTGCCGTTAGCACGGTGCTCGCCGCCTTCGCGAATTGCGCGAGCCATATCCGCTACGCCAATTCCGCGATTGTTGTCGATGTGGCCATGTGTCAGCTCGATCTCTTCCCATTCTCCGCCAGCACGGCGAAGCTTCACTTTGCCTCCGAAGCCGTTCGGATCCGGAACAATCAGCGACCCTTTGCTGCCGTGAATCTCGATGTTCGGCAGCGATGTGCCTCCCGGTGCATCGAAGCTCGTGAGCAACGTACCGATTGCCCCATTCTCGAAATCGAGAACGCCTGTAATATTAGTCGGCGTTTCCACTTGAATAAGCTTGCCGCGTTTCTTCTCGCTTGTGATTGTCCGCTCAGCATGCGTAATCCGTGCCGAACCGGTAACGCGGCGAATAGGTCCAAGCAACGTAACGAATGCGGTTAAGTAGTAAGGTCCCATATCGAACATCGGGCCGCCGCCGATTTCATAGTAGAACTCCGGATCCGGATGCCAGCTCTCGTGACCGCCGCAGAGCATGAAGCCCGTTGCGGATACCGGCGTACCAATGGCGCCTTCGTCAATAAGCTTCCGGCAAGTTTGAATGCCGCCGCCAAGGAACGTCTCCGGCGCGCTTGCGACACGCAGGCCTTTCTTCTCCGCCAGCTCAAGCACTTGTTTGCCTTCTTCGCGAGTAACTACGATCGGCTTCTCCACATATACATGTTTGCCGGCTTCGAGCGCCTGCAAGCAAACAGAAGCATGTGCCTTCGGAATCGTCAAGTTAACGACGATTTCGATTTCCGGATCTGCGAGCAACTGCTCTACCGTGTAAGCTTTGCTCAAGTTGAATTCAGCGGCACGTGCTTTAGCACGCTCAATATCGATATCCGCCGCCGCGACAAGATCCACCTGAGGGTACTTCTTCAAGTTTGTAAAATAGACATGGCTGATATTACCGCAGCCGATAATACCGACTTTGACTGGTTTCATGAAACGCCATTCCTCCCGCAAAATAAATTTCAAATAAGCTATGAAAAGTGCATCGCTTTATACGACTTCTCCCAATAAAACTCTCTTACGCTTCCTGACTGCGAGCGGCCCACAGGAATCCGCGGCGCATCAATTCAAGCGTTTGCGGCATCGCCACGATGTTGGCTTGATGACCCAGTGAATTGTAGTACACGCGGCCTTCGCCCCATGACTTCGTCCAAACAATCGGCATTTTCACATCGCCGAACGACGTCGTGGCATGTACCTCATTGGCCGGGTCTACATGCATGTAGTACTTCTCGGTGCACACTTCAAAATCGCCGATGCCGCTTGTAAGCGGATTGTCCTCGCGAACCATATTCACGTCGTACACAACGCCGTCATTGCCCGGATGAGCGACCCACTGACCGCCAACCATGAACTGATAATCGACATCGTTGCGGAAGGAGTCGCCCATGCCGCCATGGCAGCCCGCGATGCCGCAGCCCGCACGTACGGTATCGAGCAGCGGACGCAGCTGCTCCTGCGTAATCGAGCCCATCGTCCATACAGGTACGATTAGATCCAGCTGCGCCATGAGCTCCGCATCCTTATAGGCGTCAAGCGTGTCCGAAACGGTGACTTCGAACCCTTCTTTATTCAACAAATCAGCAAAAATACCCGCTACTTCCTCCGGCTGATGTCCATCCCAGCCGCCCCAAACGATTAATGCTTTTCTCATGCTTCCCATCCTCTGCTCCAATAGTTAGTCCGTTTTCTTTATCTTAATTCTGAAATCGCTACCCAACGGCGTTCCGCGATCGACTTATCGACAGCCTCCAGAACGGCTTGGCATTCTACGCCGTCTACGAAGTTCGGAACAGGCTGACGATCTTCAGCCAGTGCCAGCATAAACTCGTGTATCTCATGCGTGAATGTGTGCTCGTAACCGATCGTATGTCCAGCCGGCCACCATGCTTCACTGTAGGCGTGAGGTGCATCCGTTGCAATAACGCGGCGGAAGCCTTGGACATCCGCAGCATCGTCCGTAAAGTACACTTCCAGTTCATTCACGCGCTCAAAATCAAACTTGATGCTGCCTTTGCTGCCGTTGATTTCGAACGAGTTCGTGCAACGGTGCCCCGGCGCGAAGCGCGTCGCTTCGATGCTGCCAAGAGCTCCATTGGCAAAACGGGCTAGGAACAAGGTCGCGTCATCTACAGTTACCTGTCCGCGAGGCGCATCTTTCTCACCTTTGGCACTAAGGCCGCTAAGGCCGATCGTAGCCGTTGGCAGCGGGCGCTCCTTCACGAATGTTTCGCTCATCCCGATCACTTCTTGGAATTCGCCGACGAGGAACCGAGCCATGTCGATGACATGCGCGCCGAGGTCGCCATGCGAGCCGGAACCGGCAATTTCCTTCTGCAAGCGCCATACGAGCGGGAACTGCGGATCTACGATCCAATCCTGCAGGAAGAATCCGCGGAAATGATAGATTTCACCGATACGGCCATCGGAAACCAGCTTCTTCGCCAGCTGCACAGCCGGCGCAAACCGGTAGTTAAAGCCAACCATATGCTTCACGCCGGCTTTCTCAGCAGCATTGAGCATCTCGATCGAATCCGCTAGATTTAGCGCCAATGGCTTCTCGCAGAAAATATGCTTGCCCGCTTCAGCAGCAGCAATCGCAATCTCCTTATGTGCGTCGCTCGGTGCATTGATATCGATCAAATCGATATCATCGCGCGTAACCAGCTTACGCCAGTCTGTCTCTGCGCTTTCCCAGCCAAACTGCTCGCGAGCATGCTCTAAGCCAACTGCATCCCGGCCGCAAATAACAGCCATTTGCGGGCGAGTTACTTTAGGGAAGAACATCGGAAGTGCTCTATAAGCATTGCTGTGGGCTTTACCCATAAATTTGTAACCAATCATACCTACTCTAATTGTGCTCATCGTTTTGTTCCGCCTCTCATAGAATTAGGTTAGCGATACTGTGAAACTTCCTCAAGTATTAAGCGTGAAACCGATAGGTTCCCCTATGTATCACGTTAGGTTGTCGTCGTTCTCGTTGTCTTGGAGGAAGCCCTTTCAATCAACTTTACGGGCAGCTTAACTTCAAAAGGGGACGATGGTTCGGTCTCCGTCATCATGTCCAGAAGACGGGATGCCGCCTCGCAGCCAACTTCGTAGAACGGAACACGAATGGATGTTAGCGGCGGCTCTGTCATCCGCGAGACATCGGAATCGTCGCAGCCAACAAGCGCAACGTCCTCTCCTACGCGTATGCCAAGCTCCTTCAGTCCTTGCATGAGCCCGATCGCCATACGGTCGTTCGCGGCAATCACCGCATCGACATCGCCGCTGCGGATGAGCTCCGCTACCTGTGCAGCCTGCTGATAGCCGCTTTTGCGGCTATAATTCCCGATCAGCACATGCTCGGCTTGGAATTGCACCTGCGCCTCAACGAGCGCTTGCTGGAAACCCTTCAATCGATCCAGACTGTTCGAGTATTCTGCCGGGCCATTCAGAAAACAGATCTTCCGAAAGCCTTGCTGCAGCAGATGTCTGGCCGCATGCCGGCTTCCCATTCGCTGATCGGCATCCACCGTGTTGAAGGCTTCTCCCTCAAAGCGCTGATTAACGAGGCAGAAGGGATGATCCCCTTCCTTGAGCTCGGCAAGCGCCTCACGTTCCGTCGGCACATCTTGAGCGCCTAATATAATGCACCCGTCAATCTTCTGCGTCCGAAACAGATTCGCATAGTCCCGCGGCTCGTCAGCTTCCCGAAACAAGAGCAGCAAATCATAACCGCGCTGCTTGGCAGTAACCCCGATCCCGCTTAATACTTCGGAGAAGTAATAAGTCGAGAAGAGATTCACCTTAGGCAATAACGGCAAAATAACGCCAAGATTACCGCTTCTGCGCAGCGCAAACCGCTGTGCAAGCGCACTCGGCACATACCCAAGCTGCTTGGCGGCATCCACGACCCGCTTCGCCGTCTCATCCTTTACTGTCCCGGCGCCGTTTAGCACACGCGATACCGTCGCTTCCGACACTCCTGCTAATTCAGCGACTTTTTTACGGATAAGTCCTTCCTCCCATCCAAGTTAATTATCGAATGTACACGCGTACATTTTCTCATGCAAGCGGTTACCTGTCAATCCTTTTAGCGCTTATTTTAACATTTTATTACAAGGGAGACCTGCATCGATGATAACGTACAACATCGCCCAAAAGAGTCAATTAGACGCTCGCGAGCTGATTTTGCTAGATCAAGAAGTGAGAAATCAAGGCAAAAACATGCTTGTCGCCTATATACTATGGTTCTTCCTAGGGAGCTTCGGCGCCCATCGCTTCTACATGAAGAAGACGGGTTCAGCCATTGCACAGCTTATCCTAACCATTACGGTTATCGGATACATCGTTTCGGCAATTTGGGTCTTAATCGATGCCTTTCTGCTGCATGGTATGGTGAAAGAAGAGAATCAACGCGTCGAGGGTCAAATTATAGATGAGCTGCTCGGACAGAAGCATTTCAACAATGCGATGAGACGTTAAGCAAAGGAGAAGGAGAAGCGCATGCTGACCAAACATGACTTGACCTTAAATGAGCTGCTTATCCTAAACTCAGAACTACGCGGTGCCGAGAAATCCACTGCAGTCGCCTATCTGATGCTGCTCGGCGGTCATCTTGGCCTGCATCGCTTCTATCTGAAACGTGTAGGTTCAGGTATTGCGCAGCTTCTCCTCTTCATTGCCGCAATACTCTTCTACATCGTAGGCACTGTTTCTTCAGCCGTTACCACTGCATTCTCCGCTGCATCCACTTTCACCATTTTAGCGATCGTCCTATGCATCCTTTCAGGAGCCTCCCTATTTGTCTGGGTAATCGTAGATCTGTTCCAGCTCCCTGGGATGATTCGTTCCTATAATGAAGATGTGAAGCAGCAAATTCTGGCCGCCATCGAGCATCATCGCCGAATGGAGCAGCTGGCAGGCAGACCTATCCCCGATTTGATCGACTGACGCAAAAAGACCTCAACACCGTTAGCGAACTAACGGGATTGAGGTCTTTTCCTATTAAGGAGCCATCTCCAAGAACTTGGAGGTTGGGTTCTTATCCATTGCGGTACGCATCGCATATTCATTCTCGAACAGCGCTACGTAGTTGTCTTTCTTATCCTTCACCAGTGTGGAATTAATCCGGTACTTGGAAGGATCAATCTTATCATCGACAATCCAGCGGGCAAACTGGAACTGCATCCGGTGCAGCTGAATTTCGACGCCATATTCCGAACGCATCCGATGCTCGAACACCTCGAATTGCAGCTGTCCGACAACGCCGAGAATGGTTTCATCGAAGTTGCCAGTAGAATGGAACACTTGAATCGTTCCTTCTTCAGTCAGCTGATCGATCCCCTTCTGGTATTGCTTATGCTTAAGCGCGTTCTTCACGGTAACTTTCGCAAACAGCTCCGGCGAGAAGGTTGGCAGCTCGTCGAATACGACATCGCCGCCTTGTGACAAGGAATCTCCGATTCGGAAGATACCCGGATCGAACAAACCGATAATATCACCCGGATAAGCATTTTCTACGATATCCCGATCCTGCGCCAGAAATTGCTGCGGCTGCGCAAGCTTGATATCCTTGCCGTTACGCACATGGCGGACACTCATGCCCCGTTCGAAACGGCCGGAGCAAATGCGTAGAAACGCAATCCGGTCGCGATGGGCCGGGTTCATGTTCGCTTGGATTTTGAAGACATAACCTGTAAACTTCTCGCTCATCGGATCGACCGGCCCGCTCGTGCTCTGACGCGGCGTCGGTGATGGAGCAAGCTGCAGGAAGTTCTCCAAGAACGTCTGCACGCCGAAGTTGTTAACCGCACTTCCGAAGAAAAGCGGCGTCAATTCGCCTGCACGGACTTTCTCGTAATCGAACTGATCCCCAGCGACATCAAGCAGCTCAAGGTCTTGAATCAATTGATCCGTCAAGAAGTCGCCCGCCATCTCGCGGATATGAGGATCGTTATAATCCTTTACCTTCACGACTTCGATCGTGGAATGATCATTCCCTTGGAACAGCTCAACTTGGTTCTTCATCCGGTCGTAGACGCCGCAGAGCTCGCGTCCCATGCCGATTGGCCAGTTCATCGGAACCGCCCGAATACCAAGCACGCGCTCAAGCTCTTCCATTAATTCAAATGGACTTTGTCCTTCGCGGTCGAGCTTGTTAATGAAGGTGAAGATGGGAATGCCTCGCTTGCTGCACACTTGGAACAGTTTAATCGTCTGTGCCTCGACGCCTTTCGCGACGTCGATAAGCATGACGGCGCTGTCGGCTGCAGTCAGCGTACGGTACGTATCTTCACTGAAATCTTGGTGACCCGGTGTATCGAGAATGTTCACGCGATGACCGCTATAGTCGAACTGCATGACGGAAGACGTAACGGAGATTCCCCGCTGCTTCTCGATTTCCATCCAGTCGCTCGTCGCATGGCGGCTTGCTTTACGCGCTTTTACCGTACCGGCTTCACGAATGGCTCCTCCGAATAGAAGGAGCTTCTCCGTTAGTGTCGTTTTTCCCGCATCGGGGTGAGAAATGATGGCGAATGTACGCCTTTTCTCAACTTCTTGTTTAATCTCATCGGTCATTGTTTTACTCATGATAGTTCCCTTCGTCCTTTACATGCCGCCGATCAAGAAAGCCCGGGCAGGAGCTGCGTCCAGCCCCGTAAGCTTAAGCGGCGCAATGGCCATAAAATAGTTGCCGGCAGCGACATCCTTCAGCCGCAATCCTTCTACAATAATAATATTATTGCGGAACAGAGAGCGGTGCGTCGGATATTCCGGCTGTGCGCGCTCGATGCCAAGTGCATCCGTACCCAAACCGCGGATACCGAGCTCCACTAAATAACGAGCGCCGTCTTCGCGCAGGAAGACAAAGTTGAAATCAAATGCTTCCGAGAACGAATTGCGAGTCTTGAACAAAACCCACTCATTACGCTGCAGGTGAAGCGGCTCCAAATCTGCACGTGTGATGCATTCCTCGCAATGCGTCAGATCGACAACGCGAGCATAGCCTATGAGCTGCTCCAGACCGATCGTTTCAATCGTCTCGCCATCCTTCAGCATATGCAGAGGTGCATCCACGTGCGTACCGCAGTGAACATCCATATCAAGACGGGATTCGTATACAGCCTGCCCGTTGTCATGGTTAGACACATTCGTGATGATCGGAATCTTGATTTCTTTATTCTTATACACTTGCATCGATGGATCGATTGTCATCGAAATATCGTAAATTTTGAACATCGTCAAAGTCTCCTATGTCGTCCTGCATGCAATCATTTAGGTCCGCCAGAGATCCAAATTACGTTATCCTCAGCTTGACCGTTTACCGGCCACCAGTGGAAGCCATCTTGGGCAAGGAGTTCATCCGTGCGAGCAGGTCCCCATGAGCCTGCAGGATAGAGCTGCAGATCAGCGCTGTCTTCACGCCATGCTTCAGCGATCCGATCCACGAAGGACCATGCCTGCGCAACCTCGTCCCAACGCGTGAAGTAGGTGGATTCGCCGCGAGCCGCGTCATAGATAAGGCGCTCATAAGCTTCCGGCGTATTGATGCCGATCATGCAGCTCTGGCAGAACTCCATCGAAACCGGCTGTACGACATTGTCGACGCCCGGCTTTTTCGCATTGATTTTGATATAAATGCCTTCCATCGGATTCACGCGGATGACAAGCAGGTTTGGCGCCAGATCATGACGACGCGCGAATAAGATATTGTCGGGCACATTCTTAAACTCGATAACAACCTCAGTTGTTTTGACCGGAAGGCGCTTACCCGTACGAATATAGAACGGAACACCTGCCCAGCGGAAATTATCGAGGAACACGCGAGCGGCAAAATACGTCTCCGTCGTCGACTCCGGATTGACGGAATCCTCTTGGCGATAGCCGCTAAGCGGTTTGTCTTTCGCCGAACCCTCATCATATTGACCGCGAATGACATGCTGACTCACTTCGCCAGCGGAAGCGAACGGACGCAGCGAACGCAGTGCTTTCACTTTCTCGTCGCGAATATCCTCCGGATGCAGCCTGCTTGGCGGCTCCATTGCAATCATCGCCAGCATTTGCATCATATGGTTCTGAACCATATCCCGCAATGCGCCGGATTTATCGTAATAACCGCCGCGCTCTTCAACGCCTACTGTCTCGGAGAGGGTGATTTGTACATTAGCGATATGCTTATTGTTCCACAATGGCTCAAAAAATGCGTTGGAGAA
Organism: Paenibacillus sp. J22R98; assembly: GCF_059383835.1. NCBI lineage: Bacteria > Bacillati > Bacillota > Bacilli > Caryophanales > Paenibacillaceae > Paenibacillus > Paenibacillus sp. J22R98. The sequence goes on from NZ_JBXENW010000006.1 coordinate 426,548, forward strand.
ACGAAGCACCTCAATGTTTTGCACCATTTCCTTGCCCAAGTAGTGATCGATCCGGTAGATTTCCTCTTCCTTGAACACTTGGCTAAGCTGGCTGTTCAGCTTACGCGCCGATTCGAGATCATAGCCGAACGGCTTCTCGATAACAAGACGGTTCCAGCCGGGTGATTCCAGCAAGCCGCCATCACGCAGGTTGAAAGACACAGGCCCGAACAAATTCGGTGCCAGCGCCAAGTAGAACAATCGGTTGCCCGGAATTTTGAATTTCTCATCCAGCCCTTGCGACAAGCGGGCCAGCTCCCGGAATCCATCTACATTATTAATGTCGAGGGACATATATACAAAATGCTCGGCGAACCGGTTCCAAAGCTCGGCATCATCCGATTTGTAACGTGAAAACTCGCTGATCGATTCGTACACGTCAGCTCTGAACTGCTCATTCGTCCGCGGTCTGCGTGCAAGTCCTACTACGGCGAAATCCTCGGCCAGCTTGCCTTCTTTATATAAGCTGAATAGCGCAGGAAATAGTTTCCTACGCGCCAAATCTCCTGTAGCTCCGAATAAATAATAAACCGCACCCTCTGCGGCAACTGATTCATGTTTGCTCACTTCGGTCATTTCCCTCATTCTCTCTTATGTATTTTCATACAACGATTGGTAAGATCATGTTATGTAGTTTAGCATATTGAGGCAATAGATGCTATTCATGCAAACATAAAAAAAACGAATCGGTTTCCAAACTTCTAGTTATTCGGCAGCGAATAATCCCCTGTAATTAAAGGTACTCCGATGATTAATTCCCCGCTCTCCCCTGCCGACGCAGACGATTCAGCCAACTGCAGATTCACTTTCGCGGAGCCGCTTTGTACACTGCTTTGCAGCCCTCCGCTGAAATACGTGATGCTCTCCGTGTGCCCGTCGTTATAGGATTCAATCTCCTTGGCCGCAGCTGAGACCGCAATTCGCGCAGCACCGCCTTCACGGACCGGTACACCGCGCAAGGTAAAACCACCCTGGATATCAAGTCCCTCCGTTGCCCGCTCCACTTTGCCGATCATCTCTGAAATCGTAGTACGGCTCGTGCCCGCTGCCGCATCCAACAGCAGGACAAGCTCAAACGGCTTATCGTCGGTCTGTTCGTCTGTGCTCGGTCTTGTATGAATCCATAGCTTCATATGTCCCGCTTCATTAGATGCCATTACATCGACAGTCTCCTTTCCGTCCAGGTCTGTCGTCAAATGGAACCCAAGCGAAGCGGCTAAACGCTCCGCTTCCTTTCGATCGGAAGCACTATCCCAGCGGAACGTCCAATTCGCCTGCTCCACACCGCCTTTATATACACTGCCGCTCCATGTCCACACTGCCTCAAAATCATGCCGGAGCCGCTCACCTGCAGTGATTGGAGCCTCTTTGTTGTTGGCATAGTAGGCGCTCCACAGCCCAGCAGCCAGCAGTACCAGCAGAGCAGTCAGGACGCCCCATTTCGGGGTGCGCTTCGGACGGCGCAAGCTTGGGACAATATTGTCCTCGGAACGGGAAACGGCCATATCATTTCACTCCTTGTTAGGTAAATAACCATACGCTTTCGCCTGTAGGTGAATAGACTGTATCCAAGAACCCAGGGGGAGGTATCAACTAAAAGTGGATCAAATTTACCCGCTCCATGAGGATCATATTAAAAACTTTTGCGGCATGGCCGTTTGTGCCGTTACACATGATGGTCAGCGACATTACGGTATTCTGAGTCGGTGTCATGGCGGCAAGCTGATGTTCAATGAACAGGCAGGCGCTCTGAAGCATGCCAGCTCGCAAGCACAAACGCCTCAACAGAGCAAAGTGACGAATTCGAAGGTGAAAAGCAAGAAAGGAAGCAAAAAAGCGGTGACGGAAGCTAAACCGAAAGATGCAGCACAAACGCAGGCTTATTATCCGTACGATCCGTACTATGGTGATCCGTATTATGGATATGGCTACGGCTATGGTTACTCACCATTCGGAGATGTGTTTGCCCTTGACTTGGCTTCCTTGGCTTTTCTGTTTTTACTCATATAACCGCGGCGATTCGAAGCCCGAGGCCTGGTGTGTTTTATGCTGCGAGGTACGGGCTTTTTGTCTGCCGAAAAACAAAGATCTATCATCGACAAATTGGAAAATTTTATTTAATATGATGGTAGTAGACCTATGAACGGAGGGCATTGATATGGTTATGCCGTATGCTATACCCGCTGTATTCGGAACCGTACGAAGGACGCAAGAGCCCATTATTCCGGTAGAAAGGTACGCGCTTTACCCGAATTTCAATTCTTGGCCTTTCTCTCGTCAACCACAGAAGGCTCCCACCGGCTCCGGGAAACTGCTTAGTTCGATTGGCAGCTTTGGTTTGCCGAGACAAGCCCAAGATACATTGAAGGCTGCCGCGGTAAGCTCTGCTGCATGGCTGGCGCAAGGAAACAAGGTTAAAGCTGCTGTCACGGACATGATGATGAAGGATAAGAGTGCTTTTGGCAATCGGATTGTGAATGTTTCGGATAATATGAATAGCAGTAAAGTGACGGGACATGCAGCTTTCGGCGCCGAACGCTCCCAGTATGACATTCAGGTTGATTCTGTGGCACGCGCCCAGAAGAATATAAGCTTTGACTTGACCAAGAATGCCCCCTCCATTATGGGTACGGGTACACATACTTTCACTGTTAAAGCCGGGAACGAAACAAGAGCTTTTTCGACTTCCATTAAATACGGAGAAACGAATGAAGTCGCGCTCGGTAAGCTCCGCGATACCATAAACAATGCCAAGATGGGTGTGACCGCTTCCGTTCAAGAGGATCGGACAACCGGTACCGTGAAGCTCGAGCTCTCCTCGAATCCGATCGGCAAGATGTTTTCTTTCGAGATAAGGGATCAGATTGGGGATCTTATTTCAGCCAGCGGGATTGGACGTATTTCTGTGCATGCTTCGGATGCGAGGTATCGGGTAAATGGTGAGCCTTTCATTGATTCGTCGTCGAATGACATATCCCTGCAACAAGGTAAAGTATCGGTGTCGATCACTAAGCTGGATACACCTGCAGATTTCACCGTAATGGTGGAGCATGATGTGGATGCAGTTGCACAACAGCTTAGCGGAATTGTCGATGAGGTCAATTCGCTCCAAGCCATCTATGACGATGCATCCGGCTACTTGAACCCGATGCTGCGGAACCGGATCCAGGACGCCGTTCAGAGTTCCGGTGCTGATGTTATTGGGTTATCCCGTGCTTCGGATGGCAGCTTTCAACTGGATACGGAGAAGTTCGAGACAGCAATACAAACGCGGCCTGATGAGGTGAAGCGACTCCTAACGGGCAGAAGCAGCTTGACCTCGCGACTAAAGGAAGCACTGGATCGATTTACAGGGCTGCCGACCGAAGCTTTGATTAGTTCGAAAGCCGGCGGTTTTCAATCTTTTACACTGTACGGTGCTACTTCTAAGTCGTACTTGCAGCTGCCGCTTGGCGGCTTGTATGTGAATTCGTTTATGTGAAATTATCGTTTATGCGAAAATATGAAAACCCGCCAGTTGTGCTGCCGTCGTTGATGTCGGCTTCATGATGGCGGGTTTTATAGTGATGAATGGTTATAGAGGAACTAATTTAGTGAAGCAGATTATAAAAGGATAATATCGACGGTCGTGTCGGCCGCCGTTCCTTCTGGACTTGCCTTCAAGCGGATGAGCCCTTCGGCTTCCGGGATGGAAGCCATCATGCTGGATTTGCCGAAAGCCAACGGGTCGGCGTAGAGCATTCCTTCGCGGGAGAAAAGCCGAGTGCGCACGAATCTCTCGTGCGGACTTCCTTTGTCAAAAGGAGAAGCAAGCTTAGCCGTCACCTGCTTCGGCAGCGACTCGTTCACGCCCGCTCCTTGCAGGCGCTGAATCGCCGGCTTGGCGAACAACTCGAAGCCAACGAAACACGCTCCGGGATTGCCCGACATCGCAAGCAGCAGCTTGCCCTCGATGACAGCCGCCGAAGTCGGACTGCCCGGCCGCATCGCCACTTTGTTGAACAGCAGCCGGCTTCCTTGTGGAAGCTTGGCTTCGAAGGGATGCGGCGGTTTCAGCGAGGCAGCGCTCTCAGTCACGGATGGTGGAGCCGATGAATCGCCCGGGGCTGAGGCAGACTGCTGCAGGGGCGCTTCTCCGGCAGGCACGGACGCTGGCGGTTGGCCAGTGGCTGACGCCACTTCCGCAAGATCCGGCGCCGACACTGGCGATTCGCCGCTTGGCTCTAAGCCGCGCAACAGGCTCGCGATGACATCATAATCCCCAACTGACACTCCGCCGGTTGTGATGATGAGGTCACATTGCGCCAGCGCTTCGGAAATTGCGCGAGCCGTAGCTTCCGGCTCGTCAGTCACGCGGTCCAGCACCAGAGCTTCGCCGCCGCATTGTTCCACCAATGCGGCGACCATGGCGCTGTTGCTGTCGCGGATGCAGCCCGGCGCGAGCATTGCTTCAACCGGCAGCAGCTCTGCGCCGGTTGCCAGCACTGCAACGCGCGGGCGCGCATACACCGGCACGTCGGCGTAGCCAAACGTGCCGAGCAAAGCGACGTGGCCCGGTCGCAGCCGCGTGCCGGGCTCCGCAATCACGCTGCCGCAGCGAAATTCCTCGCCGCGGGGCGCGATGTTCTGCCCGGGCTCGGCGGTGCGTTTCACCTGCACCGCCGGCAGCCCGTCAACCCAGGCGTCCGCCGTCTGCTCCAGCATGACGACGGCATCCGCCCCCAGGGGCACCGGTCCGCCCGTCATAATGCGGACGGCCGTCCCCGGTGCAACAGCCGCCGAGGCGAGCTCGCCCGCGGCAACTGAACTGACAACGCGCAGCGTCGCCGGTGTACTCGGCGACGCCTGCGCCGTATCCGCGCTGCGGACGGCGAAGCCATCCAGTCCGGATCGCGCAAAAGGCGGCCAGTCCGTCGTCGCCGTAATCGCCTCCGCCAGCCGCCGACCTGCGGCTTGCCGCAGCGGTACCATCTCCCGCCGCCCCGGCACAGCCGCTTCAAGGACAAGCCGCATTGCTTCCTCAACTCTGACTGCGCGTCTACGAAAACGCGTCTCTCCCTGCGGCTGCTTCACGTATACTTCTCCTCCACTCACTCTATCTCATGTCCCACCATTGTATCAGAATGTGGCAAACCCGCGATACGCTTATGCTATACTCGAATCAACATATAAACGACTCTATATCCATTCCCAAACAAGGAGCAACTTTCATGACCTCTCATTCCAATACACTTCGCCGCGCTGCCCCATTCGTCCTTCAAATCGTCGGCTACAAAAACAGCGGCAAAACCACGATGCTCACTACGCTCACTACGCGCTTGAAACAAGCAGGCTATACAGTGGGTACCGCTAAGCACGATGCCCATGATTTCACGATGGATACACCGGGAACGGACACATGGCGGCATCAAGAAGCAGGTGCCGACATCACCGCAATCAGCTCTTCTTCCCGCAGTGCCATCATCAGTTCTCGCCCTGAGCCGCTTGCCTCCCTTATTGCCCATATGCAGCATGTCGATATCGTGCTCGTCGAAGGTTTTAAGCAAGAGCATTATCCCAAGCTAATCCTTCTTCGTTCAACAGAGGACGTATCCTTGCTTACGCTTACGAATCCCGTCATGACGGCAGCTTGGCCTCAGGCCGGTACACTCCCATCAAACCATATCCCACACTACGATATTAACGATATCCCCGCCATTTATAATCATCTCCTCACTCTCCTTTAACAAAAAAACGGCTCCGAAAGTCAACCAGACTTTCGGAGCCGCCGCTATTTGCTTTTGCTTTTGCTTTGCTCTCTCTCTTGCTCATGCTCTTGCCCTTGCCCTTGCCCTTGCCCTTGCCCTTGCCCTTGCTCTTCCCCCTGCCCCACAGCCTTCCCCTCTACCCAACCTCCCCCGAATAATGAAAAACCTCCGTAATCTCCCGCACAACTGCGCCGTCCTCATTCTTAATCAACAAATCCGCCATAAACTGCTGCCAGCGGATGTTCGCCGGATGCGTACTAAGCGCCTGCATGGCCTGTTCGAAATCTTCTACCTCCATATAAGCGAACAGCTTGCCGCCATCGATAAAAATACTATACGTTCGAATGCCGACCTCCCCAAATGCTTGAAGCAGCTCCGGATCGACATTGCGATGCCGTTCGATATACACCTCACGATTACGCTCATCAATTTGCAAAATAAAAGAAACCCGCTGCACCGCCACTCACTCCCCTTAATTGTTTTTGCACAATGTCACATGACGTAGCTGCAGCAGCTCCGCTACTTTCTTGAACTGAGCCGCCCTGCTCCCTACCGCAATGGCGCAATGATGTGTTGGCGCTTCGGTAAACCATTTCTCCATATAGTCATCGGGATGAACATCGAATTTCACATGCGTCTGGGTATTGCCAATTTGCATGATCTCCCCGTTTGTCGCCTGCCCTTCACTCACAATCATGGCAAGCTTCCCGTCCCCGGTCTGCGTCATATTCAGCGTCGTAATAGAGCCCCGCTTCACCTTCGCTTCGACGGACACGCCAGTCCCTTTCTTCCCATGATACAGTCCCATCCCGCGCAGGATCGGCTTCTCGCTTGCGATCGCAATATGAAACGGCCCGTCATGTCCCAGCAAAATCGTTTCATCCACATAATCCACCACGACAATTTCAGAGAAGCTGCCACCGGCTCCGAGAATATCGCATATTTTCATCCCAACGGCCGTCTTCATATCTCCTTCGCCAGAGCATGGGATACCCCGCGCCGTTAACAGCGAATGTCCAACGATAAAACCAGCCTGCAGCTTCTCGTACTCATTGCCGTCCTGGCCATGATAATAGTACGTAAGGGCATCCAGGTCAAAGGCCCTCACCAGCTTCTCTTGTGCGACTGCCACCTGCGCCGACCATTCGAGCTGTTCCTGTGTTGGTTTCTTGGCGATTGGATCCGAAGGGGAATCCCCGCTAATCTCGAACATTTCATATACTTCTTCAAGCTTTGCTTCAATCTCCTCCGGCGTCACTTCCTTCAGAAAGCGATCGAGATCGCACATCTCGAGCACCTCCACATGCAAGCCAAGCTGTGCCTGAAGCATCGCAAAATCACTGTACATGTCGAGCATGCCGCTATAGGTGTTCCCAAGAAAACCAAACCGCGCATGGCGTAGTGTCCGAACAACCCCCGCCGCTTTAATCCATTCCTCAATCTCGCGCAGCGCCTTTATGGCCTCTGGACGTTCGTGCGTCACCTCATCCGTCAATGAAATAGCAGGCGTATAGTCGAGCCCAAGCAAACCATTAATGACACGGAATCGAATACCGGCCCGGTTGAACGCATTGGATATTTCCGGAACCGGACAAGCTACGCAGTGCGCCAGCCATTCGCCTGTCGTCGATTGCGCATAATTGATTCGCGCAGTCGGCTGCAAATTCAGGACGATAACAGGCTTGCTGCAAATCTGATGTATCGGCAGCACCGTGGAGCTCGTAGAGTATGTAGCCACATGGCAGAAAACAAGATCTACGTTTTTCTCATTAAACCATTCACCCGCCTGCCGCCCCCTGCCCTCCGAATCGACAAGTCCGAAATTGAAGATCTCCCCATGATGAGACATCTTCTTCTCCAAATGACTCCCATACGCCATAAGCCGTTCTCGCAGTCCGGGAAACTGCGGCCAGTAAGCTTCCAGACCGATCGAATATAAGCCGATGCGAGGTTTTTTTGCCGGTTTGATAGGCGTGAGCAAGGTCATCGTCGTTTCCTCCAATGAATAAATAATAGATTTATACATTCATTGTATTAGGTGAATTCATAATTAACATCGCGCTATATTGCTTCAAAATACCAGAATATTGCTATCTTCTCTAAAGCGTCAGATAATGAGGGTAATAGCCTGATTAGGAGGAGATTGCACATGCCGCAGTATACGGAGAATGCCTCACATAGCTGGACGCCTAATTCCGTCCGTCTTATTACTTCGCCCAGTGTTGCAGCCCGATCAGCGTTGATGTATGTGCAGGAAGCCGGCTATTTCTGGACACATCCGCCTTATTTTACAGAACGTCAGCATCTGCCTTCCTATCTGCTTGTCTACACCGTCTCCGGAGAAGGGCGGCTCGATTATGGCGGGCAAACCTACAGCCTGCAAAGCAAATCGCTGTTCTTCATCGACTGCATGGCACATCAGCATTATCGGACAGCCGAGAAGGGCCACTGGGAGTTCGCTTGGGTTCATTTCTATGGCGGAGCCAGCAAGCATTACTACGAGCTGTATGCGCAGCAAGGCGACCCGCGTCTGCAGCTGCAGCAGCAGTCCCCTCTACTCAGACAAATCCAAGCGCTAATCGATATTCACGAAAATAAAACCGTCCATACCGAGCTCCTCGCCTCCAAGCTTCTGACCGAGTTAGTAACCGAGCTCATTCTCTCCGCCCATGTCAGAGATGCCGATTCCGACAAAATGCCGACCTATATAACCGATGCAGTACGCGAGATGGAACGTCGTTATTCAGAACGATTACGGATGGATGATTTGGCCAAGGCGCTTGCCGTGAGCAAATATCATTTCACCCGCGAATTCAAGAAGCATATCGGGATGTCGCCCAATGACTACCTCATCTATCTCCGCATAGTGAAAGCCAAGGAACTGCTCAAATACACCACTCAATCCATCGCAGCCATCGCAGATGAAATCGGCATCGATAATGTCAGCCATTTTATCAATCTCTTCAAGGCTCGCGAAGGACTTACCCCACTCGCCTTCCGCAAGAAATGGAGAACCTTATAACTTCCCATGCTCCCATCAAAAAAAGGCCGCTCTCCCAGAAGTCCGGGAAACGGCCTTTATCCATAAGTACTACTCCGCCAAACCGTGTTTGTGCGCATAAATAGCCGCCTGCGTCCGATCATCCACGCTAAGCTTCGCAAAAATATTCGTAACGTGGAACTTCACCGTTTTAATTCCAATGAACAGCTCTTCGGCGATCTCTTGGTTGGATAACCCTTTCGCGACGCATTTCAGCACATCCATCTCCCGGTCTGTCAACTGTTCATGAAGCGGACGTACGGCATCCACCTTGGGCTGACGGAATCGGTTCATCATCTTCGCGGCAACCTGTGATTCCAGTACGGACTGCCCTCTTGCCGCAGCACGAATCGCATCGGCAATTTCCGTCGCACGCGATGTTTTGAGCAAATAGCTGAACGCGCCTGCTTCGATAACCGGATACATTTTGCCATCATCTAAGTAACTGGTGAGCACGATTACTTTGCAGTCTGGATAGAGCTCCAAGAGCTTGCGAGTCGTTTCGACACCGTCCATGCCTTCCATAACCAAATCCATCAAGACGACATCTGGCCGGTACGCTTGCGCAAGGCGGATCCCTTCCATCCCATTGCTTGCTTCCCCTACGACCTCAATGCCATCCTCTGTATTAAGCACAGCGGCAAGTCCGATTCGCACCATCTCGTGATCATCCACGAGTAATACTTTAATAGGTTGTTCGATGCTGTCCATTCGTTCGATCGCTTCCATTCGGTGATATTCCTCCTCCATCATGCCCAGCCGCAGGCACCCATATGTCTATTAAAACGCCATTTCCCGGTGAAGTGATTAGTTTTAGTGAACCCCCGAGCACATTGACGCGCTCCTCCATCGTTAATAATCCGTAAGAGGTCTGCTTCTTCTCCTCCAGGTTAAAGCCGGTTCCATCATCCTGCAGCGTCAGCCTAACGTAAGCACCGGCGTGCTGCAAATAGATATTGAGATGCTCTGCCTTGGAGTGGCGGAGAGTATTGGAGAGCGCCTCCTGTGCGATACGGAACAAATGGTCCTCCGCTTCCGTATCCAGTTTAATCGTTGGATCTGCCTCAAGCGTAATCGCCATCGGCACCTTCTGCTTCAGCTCATCAATTAAGCTGTGCAGCGCTTGGCCCAGGTTTTTTCCATCCAGATGAATCGGCCGCAAATGAAGCAGCAAGGCGCGCATCTCGGATTGCGCAACAGATGCCATCTCCTCGATTAACTGCACCTGGCGTTTGGCTCGTTCCCAGTCCTTCTCCATCGTCCGGCTGACAGCCGTCGCTGTCATGGATATTGCGAACAACTGTTGACTAACCGCATCATGAAGCTCGCGTGCAAGCCGTTGCCGCTCCTCAATGACCGCGGAGAAACGCACCTGCTCCGTCCATGCTTCATCCTCTTCTGAGAAGGAGTCGGGCGCCTGCGCCTCCCCTTCTTGGTCAGGCAGTGTCACCCGCTGGCGTTTACGGCGCTGCTGCTCCGTGAGCCGCTTCATCGCCTCACGGAGTTTCACGCTTTGCAAATAACTATACGCGGCAGCCAGCACCAGAGAGAGGGCAATTACCGTCAGTCCGATCAGCGCTGCTTTACTTTGCAGTGCAAACAGCTTCACATAACCGGTTCCTTGCAGAACCAGCACAATTAAGCCGAGAATAACGAGTATCCATAATACAGTCTCAGCTGCATTTCTTCGTTTCTCCGTTTGCATGGCTGAAGGCGGCCCTTCATTCCGATACGCCGGAAACATATCTTGTGCTGCCGGTGCGGTCATCGTCCTCGAAGATCGTTCCTTCTCAGCCTCCGCTTTCGGCGAAGATGCTTCTTCCTTCACTGCGGTACCCCCTCATCTATGTATAACCGCAGACAAGCCAGTGGTCGATGCCTGAATAGCGCATCGACCCTGTATGGCTTGTTTGTAGCTTTTTATGATTATTGGATATGCTATCGTTTAGCCCTACTCGCCGGCAGGCGGGTTAAGCTTGTTCTTGAGCGCTTGCAGCTGCTCTTCAATTTGAAGCTGCTTTGCAGGGTCTACAGAGCCTGCTGCCGCCGCAGGTGCATTGTAAGCGCCGTAAGGAACGCGCATTACATCTGCTTCAGCTTCCAATTGCATGATCTTCTCTTCCATACGGCTAAAGCCGCGCGATGCGTGGCCGCTCTCGATGGAATGTACAGCCGATACTTGCGCCATTTGTTTCTTTGCCTTTGCCATTTGGGCACGGGCAGCCAGCTCATTGCGTTTGTTGCGAAGCTGGTAGTATTCGTCTTTCATGCTGTGTAGCTGTGTCATGAGATCATCGGCTTGCGTTTTAGCGCTGGCATGCATCTCTGTGTATTCCACTGTTTTCTGATCGAAGAAGATTTTCTCCTCAAGCAGCTTGCGTGCCAATTCCTCTTGACCTGCACGAAGTGCCGTTTCTGCTTTCGCTTCACGGTCTGCACCGCTGCGAATCGCTTCATCCAGACGCTGCTTCATGCGGCGCTCACTTGCCATTTGTTTCGCTACAGTGAGCTCAGCCGTATGGATCTCAGCCTCCATATCGCGTAAGTACTGATTGAGCATTACAACCGGATCTTCCATTTTATCAAGCAGCTCATGTAACGATGCCTTCGTCATATCTTTCATTCTTTTGAAAATACTCATGTTAAAACTCTCCCTTCTCATGTTTCGCTAATTTAGCACGAAGCTCTTCAATTTCTTTACGCAATGCACGTTTCTCCAAATCTTCCATCATGGCATCTATATTAGAAGCCGACTGTGCCGGCGGCGACTGCCAATTCGCTCCGCCTGAAGCTGGTGGCTGAGGCGGGTTGTTGTACGAGCTTTTATAACCGAAGCCATGATCCTGACCCGTGTAATTGCTGCCATGCGGCCCGTTATTCCAATTCCCGCCGCCATTATAACCGCCCGGTCCATATCCGCCGTAGTGGTATGGATCTTTAGGAACAACTAATCCGGCTAAAATATAAACAAGTATTAATGCACCGCTTGTAAAGACAGTCACCACGATCAGAAGAATCCGCAGCAGCGTCGCATCAACATTCAGCATTTCGGCTAGACCGCCGCATAAGCCAAAGAGCTTCTTGTCGCGGCGCGAACGATACAGTTTCTTCATTACGGCTTCCATCCTTCCTGTTGTAATTTGCGTTTCAATTGCTCCATCTCACGTTCGATAACGTTCTGAAGCGTATGTCCCGCCTCGGTAATAAATTCTTGCCCTGCTTTACGCAGATCACGCAAGCTGCGTGCTTCCAGCTCCATATCCGAAATCCGGTCTTCCAGCTTGCGGAACATCCCGCTCGGCTGTTGTCCAGCCGAACCGTACGTGCTGCCGCCCGTATAACGCTCATTCATACGCTGCTGTAAGCGAAGCGACTCCATTCGTGCGGCAAAATACTCCCGTTTCTCATATACGGTTTGATATTCACTGCGAAGCTCGCGTAGCTGTTCTTCCAATTCTCTCGTGCCTTGCAGCGATTGATCATAGAGCTCGCGGTACTGCATCGCGCGTTCCTCACTGGACGCTTTCTCCATCAGGGCGATGCGGGCAACTTGCTCCTCGCCGGCTTTCAACGCAATAATGGCTTGCTGTTCCCGCTTTTCTTTGAGCTGCTCTGCTTGCAGCCACTGCATTTTCAAATGATTGTTATGACCGGCGCATTGCTGATAAAGCTTCTCTGCACCGATAATCTCTTCTCTTGTCGACCAGAGAAACTGATCGATCAGCTTTACGGGATCTTCCGCTTTCTCCAGACGCTCATTCAGCGTCGCAACCGTCATATCCCGCACTCTCCGCATGATACTCATCGTACTTGCCTCCTTCGTCCACTGCTATAAAATAATGTTCTTTAGTTCAACCGTTAGATCCTGTTTCTACGATTCTTGAATAAGGAGACGCCCCATACGATAAGTCCGACTGCGAGCAGCAGAGCGAACAATCCTGCTAATTTGCCAATCAGCATAATAGCTCCGACTACGATCAGAATGCCACCGATGATTTTGCTGTTATTGCGAATACCTACCACGCCAAGACCGATTAAGATGAATGGCATGATCATTCCGATAATCCATCCTAAATGGATTCCTACAAACTTCATGACCATCAATGCACCAATCACGACTAGAATTGCACCTAATGCAGATTTTCCGTTCATTGTTATGTCACCGCCTCTCCATGTTTAAATGCTGTTACTTCTCAGTACGCTTTGCTTTGTTCGTTTGTTTCGTTTCTTGCTTATGTTCTTATTCTAGGTTATCTTCGGCGATTCCAAAACGGACCCGCGACGGTTTTTGTTACTGGACCTCAGGCGGGGAACATGCCGACCTTAAGGCTGAAAGACAATAATGGACCGTCCTGAGGTATTCAGTGCAGACCTTTTCTTTGACTGCTAGCCATTGTTTCAAAATCAAATGGCATATGTTATTGATAAACACTAAAACAACAAAAAACCTGCAAGATCATAGATCCTACAGGTTGTCTTATTTAATATGGTGCCGGCGAGAGGACTCGAACCTCCACGGTTTCCCTCACGATTTTGAGTCGCGCGCGTCTGCCATTCCGCCACGCCGGCAAATTGATGGCGTGCCCTAAGAGATTCGAACTCCTGACCTTTTGATTCGTAGTCAAACGCTCTATCCAGCTGAGCTAAGGGCACATATTAAACTGTAAAGAATTGTGGAGGCGCCACCCAGACTCGAACTGGGGGTAAAGCTTTTGCAGAGCTCTGCCTTACCACTTGGCTATGGCGCCATAAAAGATGGAGCGGAAGACGGGAATCGAACCCGCGACCCTCGCCTTGGCAAGGCGATGCTCTACCGCTGAGCCACTTCCGCATAAAATGGCTGGGGATCTAGGATTCGAACCTAGGGATGACGGAGTCAAAGTCCGTTGCCTTACCGCTTGGCTAATCCCCAACGCATAAGTGTACTTTGTAGTTGTTATGGGGCGACCGATGGGAATTGAACCCACGAATGCCGGATCCACAAACCGGTGCGTTAACCACTTCGCCACGATCGCCATACAACTAATTAATTGGCAGGGGCAGCAGGAATTGAACCCACACCAACGGTTTTGGAGACCGTTGTTCTACCCTTAAACTATGCCCCTAAGTAAAGAAATGGTGGAGGATGATGGATTCGAACCACCGAACCGTGAGGAAGAGATTTACAGTCTCCCGCGTTTGGCCACTTCGCTAATCCTCCATAATGGTGCCGGCGATAGGAGTCGAACCCACGACCTACTGATTACAAGTCAGTTGCTCTACCAACTGAGCTACACCGGCATATGAACTTACAATTTAAAATGGTGGCTCGGGACGGAATCGAACCGCCGACACGAGGATTTTCAGTCCTCTGCTCTACCGACTGAGCTACCGAGCCGAACTTTTGAAGAAATGGCGGAGCCGACGGGATTCGAACCCGCGGTCTCCTGCGTGACAGGCAGGCATGTTGGGCCACTACACCACGGCTCCGCGTTATTAAATGCTCGGTATGTACTACCGAATTGTTTTGGTTGCGGGGGCAGGATTTGAACCTGCGGCCTTCGGGTTATGAGCCCGACGAGCTACCGAGCTGCTCCACCCCGCGTCATTAAAAGGTACTTCTTATGAAGTTAAATGGTGGAGGCTGACGGGATCGAACCGCCGACCCTCTGCTTGTAAGGCAGATGCTCTCCCAGCTGAGCTAAGCCTCCGTGTTGAGCGACAAGTAATATCATAACTCAATTACTTGTGTCATTGCAAGTCTTTTTTTGAAGAATTTTTAGAGAAAATGGTGACCCGTAGGGGACTCGAACCCCTGTTACCTCCGTGAAAGGGAGGTGTCTTAACCACTTGACCAACGGGCCATATCTGGCGGAGAGCGAGAGATTCGAACTCTC